>NZ_JAFCVO010000001.1:0-1049211 GCF_049897085.1 Pseudomonas sp. PSPC3-2
GCATTCAGCCAAGCCGTTCAAGTGGAATAAAACGGCTGAGGCCATCATTAGCTCGGTACATAAAGCGAAGCTGAGTGTGATAAAAAATAAATTAATGGATTAACCGCTCAGGCCACTAGCGTTCAGATCGGTTGGGAGCCCAACGAAGCAGTCACCCCTTCCGGGGTCACTAACACCGAGACCAGGAGTTAGGTCTGCAGGGCTTGAGCAGCCGAAGCCCGTCATTTCACATGCCCACGCAGGCGGTAAAGGCCAACACACTGCGTGCCTGATCGATAGATTTGACTACCGTCGCCAAAAAGTGTCATCCAAAAGTATCTCGAAGCCTATGAAAGCTCTACAGCTAATCCCCTTCCATTCCTTGAAAAAATTTGTCACCATTCGAATTTTTCAGTAAAAACTTGAAGTGCATTCTATTTTAAAGCACACAAGAAACATGGGGCTCTATATGAATCGACACTTTTAAATAGAGCAAAACAAACATCGTTTACAAATGAAGTAGGGACTACAAGTTATGAAAGGGTTTCAGGATGATGATCGCGAACTGGCCATGTGTAAGCTATTTGAACTGCGCAAAGACGAACTTGAAAACCGGTCAGGAATAGACGCATTCCTTGATCTTAATGGAACTTCCATACCGTTCGAGCTTAAAACCACCTCTAAAGGCTCAGTAACCACCGTTAGAGACTTCGGACTTGACCACATAGAAAAATGGGTAGGCAAGCATTGGCTAATCGGGTTTTTCCACAAAGGACACAACTTCTATATGTATGGCTCACCTTGCGCAATGGAGCCATGGATTAAAAGCAAAGAGAACTATATTGCGCCAGATATAAAGTTAACAGCAATTTCCTCTTCAAAGCTAGACATGCAAGACGTGACGGAAATACTAGGTGACAAGGATGTCTATACACTAGACGACGCAAAATCACTTCAGAAAAAGCAGTATTCCAGCTCCAGATACCGAGAACTAATGGATGTCCGCGGAGGCTACAGTAAGGAAAGAATGCTCGAAATCATGAAAGACCGAGCAACTTATCTTATGGCGCGAGGCAGCACCCTGAATAATCCTCACATCCCTCTTTCGTACTTCGAGGGATGGATTAAGATCGAAGATAATCATGCCCGTCAGCTACGTGCATTAGTAACCACTTATCTTCTTGAAAAAGGTTGATTTTAATCTTTCAGCGCTAATGCGACATTTTTAGCAACTTGATAAGCAACTGGAGGGGCAACAGAATTTCCTATTTGCCCCAACACTTGATAAACCGCGCCAGAAAATTTCCAGCTCTGCGGGAATCCCTGAAGTAGAGCGACATCCTGGACAGACAATCTAAAGTGTTGATTTTTTGCCGGGAAACTCGACGCTGCCAGCCTGTCCTGCTGGACCCCGTTTGGCCACACCTCCATATCACCCCAAGTTTTTTGCCCCGCTGAGCTATTGAGAACTGACGTAGTGTTTCTTTTACCTGTAAATCCACTTCGAATGGTTGGAGCCAAGTTATCAAACTTGGTATCACTTAAACCTAAAGCCTCTCTAACCCCCATCGTTCGTTGTAGAACGCCTTCAAACAATGGAATCGTTTCCTGCTCAGAAAATCCATCCTTTGGACGCCACTGATGAGTCGGCTGAGGGATTTCAAACCTGTTGAAATCCTTGGCGCTCCTGAACCCAACAAAAAAGACTCGACGTCGAATCTGCGGAACGCCGTAATCAGAGGAGTTCATTTCAAACTTTACTATCTTGTAGTCTTTTAATTTATCTAGAATATAAATTCTTACAAATTGCTCAAACTTTGGATTTAGAATACCAAGAACATTTTCCGCGACAAAAGCCTTGGGTTTTATCGTATTAACAGCACGAATAAACTCCCCCCACATATTGCGCTCATCGTCGATGCCTTTTTGCTCGCCTGCGATCGAAAATGGCTGACATGGCGGACCTCCATGAACAATATCAACACCACTCTTGTACGAATCCCACTCGACCTTCGTTACATCACCGGAGTCTGGACCGCCGAAAACAGTCCAATTTGGTCTATTGCCGGTAAGAGTTTCTTTGCAGATTGGGATTAGTTCATAGGACGCAACGTGACGATATCCTGCACGATCGAAGCCTAAATCCAAGCCTCCGCCACCAGAAAACAAACTCAGGCAGCTAAGATTATTGTCCTCCAGTTGAGGCATAAGTGCACATGCGTCAAGTCTGGGAACATTCACTTTATGCAGCGACGTCAGCAGGCCCAACTTGGCGGAGGACTTTGCCAAGCGGGAGTCTTGAGAAGTTTGACGATAGTCGTCTCGCTTTTTATCAGTGAGCACATACTCCCTTTTTGGTGAGTTTTTGTACACAGATACGCTGCTAGCCACTATTCAATCCCCATTAGAGCGCAAAATTCATGCTCGCTATCCTACCAGCCTCATTTCCGAAAGTCAGCTGCTTTTTTTGAAGCAGCAGTGGCATAGGTGATCTGAGACCGTGATGGCAGACTGCCTTGAGATTCGAGGGGGTTTCTAGCACAGCTAAGGGGTTAGCCGGCCACGCACGCCCAACACAAGGGGGCTGTACCGAATCCTCTTTTGATTGACCTGATGGTCTCGATATCAGTTCATGAGAGTTGGGGACTCGAAATAACCCCGTTAATTTTATGGAGAGACACTCGCCATCAATCATTTTTATCCGCAAGATTCAGGGTGTGTGATGGGCAAGAAAGATACGCCCAAGGTGCGGCGCTCAGGTATTCCTACTTTTGCGAAACTACGCTCAACGCCTTTGATTACGTTGCATTCGGCTTGCTATACCTTCGCTAACCTATGTGCTATTTCGGTAGGCTCACCGCATGGCACGCGAAGTCATAATCAGCGGGTTGAGTGCTAGGTGAGCTTCTTGGCTAAATCCTCTGTTTTAGGATGGTAATAACGCATGAGCATGCGCGTATCCTGATGGCCAGTGATCTTGGTCAGTTCGTGCAGGGGGAAGATTTCCGCTAGACGCGAGGTTGCCTCATGGCGTAGATCGTGGAAGCGCAAATCCATCAGGAACGGATCGGCCTGGATGCACTTATCGATCTTGTCCTGTGAGAGTTTCTTGTGTTTGAGGTGGAGGGACAGACCTTCCGTGTAGGCGTTGCGTGCATCGGCGATAGCATTCGCGAATGCTTTGGTGATTGAGTCGGGCCTGCTCCGAAAACAGCGACCATCCTCTCGCTCAGCAAGGTTACTCAATATGTCTACTGCCTTGCTGGAAAGAGGAACGCCACGGGAAGAGCCGTTTTTGGTCATCGGCAGCAGAGCAACTCGCTTGTCTAGATTGACGTTAGCGCTTTGTAAACCAGTTATTTCACTGCGTCGCATCGCTGTTTCTACAGCGAAAGTCATGATTTTGGGTAGCTCGGTCGAGCGAGAGTAGCGGCAAATCATTTCCAGCTCGTCCACGTGCTCGTAAAGCAGTTTCCCACCTTTTTGCGTGCATACATCGGCACTGAGAATCCGTCGCTCGCGTGAGTCGTCAACGCTTGGTTGGCGGATGAGTTCGACTGGATTGGTCAGAGACTCCATGCGCCACTCTTTGCGGGCGATGGTGAATACGTGAGAGATCAAGGCGAGTTCTCGGCGGACCGTGGCGGGGGCCAGCCCCTCTTCGAGGCGTCTATCACGGTAACTCGCCATATCGGAGCCTCGAATGCTGGCAAGCGAGCGAAGAGCCAGTGGGTGACGTTGCATGGCCTGGATACGTGACAGTTCTGAGGCGCTGCTGCGTTTTTTGCTGGTCACCTCCTTGGCGTACAGCTCCAGGGCGCTGGCGAAGGGGGTCGCTTCGGCTTCGCTGCGGCTGACGAATACGCCGGCATCCATTTCCCTCTCTATCATGGTCGCCCAGGTTTTTGCTTCGAGCTGGGTATTGAATGTGCGTGTCTGTTGGGGCCACCCTTTACGTCTGATCTGGGCGTGCCATTGGTGGGGGCCTTTCTTCCTAAACGTCGCCATCGCTTTTCGCACTGTGCCAAAAATGTGCCATTAACTTTACAGGAACACCCATGGAAGCCGCAAAGCCCTTGCTTATTCGCGAAACCTTCCCCGTTGGCCCTTTGCAGTGCAACTGCACCATCATCGGCGACCCCATCAGTAAAAAAGCCATCGTAGTCGACCCCGGCGGCAATCACGAACTGATCCTGGCGCGGCTCGATGCGCTGGGTCTCAAGGTGGTGAGCATCATTCACACCCACGCCCACCTGGATCACTTCCTGGCTTCCGGCCAGTTGAAGGAGAAGACCGGTGCAACCCTGCACCTGCACAAGGCCGACCAGTTTCTCTGGGACAACCTGGAGATGCAGTGTCAGATGTTTGGCGTGCCATATACGCCGGTGCCGTCCCCGGACCGTTGGCTGGCCGACGATGAAGAGCTGGCCTGCGGTTGCGGCGTAGCATTGCATACGCCGGGGCACACGCCGGGGTCGATGAGTTTCTGGTTTGCCGACGCCAAACTGCTGATTGCCGGGGATACGCTGTTTCGCCGGGGCGTGGGCCGCACGGATTTGTGGGGCGGGGACCAGGCGGCGATCGTGCGGTCGATCAAGCAGCGGTTGTATACGTTGGATGAGGCTGCGACGGTGGTGACCGGTCACGGGCCGGATACGCGACTGGGTGATGAGATGCGTGAGAACCCCTTTGTGCGCGCATGACTGCAGCGCAAGCGCTCAAGCCCTGTAGCAAAAAACTCAGCATGTGTTCAGCGTGCGTCTGCTACGGTTTGTGCCGCGACGGTAGTCCTGAATCTTTTGTTACAGGTCGGGATGTGTCCACGGAATTTTTACCGTTTGTCGCGTTCAAATCTCGGCAAAGATCCATTGTCCATGTCCTCTGCACCACAGAGTGCAAAAGTAGGAGCTCCTCCATGTTCACTCCGCGTCGTCTGCTAGTTGTCGCTACTGCCGTAGCCTTGTTATCTGGCTGTGCTTCACCTAATCCGTATGACGGTAGCAGTCAGGGACAGGCGAGTAATGAATCCGGTGGCATGAGCAAGACCGCCAAGTACGGCGGCCTCGGTGCCCTGGCCGGTGCGTTGGCCGGTGCGGCCATCGACCATAACAACCGTGGCAAGGGCGCGCTGATCGGTGCGGTCGTCGCGGGGGCAGGCGCAGCGGGTTATGGCTACTACGCCGACCAGCAGGAAAAGAAACTGCGCGAAAGCATGGCCAATACCGGTGTTGAGGTTCAGCGCCAGGGCGATCAGATCAAACTGATCATGCCGGGTAACATCACCTTTGCCACCAACTCGGACGCGATCTCCAGCAGTTTCTACATGCCGCTGAACAACCTGGCCAACTCGCTCAAGCAGTTCAGCCAGAACACCATCCAGATCGTGGGTTACACCGATAGCACTGGCAGCCGCCAACTGAACATGGACCTGTCCCAACGCCGTGCGCAGAGTGTGGCGAATTACCTGACATCCCAAGGCGTCAGCGCCGCCAACCTGAGCGCTCGCGGTGCCGGTCCGGATAATCCGATTGCCAGCAATGCCGACGTCAACGGTCGCGCTCAGAACCGGCGTGTAGAAGTGAACCTGGGCCCAATCCCAGGCCAGCAGTACGGCCAGCCTGCTGCCCAGCAACAGGCGCCACAGCAGAACAACCAGTTCCAGGGCAACCCGTACTCGCAATACCAGTAATCACCCGCTAATAAAAAGGGCGCCCTGCAGTGAATGCAGGGCGCCCTTTTTTATGGCTGTCGGTTACATCAATCGATGTACTCGAACACCTTCACGATCCGCTGCACGCCGGATACACCCTGTACCAGGTTCGCCGCACGGGTCGCTTCCGCCTGGGTCAGCAGGCCCATCAGGTAAACGATGCCGTTGTCGGTGACGACTTTGATGCGCGAACCGGGAATTGCGTTATCGGTCAGCATCTGCGCCTTGATCTTGGTGGTCAGCAGCGCGTCGTTGCTGATGGCCAGCAGGGTGATCGGGTCCATGACCTGCAATTCGTTGTGGACCTTCTTGACTCGCTGCACGGCCGAGGCGGCTTGTTCGGCCTGGGCCTTGAGGTCGGCACGCGGCGTTTGGCCGGCGAGCAGCACCACGCCGTTGAAGCTGGTCACGACGATGCGCGACGCGCCATTGCCCAGGTCCGTAGCGGCCTTGGCGACGTTGACCTCGACCTTGGTTTCGATCAGCGAGTCGTCAATCTTGCTGCCGAAGGTGCGGGTGCCCTTGTCGTCCTGGATAGGGGTGTCACGTGTCGCGGTGATTGCCGTGCTGCAGCCGCTGATGCCGAGGCACAGCGCGATCGCCAATAGGCTGAGGCGTTTAACGGTCATTCTTCACTCCCGAACAGTTGGCTGTCGATCAGATCGCACAGGCAGTGGATCGTCAGCAGGTGGACTTCCTGAATACGTGCGGTGACATTGGCCGGGACGCGAATCTCCACGTCCTCGGGCAGCAGCAGTGAGGCCATGCCGCCGCCGTCGCGACCGGTCAATGCTACGACAACCATTTCGCGATCATGTGCGGCCTGGATCGCCTGAATAATATTCGCCGAGTTGCCGCTGGTGGAAATCGCCAGCAGCACGTCGCCCGGTTGGCCCAGGGCGCGGATCTGCTTGGAGAAGATTTCGTTGTAGCTGTAGTCGTTGGCGATCGAGGTGATCGTCGACGAGTCGGTGGTCAAGGCAATGGCCGGCAGGCTAGGACGCTCGCGCTCGAAGCGGTTGAGCAACTCGGACGAGAAATGCTGGGCATCGCCGGCCGAGCCGCCGTTGCCGCACGAAAGCATTTTGCCCTCGTTGAGCAAGGCGTTGACCATGACCTGACTGGCTTGCTCGATGTGCGGTGCAAGTACGTCCATCGCCTGTTGCTTGGTGTCGATGCTGGCCTGGAAAAGCTGGCGAATTCGGGATTGCATGTCCATCTGTGTGACCTTAAGTAGCGCGGCTATTTGGCACAGGAATGTGCAGCCCGCAAAGCAAAGAGCAAAAGTGTGTGGTGAAGATGTCCGGCGAATCAGCTGTCGAAGGCATCTTTGAGCCAGTTCAAATCAGCTTTGCCAGACGGTGTGCTTTCAATGGCAACCACATCGAAACGGCAGGGGGAATCAGCCCAGCGATGCTCCTTGAGCAGGAAAAACTGCGCGGCGAGTATCAGCTTCTGACGCTTGCGCCCATCGATACTGGCGAGCGCGCCACCCCATTGTGCGTGTTTTCTGTAGCGGACTTCGACGAATACTACTGTATCGCCGTCAAGCATGACCAGATCAAGCTCGCCGCGGTTACACAACCAGTTCTGCGCCAGAAGGCGCAGACCCTGTTGTCGAAGGTACTCAAGTGCTTGGAGTTCGGCATCCTTGCCGCTTTGTGCGCTGGACCTCTCGGGCATCAGCGTGGGGTATCGGGCAGACGCTGGACTTCGCCTCCGACGAACTTCGCCCAGGGCATCTGGCGGTCAACGCGCTGGTTGGCGCTGATGCCCAGGCTGCCGGAGAGGCCGTCAATGCGTGTGTCTGGCAATGCCTTGAGTTGGCCCACGCGTGGCGCCAGGCGGTATGCATCGACGCCCATCGCGTACAGGCGGCCAAGGCTGCCATTGGCTTGTGGCCATTGTGCGGCAACCTGGTTGCGCAGCGGGTCGGTGGTGTTGAGCAGCCAAGGGGTCTCGCAGAACATGACGTTGGTCATGTCCAGGTACTGGTTTTTGTCGCCGCTGGCGCTGAACACGTGGGATGTCGCATACACCGGCACGTCACCGGCGTACTGGAAGTTCAGGGTCGGCTTGATCTGCTGGGCCAGTTGCGGGGGGACGGCCATGAAGATGAACTCGATGTCCTGGCGACGCGAAGGCTGTGCGGCGACGTCGGTGCCGACGGCGCTTTGCAGGCTCTTGGCACGGCCTTCGCTTTTACGCAGTTGGAACAGATCGGCAATTTGCTGGGCGAGGGCGACCGGTTGGTCGACGTACTCGACGCCGACAACGGTGCCGCCGTTGGCTTCCCAATCCTGACGGAAGGCCTTGTAGACACGCTCACCCCATTCGCCACGGGGCACCATCGCGGCGGCGCGGTGCAGGCCGTCGGCACGGGCGCGGCGCGAGACTTCGCGAGCTTCGTCTTCAGCCGCCAGGCCGAACTGGAACAGTTGCGCCGGGTTTTGATCGGTCTCGCTGTAGTTCAATGCCAGGGTGGTAATCGGCAATTGCGGGCGCGCGCTGAGCTGTTTGACCAGCGGTTTTTCCAGCGGGCCGACGACCAGTTGCACGCCGGCGGCCTTGGCCTTGGCGTAGAAATCGTCGAGGGACGTCAGGCGCGAGCTGTCATAAAACTCGATGACCGGCGGCTTCTGCCCGGCTTGTTCAGCCTGGTAGTGCGCGGCCATGAAGCCTTCGCGTAGCGCTTTGGCAACGGCGGCCAGTGGGCCTTCCTGCGGCAGCAGCAGGGCGATCTTGTTCAGCGGCTGGCTCGCCAGCTCCTTGAGTTTGGTCAGCGGCGTCGGCAGTTGCACGGCCGCCGGGTGGCCTGGGTTTTGCGCGCGCCACGTGTCAATGGCGGCTTGCTGTTGCTCCAGCGTGCCGGCGCCCTTGACCGCCTGGGCCAAGGTGATCCAGCCGTCGAGCGTCGGGTTGCCGCTGGCTTGCAGTTGTTCGGCCGGCAGCGCGGCAATCAACGCCCAGATGGCTTCATGGTTGCTCTTCGCGGCGTCGCCTGTCAGCAGTGGCGCCATGGCCACACGCTCACGAGCGGCGGCCAGGGTCTGGCCGTCGGCTTCATAAGCACGCGCATGTACGGTGCCGGTGCGAACCTGCTGTTCGGCCGGCAGCTCCTTCAGGTTTTGCAGGCTGGGGTGGTTCAACGCCGTCAGCGCGGCCTTGGGCTGGTTGCGCGCCATGGCCAGTTCGGCGGCCAGGGTGCTGGCGAATATCTGCGCGGCGGGCTTGAGAGCATCCAGTGGCACCTGCGCAAGAATCTGCGACGAGCGGCCTGCGTTGTTCTGGTGGTAGGCCATGTCCGCCGCACTCAGGCGCAGCAGCGCAGCTTTTTCGGGCGTGTTGGCGGTGGTCGCCTGTTCGAGCAGTTGTTCGATACTGGCGTCCGGGGTCCGTGGCAGGTCGCCAAGGCTGGACGAGGGCGAGCTGGCACAGGCGCCCAGCAAGGCAGCGAGGCAGAGGGCGGAGAGCAGCCGCAGACAAGGGATCATGTAAATGTTCCTGATACCGATCAAATTAGCGTGGAATTGTACCCAAGCACTGGCCCAGGCGCGATGTTACTGGCGTGAAACCGTCAATTTAGATGGTGCAAATGTTGCGTTTGGGTGGGTGCGCCCGACCGACGGCTGAAACGGCATCCATCTCGATGGCATATTTCCAGGGCGCCTACGCGCTACAATGTGGCTTTTGCCAACCATCGAGGTGTGCGTTTTGACTGCTCCAGGTCCTTTGAATTCCACTGCAGGCTCGCTTTTTGTCGTGGCGACGCCCATTGGCAACCTGGACGACATCAGTGCCCGGGCGCTTAAAGTGTTGCGCGACGTTAAATTGATCGCGGCGGAAGACACTCGGCACTCACAGCGTTTGATGCAGCATTTTGGAATCAGCACGCCATTAGCCGCCTGCCACGAGCATAACGAGCGCGAAGAAGGCAGCCGTTTTATCACCCGCCTGCTGGCCGGTGACGATGTGGCGCTGATCTCCGATGCTGGCACCCCGCTGATTTCCGACCCCGGTTACCACCTGGTGCGCCAGGCGCGTGCCGCCGGTATCAATGTAGTGCCTGTTCCGGGCGCATGCGCGTTGATTGCGGCGTTATCCGCCGCGGGGTTGCCATCGGATCGTTTTATCTTCGAGGGTTTCCTGCCTGCCAAGGCGGTGGGGCGTCGCGCACGTCTTCAGGCGCTTAAAGAAGAGCCGCGCACGCTGATCTTCTATGAAGCCCCGCATCGTATCCTCGAATGCCTGCAGGACATGGAGCTGGTGTTCGGTGGCGAACGCCTGGCGCTGCTGGCCCGTGAGCTGACCAAGACCTTCGAGACACTCAAGGGGTTGCCGCTGGAAGCGCTGCGCGCGTTTGTCGAGGGTGACAGCAATCAACAGCGTGGCGAGTGCGTGGTGCTGGTGGCGGGTTGGACGGCGCCGGAACATGAAGACGCAGTCGGTGGCGAAGCCATGCGTGTCCTGGATCTGCTGCTCAAGGAGATGCCCCTTAAGCGAGCGGCCGCGCTGGCGGCGGAAATTACCGGCGTGCGCAAGAATGTGTTGTATCAGGCCGCACTGGATAAACAGAAAGCCGAATAGTTCCGGGGTTAGGCCGGTATTCCGTCTGGACGTGATGGCATTGCTGCACTTTTAATACTTGTCCTAAGCCCGTCGTGCCGTTAACCTTCGCGGCGGAGAGTCGATTGGACAGTCGCTGCCTTCTATGAAAATTAGGGGGGGGAGGAAAGTCCGGGCTCCATAGGGCGAAGTGCCAGGTAATGCCTGGGAGGCGTGAGCCTACGGAAAGTGCCACAGAAAATAACCGCCTAAGCACTTCGGTGCCGGTAAGGGTGAAAAGGTGCGGTAAGAGCGCACCGCACGTCTGGCAACAGTTCGTGGCTAGGTAAACCCCACTTGGAGCAAGACCAAATAGGGTCCCAAGGCGTGGCCCGCGCTGGGACCGGGTAGGTTGCTAAAGATGTCCAGTGATGGCCATCGTAGACGAATGACTGTTCAAGACAGAACCCGGCTTATAGATCGACTCTCCACCTTTTTTCCTTCTGTCCGAATCTCGGACAGAAACCCGGTAGTAACGCAAGAATCCCTCCCTGCCAAATGATTGGCAGATGCATCTTCGTAATACCAAAAAAATCTTACTCTTAATAAATTACTTTAACTTTGAGCCATAGCTCTTTGAGCTATTAGTGCTTATTGAGCCAAAAATACCGCCGAACTCTGGTTTCTCCTCCTTTTACGCTCCTAAATCTCCGTTCTGTAAGGCTTTTCCTTGAATCCGCGCCTTGACGGTGTGGTGGGCGCATTCCTATAGTGTGCGCAAGTGGCGGAAAGTGGCACAAAGTGGGTTTTTTGAACGTAAAACGCTAAAATTGGGAGAAACGCATCTGTGTTTCGCGGAGCCAACGCTATCAGTCTCGATGCAAAAGGCCGTCTCGCTATGCCGAGCCGGTATCGTGACGAGCTCATTTCGCGAAGTTCCGGACAGTTGATCATCACTATCGATGCCGTTGACCCTTGTTTGTGTGTTTACCCCCTCGATGAGTGGGAGTTGATTGAAACCAAGCTGCGCGCCCTGCCTTCGTTGCGTGAAGAAAACCGCCGTCTGCAGCGTTTGCTGATTGGTAATGCCGTCGACCTCGAGCTCGATGGCAGCGGTCGTTTCCTGGTGCCACCGCGTCTGCGCGAGTACGCCAAACTCGACAAGCGCGCAATGCTGGTGGGCCAACTGAACAAGTTCCAATTGTGGGACGAAGATGCCTGGGATGCTGTTTCTGCAGCTGACCTGGCTGCTATTCAACAACCGGGCGCCATGCCTGATGAACTGCGTGATTTGATCCTGTGACTATTGATAGCGGCTTTAACCACATCACCGTACTGCTTGACGAAGCCGTTGAGGCTCTCGCCGTACGCGCGGATGGCTGCTATTTGGATGGCACCTTCGGCAGGGGCGGGCACAGTCGGTTGATACTCAGCCAACTCGGGTCCGACGGTAAACTCCTCGGGTTCGACAAAGACCCCCAAGCGATTGCCACCGGGCAAGCGCTAGCGGCCGAAGACGGCCGCTTTGTCGTTGTACAACGCAGCTTTGCCGAGCTGGGTGCCGAAGTCGCCGAACGCGGCATGGCAGGCAAGGTGGCCGGAGTTTTGCTCGACCTGGGCGTGTCTTCGCCACAGCTCGATGACCCGGAGCGCGGTTTCAGTTTCATGAACGACGGCCCGCTCGATATGCGCATGGACCCCACCCGTGGTGTCAGTGCTGCCCAGTTCATCGCCACCGCACCGGTGGAAGAAATCGCCCGGGTGTTCAAGGAATACGGTGAAGAGCGCTTCGCCGGCCGCATGGCGCGTGCGGTGGTCGAGCGCCGGGAAATCCAGCCGTTCGAGCGCACCGCCGACCTGGCCGAAGTGCTGAAAGTCGCCAACCCTGCCTGGGAAAAGGGTAAGAACCCCGCCACCCGTGCGTTCCAGGGCCTGCGCATTCACGTCAACAACGAATTGGGCGATCTGGAAGCGGGCCTCGACGCCGCACTGGAAGCCTTGGAAGTGGGTGGTCGCCTGGTGGTGATCAGCTTCCACTCCCTGGAAGACCGCATCGTCAAGCTGTTCATGCGTCGCCTGGTCAAGGGCGAATCCGACAACCTGCCGCGCAACCTGCCGGTACGTTTCGAAGCCTTCGTGCCGAAAATCAAAGTCCATGGCAAACCGCAGTTCGCTTCCGAAGCTGAACTCAAGGCCAACCCTCGTTCCCGTAGCGCCGTCATGCGCGTCGCGGAGAAGTTGCGGTGAGCAGGCTTTTCGCCAAGCCCCTCCCGGGCGGTAGCTTCTTTATGTTGCTGCTGTTTATTGGCGTCTTGGTGTCCGCGATCGCGGTGTCCTACAGCGCCCATTACAACCGCCAACTGCTCAATACCCTGTACGGGGAATTGAGCGTGCGCGATAAAGCGCAGGCAGAGTGGGGCCGGTTGATCCTCGAGCAAAGCACCTGGACTGCCCACAGCCGCATCGAAATACTGGCCACCGAACAGCTGAAGATGCACATCCCGAGCGCGGCCGAAGTTCGAATGGTGGCGCCATGATGAAACTCGAAGGCGCACTTTACCCGTGGCGCTTCCGTCTGATGCTCGGCTTGCTGGCCTTGATGGTCGGCGCAATCGCCTGGCGGATCGTCGATCTGCAGGTAGTCGACCGCGACTTCCTTATCGGCGAGGGCAATGCCCGTAGCCTGCGACATATTCCGATTCCTGCACACCGCGGGCTGATCACCGACCGTAACGGTGAGCCCCTGGCCGTCAGCACACCGGTGACCACACTGTGGGCCAACGCCAAGGAATTGCAGGTGGCCAAGGACAAGTGGCCACAGCTGGCTGCCGCGTTGGGTCAGGACCCGAAAGCCTTGGCCGAGCGCCTGGAAGCTCAGGCCAATAAAGAATTCATCTACCTGGTTCGCGGCCTCACCCCCGAACAAGGCCAGCAAGTGCTCGACCTAAAAGTCCCCGGTGTCTATGGCATCGAGGAGTTCCGCCGCTTCTATCCTGCCGGTGAAACCACCGCGCACATGGTTGGCTTTACCGACATCGATGACCATGGTCGCGAAGGTGTGGAGCTGGCCTACGATGAATGGCTGGCCGGCGTGCCTGGCAAGCGACAGGTCATCAAGGATCGACGCGGCAGACTGATCAAAGACGTCCAAGTCACCAAAAACGCCAAGGCCGGAAAGCCCTTGGCGTTGTCGATTGACCTGCGCCTGCAATACCTGGCCAACCGCGAGCTGCGTAACGCGATCATCGAGAACGGCGCCAAGGCTGGCAGCCTGGTGATCATGGACGTGAAGACCGGCGAGATTCTCGCCATGGTCAACCAGCCGACCTATAACCCGAACAACCGTCGCAACCTGCAACCGGCGATGATGCGCAACCGCGCGATGATCGACGTGTTCGAACCGGGTTCGACCATGAAAGCCATCTCCATGAGTGCCGCCCTGGAAACCGGGCGCTGGAAGCCCAGCGACAAGGTCGAGGTCTACCCAGGCACCTTGCAGTTGGGCAAATACACCATTCGTGACGTGTCCCGTACCGAAGGTCCGGTGCTGGATCTGACAGGTATCCTGATCAACTCCAGTAACGTGGGCATGAGTAAGGTTGCCTTCGATATCGGCGGCGAAACCATCTACCACCTGGCGCAAAAGATCGGCCTGGGCCAACCCACCGGCCTGGACTTTCCGGGTGAGCGCGTGGGCAACCTGCCTAACTACCGCGACTGGAAAAAGGCCGAGACCGCCACGCTCTCCTATGGCTATGGCCTGTCGGTGACAGCGATCCAACTGGCTCACGCTTTCTCTGTATTGGCCAATAACGGTCGAATGGTTCCTTTGAGCCTGATCCACGTCGACGAAGCGCCGAAAGCGACCCAGGTGATTCCGGAAAACGTCGCCAAGACCATGCAAGGCATGCTGCAACAAGTGATCGAAGCACCGCGCGGCGTATTCCGTGCCCAGGTGCCGGCGTATCACGTGGCTGGCAAGTCGGGTACAGCGCGTAAAACCTCGGTCGGCACCAAAGGCTATGCCGAGAACTCCTACCGCTCGCTGTTCGCCGGCTTCGGTCCGATGAGCGACCCGCGCTACGCGATCGTCGTCGTGATTGATGAACCTAGTAAAGCGGGCTACTTCGGTGGCCTGGTGTCGGCGCCGGTGTTCAGCAAAGTGATGTCCGGCACCCTGCGCCTGATGAACGTCACGCCGGACAACTTGGCGCCGACCCAACAAGCGAACGCCGGACCGCCGGCCGCCGCAGTAAAAGCCAATGGAGGGCGCGGCTGATGTCTCTTAGCCTGAACAAGATTTTTGCCCATGCCGGTCGCGATCTGCTGATCCGCGAGCTGAGCCTGGACAGTCGTAATGTACGCGCCGGGGACCTGTTCCTGGCGGTGCCTGGCGGCAAATACGATGGTCGTGCGCATATCGCCGATGCCCTGCAACGCGGCGCCGCAGCCGTGGCTTATGAAGTGGACGGCGCCACCGTGCTGCCAATCACCGACGTGCCGTTGATTCCCGTCAAAGGCCTGGCCGCGCAACTGTCGGATATCGCCGGGCGTTTCTACGGCGACCCGAGCCGCCACCTGAACCTGATTGGCGTGACCGGCACCAACGGCAAGACCAGCGTGACCCAACTGGTCGCCCAGGCCCTTGACCTGCTGGGTCAGCACTGTGGCATTGTCGGCACCCTGGGCACCGGTTTCTATGGCTCGCTGCAAAGCGGCCTGCACACCACGCCGAACCCGATCGCCGTGCAAGCGACCCTGGCCGACCTGAAAAAGGCCGGTGCCAAGGCGGTTGCCATGGAAGTGTCGTCCCACGGTTTGCACCAGGGCCGCGTTGCCGCACTGGCCTTCGATGTGGCGGTGATGACCAACCTGTCCCGCGATCACCTGGACTACCACGGCACGATGGAGGCCTACGGTGCCGAGAAGGCCAAGCTGTTTGCCTGGAATGACCTGAAGTGCCGCGTGGTGAACCTGGATGACGCGTTCGGCCGCGAGCTGGCTGCCCAAGACAGCGAAGCGCGCCTGATCAGCTACAGCCTGGAAGATTCCCGCGCCTACCTGTATTGCCGCGAAGCCCACTTCAGTGACGAGGGCGTGCGCGCCACGTTGGTGACGCCGCAGGGCGAGCACCATTTGCGCAGCACCCTGCTCGGCCGCTTCAACCTGAGCAACGTGCTTGCCGCCATCGGTGCCTTGCTCGGCCTGGACTACGCCCTCGATGAAATCCTGCAGGTGCTGCCGAAGCTGGAAGGCCCGGCTGGACGCATGCAGCGTTTGGGTGGCGGTTCGCAGCCGCTGGTGGTGGTCGATTATGCCCACACCCCGGACGCACTGGAAAAAGTCCTCTTGGCCCTGCGCCCGCATGCTAAAGGCAAGTTGCTGTGCCTGTTTGGCTGTGGCGGTGATCGCGATCGCGGCAAGCGTCCGTTGATGGCCGAGATTGTCGAGCGCCTGGCCGATGGCGTGCTCGTCACCGACGACAACCCGCGCAGCGAAGAGCCAAGCCAGATTTTCGACGACATCCGCGTCGGCTTTAAAGACGCGTCCAAGGCCAGCTTCGTTGCCGGTCGCGGCGCGGCCATTGCCCAATTGATTGCCAGCGCCAGTGCCGGCGATGTCGTGGTACTGGCCGGTAAAGGTCACGAGGATTACCAGGAAATCAACGGCGAACGCCATGCCTTCTCCGACCTGGTCGAGGCCGATCATGCCTTGACCGCCTGGGAGGTCGCCCATGCTTAAAGCGATTAAATTCAGCGAGCTGACCCAGGCCCTCTCGGCGCGCATGCTGTCGGGTGATTGCAGTTTCAATGGCGTCAGTATCGATAGCCGCGCGATCAAGCCAGGCCAACTGTTTGTCGCTCTGGCCGGTCCGCGTTTCGACGGCCATGACTACCTGAATGACGTTGCCGCCAAAGGCGCGGTCGGTGCCCTGGTGCAGCACGAAGTGGCAGATTCGACCTTGCCGCAATTGCTGGTGGCCGATACACGCCTGGCCCTGGGTCAACTTGGCGCGCTGAACCGTGCTGCCTTCGATAAGCCCGTGGCAGCCATCACCGGCTCCAGCGGCAAGACCACGGTCAAGGAACTGCTCGCAGGTGTCCTGCGCACGCGCGGGCCGGTGCTGGCCACCCGTGGCAACCTGAACAACGATTTCGGCGCACCGCTGACCCTGCTCGAACTGGCCCCGGAACACACGGCGGCCGTGATCGAGCTGGGTGCTTCGCGTGTCGGCGAAATCGCCTATACCGTGGCGCTGACCAAGCCTCACGTGGCAATTATCAACAACGCCGGAACCGCTCACGTCGGCGAGTTCGGTGGCCCGGAAAAAATCGTCGAAGCCAAGGGTGAAATCCTCGAAGGCCTCGATGCCTTGGGCACTGCTGTTTTGAATCTTGACGACAAGGCCTTCGAGACCTGGCGTGTACGCGCCGCCGGTCGCAAGGTGCTGACGTTCGCCGTACTGAATGCAGCGGCCGATTTCCACGCGTCGAACATCACGCTCGACGCCCGTGGTTGCCCGTCCTTTACCTTGCATACGCCGCAAGGCGAAGAGCGCGTGCAGTTGAATCTGCTGGGCAACCATAACGTCGCCAACGCCTTGGCGGCTGCGGCTGCGGCTTACGCCCTGGGTGTGTCGCTGTTTGGCATCGCCACCGGCCTGGGCGCGGTGCAACCGGTCAAGGGCCGTACCGTCGCGCAATTGGCGAGTAACGGCATGCGTGTGATCGATGACACTTACAACGCCAACCAGTCCTCGGTCTGCGCCGCCATTGACCTGCTCAAGGGCTTTGATGGGCGCAAGGTGCTGGTGCTGGGCGATATCGCCGAACTGGGCGACTGGGCCGAACAGTCCCATCGTGAAGTCGGCGCTTACGCTAGCGGCAAAGTCGACGCGTTCTACGCTGTCGGCCCGAACATGGCCCATGCCGTCGATGCCTTCGGCCCCGGAGCGCGGCATTTTGCGACCCAGGCTGAGCTGATCCAGGCGCTGCGTGCGGGCGAACAAAATAAACACACAACCATTTTGATCAAGGGATCGCGCAGCGCGGTGATGGAAAACGTCGTCGTGGCCTTGTGTGGCTCAAGTACGGAGAAACATTAATGCTGCTGCTGCTGGCTGAGTATCTGCAACAGTTCCACAAAGGCTTCGCGGTCTTTCAGTACCTGACCCTGCGCGGGATTCTGGGTGTGCTGACCGCGCTGTCGCTGTCGCTGTTCCTGGGGCCGTGGATGATCCGCACCCTGCAGAACCTGCAAATTGGTCAATCGGTTCGCAATGACGGCCCGCAGTCGCACCTGTCCAAATCCGGCACCCCGACCATGGGCGGCGCGCTGATTCTGTCGTCCATCGGTATCAGCACCTTGCTCTGGGCCGACCTGCACAACCGCTACGTCTGGGTAGTGCTGGCGGTGACCTTGTTGTTCGGCGCCATCGGCTGGGTCGATGACTATCGCAAAGTGATCGAGAAAAACTCCAAGGGCCTGCCAAGCCGCTGGAAGTATTTCTGGCAATCGGTCTTCGGCCTGGCTGCGGCGATCTTCCTCTACACGACTGCTCCAAGCGCGGTCGAGACTACCTTGATTATCCCGATGCTCAAGGATGCGAGCATTCCGCTGGGCATCGGCTTCGTTGTGCTGACCTACTTCGTCATCGTCGGCTCCAGCAACGCGGTGAACCTGACCGACGGCCTCGACGGCCTGGCGATCATGCCGACGGTGATGGTGGGCGGTGCGCTCGGCATCTTCTGCTACCTGTCGGGTAACGTGAAATTCGCTGAATACCTGTTGATCCCGTATGTGCCGGGCGCCGGTGAACTGATCGTGTTCTGCGGCGCGCTGATCGGTGCAGGCCTCGGCTTCCTGTGGTTCAACACCTATCCCGCACAAGTGTTCATGGGCGATGTCGGCGCACTGGCGCTGGGCGCGGCCCTGGGCACCATCGCGGTGATCGTCCGCCAGGAAATCGTGCTGTTCATTATGGGCGGTGTGTTCGTGATGGAAACCCTGTCGGTGGTCATCCAGGTGGCGTCCTTCAAATTGACCGGGCGCCGCGTGTTCCGCATGGCGCCGATCCACCACCACTTTGAACTCAAGGGCTGGCCTGAACCGCGTGTGATCGTCCGATTCTGGATCATCACCGTGATTCTCGTACTGGTCGGCCTTGCCACCCTGAAACTGAGGTAGAAACGAGTGTCCCTGATCGCTTCAGACCACTTCCGCATCGTTGTCGGCCTCGGCAAGAGCGGCATGTCCCTGGTTCGCTTCCTGGCGAACCGGGGCACGTCGTTTGCTGTCGCCGATACGCGGGAAAATCCACCGGAGCTGGTCACGCTGCGCCGTGACTACCCGCACGTGGAAGTGCGTTGTGGCGAGTTGGATGTCGAGTTTCTGTGCCGTGCCGACGAGCTTTACGTAAGCCCCGGCCTGGCCCTGGCGACACCGGCCCTGCAAGCCGCAGCGGCGCGTGGCGTAAAACTGTCCGGCGATATCGACCTGTTCGCGCGCAACGCTAAGGCGCCGATCGTGGCGATCAGCGGTTCCAATGCAAAAAGCACCGTGACCACCCTGGTTGGTGAGATGGCGGCAGCGGCTGGCAAGCGCGTGGCCGTGGGCGGCAACCTCGGTACCCCGGCGCTGGACCTGCTCAGCGACGACGTCGAGCTGTACGTGATGGAGCTGTCGAGTTTCCAGTTGGAAACCACCCACGACCTGGGCGCTGAAGTGGCCACCGTGCTGAATGTCAGCGAAGACCACATGGACCGCTACAGCGGCCTGCCGGCCTATCACCTGGCCAAGCACCGGATTTTCCGCGGTGCCAAACAAGTGGTGGTCAACCGCCAGGACGCCTTGAGCCGTCCGTTGATGGGCGAGGGCCTGCCGTGCTGGACCTTTGGCCTGGGCAAACCCGACTTCAAGGCTTTCGGCATTCGTGAAGAGAACGGCGAGAAATACCTGGCCTTCGAATTCCAGAACCTGATGCCTGTGCGCGAGCTGAAAATCCGTGGTGCGCACAACCAATCCAATGCCCTGGCGGCTCTGGCCCTCGGGCATGCCGTTGGTTTGCCGTTCGACGCCATGCTCGCGAGCCTGCGCACCTTCGGCGGCCTTGAGCATCGCTGCCAATGGGTACGCGACCTGAATGGCGTCAGCTATTACAACGATTCCAAGGCCACCAACGTCGGTGCCGCATTGGCCGCCATCGAAGGCCTGGGTGCCGATATCGACGGCAAGCTGCTGCTGATCGCCGGTGGCGACGGCAAAGGCGCCGATTTCAAGGACCTCAAGGGGCCGGTGGCCGCCCATTGCCGCGCCGTGGTGCTGATGGGGCGCGATGCCGACTTGATCGCCGCCGCCCTCGGTGATGCGGTGCCGCAAGTGCGCGCCAGCTCCCTCAACGATGCGATTGCCCAGTGCAAAGCCTTGGCCCAGCCGGGTGATGCGGTGTTGTTATCGCCGGCGTGCGCCAGTTTCGACATGTTCAAGAACTACGAAGAGCGCGGCCAGCTGTTCGCCCGCGCCGTGGAGGCCTTGGCATGAATATCAATTTGCGTAACATCATCAAGCCGTACCCGTCGCCGATCATTACCGGGCGCGGCATCGACCTTGACTTCCCGATGCTCGCCGGTTGCCTCGCGCTGCTGGGCCTGGGGCTGGTGATGATTACGTCGGCGTCTTCCGAAGTGGCTGCCGTGCAGTCGGGCAACACCTTGTACATGATGATCCGTCACCTGGTGTACCTGGTGATCGGCCTCGGCGCGTGCATCGTCACCATGATGATCCCCATCGCGACCTGGCAGCGCCTGGGTTGGCTGATGCTGATCGGGGCATTTGGCTTGCTGATCATGGTGATCCTGCCCGGCATCGGCCGCGAGGTGAACGGTTCGATGCGCTGGATCGGCTTCGGTGCGTTTAACGTGCAGCCGTCGGAAATCGCCAAGGTGTTCGTGGTGATCTACCTCGCCGGTTACCTGGTACGTCGTCAGAAGGAAGTGCGCGAGAGCTGGATGGGCTTCTTCAAGCCGTTCATCGTGCTGCTGCCCATGGCGGGCCTGCTGCTGATGGAACCCGACTTCGGGGCCACCGTCGTGATGATGGGCGCCGCCGCAGCGATGCTGTTCCTCGGCGGCGTCGGGCTGTTCCGCTTCACCTTGATGGTGGTGCTGGCGGTGGCCGCCGTGACCGTGCTGGTGCAGGCGCAACCTTACCGGATGGCCCGTCTGATCACCTTTACCGACCCGTGGTCCGACCAGTTCGGCTCCGGCTACCAGTTGACCCAGGCGCTGATCGCCTTCGGTCGCGGCGAGTGGCTGGGCGTGGGCCTGGGCAACAGCGTGCAGAAACAATTCTACCTGCCGGAAGCGCACACTGACTTCGTGTTCTCGGTGCTCGCCGAAGAACTGGGCGTGGTCGGCTCGCTGTGTACCGTCGCGCTGTTCGTGTTCGTATGTGTGCGCGGCATGTACATCGGCTTGTGGGCCGAGAAGGCCAAACAGTATTTCGCTGCGTATGTGGCGTATGGCTTGTCGTTCCTGTGGATCGGCCAGTTCCTGATCAATATCGGCGTGAACGTCGGCCTGCTGCCGACCAAGGGCCTGACCTTGCCGTTCCTCAGTTACGGCGGCAGTTCGTTGGTGATCTGCTGCGCCTGTCTCGGCTTGCTGTTGCGCATCGAGTGGGAGAGTCGCACCCACTTGGGCAGCGAAGAGATGGAGTTCAGCGAAAGCGACTTCGCCGAGGAGCCGACCCATGGGCGCTAACGTGCTGATCATGGCGGGCGGCACCGGGGGCCACGTGTTCCCGGCCCTGGCCTGCGCGCGTGAGTTCCAGAACCGTGGCTACACCGTGCATTGGTTGGGGACGCCGCGCGGCATCGAAAACGAATTGGTGCCGAACGCCGGCTTGCCGCTGCATCTGATCAACGTTACCGGCCTGCGCGGCAAGGGCAAGCTGTCTCTGCTCAAGGCGCCGTTCGTGTTGCTCAAGGCGGTGTGGCAGGCGCGCAACGTCATCCGTGAATTGAAGCCGGTGTGTGTGCTCGGTTTTGGCGGTTATGTGACCGGCCCCGGCGGCGTTGCGGCCAAACTCGCTGGCGTGCCGGTGATCGTGCATGAGCAGAACGCTGTCGCCGGCACCGCCAACCGCTTGCTGGTGCCGCTGGCGGCGCGGGTGTGCGAAGCGTTCCCGAATACCTTCGGCGCATCGGACAAGCGCCGCACCACGGGCAACCCGGTGCGCACCGAACTGTTTATGGACATCGCCCGTGACGCCTTGGCCGGGCGCAAGGCGCACCTGCTGATCCTGGGCGGAAGCCTGGGCGCCGAGCCGCTGAATAAATTGCTGCCGCAAGCGCTGGCGCAACTGCCTGTGGACTTGCGCCCCGAGGTCTTCCACCAGGCCGGCAAGCACCACGATGAAGTGACCGCCACGCGTTATCGCGAGGCCGGTGTCGAGGCTGATGTGCAGCCCTTCATCAAAGACATGGCCCAAGCCTATGGCTGGGCCGACCTGGTGGTCTGTCGCGCTGGTGCGCTGACCGTCAGTGAACTGGCCGCCGCCGGTCTGCCGTCCTTGCTGGTGCCTTTGCCCCACGCGATCGACGATCACCAGACCCGCAACGCCGAATATTTGGCCGGGGAGGGCGCTGCCTTCCTGCTGCCGCAAAGAACGACTGGCGCCGCCGATTTGGCCGCACGCCTGACCGAGGTTTTGATGCAACCGGAACGACTCAACAGCATGGCGAGCACCGCACGCCGCCTGGCCAAACCTGACGCAACCCGCACCGTGGTCGATATCTGCCTGGAGGTGGCCCATGGTTGAGAATCAGAAAGCCATGCCGCAACCGGAAATGCGCCGTATCCGTCGTATCCACTTCGTCGGGATCGGCGGCGTGGGCATGTGTGGTATTGCCGAAGTGTTGCTGAACCTGGGCTACCAGGTGTCCGGCTCTGACTTGAAAGAGTCGCCGGTCACCGAGCGGCTGAAGTCCTTCGGTGCGAAAATCTTTATCGGCCACCACGCCGAGAACGCCACCGAGGCCGACGTGCTGGTGGTGTCCAGCGCCGTGAACACCTCTAACCCAGAAGTGGCCACCGCCCTTGAGCGCCGCATTCCCGTGGTGCCCCGCGCCGAAATGCTGGCCGAGCTGATGCGCTATCGCCATGGTATTGCCGTCGCCGGCACCCACGGCAAGACCACCACCACCAGCCTGATCGCCTCGGTGTTCGCCGCCGGTGGCCTGGACCCGACCTTCGTGATCGGTGGCCGCCTGAATGCAGCCGGCACCAATGCCCAGTTGGGCACCAGCCGCTACCTGATCGCCGAAGCTGACGAAAGCGATGCCAGCTTCCTGCACCTGCAACCGCTGGTGGCCGTGGTCACCAACATCGACGCCGACCACATGGCGACCTACGACGGTGACTTCAACAAGTTGAAGAAAACCTTCGTCGAGTTCCTGCATAACCTGCCGTTCTACGGTTTGGCGGTGGTGTGCCTGGATGACCCGGTGGTGCGTGAAATCCTGCCGCTGGTCAAGCGTCCTACCTTGACCTACGGCTTCAGCGAAGACGCCGACGTGCGTGCGATCAATGTGCGCCAGCAAGGCATGCAGACGTTCTTCACTGTGCTGCGCCCGGACCGCGAACCGCTGGACGTGTCGGTGAACATGCCGGGCAACCACAACGTGCTCAATTCCCTGGCGACCATCTGCATTGCCTCCGACGAAGGCGTCAGCGATGAAGCCATTGTCGAGGGCCTGTCGGGCTTTGCCGGCGTTGGCCGGCGCTTCCAGGTCTATGGGCAACTGCCGGTGGAAGGTGGTGACGTGATGTTAGTGGACGACTACGGTCACCACCCGACCGAAGTCGCTGCCGTGATCAAGGCCGTGCGCGGTGGCTGGCCGGAGCGTCGCCTGGTGATGGTCTACCAGCCGCACCGCTACAGCCGCACCCGCGACCTGTATGACGATTTCGTCAATGTACTGGCCGATGCCAACGTGCTGCTGCTGATGGAAGTCTATCCGGCCGGTGAAGAACCGATCCCCGGGGCGGACAGCCGCAAGCTGTGCAACAGCATCCGTCAGCGTGGCCAGTTGGACCCGATCTACATCGAACGCGGTGTGGACCTGGCGCCGATCGTCAAGCCGCTGCTGCGTGCCGGCGACATCCTGCTGTGCCAGGGTGCCGGTGATATCGGCGGCCTTGCGCCTAAATTGCTGGCGAGCCCCTTGTTCGTAAAAGAAGCGTTTGCCGCAGAAAAGGGGAAGTCGAAATGACCACCCACTACGGCTCCCTGTTCTCCACCATCGCCCCCGCCGACTTCGGCCGCGTGGCCGTGCTGTTCGGCGGCAAGAGCGCTGAACGCGAAGTGTCACTCAAGTCCGGCAATGCCGTGCTCGAAGCGCTGCAGAGTGCGGGCGTGAATGCGTTCGGTATCGACGTGGGCGACGACTTCCTCGCTCGCCTGCAGGCCGAGAAAATCGACCGCGCCTTCATCATCCTGCACGGCCGTGGCGGTGAAGACGGCAGCATGCAAGGCCTGCTGGAGTGCGCCGGGATTCCTTACACTGGCAGCGGCATCCTCGCGTCGGCGCTGGCCATGGACAAGTTGCGCACCAAGCAGGTGTGGCACAGCCTGGGGATTCCAACTCCGCGTCACCGCGTGTTGTGCAGCGAAGACGATTGTATTTCTGCAGCCAAGGAACTGGGCCTGCCTTTGATCGTCAAACCAGCCCATGAAGGCTCCAGTATCGGCATGGCTAAAGTGAACTCGGCCGCCGAATTGATCGACGCATGGAAAGCGGCAAGTACCTACGATTCGCAAGTGTTGGTGGAACAGTGGATCCAAGGTCCCGAGTACACCATCGCCACCCTGCGTGGCCAGGTATTGCCGCCCATCGCCTTGGGCACGCCCCACACTTTCTACGATTACGACGCCAAGTACCTGGCTTCCGATACCCAGTACCGGATTCCCTGTGGCCTTGACGCAAGCAAAGAACAGGAACTGATGGACCTCACGGCGAAAGCCTGTGAGGCGCTGGGTATCGCCGGTTGGGCGCGGGCAGACGTGATGCAGGACGACCAAGGGAATTTCTGGTTCCTGGAAGTCAACACCGCACCGGGCATGACCGACCACAGCCTGGTCCCTATGGCCGCGCGCGCAGCCGGTCTGGATTTCCAGCAGTTGGTGCTGGCAATCCTGGCGGCCAGCGTTGCCGGTGAAGAAAGGCAGCGAGGCTAAGACATGAAAGGCGCATCGCTTCGTCATCAGCCCCCACACGCACCCGGCCGCAAGCCGGTGCCACGGGGTGCCAGCCGGATGGTGGCTAAAGAGCCGATGTCGGCGCGCCTGCCGAAAGCCAATTTTGGTTTCCTCAAGGCGCTGTTCTGGCCGGTGTTGCTGGTGGTGTTGGGCTTCGGTACTTATGAAGGCGCGCAGCGTCTGTTGCCTTACGCCGACCGGCCGATCACCAAGATCAGCGTACAGGGCGACTTGAGCTACATCAGCCAGCAAGCGGTACAGCAGCGCATCGGTCCGTTCCTGGCGGCGAGTTTCTTCACCATCGACCTGGCCGGTATGCGCCGGGAGTTGGAGCAGATGCCGTGGATCGCCCACGCCGAAGTCCGCCGTGTATGGCCGGACCAGGTGACGATCCGCCTGGAAGAACAACTGCCCGTGGCCCGTTGGGGTGATGAAGCGCTGTTGAACAACCAGGGCCAGGCGTTCACCCCGCGTGAGCTGGCCAACTACGAGCACCTGCCGCAGCTGTTCGGGCCGCAGCGGGCGCAGCAGCAAGTGATGCAGCAGTACCAGGCCTTGAGCCAGATGCTGCGGCCGCTGGGCTTCTCCATTGCACGCCTGGAATTGCGTGAACGGGGCAGCTGGTTTTTGACGACCGGGGCAGGCAGTTCCGGCCCGGGCATCGAGTTGTTGCTGGGACGCGACCGCTTGGTGGAAAAGATGCGCCGCTTTATTGCCATCTATGAAAAGACCTTGAAAGAACAGATTACGAACATTGCGAGCGTCGACCTGCGTTACGCCAACGGCCTTGCCGTCGGCTGGCGTGAACCGGCTGCGCCCACGGCAGCGCAACCCGCTGTCGCGAAGAATTAAGAAGAGGCAGGACCCATGGCAAACGTGCAAAGCGGCAAAATGATCGTCGGTCTCGATATCGGCACCTCCAAAGTGGTGGCGCTGGTGGGCGAGGTCGGGGAAGACGGCACGATCGAAATCGTCGGTATTGGCACGCATCCGTCCCGGGGCCTGAAGAAGGGCGTGGTGGTGAACATCGAGTCCACCGTGCAATCGATCCAGCGCGCCATTGAAGAAGCGCAGCTGATGGCCGGTTGCCGGATTCACTCGGCGTTCGTCGGCGTGGCGGGCAATCACATCCGCAGCCTGAACTCCCATGGCATCGTGGCGATCCGCGACCGTGAAGTCAGTGCGGCCGACCTTGAGCGCGTACTCGACGCGGCCCAGGCCGTGGCGATCCCGGCTGACCAGCGCGTGCTGCACACCCTGCCGCAGGACTACGTGATTGACAACCAGGAAGGCGTGCGCGAGCCCCTCGGCATGTCGGGCGTGCGCCTGGAAGCCAAGGTCCACGTGGTGACCTGCGCGGTCAATGCCGCACAGAACATTGAAAAGTGCGTGCGCCGCTGCGGCCTGGAAATCGACGACATCATTCTCGAGCAACTGGCTTCGGCCTACTCGGTACTGACCGATGACGAAAAAGAACTGGGCGTGTGCCTGGTCGACATCGGCGGCGGCACCACCGACATCGCGATCTTCACCGAGGGTGCGATCCGTCACACCGCCGTGATCCCGATTGCCGGCGACCAGGTCACCAACGACATTGCCATGGCGTTGCGCACACCGACTCAGTACGCCGAAGAGATCAAGATCCGTTACGCCTGCGCCCTGGCCAAACTGGCCGGTGCCGGTGAAACCATCAAGGTGCCAAGCGTGGGCGACCGTCCACCGCGCGAGCTGTCGCGCCAGGCTTTGGCCGAAGTGGTCGAGCCGCGCTACGACGAGCTGTTCACCCTGATCCAGGCGGAACTGCGCCGCAGTGGCTACGAAGATTTGATCCCGGCCGGCATCGTGCTGACCGGTGGCACCTCGAAGATGGAAGGCGCGGTCGAACTGGCCGAAGAGATCTTCCACATGCCGGTCCGCCTGGGCGTGCCCCATGGCGTCAAAGGCCTGGGCGACGTGGTGCGCAACCCGATTTATTCCACCGGTGTGGGCTTGCTGTTGTACGGGCTGCAAAAGCAGACCGACGGCATTTCCCTGTCGGGCCCGAGCATCCGCGACAGCTACCGCGGCGACGACGAAGCGAAAGCACCGTTGTTCGAACGGTTGCAGGCTTGGGTCAAAGGCAATTTCTAACGATTTACCGCAGCACCGCACCACTGTTGTAGAAGCATGCAGTAGGCGAAAAAACTAGAGAAAACGAAAGGAGAGGGAACATGTTCGAACTCGTAGACAACATCCCCGCAAGCCCGGTCATCAAAGTGATCGGTGTCGGCGGTGGCGGCGGCAACGCTGTCAACCATATGGTCAAGAGCAACATCGAAGGCGTTGAATTCATCTGCGCCAACACCGATGCCCAGGCGCTGAAGAGCATCGGCGCGCGGACCATCCTGCAATTGGGCACCGCCGTGACCAAGGGCCTCGGCGCCGGCGCCAACCCAGAAGTCGGCCGTCAAGCCGCCCTGGAAGACCGTGAGCGTATCGCTGAAGTGCTGCAAGGCACCAACATGGTGTTCATCACCACTGGCATGGGCGGCGGTACCGGTACCGGTGCAGCGCCGATCATTGCCGAAGTGGCCAAGGAAATGGGGATTCTGACGGTCGCTGTCGTGACCCGTCCGTTCCCGTTCGAAGGTCGCAAGCGTATGCAGATCGCCGACGAAGGTATCCGTCTGCTGTCTGAAAGCGTCGACTCGTTGATCACCATCCCCAACGAGAAGCTGCTGACTATCCTGGGCAAGGACGCGAGCCTGCTGTCCGCGTTTGCCAAGGCTGACGATGTACTGGCCGGTGCCGTTCGCGGTATCTCCGACATCATCAAGCGTCCGGGCATGATCAACGTCGACTTCGCCGACGTGCGTACCGTGATGAGCGAAATGGGCATGGCGATGATGGGCACTGGCTGCGCCAGCGGTCCGAACCGTGCGCGTGAAGCCACTGAAGCGGCCATCCGCAACCCGTTGCTGGAAGACGTGAACCTGCAAGGCGCACGCGGCATCCTGGTGAACATCACCGCCGGTCCTGACCTGTCCCTGGGTGAGTACTCCGACGTGGGTAGCATCATCGAAGCCTTTGCTTCCGAGCACGCGATGGTCAAAGTCGGTACGGTTATCGATCCGGACATGCGCGACGAACTGCATGTAACCGTGGTTGCGACCGGCCTGGGCGCAAAAATCGAGAAGCCTGTAAAGGTCATCGACAATACCGTTCACACCAGTCACAGCAGTCACGCCAGCCAAGCGGCTGCCGCTCCAGCGCCTTCGCGCCAGGAACTGCCGTCGGTGAACTACCGTGATCTGGACCGTCCGACCGTGATGCGCAATCAGGCTCAGGCCGGTGCTGCGGCGTCCCGTAGCCCGAATCCGCAAGATGACTTGGACTACCTGGACATCCCGGCATTCCTGCGTCGTCAGGCCGATTAATGGAATGTATCAGGGCTATGAAGGTGATTGGTGTTCAGCAAAGGTCTGGTCTGCTATTATCGCCAGCCTTTGTTGATACCAGTTCGCAATTTGCGCTGAAGCGGTCCAAGCCATGATTAAACAACGCACCCTGAAGAATATTATTCGTGCCACAGGTGTAGGTCTGCACTCCGGGGAGAAGGTATACCTGACCCTCAAACCTGCACCTGTCGACACCGGCATCGTGTTTGTTCGTGCCGACCTGGACCCTGCGGTGCAGATTCCTGCTCGCGCGGAAAACGTCGGCGAAACCACGATGTCGACCACATTGGTCAACGGTGACGTCAAAGTGGACACGGTGGAGCACTTGCTCTCGGCCATGGCCGGTCTGGGCATCGATAACGCCTACGTCGAGCTCTCCGCGTCCGAAGTCCCCATCATGGATGGCAGCGCTGGTCCCTTCGTATTCTTGATTCAATCTGCCGGCCTGGAAGAACAGGACGCAGCCAAGAAGTTCATTCGCATTCTGCGGGAAGTGACAGTAGAAGACGGCGACAAGCGCGCCACCTTCGTCCCGTTCGAAGGCTTTAAAGTGAGCTTTGAGATCGATTTCGATCACCCGGTATTTCGTGACCGCACCCAAAGTGCAAGCGTGGATTTTTCCAGCACTTCGTTCGTAAAAGAAGTCAGCCGCGCCCGTACCTTTGGTTTCATGAGTGACATCGAGTACCTGCGCAAGCACAACCTCGCACTCGGCGGCAGCGTTGAAAATGCCATTGTGGTCGACGCGGATGGTGTACTGAACGAGGACGGCCTTCGTTATGAAGACGAATTCGTGAAGCACAAGATCCTCGATGCAATCGGTGACCTCTACCTGCTGGGCAATAGCCTGATAGGTGAGTTCAAAGGCTTCAAGTCGGGCCACGCCCTTAACAACCAGCTGCTGCGCAAGTTGATTGAGCAGACAGATGCTTGGGAAGTCGTGACCTTCGAAGATGCCAGCACCGCACCGATCTCTTACATGCGTCCCGTTGCGGCGGTGTAAGTAACAACTCTCTTTCTTTAGTTTTAAGGGCTGCCTTCGGGTGGCCTTTTTTATTGCTATGGCTCGCTCGCCACAATGGCCTGCTCGCTTCAGTCATCGTTACTGTGCATCCACGATGCGATTGCGCCCCGTGTGCTTGGCCTCATACAGCGCCTGGTCCGCACTGAGCATCAAATCCTCCAGGGACATGCCACTGCGCTTTTCCCAGGTACTCAGGCCGATGCTCACGGTGATCGGCCGTTCATCTCCCGCCACCCGTGGCAAGTGCTCGACGCCACTGCGGATATGCTCGGCAATCAGCCATGCGCCTCGGTCATCGGTAGCCGGCAACACCACGGCGAACTCTTCACCGCCATAACGTGCGGCCAGGTCGGCTGGGCGACGGATGTTGCTGCCGATCACCTGGGCGACGTTGCGCAACGCCTCATCGCCGCCGTGATGGCCGTGGCGGTCGTTAAATGCCTTGAAGTGGTCGACGTCGATCATCAACAGCGTCAGCGGTTCGGCAGAGCGCTGAGCGCGGTCCCATTCCAGGCGCAGGCGGTGGTCCAGTTTGCGCCGGTTGGCCAGGCCGGTGAGCGCGTCGGTGGCTGCCAGTTCTGACAGCACCTTCTCTGCGCGATAACGGCGTCGCAGTTCCCGGCGCAGCATCCAGGTCAGCCATAGAAGGCCCAGACACAGGATGCCCGTGGCGCCGCTTGTCAGCATCGCCGCGCGTTTCCACGGCGCGAACACATCGTCGCTGGACAGCGCCACCACCACAATCAGGGGCAGCTCACCGACATTGGTGAAGGTGTACAGGCGCTCCTTGTCGGTGATGGCTGAGATGGCCCTAAAGCTGCCGCTCCCATCGCGCAGCATGCGCTTGAAGTTGGGGCGATCACTCAGGTCCTTGTCGATCATGTCGCGCTCCAGCAGCGGTTGCTGGGCCAGGAGAATGCCGCGGTTGTTCAACAGGTTGACCGAGCTGCTATGGCCGATGGTCAGGCCTTTGAACAACTGATCGAAGTACGCCAGGCGCATGGTGGCCACGGCGACCCCGGCAAACTCGCCGTTGGCGCCGGTGACGCGGCGGCTGAATGCGATGCGCCAGACCTGCTCGCAATTGCACTCAACCCTGAACGGCCGGCTGATGAACAGGTCGGTCTGGCCGGCGTTCTTATGTGCGATGAAGTAGTCGCGGTCAGCGAAATTGCGCGGGGTTGGCTTGAGCGTCGAAGAGTCAGCGATGACGGCGCCCTTGGCGTCCAGCAACAGCACTTCGCCTTTGAACGGCGCGGCCGCTGACCGCTCAAATTGCACCAGGTGTCGGATGTCCGCTGATACCCGGGACAAATCCTTGCGCTGGGTGGCCGCGATCAGCCCTTGCAGTGCGAGGTCATAGAGTTCGACGTTACGCAGCACATCGGCGTTGATCAGTTGCGCGATGTTGGTGGTTGAGCGTTTGGCCGCCTCCAGAGCACTGGCGTGTTCGCGGATCAACAGCACCGAGACCATGATCACGATCAGCGCGACGGTGAGGCCACTGCCCAGCATCAGCAACAGCTCTGGGCGTTCAGGTGGTGTACGGACGGGGCGTTGACTCATCGGGCAGACTTCGACGATAAAGATGCTGGCAGTTTAGTTCTACCCGATGAAAATTGATTGATGGGTCAAAAAGAAAGATCTGCGCTTTAGAACACGTTGATCGGATAGTCGACGATCACCCGGTATTCATCCACATCCCGATCCACCGCCGAGTAGCCATTGCTGCCGCGGTTGGTCGCCCATTGCAGGCGCAGCGACAGATCCTTGGCCTTGCCGCCCTGCACCACGTATTTCATATCGATGTCCCGTTCCCAGTGCTTGGCGTCCTGGCCGTCGGCGCTGTACCAGGCGCTGTAGCCCCGGCTATTGGGGTCGACTTTGCTCAGGTCGGTCTTGCCGCTGCTATAGGACACGGCAGTGGTCAGGCCGGGCAGGCCGAGGCCGACAAAGTCATAAGCGTACTTGAGCTTCCACGAACGCTCGTTGGGGCCGTTGAAGTCCGAGTATTGCTGGGAGTTGTCCAGGTACACGCTGTCGCCCTGGGTGATGTAGTCGAACGGTGTGTTGCCGTTGACCCGCTGGTACGCGGCCGTGACGCTGTGGTTGCCCACGCCTACGGTGAAATGCAGGCTGTAGGTGTTGTTGTCGATGTTACCCAGCAGCGACTGGCCGCTGTCCTGGGTGTGGTAGTAGTGCAGGCCGGGGTTGAGGCTGACCAGATCGTTCAGTGCGTAGGTGTAGTCGAGGTCGTAGTAGTACTGGTGCCACACATCCTTGAGTTCGGAGGCGTACAGGTTGCTGGTCAGGCCCGGGATGCCGCTGAACGACACACCGGCCCAGTCCAGGTGCTGGCTGTCGGCGTGCTCCGGCAGTACGCCGTAGCTGGTGCCGATGCGCCCGTGGCCGCTCTGGTTATAGAGTTTGGTGAAACTGGCTTGGCCGCCTTCGATCATCCAGCCGTCAACGCTGTGGTTGGTCAGGCTCACGCCGCGAAAGGTCTGGGGCAGCATACGGGTCATGCCGCCGGCGATCACCGGGTTGTTGAGGAACAGGTCACCGGCTTTCAGTTCCGTGTCGAACGCGCGCATCTTCAGCGTGCCGCCAGCGGTGGAAAACGACCCCGGCGCCTTGCCGCTGCCGTCACTGTTGCCATACGGCAGGATGCTGGAACCGTCGGTGCCGCCACCGCCGTCGAGCTTGAGGCCGAGCATGGCGTGGGCATCCAGGCCGAAGCCGACAGTGCCCTGGGTGTAGCCGGATTCGAAGATGCCGAGAAAGCCCTGGCCCCATTCTTTGCTGTCATCGGTGTGGATGTCGCGACGGTCGCGGTTCATGTAGTAGTTGCGGGCGTTGAGTTTGAGGCTTGCGCCTTCGACGAAACCGTCGGTGGTGGAGGTGTCTGCCGCGTGGGCGAGGGGGGCGATCGTTGCTGCAATCGCGAGGAATAACGGGGTGAACGTCAGCGAGTTCTTCACCGGTGGAGCTCCTTTGGTCAAACGAAAACGGCCAATGTCGTGGGGGTGTGCCTGGCCTTTTTTACGGCAAAAAAAAAGCCGCTGAAGTCAGCGGCTTTAAGACTGTTTCCCAGTGTAGAGCCCTGGAAAAAAGTCGAGGGAAATTCGGGTAAGCGGGTCAGCTGTCTTTGCCGTCGCGCTCATCGATGCGTCAAATTAACGCAGGCGAGCGCTGCGATACAGAGTGTAACAAGATAATGACTGTTGCCCAAATCGCAACAGTCAGAGATTTAGCGCAAGCGGCGCGGTGCAGTGTGGGAGGGGGCTTGCTCCCGATAGCGGTGTATCAGTCACTGAAGTACTGACTGATCTGCCGCTATCGGGAGCAAGCCCCCTCCCACATGGGGCTGAAGTGTTCTCAAGATTTAGACGGGCAGGGTAATACCGAAGGTGTTGCCGCCCGCGTCACTGCGCACGAACACATCGCCGCCATGCATCAGCGCAATCGCCTTGACGATGGCCAGCCCCAGCCCGTGGTTGGCGCCGCTGTTGCTGCGTGATGCATCCACCCGATAGAAGCGCTCGAACAGTCGAGGCAGGTGCTCGCTGGCAATCGCGGCGCCGGGGTTGGTCACGGCGATCGCCACCTGATGCTCCTGCACGTCGATGTTCACCGCGATGACCTGCCCTGGCGCGGTGTGCTGCACGGCGTTGCTCAGCAGGTTGATCAGCGCGCGGCGCAGGTGGGCTCTTTCGATCTGTACCTGGGCGTCGCCGTGTACTTGCACCCGGACCTGGGCGTCTTCGAGGATGAAATCCAGGTAGTCGAGGGTGGTCGCCACTTCGTCGGCCAGGGAGCTTTCGATCAGCTTGGTGGCCTTGCTGCCCTGGTCGGCGCTGGCGAGGAACAGCATGTCGTTGATGATCGAACGCAGGCGCTCCAATTCTTCCAGGTTGGACTGCAGCACCTCGAAATAATGCTCGGCCGAGCGCCCGCGTGTCAGCGCGACCTGAGTCTGGCCGATCAGGTTGGTCAGGGGTGAGCGCAGTTCATGAGCGACGTCGGCGTTGAATGACTCCAGGCGCGAGTAGGCCTGTTCGACCCGGTCCAGGGTGGCGTTGAACGAGTTGACGAACTGACTCAACTCCGGCGGCAGTGGCGACAGTTGCAGGCGCCCGGAGAGTTTCGGCGGCGCGAGTTTCTGCGCCTCATCCGAGAGTTTGCCCAGCGGCTTGAGGCCGATGCGCGAGACCCAGAACCCCAGCAGCGCCGCCAGGACCACGCCGATGAACGCCAGGCTGATCAGCGCCACCAGCAAGTGGTGCTGGGTGGCGCGGAAGTTTTCGGTGTCGATGGCGATCATGAAGCGCAATGGCGGACGCTGGTCCTGGGCGGGGAACTGGCTCACCAGCACTTTGAACGGGTCGTTATGGCCGGCCAGGCGTAAGTCGCGTTTGCCGGTCGGGCCGGCGGCGAACGTGCGGATCTGCGCGTCCGGGCTGCCGTATTCGTAGTTCGGGTCGCTGCTCACCACCCAGAAACGGATGCGCTTGTCTTCCTCAGCCAGCAACTTGAGTTTGGCCTTGATCTTGGTCCAATGCTCCGGCGTGCCGAAACGTGTCACCGACGACTCCAGCACGCTGTAGCGCGCATCCAGTTCGGCCTCCGGTAACAGGCCCAAGCCTTGGTCCACTTGCTGATAGAGCGCGCCGCCGATCAACAGGAAGATCAGCAGCGCCACCAGGGTGAACATGCCGCTCAAGCGCAGGGCGATGGAATTAGCTGACACTGCGGCTCTCCAGCACATAGCCCATGCCGCGGATGGTGTGCAGCAGCTTGTGTTCGAACGGCCCGTCGAGCTTGGCGCGCAGGCGTTTGATCGCGACTTCGACCACGTTGGCGTCGCTGTCGAAATTAATGTCCCAGACCATCTCCGCGATGGCGGTCTTGGACAGAATCTCACCCTGGCGCCGAGCCAATACGCTGAGCAGCGAGAACTCCTTGGCGGTCAGGTCCAGGCGCACGCCGTTGCGGCTGGCCTTGCGGCTGATCAGGTCGATCCACAGGTCGGCGACGGTCACCTGCACCGGTTCGTGCCCGCCACTGCGGCGGGTCAGGGCTTGCAGGCGCGCCACCAGTTCCAGGAAGGAAAACGGCTTGCCCAGGTAATCGTCGGCGCCTTCACGCAGGCCGCGAATGCGGTCTTCCACGCGTTCGCGGGCGGTGAGCATGATCACCGGCGTTTGCTTGCGCGCACGCAAGGCGCGCAGCACGCCGAAGCCGTCGAGACCGGGCAGCATCACGTCGAGCACGATCACCGCGTAATCGTTTTCCAGCGCCAGGTGCAAACCCTCGACGCCTTCACGCGCCACGTCGACGGTGTAGCCTTGTTCCGTCAGGCCGCGATGCAGGTAGTCTGCGGTTTTTTCTTCATCTTCAACGATCAGGACGCGCATGACCCCGCCTTAATGTGTGGTCGCCAACGCGGGCGTTGGTGTGGGCCTGTGGAAAAACTTCTCAAGGTACAAGTATATGACCGGCGTGGTGAACAACGTCAGCGCCTGGCTCACCAGCAAGCCGCCGACCACCGCGATCCCCAGCGGTTGGCGCAGTTCCGCGCCGGGGCCTGCGCCGAGCATCAGCGGCACGGCGCCGAGCAGGGCGGCGAGGGTGGTCATGATGATCGGCCGGAACCGCGTGACACAGGCTTCGTAGATCGCTTCCTGCGGCGGCAGGCCTCGGACCCGCTGCGCTTCGAGGGCGAAGTCGATCATCAGGATGCCGTTCTTCTTGACGATGCCGATCAGCAACACCAGGCCGATCAGGGCCATGATCGAGAAGTCCTGGCCCAGCAGCCACAACATGATCAACGCGCCCAGGCCGGCCGAGGGCAAGGTGGAAATGATCGTCAGCGGGTGGACGAAACTTTCGTACAGCACGCCGAGAATGATGTAGACCGCCACCAGCGCCGCCAGGATCAGCCACGGCTGGCTGGCCAGCGAACTCTGGAACGCCTGGGCCGCGCCCTGGAAGTTGCCGAGGATGCTGGCCGGCATGCCGATTTCGTTCTTGGCCTGGTTGAGCATGATCACCGCATCCCCCAGCGCCACGCCGGGCGCCAGGTTGAACGACAGGTTGGCGGCCGGGAACATGCCGTCATGGCTGATGGACAACGGGCCCACGCTGGGCGGGTCGACCTTGGCCAAGGCCGACAACGGCACCATCTCACTGGTCAGCGGCGAGCGCAGGTAGAAATAATTGAGGCTTTCGGCTTTACCGCGTTGCTGGCTGTCGAGTTCCAGCACCACTTGGTACTGGTTGATCTCGGTCTGGAACTCGTTGATCTGGCGCTGGCCGAACGCGTCATACAACGCCTGGTCGACATCGGTGGCGGTCAGGCCGAAGCGCGCGGCGGCCTGACGGTCGATACTGATGTGGGTAATGCTGCCGCCCAGTTGCAGGTCGTTGGACAGGTCGCGAAACGCCGGGTTGGCGCGCAGTTTTTCGGTGAGGCGCTGGGTCCAGGTATTCAGTGTCGGGCCGTCGTTGCTTTTGAGCACGTACTGGTACTGGGCGCGGCTGGGGCCGGAACTGAGGTTGATGTCCTGGCCTGCACGCAGGTACAGCACGATGCCCGGCACCTTCGCCAGTTTTGGGCGGATGCGGTCGATGAACTGGCTGGCGGACACATCGCGATCGCCGCGGTCTTTCAAGGCGATCCAGAAGCGGCCGTTGGCGATGGTCTGGTTGCTGCCAGTGACGCCCACCGAGTGGGAAAAGTCTGCCACCGCCGGGTCATCCTTGATGATCTCGGCCAGGGCCTTGTGCTTGGCGACCATGTCCGGGTACGACACATCGGCCGCCGCTTCGCTGGTGCCGAGCACGAAGCCGGTGTCCTGCACCGGGAAGAAACCCTTGGGGATGAACACGTAGCCGAGCACCGCCAGCGCCAGCGTGACCACGAAGATCGCCAGCATGCTGCGTTGATGGGCCAGGGCGCGGCGCAGGTTGCGTGCATAAGCGGCCAGCAGGCGTTCGCTGAAACTAGGCTTGGCGTTGGCGGGATGGGTCGGGGCGCGCATGAACAGTGCCGCCAGGGTCGGCGCCAGCGTCAGCGAGACCACCACCGAAATCAGGATGGTCGAGGTCGCCGTCAGCGCGAACTCCTTGAACAAGCGCCCGACCACGCCGCCCATGAACAGCAGCGGAATGAACGCCGCTACCAGCGAGAAGCTGATGGACACCACGGTAAAGCCAATCTCGCTGGCGCCCTTGATCGCCGCTTCGCGCTTGCCCAGTCCGGCTTCGAGATGGCGGTGAATGTTCTCCACCACCACGATCGCATCGTCCACCACAAAACCCACGGAGATGACGATCGCCACCAGGGTCAGGTTGTTCAGGCTGAAGCCCATCAGGTACATCAAGGCGAAACTGGCGATCAGCGACACCCCGAGCACGCTGGACACAATCAACGTCGCCGACAACTGGCGCAGGAACAGCGCCATCACCGCCACCACCAGCAACACGGCGATCAGCAGGGTCACTTCCACTTCATGCAGGGAGGCGCGGATGGTCTTGGTGCGGTCGCTCAACACACTGACCTGCACCGACGCCGGCAACATGGCCTGCAGGCGCGGCAGTTGCGCTTGAATGCGGTCGACGGTTTCGACGATGTTCGCGCCGGGCTGGCGCGAGATCACCAGGTTGACCCCCGGCGTATCGCCGGACCACGCCTGTACGTAGGCGTTTTCCGAACCGTTGATGACTTTGGCGATGTCGCGCAGTTGAACTGGCGCGCCATTCTTGTAGGACACGATCAGTTGGGCGTAGTCCTCAGGCTGAAACAACTGGTCGTTGGTCGACAGGGTCGACACGCTGTTCTCCCCGTAGATCGCACCTTTGGCCAGGTTCAGGCTTGACTGCTGGATCGCCAAGCGGATGTCGGCCAGGGTCAGGCCGATGGCCGCGAGTTTGTCGGGCGAAGCCTGCACGCGAATCGCCGGGCGTTGCTGGCCGGTGATGTTGATCTGGCCGACGCCGTCGATCTGGCTGATTTGCCGTGCCAGCAGGGTTTCCACGTAATCGCTCAGCTCGGTGCTGGGCATGCTGGCGGAACTGACGCTGAGGATCAGCACCGGGCTGTCCGCCGGGTTGACCTTTTTCCAGGTCGGCAGGTTCGGCATATCGCTGGGCAGCTTGCCGGAGGCGGTGTTGATCGCCGCCTGGACTTCCTGGGCGGCGGTGTCGATGCTCTTGTTCAGGGTGAATTGCAGGGTCAAGAGGCTGGAGCCCAAGGCGCTGCTGGAGGTCATCTGGGTCATGCCGGGGATGGCGCTGAATTGCACCTCCAGGGGCGTGGCCACCGACGAAGCCATGGTGTCCGGGCTGGCGCCGGGCAGTTGCGCGGTGACCTGGATCGTCGGAAATTCCGCTTCCGGCAGCGGGGCGATGGCCAGTTGCGGGAAGGCAATCAGCCCGAGCAACACCAGGGCAAAAGTCAGCAGCAGCGTCGCGACCGGGTGGTCGACGCACCAGGCTGACGGCGAGCGGCTGTCGTTCATGGTTGCACCTTGGCGTCGACGGTCTGGATCACTTGCGGTGGCTCTTTGAGCACCTCGACCTGAGCGCCGGCCTTGAGCCGCGATTGGCCGTCGCTGACCAGCACATCACCGGCCTGTACGCCCTTGATGAGCGTCACATCGCTGTTCTGGTAGGTGACCTGCACCGGTACCACCTCCACCTTGTCGCCGTTGACCCGGTACACAAAGTGCGCATCCAGCCCGCGTTGCACCACGGTCGGCGGCACCACCAGGGCGTTCTTGTCGAGGCCGGTCTGGATCTTGATGGTCACCAGTTGCCCCGGCCACAGGCGCTGCGTGGCGTTATTGAACTCGGCCTTGGCGCGCAGGGTGCCGGTGGTGGAACTGATCTGGTTGTCGATCAGGCTCAAGTGGCCTTCGCCGAGCAGGTCGCCGGTCTGGCCGTCGGTGTCAGCGCCCAGGTAGGCGTCGACGCTGGCTGGGACGGGGGCCGCGATCAGGCCTTGCAAGGTGGGCAACATCTGTTGCGGCAGGGAAAACTCGACGGCAATCGGGTCGATCTGCGTGACCGAGAACAGGCCCTGGGTATCGCTAGTGCGCAGGAAGTTGCCTTCATCCACGGTGCGAATCCCCACGCGGCCGCTGACCGGTGAGCGAATCTGAGTGTAGGAAAGCTGCACCTTTTCCGCATCAATCGCGGCCTGATTGCCCTGGGTGGTGGCCTTGAGCTGGTTGACCAGGGCTTGCTGCTGGTCATAGGTCTGCTTGGACACGCCGTCGTCGACACTCAATGCCTTGTAGCGCTGGAGGTTGATCAGCGCCACTTGCAGTTGCGCCTGGTTTTCTCCCAGCAGGGCCTTGGCCTGGTCGAGGCTGGCGCGGATCGAGCGGTCATCGATGGTCGCCAACAGATCCCCTGCCTTGACCCGCTGGCCTTCCTTGACCAGCAATTGGGTGAGGATGCCGTCGACCTGCGGGCGGATCACCACGCTGTGCAACGACAGCACCGTGCCAATGCCGCTGACGAAACGCGGGATGTCCTGTTGCGCCACGCTCACCACCCGTACCGGGATCGCCGTCGGCGCCGCCAGCCTGGTTTTGGCCGGTCGCGTCAGCGCCCAGGCTGCAATCGCCAGCACCAGCAGGACACCCACGATCAGGGCAGTTTTTCGTTTAATTTGCATGGGGGTGAGGCGCCAGGGCAAAGGAACGGAAGAGTGAGGTGTCTTTATAGCCCGTCAACCCGGTCAGCAAGGTGACTGCTAACTGACAGCGCTGTCAGTAAACGCCGACCATTCGTACAGGCAGTGGTTAAAGATCCGAAGGGCGCAGGTATACTGCTCGCCAGTGTGGGCCGCAAGCTGGCCCCGCATCATTTTTTGCATGCTCCGGAGCTTCCATGACTTCCCCGACACAACCCCCTGTTGAAGCGGCCGACCTCGTCGATCCGGCCAGCGCCGAAGGCGTTGAAAAAACCGAGGTCCCGGCGTTTAAGTTTCCGTTCAAACCGGGTGAACTGGCCGGGGCCAAGAATGCCGCCCAGCCTTGGTACAAGAATGGCGCGAAGAACGGGCACACCAAGTCCCCAGGCATGGCGCCGCCGGGCACCCGTCGTTCGATGGGTAAACGCTGAGAGTAATGCGTCGCACGCTGTGTCGACTACGTCCTACAACGTCCGCTGATATTTCTGATTGTAGAGCCACGACTGTTTCTTGAAAGCTTGCACAGCCTGCGCTGCGCCCCGGCTTTTTCCGCCGGGGTGGGATGGCTGAGGCTGGACTTTCCGGAAAAGGACGTTTCCTGTGGCTCTGATACACATGTGTGCAGTGCTCGCGTTATTGCTGTCGGTTGATAGCGTTGCCGCCAGTGATCCGCCACGGCGTGAAATTCGCTTTGCCGTTGCTGCGCAATTCTCCCCGTTCCAGAGCCGCAACCCGCAAGGGCAACTGGTCGGCCTGAACATCGACCTGGGTAACGCGCTATGCGTGCAGTTGAATGTGCGCTGTACCTGGGTCGATCAGGTGCTGGTGGAAAATTTCCCCGCCCTCGAAGCCCGGCAATTCGACGCAATCATGGGCATGGCGCCCACGTCGATACGTCGGCGCTGGGTGAACTTCACCGATGAACTCTATCCGTTCACCACGCGCTTGGTCGCCCACAGAACATCAGGCCTGATGCCGACCGTGCGCTCGCTCAAGGGCAAGCGTGTCGGGGTGTTGCTGGGTAGTAATCGCGAAGCCTTCGCCCATGCGCAGTGGGCGCCCAAGGGCGTTATTGTCAAGAGCTTCTGGCTCAATGACGAACTGATTCGCAGCCTGGTGGCGGGGGATATCGATGCGACCCTGCAAGGTACCGTGGAAATTCGCGAGGCACTGCTCGATACCGTCGATGGCCAGGACTTCGACTTCCTCGGCCCCGCGATTTCGGCCGAGCTATTGGGCAGCGGCGTGGCAATCGCGGTGCGCAAACCCGATACCGCCCTGCGCAATGCACTCAACCGCGCCCTTGAACAGCTGGTGCAGAACGGCGAATACCAGCGGATCATTCAGCCCTACCGCCTGGATACAGTCCCCGTTGCGCCAAAAGACTAGGCTGTGCGCAGCGGAATAAACGCATAGTTGGCCGGCACCTCGGTGGCAAGCTGTGCCCCCGCATCCAGCAACTGCTCGGCGATGTCCATCCCGGACACATGAAACACCCACTCATTCGCCACGCAAGGCTGGCTCGCCGCCCGCTCGATCGCCTGGGCAAAGGCATCCATCTGCGGCAGGTACGCAGTAAAACCATCGCCCTTGAGCGCTGTGGTGCGAATCCCCAGCAGGGTGCACACCGCTTCTTTGGTCTGTACATCGTCGCGGTCGGCCTGGCGTGAGCGGCGGATCAATTCAGCCAGTTCTTCATCCATCAGTTCGCCACCGGCAATCAACACCGGGCCCTGTTCCCACGACTCCGGCGGGCATTCCTTGGCGGCAGGGTTGAACGGGATGTGCGGGTTGATCTCCATCGGATAGATGCGGCAGACCAACGGCCGGCGGTCATAGATGCGGCACAGGTTGTCTTCGTCAAGATTCCGGCAGCGTCCGGGGTTGTAGGCGGCAAAGGTGATGGCCACGAATGCCTGGGTCTTACCGCTGGGTACCAGCACCGAACGGCGTTCGGCATGCTCGCGTTGTTGCAGCGGCAGGCCAAGGCCGTTGCCGAGAAAACCTTCCACCAGAACGATCACGCTGCCGCCGTCAGCCGCCCATTGGCGGGCTTCTTCGAGGGTCAGGGGCACATGGTGGTCGGTGCAGCATTTGCCACAACCGACGCAGGAAAAATGAGTGTTCATGGCAGATCTGTCACCAGGCTAGGTCAGAGGGCACGCTCGAACGGTGACGGGTTTTCGCCTCTTTTCAGCGTTCAAGGGCACTGAAAGCAAGTTGTGCGCCAGTGCCCGTCAGTCCTCGGTGACCGCATCGCGCAGCACAAACGTCATGCCGGCGCTTTCATAGAGCTGCCGGGCACGTTGGTTGCTTTCCAGGACCTTGAGGTCCACACAGGGCTCGCCGCGCTGTTTGAACACCTGGAAGGCGTGCAGCAACAAGGCGCGCCCCAGCCCCTGGCCCTGGGCGCAGGGATGGACGGCGAGGTTCTTGATGAAGGCGCTGGTCCAGCACTGGGCCACGCCGAGGATGCCTTCGGCATTGCTCGCCACCAGGCACAGCGTGGGGTCGAACTCGGCATCGGTCACGAATTGCTGCCGCCAGGTTTGCAGGTTGGCGACGCGGCCGCCGCCTTGTGCCTGGGTCATGCACAACACTGCATGAATCGCCGGGGCCCATTCGTCGCGGAAGTGATCCAGCTGTGTACCGGCCGGCCACTGCGGCGCGGGCAGGTCACGGGTGAGGTCGCGGCGTAGCAGTTGGAAATACTCGGTCACCGGTTACAGGCCTTTTTGCGCCACGGTCTGGGCGGCCACCACTAGGCATTTGGTCAGCTCGGGTGAGGAGAATTTGGTTAGCACGGCGTCGGCTCCGGCCACACGTGCTTTTTCGCTGTTCATCGCGCTGTCCAGGGAGGTGTGCAACAGCACGTAGAGGTCCTGGAAATCGGGGGTTTCGCGCAGGGTGCGGGTGAGGGCGTAACCGTCCATTTCGGACATTTCGATGTCCGACACCACCACGTTGATTTGCCCGGCGGTGCCCTGCAACTCCAGCAATACGTCGATGGCTTCCTTGGCGCTGCGCGCGGTGTGGCAGGTCAGGCCCAGGTTGCGCAGGGTGTGTACCGACTGTTGCAAGGCGACCTGGCTGTCATCCACCACCAGGATGCGCGCATTGCCCAGGACTTCGGCCTCTTCCATGGTCAAGTCGGTCGGCGCCATTTCAATCGGCACCGGCGCGATGGCGTGGATGACTTTTTCGATATCCAGCACCTGCACCAGGCCGCCTTCTACCTGGGTGACCCCGGTGATGAACGAGCGGTTACCGCCGGCGCCGAAGGGCGGCGGGCGGATATCGGTGGTCAGGCAATGCACGATCTTGCTCACCGCCTGCACATGCAGGCCCTGTTTGGAGCGGCTGACGTCGGTGACGATCAGGCAACCGCCGTCCGGGTCCACCAACGGCATTTCGCCGAGGGCGCGACTCAGGTCGATCACCGACAGCGAGGTGCCGCGCAGCATTGCGATGCCTTTGACGTGGGGATGAGACTCCGGCAGCTTGGTCAGCGGCGGGCAGGGGATGATTTCGCTGACTTTCAGCAGGTTAATGGCCATCAACTTGCCGCTGCGCAAGGTAAAGAGCAGAAGCGAGAGTGAGTCTGCGCGGGCTTTAGAAGTGGACATAAAAACCTTCTGTGGATCAGGGGGAATCATCTATGGAAGGTTATCGACTTCATCGGCCCAGGCTTTAGGGGCATGCGCCGATGAAGTCGGCTTATCTCAGCCCTTCCACACCTGTGGGTTGATCAGGTCCTGCGGGCGTTGGCCGAGCAGGGCGCTGCGCAGGTTGTCCAGGGCGCGGTTGGCCATGGCTGCGCGGGTTTCATGGGTCGCCGAGCCGATGTGCGGCAGGGTCACCGCATTGCTCAGTTGGAACAGCGGCGACTCGGCCAGCGGCTCCTGTTCATACACGTCCAGCCCCGCCCCGCGAATACGCTGGGTTTGCAGGGCTTCGATCAGCGCCGGCTCGTCGACCACCGGGCCGCGGGAAATATTGATCAGGATCGCGCTGGATTTCATCATCCCCAGCTCGCGATGGCTGATCAGGTGCCGGGTCTTTTCGCTCAACGGCACCACCAGGCAGACGAAATCCGCTTCAGCCAGTAACTGCTCCAGGCTGCGCATCTGCGCGCCCAGTTCCTGTTCCAGTGCGGTCTTGCGGCTGTTACCGCTGTACAGAATCGGCATGTTGAAGCCCAGGCGCCCGCGACGGGCGACGGCGCCGCCGATATTGCCCATGCCGACGATGCCCAATGTCTTGCCGTGTACGTCGCCGCCGAACAACGACGCGCCGACGCTGGCTTTCCACTGGCCGGCCTTGGTCCATGCGTCCAGCTCGGCGACCCGGCGTGCGCTGCTCATCAGCAGGGCGAAGGCCAGGTCGGCGGTGCTTTCGGTGAGGACGTCGGGGGTGTTGGTGAGCATGATCCCGCGTTCGTTGAGGTACGCCACGTCATAGTTGTCGTAGCCCACCGACACGCTGGACACCACTTCCAGTTGGCTCGCGCCTTCGAGCTGCGCGCGGCCCAGCTTGCGACCCACGCCGATCAGGCCGTGGGCGTGGGGCAGGGCTTCGTTGAACTGTGCGTTGATGTCGCCCAACTTGGGGTTGGGCGCGATCACCTCGAAATCCTGTTGCAGGCGTTCGATCATTTCCGGGGTGACGCGGCTGAAGGCGAGGACAGTCTTTTTCATTGCAGGCGGGCTCATCGACTACGGGAGAATGCCAAGCAAGCTAACATTTATCCCGTTAACGCAACACCACTGCAGGAGCGAGTTTGCTCGCGAAAAACGCCAAGACACCACGTAGGATCGTTCCTATGCGTGGGAACGCATACGGTGACGCTCTGCGTCCCGGCTTCACGAGCGAGACGCAGAACGTCCGGGCCTCACTCCCCCGCTGAGCGTGGGAACGATCAATAAACGGATCACCGACCATGCCAGTAGTAAGGTAATGGCCCGCCCGAGCACGCCACATCGCAGTTGTTGCTCAAGGTTGCACCCACGGGGTGGCCAGTTGGAAAGTGATTAGGTAGCGCTCTTCGTCGGGGTTTCGGTAGTCATGGAAGCGACGAACGCCCACCATTAGCTGATACTGATCACCTGCTTGCCAATAGAACGTCCCGCCACCGTCAGAATCTCTCAGTTTGGCACGCCACTCAGGCGTATCGGCCAGCTCCGGGTTGCTCGCTTCATGAATGAGCACCCAGCCACCCTTGCGCCATTGCCCCTGTAGGTCCATTACAACCTTGAGTGTGTCATCCAGAAGCAACGGTTCTACTTGAGGGGACATCGTAATGTTCTCGACCCGCTCGCGATTGAATGCCACCGTGAAAAAACGTGCCATTGGCGTCACGAAACCATATTGAGGATCGATGAAGCGAAGGCGTGCATCGGTACGCGTTTGCCTCCCCCAAAATGTTCCGGGGATGGCGGGATCGATTTCTGCACTGGACCGCTGGCGCATGTCCTCCCATGGCTCGCCAAGCATCACTGCGATTTCAGGTTCGTCGGCGTAGAGGCTGATCGCTGACCACGCCAGTAATAAGATGATGACCAGCCCGAGCACTCCACGTCGCCGGTTTGTGCTCAAGCTCATGGTTGCACCCACGGGGTGGCCAGTTGGAAAGTGATTAGGTAGCGCTCTTCGTCGGGGTTTCGGTAGTCATGGAAGCGACGAACGCCCACCATCAGCTGATACTGATCACCTGCTTGCCAATAGAACGTCCCGCCACCGTCAGAATCTCTCAGTTTGGCACGCCACTCAGGCGTATCGGCCAGCTCCGGGTTGTAATTGACCCGGATGGGAATCCATCCGCCTTTGCGCCATTGCCCCTGTAGGTCCATTACAACCTTGAGTGTGTCATCCAGCAGCAAAGGTTCTACTTGAGGGGACATCGTAATGTTCTCTACCCGCTCGCGATTGAATGCCACCGTGAAAAAACGTGCCATTGGCGTCACAAAACCATATTGAGGATCGATGAAGCGAAGGCGTGCATCGGTACGCGTTTGCCTCCCCCAAAATGTTCCGGGGATGGCGGGATCGATTTCTGCACTGGACCGCTGGCGCATGTCCTCCCATGGCTCGCCAAGCATCACTGCGATTTCAGGTTCGTCGGCGTAGAGGCTGATTGCTGACCACGCCAGTAATAAGATGATGACCAGCACGAGCACGCCACGTCGCCGGTTTGTGCTCAAGCTCATGGTTGCACCCAAGGGTTTGCCAAGGCCAACTTGATAAGATAGCGCTCTTCTGTGGGGTGTCGATCATCCTTGAATCGATTGACTACCAGCATGACCTGATATTGATCAGCTACTTGCCAGTAAGATGTTCCACCGCCCATCACGTCTCGTAGCTGATCACGCCACTGCAGAGTATCGGCGAAAGGCGGATCGCTCTTTTCATGAATGGGTATCCAGCCACCCTTGCGCCACTGCTCCTGTAAGTCCAATACGACCTTGAGCGTGTCATCGAGCAGTAAGGGTTCGATTTGCGGGGACATTCGTACACCTGTGACGCGTTCTTCGCCGAAACTTATGCTAAAAAATCTAGCCAATGGCGTCACGAATCCGTATTGAGGATCCATAAAACGAAGGCGGGCATCAGTCCTTGTTTGTCTCCCCCAGTAGTGCCCCGCAATCGCCGGGTCGATATCCGCGCTGGAGCGTCGACGCATCTCTTCCCAAGGTTCGTCCAGTAGCAGCCTGATTTCGGGATCGTCTGCGTTTAGGCGGGCCGCCGTCCATGCCAGTAATAAGGTAATGACCAGCCCGAGCACGCCACGTCGCCAGCCTAATGTCGCCAGTCGGCTCATTGCAGGTTCCTGCCAAAGGCGATGTCGTCGATAGACTGTTCGATACGAATGCGTTCGGCGCTTTGCAGTAGCTCGTTGAACCGGGCTGCAGCTTTGAGCACAAAAGTCATGCGTTGTTGAATATCGGACAGGTCGGCGAAAGGGGAGTTGCTGAAGCTGACGCTACGCCCGTCATGGGTTGGGCTGCACTGGCTGGTCAGCGTCAGTTCAATTGCCTGCGCGACGCCGGAGGGTATGCCTGTAACGTAGGATAGATGGTTGGCTCGCAGCAGATTGACCAGTTTTGTGTCGCTGTAGAGGGTTGGTTGGAGGATATTACGCTGTTCGTGCCAAGCCAGATAAACAACGCCTTCAGCGATATCGTCGACTTCGATAGCTTGGAACGCTTGCAAGATTTCGTTATAGCTTTCTCCGAATTTCAACGTCCGGTGTCCAACCGGCCATAGCACCGAATGGCCACTCCCGTAAATGTTCGCGCGTAAAGGCAAGCACGTCTCCAATTCCGCCAACCCCCGCTCCCTAAAAAACAAATGCAGCGCATACACATCTAAAAACAGCGTGGTATTGCCCATCGCCATCATTTCGTACACATGCTGGTAAAGCTGCTGTACCGCAGAAAACGGTTCCTGCTCTTGCCGCCAGTCGATACCGGGCACCGGGTTGTTGCGCCGGGCCTGTTCATAGTCGCGTTGGCGCTGTTCGTACTCGCCCAGCTTGGTGCGCCGTTCACGCTCTTCAGTGCTGAACAGCCCCCAGAAACCTTTTCTTGCATCTCTCTTCAGTTGCTCTTGTGCCTCATGTTCAGCCTGAATGCCTTCAATTGATTGCGCCGCATGCAGCAATCCACAGCCCACCTGCTTGGAGGCGAACGCCGCGAGGCCCGCCCACTGAAAGCGTGGGTCCGCACGCCACAGTTGGGCGTAGGCTGAGTTGATGGCGCGGTTACGCGCCTTGGGATCGGCGATCAGTACACCGTTGGGTGCCACGATAGCTTCGGCTCTGTCCTGGTACTGACGCCAAAGGTTTTCGCAGGTTGGCGCAGGCGTTTTGTTGACGCTTGTTGAGAGCGGCGTCTGCGGGGATTTGGCAGCAGAAGGCGACGCACTTTTAGTGGGTTCTGGTGCTGCTGCACGGCTTCGAGGCTGCGCGGCGGGCGGTGCCACGTCAATAATCTGTGAGCTGATGGTCTGATGGGCAATCAGCCGAGGCGGCGGGTCGCACTTGCAGCGACAGATATCGCCGTCCAAGGCCGTGTTGACACCGTTTATTGTATCTACCAGCCGTGGCCCTTCGCAGACGATAACGCCGACTGTTTTGCAGGCAGGGCAATAGACCTGATCGCCTTCGCACGCTTGAGCCTGGTCGATAATGCTGCTGAGATCGCTACCGCTGCGCACGATACCGCCAGCTGTGGTTCTGTCCCCTACCGTGATGTGAAAGCGCTCCATCCCAGATATATCCCTTTGTAATCCTCAGGAAGGGCCACGGTAGGGAGGGTGGGATGAAGCGAAAAGTCAGACGCTTCCTGGTCTGGTGTAGGTGAGCTCCGTAATGATCGTTCTCTGCGTCGGAGCGGTCAGTTTCAGTTCGCCAACCGCACGCCGCCCAGGCTGCCGCTCAACTCATACGCGACCAACTCAGCCTGATGCGCCGCGAGAATTTCCGGCAGCGAGCCGCGCAGGTATTCCACCCAGGTCTTGATCTTCGCATCCAGGTACTGACGCGACGGGTAAATGGCGTACAGGTTCAGTTCCTGGGAGCGGTAGTTGGGCATCACCCGTACCAGCGTGCCGTTGCGCAGGCCTTCGATGGCGGCGTACACCGGCAACAGGCCGACGCCCATGCCACTGGTGATGGCGGTTTTCATCGCATCGGCCGAGTTCACCAGGAACGGTGATGTGTTGATCGCGACACTTTCCTGGCCGTCGGGGCCGTTGAAGCTCCATTTGTCCAGCAGGACGACCGGGCTGACCAGGCGCAGGCAGGCGTGGTTGAGCAAATCGTTGGGCCGTTGCGCGCAGCCTTTGGCCTTGACGTAGTCCGGCGACGCGCAGGCGATGCTGTAGGTGATGCCCAGGCGCTGGGACACGAAGCCCGAGTCCGGCAGTTCGCTGGCCAGCACGATGGACACGTCGTAGCCCTCATCGAGCAAGTCCGGCACGCGGTTGGCCAGGGTCAGGTCGAAGGTCACGTCCGGGTGAGTGCGGCGGTAGCGCGCAATGGCGTCGATGACGAAATGCTGGCCGATACCGGTCATGGTGTGCACTTTCAATTGGCCGGAGGGGCGCGCGTGGGCGTCACTGGCTTCGGCCTCGGCTTCCTCGACATAGGCCAGGATTTGCTCGCAGCGCAATAAATAGCGTTTACCGGCTTCCGTGAGCGCAATGCGGCGGGTGGTGCGGTTGAGCAAGCGGGTTTGCAGATGGGCCTCAAGGTTGGAGACCGCGCGCGAGATGTTGGCGGTGGTAGTGTCCAGTTGTGCGGCGGCGGCGGTGAAGCTGCCGGCCTCGGCCACACAACTGAAAGCGCGCATGTTTTGCAAAGTGTCCATGGGGTGTTCTCAAGGGAGATGACAAATTGTGACAGAAAGTTACGTAGACCAGTGATCCCTACGAAGGGATTATCGCCTGAACGGTAATAAAGATTCACAGGAATACCAGCTTATCGCCATTCCCCTTGCGTCCTAGAATTGTGCCACCTACCCCGCATCACCCACCTCAGGAATTCGCAGCAGTGCCGCGTCGCATCAGCAGAGAGCTGAAGACTCTCAGTGTTTGGGCCTTATCGTTAGCAATCAGCGGCTGCATCGGAACCGGAGGAATCGCCCCCCAAGACCAGGCCCTCAACGCCAATACCCTGGCCACCGACGAGGCGATTCAGAGCGCCGCCCGGGACGCCCACTGGCCCACCGCACAATGGTGGCAGGTCTACGGTGACCCCCAACTCAACCGTTGGGTCGAACTCGCCACCCATGACAGCCCGAGCCTGGCCATGGCTGCCGCACGTGTGCGTGAAGCGCGGGCCATGGCCGGGATTGCCGAGTCGGCCGAGTCGTTGCAGATCAACAGCGACACCACCCTCAAACGCCACAACTGGCCGAACGATCAGTTCTACGGCCCGGGTGCATTGAGCGGTGCCAACACCTGGGACAACAATACCTCCCTGGGTTTCAGCTACGCCCTCGACCTGTGGGGCCGTGAAAGCAACGCCACCGAGCGTGCCGTTGACCTGGCGCACATGAGCGCGGCCGAAGCACGCCAGGCCCAGCTCGAACTGCAGAACAACGTGGTGCGCGCCTACATCCAGCTGTCGCTGCACTACGCCAACCGCGATATCGTCGCGGCCACGCTGGCCCAGCAACAGCAGATTCTCGATTTGGCGAATAAACGCCTGAACGCGGGCATCGGTACGCATTTCGATGTAAGCCAGGCCGAAACCCCGTTGCCCGAGACCCATCGCCAGCTCGATGCCCTGGACGAAGAGATCGCCCTGAGCCGTAACCAGTTGGCGGCATTGGCGGGCAAAGGCCCGGGCGAGGGCGCGCACCTGCAACGTCCGACCTTATCTCTCGGCGCGCCGCTTAAATTGCCGTCCAGCTTGCCCGCGCAATTGCTCGGCCAGCGCCCGGACGTGGTCGCCAGCCGCTGGCAGGTGGCAGCGCAGGCGCGTGGCATCGATGTCGCGCACGCCGGCTTCTACCCCAACGTCGATCTGGTCGGCAGCCTCGGCTACGTGGCCACCGGCGGCGGCATGCTGAGCTTTCTGACCGGCAAGAAACTCAACTACAGCGTCGGCCCGGCCATCACCCTGCCGATCTTCGACGGCGGCCGCCTGCGTTCGGAACTGGGTGAAGCCAGCGCCGGCTATGACGTCGCCGTGGCGCATTACAACCAGACCCTGGTCAACGCACTCAAGGGCATCAGCGACCAGTTGATCCGTCGCGAATCCATGAACAAGCAACAGGGCTTCGCCGCGGAATCGGTGGCCTCGGCGCAGAAAACCTACGACATCGCGATGATCGCCTACCAGCGCGGCCTCACGGACTACCTCAATGTGCTGAACGCCCAGACCCTGCTGTTCCGCCAGCAGCAGGTCGAGCAACAGGTGCAGGCCGCGCGTCTAACGGCCCATGCCGACCTGGTGACCGCCCTGGGCGGCGGGCTTGGCGCTGGCAACGATGTTCCGCAAGCTACCAAGACTGTCCCGAGCAAAACCCCGGCGGCGCTCGCCGTGTTTGATCACTGAGTAGGATTTAATGACTCCCTTGCCTGCACCGCTGCGCTGGCTGTATTCCCTTGAGTGGCGCCGTGGCTTTTTCGACTGGGCACGCAGTGATGGCGTGACCTGGGTGTACATCTTCAAGGTGCTGATCGCCGCGTTCGTCACGCTGTGGCTGGCCATGCGCCTGGAACTGCCGCAACCGCGCACCGCGATGATCACCGTGTTTATCGTGATGCAACCGCAGAGCGGCCAGGTGTTCGTCAAGAGCTTTTATCGCTTCCTCGGTACTTTGGCCGGGTCGGCGGCGATGGTGTTTCTGATCGCCTTGTTTGCGCAGAACACCGAGCTGTTCCTCGGCTCGCTGGCGATCTGGGTAGGTCTCTGCACCGCCGGCGCCACGCGCAACCGCAACTTTCGCGCGTATGGGTTTGTGCTCGCCGGTTACACCGCCGCGATGGTCGGCCTGCCGTCCCTGGCCCACCCGGACGGAGCGTTTATGGCGGCTGTGTGGCGCGTGCTGGAAATTTCCCTGGGGATTCTCGTCTCCACGTTGGTCAGCGCAGCGATCCTGCCGCAGACCTCCAGTGCGGCCATGCGCAACGCGCTGTACCAGCGGTTTGGCGTGTTCGCGCTGTTCGTCACCGACGGCTTGCGTGGGCGCAGCCAGCGCGAGAACTTCGAAAGCACCAACGTGCGCTTTATCGCCGAAGCCGTCGGCCTGGAAGGCCTGCGCAGCCTCACCGTGTTCGAAGACCCGCACATGCGTCGGCGCAACGGCCGGCTCAGCCGCCTCAACAGCGAGTTCATGAGCATCACCACGCGCTTCAACGCCTTGCACCAGTTGCTCGAACGCCTGCGTGCCGATGCCGCAGACCACGTCGTCGCTGAAATCAAACCGGGTTTGCAGGACTTGGCCGAAGTGCTCGACGGGTTCTCCGGCCGCGCCCTCACCAGCCCCGACGCGGCGCGGTTGGTCACCCAGTTGAGCGTCTACAAGGACGGCTTGCCCGCCAAGGTCCGCAGCCTGCGAGCGATCTTCCAGGAAGGCAACCCGAGCGAAGCCGAGCAGCTGGATTTTCATACCGCCTACGAATTGCTCTACCGCTTCGTCGATGACCTGCACAACTACGCGCAGACCCACGCCTCCCTGGCCGATCACAGCCATGCGCGGGAACAGTGGGACGAAACCTTCATCCCCAAAACCAACTGGCTGGCCTGCGTGGCCTCGGGGGTGCGGGCGTCGTTCATCCTGATCGTGCTCGGCAGTTACTGGGTGGCGACCGCCTGGCCCAGCGGCGCGACCATGACCATGATCGCCGCCGCCACCGTCGGCCTGTCCGCCGCCACGCCGAACCCCAAACGCATGGCGTTCCAGATGGCCTGCGGCACCTTGATCGGGGCGTTGGTGGGCTTCGTCGAAATGTTTTTCGTGTTTCCCTGGATCGACGGCTTCCCGCTGCTGTGCGTGATGCTCGCGCCGGTGATCATCCTTGGTGCCTTCCTCGCCTCACGCCCGCAATACGCCGGGGTCGGCGTGGGCCTGCTGATCTTTTTCAGCACCGGTTCGGTGCCGGACAACCTCACGGTCTACAACCCCTACACCTTCATCAACGACTACATCGCCATGATCATCGGCATGCTGGTGTGCGCGGCGGCGGGTGCGATCATCCTGCCGCCCAACAGCCGCTGGTTGTGGCGCCGCCTGGAACAGGACCTGCGCGAGCAAGTGGTGTACGCGATCAGCGGCAAGCTCAAGGGCTTGGCGTCGAGTTTCGAAAGCCGCACCCGCGACCTGCTGCACCAGGCCTACGGCCTTGCCGTCGGCCAGCCGCAAGTGCAACGCAACCTGCTGCGCTGGATGTTCGTGGTGCTGGAAGTCGGCCACGCGATCATCGAACTGCGCAAGGAGCAGGCGATCCTGCCGGTCCACCCGGCCTATGCCGAATCCCAGCCCTGGCGCCAGGCGATCCGCGTGATGGGCCGCTCCCTGGTGCGCCTGTTCCTGCAACCCAGCGCCAGCAACCTGGAGCGCGGGCTGATTGCCGTCGACCACGCGATCAGCCGCGTGCAGGCCACCGACGAACCCTTCGCGCCGCACTTCGATACCTCGGCCCTGCGCCGGGTGAAAAGCTACCTGCACTTTATCCGTACTTCGCTGCTGGACCCGCAATCGCCGCTGGCGGCCTACAAGCCCCAAGGCGCGCTTATGTTGAAAGGAGCTGGGCATGCCTCGTGAAATCGCGTTCCACGGCATTTACATGCCGACCATGACCCTGATGTTTTTGATCGCGGCGGGGTTGGCCTGGGCGCTGGACCGCTTCCTGGCCGGGTTCGACCTGTACCGTTTTTTCTGGCACCCGGCGTTGCTGCGCCTGAGCCTGTTCGTTTGCCTGTTCGGCGCCCTGGCGCTGACCGTCTACCGTTGAGAATGCCCCGATGAAAAAGTTTTTCAGCCTGCTCGCGACCTTGCTGGTACTGGCTCTGGCGATCTGGATTGGCCGCACGCTGTGGGTGCATTACATGGAAACGCCCTGGACCCGCGACGGCCGCGTGCGCGCCGACATCATCAACGTCGCCGCCGACGTCACCGGCGAAGTGGTCGATGTGCCGGTGCGCGACAACCAGTTGGTGAAAAAGGGCGACCTGCTGATGCAGATCGACCCCGAGCACTACCGCCTCGCCGTCAAACAGGCGCAAGCCCTTGTCGCATCACGTAAAGCCACCTGGGAGATGCGCAAGGACAACGCCCACCGCCGCGCCGACCTCGACGCGCTGGTGATCTCCAAGGAAAATCGCGACGATGCCAGCAACATCGCCGACGCGGCCATGGCCGACTACCAGCACGCCCAGGCACAACTGGAAGCCGCCGAACTGAATTTGAAACGCACTCAAGTCGTGGCGGCCGTCGACGGCTACGTCACCAACCTCAACGTGCATCGCGGTGACTACGCGCGCATCGGCGAAGCCAAGATGGCCGTGGTCGATATGAACTCGTTCTGGGTCTATGGCTTCTTTGAAGAAACCAAACTGCCCCACGTCAAAGTCGGTGATAAAGCCGATATGCAGTTGATGAGCGGCGAGACGTTGAAAGGGCATGTAGAAAGCATCTCGCGTGGCATCTACGACCGCGACAATCCCGAGAGCCGCGAGCTGATCGCCGACGTGAACCCGACCTTCAACTGGGTGCGCCTGGCGCAACGGGTGCCGGTACGGATTCATATCGATGAAGTGCCGGAAGGCGTGTTGTTGGCGGCCGGCATCACCTGCACGGTGATCGTCAACCAAACGCCGAACTGAAAGGTGGGAGGGGCGGTGCGACGATTCGACTTGCCCCTCCCACAATTGACCGCGTTAAGCCTTGATAAATGTCTCATGCAGATGGCGCCATAGCAGCGCGCCGCTGGCCTGCTTCTCGAACACCACGGTGGCGCGGCGATCGGTCCGGGTGCCGCTGTCATCGACCTGGTGTTCGCGGTACGTCACCGTGGCACCCCGCGCATGGCGGTCAATCCCGGTCATTTCACTCAAGGTGATTTTCAACCCCGGGCGCATGCCGCCCAGGCGAGTGAACAGGGCATTGACCCCAGCCGCATTGACCCGGGTGCCGGTGGCGGGGGCGACCATGCTGAACTCGGGTGAGAAGCGCGCCAGCAAATTGTGCAAGGTGCCCTCGGGCGCAACCCCGGCAAACCATTGTTCGATCTCGACGTGGGTCTGGATCACTTCTTCGAAAAAGTCGCTGTAGTCGATCATTTATAAACTCCCATTCAAACCAAAGCGTCGCTTCAACACTTTTTCCAATAATCCTTTGGGCAGTAACGCCGCCATCAACGGCAGCGCTCGACTGCCGTTGCCCGCGCGTAATAACCGCGGCGGTGTTGGTTGTTGCACGGCTTTCAGGACGTGGTTGGCAAATTGGCTGGCCGGTGTCGGGTTGTCCTGGGAGGCCTGGGAGCGCGCGCGGATACCGTCGCGCAACGGCCACCACGGCGACTGCTCATTGATCAACAACTCAGCCTGGGCCCCGGCGTTTTTTGCAAAACGCGTATCGATCGCCCCCGGTTGCACTTCCATCACCCGCACGCCAAACGGCGCCAGCTCCATGCGCAGGGCATCGCTCAAGGCATGCACGGCTGCCTTGGAGGCGCAGTAGGCACCGGCGAACGGCGTGACCAGCACCCCGGAAACGCTGCCGATATTCACCACCAGGCCTTTACCGCGACGCAGCGCGGGGAACAGCGCCTGGGTCACGCCGACGATGGAAAATACGTTGGTCTCGAACTGGCGCTGCATCGCTTCGGTGCCGCCGTCGAGCAACGGGCCCATGGCGCCGTAGCCGGCGTTGTTGATCAGCACATCCAGTTCGCCCCACTGCTCGGCCAGGTGTTGCAAGGCGGCGCTGTCGTTGACGTCCAGTTGCACCGCGTTGAAGCCGGCGGCGGACAAGTGGGCGACGTCTTCCGGTTGGCGGGCGCTGGCCCACACGTCGAAGCCGGCGGATTTGAAGGCCTCGGCCAAGGCGCGACCAATACCACTGGAACAACCGGTGATGAGTACGTTGGGCATGGATCAGTCCTTTGTCAGTCCGAGAAGCTGCCTTGCACATGCTCGGCGCGAAACTCTAGGGTTTGCGGGCGGTAGCCAGGGCGTAGCGGCGGGGTGGGCAGGCAATCGTCCCAGGTGGCGCCGGCCTGCAACTCGCCGGGGCCGCGATAGCGCGGGGCGGCGTAGACGTTGTCGGCCAGGTTGATCGTGTCGCCCGGCGCATAGGCGGCGACGCGCCAGCGCAGTTCGGTCAGCGGTACGTCGTTGCCGTTGTTCAGGCTCAGTTTCAGTGGGCGATCGGCGGGGCAGTCCTGTGGGGCGTAGATGATGCGCAGCTCCAGGCGCGCCAGTTGCGACGCTTCGCGATTGTCCAGCCACACCACCCACACCGCGACCAGGCCCAGGCCGACTGCAGCGGCCAGCGACACCGGCAGTGCCTTGGCCGGGTAGCGCAGCAACAGGACCAGCCAGGTGATGATCAGTAGAACGCCGAAAAACATGGAGACCACCTCGAATAGGGAACGAGCATCCTAACTTAAGCGTAGGTGGGATTGGCTACCTTGAGATGTGAGGTGGCTGGGCTGACGCCATCGGGGGCAAGCCCCCTCCCACATTCGACCGCATTCCAAATGATGTACTCGGTCCAAATGTGGGAGGGGGCTTGCCCCCGATGAGGCCCTCAGCACCACCACAACCCCAAAAACAAAAAGCCCCCACCCAAGCCACTGCGGATAGGGGACGCAATGACCTGGGCGAGGGCTTCTTGTACGACTGTTTTACTGCGCGATCGTTTTCACCGACACACCGCGCTCAATCGGGGTCGAGCGACCATAGATATCTTCAAACCGCTCGATATCGTCCTCACCCAAATAGCTGCCCGATTGCACTTCAATGATCTCCAACGGGATCTTGCCCGGGTTGCGCAGGCGGTGTACCGAGGCGATCGGGATGTAGGTGGACTGGTTCTCGCAGAGCAGGAACACGTTCTCGTCACAGGTGACTTCAGCGGTGCCGCTGACCACGATCCAGTGTTCGGCGCGGTGGTGGTGCATTTGCAGCGACAGGCACGCGCCCGGCTTGACCGAGATGTGCTTGACCTGGAAACGCCCGCCCATGTCGACCGAGTCGTAGGAGCCCCACGGACGGTAGACTTCGCAGTGGTTCTGGGTTTCGCTGCGGCCCTGTTCGTTGAGGGTGTTGACCATCTGCTTGACGCCCTGGACCTTGTCCTTGTGGGCAATCATCATCGCGTCCTTGGTTTCCACCACCACGATGTTTTCCAGGCCGATCACCGATACCAGCTTGCCGTTGCCGTGGATCATGCAGTTCTTGCTGTCCTGGATCACCACGTCGCCCTTGGTGACGTTGCCGTTGACGTCTTTATCGTTGACCGCCCACAGCGATGCCCAGCAGCCCACGTCGCTCCAGCCCGCGCTCAGCGGCACCACGCAGGCGCGTTGGGTTTTTTCCATCACGGCGTAGTCGATGGAATTGTCCGGGCAGCAGGCGAAGGTGGCTTCGTCGAACGTCACGGTGTCGGCGTCTTGCGCGCTGCGTTCGAGGGTCAGCACGCAGGTGTCGTAGATGTCCGGATCGTGCTTTTTCAGCTCTTCGAGGAAGCGGCTGGCGCGGAACAGGAACATGCCGCTGTTCCAGAAATAACCGCCGCTTTTGACGAACTCGACGGCGCGTTTTTCATCGGGTTTTTCCACGAACTGTTGCACGCGGCTCACGCCTTCGGGCAACAGCGAGTCGTTGGTGGATTTGATGTAGCCATAACCGGTTTCCGGACGGGTCGCCGGTACACCGAACAGCACCATCTCGCCGCGCTCGGCGGCCACGGTGGCCAGGGCCAGGGCGCGTTGCAGGGCTTTCTGGTCGTCGATCACGTGGTCGGCGGGCAGCACCAGCATCAGCTCGTCGCGGCCTTCATTGACCAGCATCATCGCGGTCAGCGCCACGGCCGGCGCGGTGTTGCGGCCGAAGGGCTCCATCAGGATGCGCTGGGTTTCCAGCTTGCGCACGCTCAGTTGCTCGTTGACGATGAAGCGATGGTCTTTGTTGCAGACCACGATGGGGGATTCCATTCCATCGAATACCAGGCGCTCCAGGGTTTGCTGGAACAGCGTGTGCTCGCCGGTCAGGGCCAGGAACTGTTTAGGAAACTGTTTACGGGAAAGCGGCCAAAGACGTGAGCCGCTACCACCGGAAAGGATTACTGGGATCATGCTGTTTCTCCTTGAATCGATTTGGGTCAGAGCTACGAAGGTTTGTCGTTTCACTCTTGTTTTTGTCTCGGGCCGGACTGACGCCTCTGTCCTCTGTAGGCGTGAGCTTGCTCGCGAAGAACTCCCAGACACCGCGTACATCCAGAATGCCCGCGTCATCATTGGCGATTTTCGCGAGCAAGCTCGCTCCTACAGTGGGTTGCTGTCAGTCCGAGAAATGTTTAGCGGGTCGACACGGGGCGCTTGACCCACACTGGCGACAGGCTGCTGCCGGAACCGGTGACGTACAGCACCGCTGCTTCACCACGCTCCAGGGCTACCGGCTTCACGTCGCCGACTTTCTTGTCGCCGTCGTACAGCGCCAGGCTGACTTTCACCGGGTTGATTTCGCGTTCGCCACGGCTCTTGGCGGCCACGGCCTTGACCACGTCGGTCTTGCCGTCGGCGGTTTTCAAGGTCAGGGCCCTGTCGCTGAGGTTCTGCACGCGCACCAGGGATTTCTGTTTGTTTTTGAACGGCGGCTCTTCGATCAGTTGGGGCTGACCGCTGCTGTTGTTGACCAGGGTGTAGTAGTGGTCGGCGGCAAGTTTCACTGACACGGACTGGCTGCCGACCTTGGCGCTGTAGTCGCCGCCGGGCATAAAGCTGAAGTCACTGCTGGCCAGCGGGGCCACTTCGCTCAGGTTGGTGCTGCCGACGGTGGCGCTGACTTCCTGGTTGGCGGCGTTGTAGACCCGCACGAAGCTGGAGCCTTTCGGTGCGACAGGGCCGTACAAGGCTGCGTCGCCGGCGAAGGCGGACATCGATACCAGGCTCATGCCGGCAGCCAGGGCCAGAGTTTTGGCGAGACGACGCGGAGTCGTAGTGAAAGTCATGTGAGTTACCTCTCTTTCAGTTTTGCGCCCGTTCGGGCGTCTCGGATTTTGGGTGTTTAGCTGGGGTGTTCAGTGCCATGTTCTGTTGGCGCGTACCGGCTTGTTTAAGTTGCGCAACCCACTGCGGGTCGGCATCGCCGATTTCGTTGTTCACGGGCAGATAACGTTCAGGAAACTCCCAGATCAGCACCTGCGGCGGGCTGTTCTTGAAGTCATCGCTTTTGAGGTAGCTGAGCATCGGCAGGATCGGGCCGTGGCCGTCTTCGGAGTAGTTGATGACATCGCTGCCCAGGGCTTGCTTGAGCGCGCCGACGAAGTTCCAGTTGGGGTTGGCGCTGTAGCTGGTGCCGACCAGTGCTACCGGGGTTTCGCTGTCGCTGAACAGCGCGTCGTCGCCTTTGGTGTCGGCCAGGCGCGTGACGCGTTTTTCCAGCGGCTCCTTGGGCGGCATCAGGTTTTCGAACAGCGGGTCCAGGGGCAGGAACAGACGCAGGTCGCCACTGTGCGGGGCGGTTGTCTCGGCCTCGGTGACAAAGCGCTGCGGCTCGCCGCTCAGTGGGGTCTTGGCGGCAATCGCCTTGGCCAGTTGCTTGGCGGCGATTTCGGCACCGTCCGGGGTCCAGTGGGTGTCGGTGCGCAGGAACACTTGCTGGCCGCCGAGCTTGGCCTGTTGCAACGGGCCGAGCAGGTCTGGGGCGAGGATGTGGTCGGCGGCGACACGGGCGTGGAAGTCCTGGTACAGGTTGGCGTGGATGCTCGCCGGTTTCACCTCACCGAGGTGCTCCGGGTACAGGCGTACCTTGGCCGGAATGATCGCCATCACCAGTTGAATGCCTTGGGCCTTGAGCTGCTGGCGCACGCCTTCGACCAGGGCGTAGTTGCCCTCCAGGTTCTGGTCTTCGTTGACGGCCGGGTTGAACTCCTCGTCGCTGTACAACCAGTGATCGCGACCCAGCACTACGCCAGGGCGGCCTTCATTGAACAGCTTGTAGTCCAGCGCAGCCCAGAGGTTGGTGCCGATGCGCTTGATCGGGAACTGGTCGTCGTAGTGCGTCTCGACGGCCTTGGTCCAGCGACCATTGAGCACGGTGGCGTCGGCATTGGTGTTGAAGCCGAAGAAACTGCGCATCGACCAGGCGCCCAGGGCCAGCAGCACCAAGAGAAACAGCGCGATATAGAGGACGCGAAATGAACGGGTCATGGTCGGCTCCCTCAGAATTGGAAGTAAAGGAACGGCGAGAAACTCTGCGCCGACAGTTTGAGAATCGACGCCACGAACAGCAGCAGCACCGCTGCGCGCATGGCGTAGCGTGGCCAGTCAGCGGTCCAGTAGGCCGGTTGTACGGCGGCGTCTTTACCGACGGTGAAACCTGGCTGGTGGATGCTGCCAGGGTCGTCGCCAGGCACTGCCTTGATCAGGCTCGGGTCGGCCGGCTTGGTTTTCTCGGCAGGGCGGTTGCGGTAAAAGTCGCGCAGGCCAAAGAACGCCAGGGTTGCGTAGGCCACCACCAGGGTTGCCACTTGCAGGCCGGTGAGGTTGGCCCGGTTGAGTTCCGACAGCGACCACTCGCCAAAGCTGAACATCGCGCCGTACATGCGGCCGGCGACGTGCAGGTTTTCGGAACGGAAGATCACCCAGCCCATCACCACCAACAGGAAGGTGAAGACCCAGCGCACCGGGTTGAAGCTGCGCGGCGAGGTGTTGAGGCCGATGGCTTTCTCGATGGCCAGCCACATGCCGTGCCAGGCGCCCCACACGATGTAAGTGATGTTCGCACCGTGCCACAGGCCACCAAGCAGCATGGTCAGGAACAGGTTGCGGTAGGTGGTCAGCGTGCCTTTACGGTTGCCGCCCAGGGTGATGTAGAGGTAGTCACGCAGCCAGGTCGACAGGCTGATGTGCCAGCGCCGCCAGAACTCGGTGATCGATTGGCTGATGTACGGCTGCTTGAAGTTTTCCATGAAGCGGAAACCCATCATCAAGCCCAGGCCGATGGCCATGTCGCTGTAGCCGGAGAAGTCGAAGTACAACTGCGCGGTGTAGGCCAGCGCACCGAGCCAGGCATCGCCGGTGGTGGGGTTTTGCAGGGCGAAACAATGGTCGGCCACCACCGCCAGGGTGTCGGCGATGAAGACCTTCTTGATGAAACCCTGCATGAACCGCGTACAGCCCTCGGAGAACTTGTCGAGGGTGTGGGTGCGGTTGTTGAACTGGTCGGCCAGGTCGCGAAAACGCAGCACGGGGCCGGCGATCAAGTGCGGGAAGATCGCCACGAACGCTGCAAAGTCGATGAGGTTGCGCGTGGCCGGGGTGTCGCCGCGATACACGTCGATGATGTAGCTGATGGACTCGAAGATGTAGAACGAGATCCCGATCGGCAACAGCACGTGGGTGAGGATAAACGGCTCCAGGCCCGCTGACTTCATCATCACGTTGATGCTGTCGACGCCGAAGTTGGCGTACTTGAAGTAGCCGAGGATGCACAGGTCGAGCACCACGCCCAGCAGCAGCCAGCGTTGGGCCGGCTTGGTACGCACGCCGGCGGCACCGACCTTGAGGCCGATCCAGTAGTTCCACAGCGTGACGGCGGCGAACAGCGCCAGGAAGTCCACTCGCCACCAGGCGTAGAACACGTAGCTGGCCAGCAGCAGCAGCAGGTTGCGATAGCGTTGCCCGCTCAAGTAGTACAAGCCGAGAAAGATCGGCAAGAACAGAAACAGGAACACATTGGACGAGAAAACCATCCCGATCTCTCCACGTTTAACCAACAGTCAAGGGCCGGAGCCCCCCCAAACCCCCCCACGAATCCGGGGGGAGGTTGTATTGCGTTCTCACTGTCGAAATGCGGTCAGAAATGTGGGAGGGGGCTTGCTCCCGATAGCGGTGTGTCATTCAACACAGATGGCGACTGGTACACCGCCATCGGGAGCAAGCCCCCTCCCACATTTCTTTTTAAACCGCGTTTCGTCAGTGGCTTTTGTTGCCTTTCTCATGTGTCGGGTCGTAGACCTTGGTCAGGTCACCCCCCAGGCGAAAGGTCTTGAACGGCTGCATTCCATGTTTGCGCTCGAGCACATCCGGCGCGCAGGTGTAGAGGCTGCAGAACGGCTCAAGCCAGGCGAATTTCATGTCTTCCTTGAGGTCCTTCATGTCCTGCTCTTTGCCGTTCTTCTGCTCGAAGATCTGCGGGTCTTTGACCCCGGCCAGCACCTTGTCGCCCAGGCGTTTGAGCGCGCCGTTGTTTTCCTGGCGCAGGTCCACCCCGTTGACCAGGGCAAAACTGGCGATCATCGACAGCGGTGGCAGGGCGTAGTTGTGGTACGACAGGGCGCGCTGCTGACGTTTCAATTCGTTCGGCAGGAAGCCTTGGTCGTCGATCTGGTTGACGCCGACCTTGTATTCCTTCACCGACCAATCAAACAGGTCGCGACGGTTGGTCGCGATGGACGTCGCCATCACCGACCAGGCGGCCCAGTAGGAGTGGTTGTTGGTTTTTTCCAGCGGCAGGTTGTCCCAGTCGCTCACCACCTGATCGGCCAGCCGGTTGAACCAGGCTTCGATCAGCTGCGATTCCTGCTGGTGGTTGGCCAGCGGGTGCGAGTCGGAGAACTTCAGGCGCACATAGGCCGAGGCCATGCTGCCCAGCGCCCATTTGCGCATGGATTTGCCGGTATGGTTGAAGTCCTTGGACATCAACGCATCCGCCTTGGCCCAGCTGGTCAGCCAGTTCAAGGTGCATTCCAACTGTTCCGGGCGACCGTCGCGCATGAACTGCATCACGCGCTTGCTGGTGTCTTTTTCCAGCGTGGTGATGTCGGCGGTGCTGTCGCGGAAGGCTTTTTCCGACTGCACGTTCAGCGTGGAGCGCGCCTTGTCCGAACCTTCGTACTTGCTGCGAAACTGCAGCGAGCCGGTGTAGGGCGTCGGCATCGCGTCGCAGCCGTCCTTGAAGTCGCCGGTCTTGAACGCCTCGATCGGTGCAAAGTAGCCCTGGGGCGGGCGCAGCGGCGCGGCGGCATTCACGGAGCCAGCGAACATCGCCAGGCCCAGTAAGGTAGGGATCAATAACTTCTGCATAGGTAACCTCATTGCCCGGTAGAGGCAGTCTGTTGACCACCTGCGGGGAATACGTTGCGTGTGCAAATTTTCGCTTCGACTTTTTGCGCGGCAGCACCCGCTTCGGGGCCCTGCACTTCCACGGCCAGCAAGTTCTGCGAGGCCCAGTCTTCGTCGGTGCGCAGTTCAAAGGCGAAACGCCCGTCTGTATCGGATGTTTCGGGTTTCTCGATCTTGATGTCCTCGTGGCGCCCATTCATGTACCAGAGGGTGGCTTGCAAGGTTTTCACCGACGGATCGGCGAAGCGGATATCGACCTGATGGTTGACGTTGCGCAGGTCTTTGTTCGAGCTGTTGACCATTAATTCGTTCTTGCCGGGTTTCAAGGTGGCGCTGGCACTCATCTGCGCGGTCTTGCCTTCGCAGCCGTTGTCCAGCAACGACATCATCTGGCGATAGATGGTTTCCTGGTCGAGGCGGTACAGCGGCGAGAACTCCCAGATCAAGATCTTCGGCGGACTCTTCTGGAATTCGTCGCTGCCCAGGTACTGGATCATCGAGCCTTCCAGGCCACCGCCGGGGAAGGCGACGTTGAGGATGTCGGCACCGATTTCCTGTTCAAGGAAGCCTGCGAAGTTGTAGTTCTTGCCGCTGTGGCTGGTGCCGACCAGGGTGATCTGCGGGTTGCCCGAATCGCCGAACAGGTCGCCGTCGCCCGCTTCGCCCTTGGGCTCGGTGGTGAACTGGTCCATGTACTGGATCGCGTAGCTGGTGCCGCAGAGTTGCCCGGCCATGTTGTGCAGGGTGCCGGTCTTGCCCATGCGCCCGGAGCGCTTGGTCTCGAATTCACGCTTGGGAATCTCGGCGAACTCGGGCATCGCACGTACTTTGGCGCCGACGATTTTTGCGGTGCGCTGGGCGCCGTAAGGGGTCCAGTGCTGGTCGCCGCGGAAGTAGAAGTCGTGGGCCGGCAATTCATCCGGGAGCTGCTCGTTGGTCAACGGCGACAGGTCCGGCACCACGTAGCCCATCTTGGCGAAACGGCCGAGCATGGTTTTGTAGTTGCCCAGGGCCTTGTCGAAATCGAACGTGGCTTTTTCCTCGGGGTTGAGCTTATTGCGGTTCACCAGGCCACGGGTCGGTTGGTAGACCACCACCAGTTCCACGCCCTTGGCCTTGAACGCATCGTGCAGTTGTTGCATGCGTTTGTAGCCGGCGGGGCTGGTGTCGAACTCGGTGCGCAGATCTTCCTGGGTACGGAACAGCCAGTCGCCCTGGGCTTGCACCAGGGTGGTGAAGTTCTGCTGATAGCGCGTGGTGTAGTTCTTCGCGTCATGCGCCGCCGGGCAGAGGCTGCAGCACGGTTCGGCGCTGAAGGTCGGCGCCTTGATTTCGTCGGCGCGCACGCCCTGGCTGGCCGCAAGCAGGCCGAGGGTCAGACCCGAGAGGCTCAGCAGTTTGATCATGTGTGGGTGCATAAGGGTCATCCTCAGTCCTGCATTTCGGTCTGGCGTTCGACAGGGTCGATCAGCACGGCTTTCTGCTGGCGTACCAGCAGGTCGAGAATTTCTTCCTGGCGCTCGCCAAGAATGCCGTTGAAGCTGATGCCGCTGGATTTGGTCGGCGCCAGCATCGACACGCGGTACAACTCGATGCTCAACGGCGAATCGATCGACAGCGGCCCGCTGCCGTTACCGGCCAGTTCACCGCCGACCACGATCAGCGAGACCTTGGCGTCGAACGGGTCGAGGGCGATGTCGCGGTCGGTGTCGGTCAGATCCTTGATGTGGCCGTAGACCCCGGTCAGGCCGTTGGCCATCGAGGTGTTTTCGTACAGCTTGATGTTGACGCTGTTACGTATACGGATGCCGTGGCGACGGTTGGCGATCACTTTGTTGCCCCACAACAGGTTGTCGCCGCTCTCGTAGAGCGTGATGCCGTCGGTGTGGTTGCGGTAGATCTCGTTGTCGGCGATCAGGTTGTTCACGCTGTTACGGTCGATCACCAGGCCCGAGAGTTTGTTGTCGTAGCTGCGGTTGTTAAAGATGAAGCTGTCGTTCACTTCCCGGGAAATGATGATGCCGTGCTTCTTCTTGGTGCCGTAGACGCTGTTGTCCGCGATGATCAGGCCGTGGGAACGGTCGTGGGGGTCAATCCCGTAGACAATGTTGTCTTTGTAGGTATTGCCCTTGATCACGAAGCCTTCGGTCTCGTAGCAGTAGAAGCCGTACCACATGTCCGAGAACTCGGAATCGATGATCCAGCCGGTCGGCTCAGAGCGCTTGAGCACCTTGGCCATGTTCGGCGTGTACTGGGAAATACTCACCCCATACGACTTACTGTTGGCGTAACCGAAACTGGCCATCTTGGTGTTGGCGATGTAGGTCTCGGTGCCGCCCCAGGCCAGCAGGAACGGACGGAATTCATTGGGCGACTGGAAGGTCGCCGGGCCGTTGGCCTTTTCTTTCCAGCCGGTGATCTTGGTATCGCGCACAAACAGTTGGCCGTCGTTGATCAGGAACGAACCGGCTTCCTGGGACAGGCGCAGTTCTTTGGTCTGCTTGTCGATGTCCAGGATGCCCTTGCGCCCGACCACGATCGGCAACTTGGCGAGGAACACGCCCGGCGAGGTTTCGCTGAGGTACTGCTTGGGCACTTTGCCCAGCAGGTCCTTGAGGTTCATGTAGCCGTCGTCGATAAAGATCGCCTGGGGAATGCCGTGCTGGCGCACCACCCACTCGGCCATCTTGTTGTCGCCGCCGATGAAGTCCTTGAGCGCATCTTCCTGCATCATGCGGCGGATGCTGATTTTGCCGGGCTTCTTGCGCACGATCTTTTTTTCCATCGCCGCAGCGGTGTAGCCCGACAGGTCCGGCAGGGCCGGCTTGGGCATTTCCAGCGGTGCGGTCGGCGGGCTGGAAATGGTGTAGGTCTTGGCCTGTTGCAGTTCTTTGGCGATGGTCGGCGCCTTGACCGGCTGCGCGGTATCGGCGACGGCTGTGGCGCTGGCCATCAGCATCGCGGTCACCAGCAAGCATCTGCCTGTGAAGGGGTGAGCAATCATTGCGCGGGCTCCCATCAGAACTTCCAGATCACGTCGACAAAGGCGCGATGCATGTACGAGTCGACCTGGCTGCCATAGGCGTCGCCCGGTTTGAACACGCCGGCACGAAAGCGCACCAGCGCCGACGGTTCGTCGATCGACTGGCTGAGCGCGGCCGGCAGCAGGCCTTTTTTGAAGTACTTGGTGACGACCAGGTCCATCTCCTGGCCCAGGTCTTTCTTGCCGTCTTCAAGGGGCAGCGAGGTGCTGGACAGGATCGCGCCGGTCACGTCATCGGTGTTGTTCTGCACGGCATCGATGCCGTTGCTGCCCACCGGCTTGTTGCCGTCGACGCGCCAGAACTTGTGGTACACCAGGCTGGCGTCATAGTCCTCGCGCAGTTGCCAGGAAGCGAACAGGCTCATGGACTGCATGTTGTTCATCTCGCCGCGAAACGCTTCGCCGAAACGGTGGACGCGGGACTGCGTGCCGGTCCAGTTCGAGCGGTTGCTCTGCAGGCCGTTCTGCTCGTATTCGGCGCTGGCGCGCGAATAGGCCGCACCGACTTGCCACTGCGGGTCGAGGCGCAGGCGCACACCCAGGTCGGTGGCCCAGCCACTGACGTCGTCGCTGCGCTTGGCGGCGGTGGGGCGGGTGCCGTCGGCGTTCAAGGCGTTGACCGTGTCGCGGTCGCCCTGCATGCCGGTGACGCTGGCCCAGTAGTTGACGGTGTTGGTGTTGCGCCAGTTGTAGGCGTCGCTGTTGGCTTCGATGCCGAGCCAGGTCAGGTCGCCGTTCTCGCGTTTGTCCAACGGGTCAGTGGCCACGCCCGGTTCGGCGTAGTCGAGCTTGCCGTCGTCATGGGTGTGGTGACCGCGCAGGCCGATCCACTGCCCCGGCGTCCACTGGTAGGCGGCGTCAGCGTAGAAGTGCTGGCGGTCCTTGTCCTTGGGCGACAGTTCCTTGAGGTCGGTGCGGTATTCGCTGAAACGTTCGGCGGCACCGACATTGGCCTTGAGCAGGGTCGTGTCGAAGGTCCAGTTCAGCGCTTCGATATTGGTGTCGCGCCATTGGCCGTCGTCATTGTGCAGACGTTGGCGACCGAGCTTGAGGATCTCGCCGGGGTAGGGCGTGAAGCCGCTGTAGCCGACCCAGAACTCGCGCATGGCCAGGTAGTTCTTCTTGGTCTTGCGGTCGTCGTTGCTCGATTGCTCAGTGGCGTCACTCGACGACTGTTGCAGGGTGTCGGTCTCGATGATGTCGCTGGAAGCCACCGCCTGGCCCATGGCGTAGGCGCTCCAGTTGCCGCTTTCGCCGTAGATCCACGGGCGCAGGTCGAGGCCGATGCCGTTGACGTCGCCACCCGCTTTGGTGCCCAGGTCGCGGTCGTCTTCGGACTGGCCGGTGATTTTAACGTCCATGCCGAAATTCTTGGTTTCAGTCAGCGCGGCCAGAGTCGGGCACGACCACAGCAGGGCGAAGGTCAGGCCGATACCGGCCTGCACGAATGGATTGAGCTTCATAGGGATTCCTCGCCGTCTTCTTCTTGCAGGGCGTGCAGTTGCAGCGTGCTCTGGGCCAGGGTGCCGCGCGCGGCCAGTTCCTGTTGCACCAGGCGTTGGCCTTCGGCGCGTTGTTCCGGCGTCAGCGGGGTTTCGAGCTGCGTGGCCAGGTCATTGGCCTCTGGCGTGTCCTGGGCTTTAGCCAATTGGCTGAAGACATAGGCGTTCAATGGGTCGGGCTTGGTGCCCTTGCCTTGGGAAAACAATTGGGCGATGGCGAAGTCGGCGCTGTTCTGGCCGTTGCGCGCAGCGGTCAGCAGGTGGTCCAGGGCCTTTTGCGAGTAGACCTTGCCCAGGTAGCCACGGCGGTAGATCTGGCCGAGGTAGTAATCGGCGGCCACTTCCCGGCCCACGGCTTTTTGGAAGTGTGCTTCGGCGGCCTTGGCGTCTGCCGGTACCCACTTGCCATCGTAGTAGAGCTTGCCCAGCAACAGCTCGGCGCGCGGCTGGTCGGCGGCGCGGCCGTTTTCCAGGTACTTCATCATCTGGTCGACGTCACCCAGTTCGGGGAAGTCGTAGAGCAATTGCGCCAGGCTGACCCAGGACGCGGGGTAGCCGGGGGCGATTTTTTCCAACAGGGCCTGGGCGGTTTTCTCGTCGGTGGTGCCCAGCGTAGCGTCGCCCAATACGCGGGCCACGCTGTCGACACGCTGCGCGGTGACGGTGCCACGGCTGTAGCCGGCTTCCATCTGCTTGAGCAGTTCGGCTTGTTTTTCCGGCTGGGCTTTTTTCTGGTAGACCGTGGCCAGCTCGACGTAGCAGATATCGGTGGTGTTCAGCGCGGCCTTGCAGATGCGCTCAACGTCATCCAAGTGCTGGTCGTAAGTGTCCTGGGTGCGATAGAGCAGCACTTGGGCCAGACCGGCTTCCGGGTAACCCGCCGCCTGCCATTGGTTGATCTGCTGCTGGGCGTTCACGTTGGGGAAGCTGTGTGGGTATTGCAGGTACAGCATCGCCAGCGGGATCAGGGTGTTGCCTTCGCCATTGGCGAAGGCTTTTTTCAGCAGACCTTCGGCTTCGTGGTGTTCGGCTTCGGTGGCGCCGGGCTTGGCCACCAGCAGACGACCCAGGCGGGCCTGGGCGCGCGGCGAAATATCCGCCGCAGCACGGTAAGTGGCCTCGGCCTGTTGGATTTGCGCCGGATCGCGGGTGCCTACCTGGATGTCGGCCAGGCCCACCTGGGCCTCGCTGTAACCCAGGTCTGCCAGTTGCTGGTAATTCTGCTGCGCGGTGACGGTATCGCCACGCTTGAGCGCTTCATTGGCCAGGCGTTGGTCGGGCAGGCCGGCGCAACCGGCGAGGCTGACCGCAAGTGCCAGCAACGCTACAGAACCCTTGTGGGCGCGGGCTTGCTCGCGATGCAGGCCATGCGGTCCGTCAGGCAAACCGCGCAGATCCCATCGCGAGCAAGCCCGCTCCCACAGGGATTGCGGTGTTTTTAGGAGAGTCGTCACAGGCATGTCCTCGCTTACAGTCCGGCAGCCATGGCTTTATCGATCAGCCAGTTCAGCGAGGGGCCACGGTCGCTGGTCACTTCCACCGGCCGGCCGGCGTAGGCGCTGTCCAGCGGAGCATCCGGCTTGATCTGCACGCGGATGTCGGAGGACAGGTCGGCGCTGTTCAGGCTGGTGCTGCTGACGATGGTGCCGGTGCGGGTCTGTTCTTCGTCGGCGACCTGGAAGTTCACCGGCGTACCTGGGCGAACGTCAGCGAACTGGCGATAGGAGAAGCGTGCTTCCACGTTGGCCAGGCTACCGCGTGGCACCAGTTGGAAGATCACGTCGCCTTTGCTCGCGTACTGACCGTCGGCCACCATTTGCTGGGCCACGACGCAGTCGCAAGGGGAGGTCAGGGTGCCGGTCATTTGCTTGCCGAACAGTTCTTCGACCTTGGCCGGTTGCAGTTGGTCTTCGTCCAGGTGGCCCTTGAGCACGTCGAGCATGCTGGTGCTGAAGGTGGCGAGTGGTGCGCCTTTGGCCGCCACCGCATCACCTTTGAGCAGGCTTTGCACGGTGCCGTCGCGGGGCATGGTCACGTTCATGCCGGGCACGCTGACCAGGCCGGCCTGGGCGTGGCTGACAAAGTACATGCCATACAGCGATTTGAAGACGAAACCGAATGCCGCCAGGCCCACCAGGAAGATCGCCAGGCTGAACGTCACGGCGCGCAAGCGGCCGAAGGGGCTCATGTTGCTGCCGCCGTCCTTGACCTTGCGCGCCTTGGTGAAGTTGTCGCGTTGCAGGGTGGCGAGTACGTCACCCATGGTCACGATATCGCCCGACAGGTGCGAGGTGATCAGGTGGCGCAGGGTCGAGATATCCTGCGCATCGAGGTTCTGGAACTGGCAACCGGTGCGCCCGCTCTGGCGGTCGTAGGAGCGAATCTGCAGCTCCACATCCATTGCCAGGCCGAGGTTATCGATGACGAACTGCAGGCGACCCTTGTGGACTTCGCCGACGGTCAACGGCTGCGTGGCGGTGAACGCCAGGCCGCCGGCGGACAGGTCGATGACCCGCGCTTCGGTCTGCGTGCGGTCAGTGTTGAAGAAGCGCAGCTTGGCCGGGATTTTGACTCGGGCGTGCTGGCGCTGGGCTTCGGATTCGTGGACAACGTTGGCGTTTACTTGGCTGTTCATCAGGGCAATTTCCTAGAGTTAATTCAGGCTTGGCAGGGTCAGACCATCATCAGCAACACGGCGACGAAAATGCTGCCGGCGGAGAAGGTCATGGTCCGAGACGACCAGGTGTTGAACCAACGTTGAAAGCTGGCCAAATCGCGGGTCAGTTTGGTGTCCTGGCGGGTCCAGGACTGTTGATCAAGGCGGAAGAACACGTAGATCTTCACCAGCGCGCCCATGATCTGGTTGTAATAGAGAATCACCGGGTACGCCGGGCCGATCCTGTGGCCGGAGCACGACAGCAGCACGGTCAGGATCAGGCGGGTGATGCCGATCCACAGCAGGTACGCGAGGATGAACGCGCCGCCGTACTTGAAGGTGGCGATGATTGCCACGGTCAGGCCGAGCAGGGAGGTCCACATCGACACGCGCTGGTCGAACAGCACCACGCTGGTGAACAGGCCCAGGCGACGTACACCCAGGCCCAGGGCGCGGGAGTTCTGGCGCAGGTTGTTGCCGTACCAGCGGAACATCAGCTTGCGGCTGGCCTTGATAAAGCTCTTTTCGGGCGGGTGTTCCACGGTGTTGATCGCGGCGTCCGGCACGTAGAAGGTGTCGTAACCCAGACGCATCAGGCTGAACCAGCTGGACTTGTCGTCGCCGGTCAAAAACTTGAAGCGGCCCAGGCGCCAGTGTTGCAGCGAGTCGCTTTCCACGTCGGCGATAAAGCCCGGGTCGGTGACGACGCTGGCACGGAACACCGACATGCGCCCGGTCATGGTCAGCACGCGCTTGGACAGGGCCATCGAGCACATGTTGATGTGGCGTTGGGCGAAGCGCAGTTTGTGCCACTCGCTCATGATGTAGCCGCCGCGCACTTCGCAGAACTCGTTGGTGGTCAGGCCGCCGACATTGCCGAACAACTGGAACCACGGCACGGTCTTGCGCACGACGCCTTCGGCGAGCACGGTGTCGCCATCGATCACTGCAACCACGGCGCGGTCATCCGGCAAGTGGCGGGAGATGGCGCGGAAACCGAAGGCCAGGCCGTCGCGCTTGCCGGTGCCGGCGATGCGCACGAAGTCGAGCTTCACATGGTCCGGCGGGTTCATGCGTTCCCACAGGCTCTTCACCAACAGCTCATCGGACATTTCCACCAGCGAGCAGACCACGGTGGTGGGGAATCCGCATTCGATCGCTTCGCGAATCACCGAGCTGTAGACCTGCGCGGTGGTCAGCGCATCGATCCGAAAACTGGTGACCATCAGGAACACATGGGACGGGTCCGCTGACTTGCCCAGCTTGCGCACTTTGCGCCGCAGGTGTGGGTAGACCACGTACAGGAACAGCATGCCGCGAAAGAAATGCGTCGCACCCATCGAGTAGCGCCAGATACCGACGGCACCAATCAGGAAAATAAAATTCTTCGACTCGGAGTCGAACGTACTCGCCGGCAATAGCAGGGCGAGTCCCATCAGCAGGCTCAAGAAGAACAGCCAGCCGGCGGATTGGAGCAGTACGTGTTTTAACTTGGACATAAGCGTCATCCGAAGGTGAAGAAGGCTTCAAGCTGCAAGCGCTGGGGATCAGGACGCTTGCAGCTCGAAACTTGCCGTTGCTGTTACCAGCAAATACCTTCGGTGCGGCCCGTCACGCAGGTGGCCTTGGACATGAAGCCCACCAGGTCGACCACTTGCTTGCCGTGTGGCGCGTTCTGCGCCAGGGCACGGAACTTCTCATCACGGTTGCCGAGGATGATTACGTCGGAGTTGTTGATCACATCATCGAAGTCCGAGTTGAGCAGGGACGACACGTGGGGGATTTTCCCTTCGATGTACTCCTTGTTCGCGCCGTGGACACGGGCGTACTCGACGTTGCTGTCGTAGATGCTCAGGTCGTAGCCCTTGCCGATCAGCATTTCCGCCAGTTCCACCAGTGGGCTTTCGCGCAGGTCGTCGGTGCCGGCCTTGAAGCTCAAGCCCAGCAGCGCGACTTTGCGTTTGTCGTGGCCGGCCACGATGTCGAAGGCGTTCTGCACCTGGGATTCGTTGCTGCGCATCAGCGAGTTGAGCAGCGGCGCTTCCACGTCCAGGGAGCCGGCGCGGTAAGTCAGCGCGCGCACATCTTTGGGCAGGCACGAGCCGCCGAATGCGAAGCCTGGGCGCATGTAGTACTGGGACAGGTTGAGGGTTTTGTCCTGGCAGACCACTTCCATCACTTCGCGACCATCGACGCCGACGGCCTTGGCGATGTTGCCGATCTCGTTGGCGAAGGTCACCTTGGTGGCGTGCCACACGTTGCAGGTGTACTTGATCATTTCGGCAACGGCGATGTCCTTGCGGATGATCGGCGCGTCGAGTTCTTCGTACAGCGATTGCAGGACATCGCCGGAGGCTTTGTCGAATTCGCCGATGACGGTCATCGGTGGCAGGTCGTAGTCGGCGATGGCCGTGGACTCGCGCAGGAATTCCGGGTTGACCGCGACGCCGAAGTCGACGCCGGCTTTCTTGCCGGAGCAGTCTTCGAGGATCGGGATCACCACGTTGGCCACGGTGCCCGGCAACACGGTGCTACGCACGACGATGGTGTGGCGGGTGGTCTTGTCACGCAGGACAAAACCGATCTCGCGGCATACCGATTCGATGTAGTTGAGTTCCAGGTCGCCGTTTTTCTTGCTCGGCGTGCCGACGCAAATCATCGACAGGTCGGTATCGCGGATGGCGTCTGCGAAGTTGGTCGTGCCGCGCAGTCGACCGGTCTCGATGCCCTGGCTCAGCAGTTCGCCCAGACCCGGCTCAACGATCGGCGATTTACCGGCGTTGATCAGGTCGATCTTTTCCTTGGAGATGTCTACGCCGACCACTTCATGGCCACGGGCAGACAGGCAACCGGCACAGACTGCGCCTACGTAACCCAAACCAAATATGCTGATGCGCATCGCATTTACCTCTTTGTCATTGAAGACGGTATTAAATCTGCCAATAGATGGCCGGAGTTCATGTTTGCAAGCGTCACTGATGCCGCGAAAGTTAGGCGAATAGACGCCGACTTATCGCATGCAGGCATGTTGAATAACGAGTGACTAACTATTGCACTCAAGTTGTGCGCAACGTGGCCTTTTTATTGGGGCTTGCCCTCAAATGCAGCCGGCCTTCCTGGGAGAAGGGCCAGGCGCCAGTGCCGCAGGGTCTTGATAGAGGCAATAAGCCTTTAACTATCAATGCCTTGTGTTTCATCACTGACCCATTGGGGTAAACACAGCCTTGGCCTTATAGTGTGTGGCAATTCATCCTTGTCGCCGCTCTTAACTAATCGGTTGGTAATATCAGCCCTGAGTCAAAGTTAAATGTGACAACTTCGCTACTTCCGTTGGTCGCTATGTAAGTCATCTCTTACAGAAACAGAGAATTACGTTACCGGTGGTATGAGCGGTGCTTTAGGACGAAGTTCCTGGCCGCTCATCCTGTTTCCGGAAATTTCTTGAAATATGGGTAAAGATGGCACTGGTACTATATTGATAGCACTTGCTATTTGGGCCAGTAGTTGCGGGGAGTTGGTACGCGGGAATAGTTTTGTGCCACTAGTATTTTAAAAAAGTGGTGCCACTACGAAAAAAAATGATGAATGTCGAGTGAAATAAAAGTTATGGATGTGTCAATGTATTTTTTGACGCCAAACAATTGACGATTTGCGGGGTGGAATGCAGACAAAAATGTGGGAGGGGCGGTGCGACGATTCGACTTGCCCCCGATGGCGGTGTGTCAGTCATACATGTGTCGACTGACCCACCCCCATCGGGGGCAAGCCCCCTCCCACATATGATCTTTAGCGTCTATGAGGGCGGAGCAGGGCCTTATTCCGGTGCGTGATCGCGCAGGAACACCAGTTTGTCGGGCTTGGACTGCTCCGCATTGAAGCGATAACCCTGCACATCGAACTGCTTGAGCTGGGCCGGATCGTTGATGCGCTCTTCGATCACGAAGCGGCTCATCATGCCCCGGGCCTTTTTCGCGTAGAAGCTGATGATCTTGTACTGGCCGTTCTTCAGGTCCTTGAACTCGGTGTTGACGATCCTTGCGTTCAGGGCCGTGCGCTTGACCGCTGAGAAGTATTCGTTGGACGCCAGGTTGAGCAGTACGTCATCGCCTTGTTCGGCCAGGGCTTGGTTGAGCCACTCGCTGATCCGGGTGCCCCAGAAGGCGTACAGGTCCTTGCCACGGGCGTTGGCCAGTTTGGTGCCCATCTCCAGGCGATACGGCATCATCAGGTCCAGGGGGCGCAGCAGGCCGTACAGGCCCGAGAGCATGCGCAGGTGGTCCTGGGCGTAGCTGAAGTCGGCGTCGCTAAAGGTTTCGGCGTTCAGGCCCGTGTACACGTCGCCCTTGAATGCCAGCAACGCCTGCTTGGCATTGGCCGGCGTGAACGCCGGGCTCCAGCTGCCGAAACGCGCGGCGTTGAGGCCGCCGATCTTGTCGGATACATGCATCAATTCGCTGATTTGCGCCGGGCTCAGGTGGCGCAGTTGCTCGATCAGTTCCTGGGAGTGGTCCAGATACTGCGGCTGGGTAAAACGCGGGGTCGCAGGCCTGGACTCGAAGTCGAGGGTCTTGGCGGGGGAAATCACCATCAGCATGAAGTTGGCTCCTGTAATCGTGCGAGGATTCTAGGGTGTTGGGCGTTTTGACTCCACCTATGATGGCGATAGGCGCGATCCGCTATGATGGCCGGTGACTCTGGAGAGGGAGACCCTGTGTGCGAATAGCGTTTTTTTTGTCGGCGTGCCTGTTATGCCTCAATGCCCACGCGGCGCCCGTGGATGTGGCCAGCCTGGATCGTGGCGTCTGGCCGGAAAAACTCAGCAGCCCTGCGCTGTTCGACGTGGCCTCGCGCGCCGAAATCCTGATGTTCGCCCACAGCCTGATCGCCAGCGAAGCCCTGGATGAAGCGGCGCTCAAACAGCGCCTGGGCCTGAAGATCATCAACCTGGCGGCCATCGACGATCTGCGTCGCCAGCTCTGGCAGCGCCTGCTGGAGGGCTACACCTTCGCCCAGGAGAGTTGCGAGGAAGACGCGTCGTTCTGCTACCTGGTGGAAAACATGGACGACTTGCGCGAGCAGGCCGGCAAGTTTGAGATCAGCGAAAACTCCTTCTATATAGGTTGGGCCGGCCCGAGCCACAATTTCCACGAGCGTTACCTGGACGAGCTGCTACGCAAAGCCGCGCTGTTCCCGCAGATCAGCAGCGAAGTCGCGCGTTTCGGCGACCATGAGCGCAATGGCGATGAATTCAACGACCGGTTGTTCCTGCTGACCTTCGACGGCGGCCCGGCCCCGGTCAGCGGCAATACCGACTGGCTCACGGACTACCTGCGCAAGCAGAAGATGAACGCCACGTTCTTCGCCCTTGGCAGCAGCCTGCAAAACCGCGTGGAGCGCAGTTCCGCAGCCGATGTGCAGGCGCTGTACCAAGGCCAGTGCGTGGGCACCCAGGGCTGGCAGTACCGTTCCCACAGCCATTGGGTCGACTGGCAAAGCTCCATCACCCGCAGTGCCTCACTGGCGCAGAACCTGATGCCGGAGAATTACGTGCCGCTGTTCCGTCCACCCTACGGTCAGCGTCGTGCGGACAGCCAGGGTTTCTTCCAGTCCCAGGGTTTGCAGGTGGCGTTGTGGGATATCGACTCCCAGGACGAACCGGGCAAGCTCAAGGCCGATGAGTCGGCGCAGCGGGTGCTGACCTTGATGTTGTTGTGGCGCAAAGGGGTGATTGTGTTTCACGACACCCAGGATAAGGCGCGGGTGGCATTGCCGATGTTGTTGCAGGCAACGGCGCAAAGCGGGCTGGGTTGGCAGGACTGCCGGGAGGCGTTTCGCTGAAAAGGCTGAAGTGCCTATTGCCGTTGGGGATGCGGCATTTCTGCGGTGATTTTGTAGGATATTTCGATGCAGGCGGACTTCCGACTTTAACGGCGTGGCTGGCACTCGGCTAGTGCTATTCGTCATCCTGAAAAATAAACTTCAAAAAAACGTCAAAGTGCTTTTTCCTGTCATGGGTTTTGCGGTATTACGAAGTCAGATCGCCGAAACCTGCAACACAGGTGGCGTCTTCCAAGACTCCTCATGTGGGCAATGCACTTGACGTCCCTCAGGTGCATTCGGTGGTCGAATCGAGGCGCAGCACTGTTGTGGTATTGCGTCGACTGGCTCCCACAAAGGTGACCGAGTATGGATGATCATGGACGTAACCCTTCTTCCGACCAGCCAATCCTTTATGTGCTTGATACCAACGTACTGATCCACGATCCGAACGCGCTGCTTAACTTCGAAGAACACCACGTCGCCATCCCGATGATCGTGCTGGAGGAACTCGACAAACTCAAAAGTGGGCATCACAGCGTGGCAGCAGAATGTCGCCAGGCGATCCGCCTGATCGACAAAACCCTGGGCGAAGCATCACCCGAGGACGTCGAAGTCGGCGTGCCGATCCAGCGCGGCAAGAGCGGGCCCAAGGGCTTGCTGTCGATTCTGATGAGCAAGCGCAGCGAGCCCAACAGCCTGCTGCCGGAAAACCTCAACGACAACAAAATCATCAACCAATTGATCGACCTGCACGCACGTGACAAGGACCTGCGCGTCGTGCTGGTGACCAAAGACATCAATATGCGCCTCAAGGCACGAGCGTGTGGGATCGCTGCCGAGGACTACAGTACTGACCAACTGGTCGACGACGTGTCGATGCTGTCCCGTGGTTATCACACCATGACCGGCTCGTTCTGGGATCGCGTCAGCAAGGTCGAAACCCGTCAGGACCACGGTCGCACCTGGCACCAGGTGCAACTGATCGACAACCTGCCGGCGGTACACGTCAACGAGTTCATCATCGACGAACAGGGTTTTGTGGGCTGGATCAAAGAGATCCAGGTCGACAAGCTGCTGATCCTCGACCTGCATCAGGAACCCCTGTTGCACCAGGAAGCCTGGGGCCTGAAACCGCGTGATATCTACCAGAGCCTGGCGCTGTATGCGCTGCTCGACCCGGACATCCACCTGGTCAACCTGACCGGCGCCGCCGGCTCGGGCAAAACCATTCTTGCCCTGGCTGCCGCCATCGAGCAGACCATGGTGACCAAGCGCTATCGCCGCATCATCGCCACCCGCAGCGTGCAGGGTCTGGACCAGGAAATCGGTTTCCTGCCCGGCACCGAAGCGGAAAAAATGGAGCCGTGGCTGGGGGCGATCACCGACAACCTCGAAGCCTTGCACATGGATGACGAAAACACCCATGGCAGCGTCGACTACATCCTCAGCAAAGTGCCGTTGCAGTTCAAATCCCTCAACTACATCCGAGGTCGCAGCTTCCAGCAGAGCCTGATTTTGATCGATGAATGCCAGAACCTCACGCCGCACCAGATGAAAACCATCATCACCCGTGCTGGCGCCGGTTCCAAAGTGGTGTGCCTGGGCAACCTGGCGCAGATCGACACCCCTTACCTGTCCGCGACCAGCTCCGGGCTGACGTACCTGACGGAACGCTTCAAAGACTTCCCGAACGGCGTGCATATCGCGCTGCAAGGGGTGCCACGTTCGATTTTGGCCGAATACGCCGAATCTCACTTGTAAACGCGGTCGGTGTGGGAGGGGGCTTGCTCCCTCCCACATTTCTTTTACATTGGGTTTACAATCGACGCTCCTGATCAGGAGTATCCCTGTGCTGACTCATCTCGATTCCCAAGGTCGCGCCCATATGGTCGACGTCACCGACAAGTCCGTGACGTTCCGTGAGGCGGTGGCCGAAGCGCGCGTGCGCATGCTGCCCGAGACCCTGAAAATGATTGTCGACGGCGCCCATCCCAAGGGCGACGTGTTTGCCGTGGCCCGCATTGCCGGAATCCAGGCGGCGAAAAAAACCAGCGACCTGATCCCCCTGTGTCACCCGCTGATGCTCACTGGCGTCAAGGTCGAACTCAGCGCTGAGGGTGTGGACGCGGTGCATATCGTGGCGCGCTGCAAACTCTCCGGCCAGACCGGTGTGGAGATGGAGGCACTCACCGCCGCCAGTGTTGCCGCATTGACGATCTACGACATGTGCAAGGCTGTGGACCGTGGCATGACCATCGAAAGCATTCGCCTGCTGGAAAAGCTCGGCGGTAAAAGTGGGCATTTCAAGGCGGATCAAGCATGAGCATCAACGTATTGTTTTTTGCCCGCTACAGCGAAGCGGTGGGCCTGGATTCGCTGGAGGTGGAAGGCGACTTCGCGACCGTCGACGCTGTGCGCCAGGCATTGGCCGGCGACCCGGGCTTTGAGGTGCTCAACGAAACCAGCTTGATGTGTGCGCGTAATCAGGAACTGTGCAGCCTCGACGAACCGCTGCAGGCCGGTGATGAAGTTGCGTTTTTCCCACCCGTGACCGGGGGCTGAGCGTGGCCATTCGTGTGCAGCCCGAGCCCTTTGACCCCGGTGCCGAAGTCAATGCGATGCACGCCGCCAATGTCGGCGTCGGCGCGGTGGTAAGTTTTGTCGGCTATGTCCGCGACTTCAATGACGGCCACGATGTGGCGGGGATGTTCCTTGAACATTACCCCGGCATGACCGAAAAAGCCCTGGCCAAGATCGCCGTGGAAGCCGAACAGCGCTGGCCGCTGCTTAAGCTGGAAGTGCTGCACCGCATCGGCGCGCTGGAACCGGGCGAGCCGATTGTCTTCGTCGCGGCGGCCAGCGCGCATCGCCAGGCTGCGTTTGATGCCTGCGCATTTGTGATGGACTACCTGAAGACCCGTGCGCCGTTCTGGAAGAAGGAAAATACCCCTGAGGGCGCGCACTGGGTCGAAGGGCGCGACAGCGATCACGCAGCAGCGGATCGCTGGAAATAGTCAGCCGAACATAGATGCAAATGTGGGAGGGGGCTTGCCCCCGATAGCTGTGGCACATTCAACATCTCTGTTGACTGACCCACTGCTATCGGGGGCAAGTCGAATCGTCGCACCGCCCCTCCCACATTGTTGAACGCATTTCAGCCTAAGGTCGTTTGCGTTCTACAGCACGGAGCAAGTGCGTCGACGGCGTCTCGCAACTGATCTTACGGCCCAGCAGCGTCTCGATCGACGGCAACTGATACGAGTCATCTTCCCCGGCAAAACTGATCGACACCCCCGCAGCCCCGGCACGGCCGGTACGGCCAATGCGGTGTACGTAGTCGTCCGGCATTTCCGGCAGGGTGAAGTTGATCACGTGGCTGATGCCGTCGATGTGAATCCCGCGCCCGGCCACGTCGGTGGCCACCAGCACGCGGATCTTGCCTTCGCGAAAGCCTTCGAGGGTCTTGATGCGCTTGTGCTGCGGTACGTCGCCCGACAGTTGCGCGGCGTTGACGCCATCGCGCACCAGGCGTTCTTCGATACGGCGCACTTCGTCCTTGCGGTTGGCGAACACCATCACGCGCTCCCAACCGTTGTCGTTGATCAGGTTGTAGAGCAGCTTGTACTTGTCGGCGCCGGCCACGGCAAAGATGTGTTGCTCGACGTTTTCGCTGGCGACGTTCAGCGCCTCGATCTCGACGATGGACGGGTCGGTGGTCCACTGCTTGGCGAGGTTCATCACGTCTTCGGTGAAGGTCGCGGAGAACAGCAGGGTCTGGCGTTCGTTTTTCGGCGGGGTCTGGCGAATGATCTGGCGTACTTGCGGGATAAAGCCCATGTCGAGCATGCGGTCGGCTTCGTCCAGCACCATCACTTCGACCATGTCCAGATGCACGTCGCCGCGCTGGTTGAAATCGAGCAGGCGGCCCGGGGTGGCGACCAGGATGTCGCAATGGCGGGCTTCGAGGTGCTTGAGCTGCTTGTCGAAGTCCATGCCACCGACGAACGTCATGACGTTGAGGCCGGTGTACTTGGTCAGGTCGGCGGCGTCCTTGGCGATCTGCACCACCAGTTCGCGGGTCGGGGCGATGATCAGCGCGCGTGGCTCGCCCATGTAGCGCTCTTTCGGCGGCGGCGTTTGCAGTAGCTGGGTGATGATCGAGATCAGGAACGCGGCGGTCTTGCCGGTGCCGGTCTGGGCGCGGCCGATGGCGTCTTTGCCGGCCAGGGTGAAACCGAGCACCTGCGCCTGGATCGGTGTGCAGTAGGGGAAGCCCAGGTCCTGGATGGCGTGCATCAGTTCCGGTGCGAGCTTGAAATCGTGGAAGCGGGTTTTGCCTTCCTGGGGTTCAACGACGAAATCTTCGAGCTTCCACGGTGTGACGGGCGGTTTGGGCGCGCGTTCACGCCGTGCGGCTTTTGGCGCAGGTGCCGCAGCGGCTTCGGTCGGTTTCGGCGGTTCGGCGGGTGTCACCTCGAGCGGTTTCGGCGCGGCCACAGCGGCGGTCTGGCCAGGCTGTTTACCTTCGTGGCGGCTGCCGGTTGTCGGGACAGGAGCACTGGGAACTGGCGCGAGCGGCTCAGCCTCGCTTTTGCCGAACATCTTCTTAAGTGCTTTGAGCACGGTGATCTCATTAATTGGTTAAGGAATATACGCCGGCCAGTGTAATGCAAGAATCGGGCGCGGCGTAGTGCGTCTGTCATGTGGCTAAATAAACCGGGGCGTTCAGCGCAGACGTTCGGTCAACCACGTACCGATATCGCTGATCTCTTCAGGTAACACTTCGTGACCCATTGGGTATTCCTGCCATGTCACGGTGACACCACGGGTCTTCAAGTGCTCATAAGCGCTGCGCCCCATGGCGTTCTGTACCACATCGTCGTACTGGCCATGCAGGCACAGGACCGGAATGCGCTGCTGACTGGCGGACAACTCCAGTTCGTCGTCGAAAGTGGGCGCGTAAGTGGAGAGGGCAATCACGCCACCCAAGGCGCCTTGCCATTTATGGAACGCGGTGTGGAACACCACGGCGCCGCCCTGGGAAAAACCCGCCAGGAAAATCCGCGAGGCGTCTATTCCGCTGCTTTTTTGTTGCTTGATCAATTCTGTGACCATTTTGGCCGAGTCTTTCAGCTGTTCCAGGCTGATGGAGCGGGCCGGGCTCATGGCCTTGATGTCGTACCAACTGGGCATCTCGTAGCCGCCGTTGATGGTCACCGGACGGGTGGGCGCCTGAGGCAAGACGAAGCGGGTGGTCAGCAAGTTTTCCTGCAGCGCTTCGGCCACCGATTTGAAGTCGTAGCGATCGGCCCCCAGGCCATGCAGCCAGATGACACAGGCGTCTGCGGTGTTGCGGGGCTGAAGAATCAAGGCTTCGGTCATGTCTGCTCCATAAATGTGCGTGCGCTCCGATTAAGTGCGATGGAACGGTGCGCAATAGTTTGATCTGTTACGAGAATGTCGCAAGGTTGAATCTTTTTTCATTGACCTTGGGCTGAAACGACTCAGCAGCCACTCTGGTACGCGCTTTGCTATGTGTAGGTCGATGTCAGAACTTTCCTCGGACGGTAACACTATCAGTGCCTGCCGTTTATGGGATAGCAACTGGAATTACTGCGATCGCCTCATGCCGCTTGACCCTAATAAAAGCCAACACGGGTCGATATCGCCTCATAAGGGTGCGCTGAGGTTCTAGCTCCGACACAACAAGAGCAACTGGAGGTTTGAATGAAGGTATTGAAATCCACCCTGGCCATCGTTTCCGCGGCCGCTGTACTGGGTGTCAGTGGTTTCGCCCACGCCGGCGCCACCCTGGACGCCGTGCAGAAGAAAGGCTTTGTGCAATGTGGCGTGAGTGACGGCTTGCCGGGTTTCTCGGTACCGGATGCCAGCGGCAAGATCCTCGGGATCGACGCTGATTATTGCCGCGCGGTAGCCGCTGCCGTTTTCGGCGACGCGACCAAAGTCAAATTCAGCCAGTTGAACGCCAAGGAGCGTTTCACCGCGCTGCAGTCCGGTGAAGTCGACATCCTGTCGCGTAACACCACCATGACCAGCTCCCGCGATGCCGGCATGGGCCTGAAATTCCCTGGCTTCATCACTTACTACGACGGCATCGGCTTTCTGGTAAACAACAAGCTGGGCGTTAAAAGTGCCAAGGAACTGGACGGTGCAACCATCTGCATCCAGGCCGGTACCACCACTGAACTGAACGTTTCCGACTACTTCCGTGGCAACAACCTCAAATACACCCCGATCACCTTCGACACCTCCGACGAAAGCGCCAAGTCGCTGGAATCCGGGCGTTGCGACGTGTTGACCTCCGACAAGTCCCAACTGTTCGCCCAGCGCAGCAAGTTGGCCTCGCCGAAAGACTACGTGGTTCTGCCGGAAACCATTTCCAAGGAGCCGCTGGGTCCGGTCGTGCGTAATGGCGACGACGAGTGGCTGGCCATCGTGCGCTGGGTAGGCTACGCCATGCTCAACGCTGAAGAAGCCGGTATCACGTCGAAGAACGTCGAGGCGGAAGCCAAGTCCACCAAGAACCCGGACGTCGCACGCCTGCTGGGTGCTGACGGCGAATACGGCAAAGACCTGAAAGTGAAGAAAGACTGGGTCGTGCAGATCGTCAAGCAAGTCGGTAACTACGGCGAAGTGTTCGAGAAAAACCTCGGTAAAAGCACGCCGCTGGAAATTGACCGTGGCCTGAACGCGCTGTGGAACAACGGTGGCATTCAATACGCACCCCCTGTGCGCTGATCGCTGATGGTTCTATCACCCGGTGGGCCAACCGCCGGGTGATGTTCTGTTCCATTCTTTCCGGGGCACTTCATGCAAAATAAAATCGGCGCACCAAAGCAGAAGCTCAGCTTCAGCGATCCCAAAGTGCGTGCGTGGCTCTTCCAGATCATCACGATTGTGGCGGTGGTCTCGCTGGGCTGGTACCTCTTCAACAATACCCAGACCAACCTTCAACACCGGGGCATTACCTCGGGTTTCGACTTTCTTGAGCGCAGTGCCGGCTTCGGCATCGCGCAGCACTTGATCGACTACACCGAATCGGACAGCTATGCCCGGGTGTTTGTGATCGGGCTGCTCAATACCTTGCTGGTGACCGTGATCGGCGTGGTCCTGGCGACTCTGCTCGGCTTCATCATCGGCGTGGCCCGCTTGTCGCCCAACTGGATGATCAACAAGCTGGCGACGGTGTACGTGGAAGTGTTCCGCAACATCCCGCCGCTGCTGCAAATCCTGTTCTGGTACTTCGCGGTATTCCTGACCATGCCGGGGCCGCGCAACAGCCATAACTTCGGCGATACGTTCTTCGTCAGCAGCCGTGGCCTGAACATGCCGGCAGCACTGGCCGCCGACGGGTTCTGGCCGTTCGTGGCCAGCGTGGTCGTGGCCATCGTGGCGATCGTGCTGATGACCCGCTGGGCCAACAAGCGCTTTGAAGCCACCGGTGTACCGTTCCACAAGTTCTGGGTGGGCCTGGCGTTGCTGGTATTGATCCCTGCGTTGTGCGCGTTGATCTTCGGCGCGCCGTTGCACTGGGAAATGCCCAAGCTGCAAGGCTTCAACTTCGTCGGCGGCTGGGTGCTGATCCCTGAACTGCTGGCGCTGACCCTGGCACTGACCGTGTACACCGCCGCGTTTATCGCCGAGATCGTGCGCTCAGGCATCAAGTCCGTCAGCCACGGCCAGACTGAAGCCGCGCGCTCCCTGGGCCTGCGCCCCGGGCCGACGCTGCGTAAGGTCATCATCCCGCAAGCCCTGCGGGTGATCATTCCGCCGCTGACCAGCCAATACCTGAACCTGGCGAAAAACTCGTCGTTGGCCGCCGGTATCGGTTACCCGGAAATGGTTTCGCTGTTTGCCGGCACGGTGCTCAATCAGACCGGCCAGGCCATCGAAGTCATTGCCATCACCATGAGCGTGTACCTGGCGATCAGCATCAGCATTTCCTTGCTGATGAACTGGTACAACAAGCGCATTGCGCTGATCGAGCGGTGAGGAAACGAGCATGAGTTCGCATACGTTCAAACCTGATATGCCACCGCCGAGCAAAGTCTTCGGGCCGATGGCATGGATGCGCGCCAACCTGTTTTCCAGCTGGCTCAACACCCTGCTGACCTTGTTGGCGTTTTACCTGATCTACCTGGTTGTGCCGCCCATCCTGCACTGGGCCATTCTCGACGCCAACTGGGTCGGGACCACTCGCGCGGACTGCACCAAAGAGGGCGCCTGCTGGGTATTCATCCAACAGCGCTTCGGGCAGTTCATGTACGGCTACTACCCCGGCGACCTGCGCTGGCGTGTGGACCTGACCGTGTGGCTGGCGATCGTTGGCGTGGCGCCGTTGTTCATCTCGCGTTTTTCACGCAAGGCGATCTACGGCCTGAGCTTTCTGGTGCTGTACCCGATCATTGCCTTCTTCCTGCTGCGCGGCGGCATTTTTGGCCTGACCAGCGTGGCCACCAGCCAATGGGGCGGCCTGATGCTGACCCTGGTCATCGCCACCGTCGGCATCGCCGGCGCCTTGCCGCTGGGGATTGTGCTGGCCTTGGGGCGGCGTTCGAACATGCCGGCGATTCGTGTGGTCTGCGTGACCTTCATCGAGTTCTGGCGCGGCGTGCCGTTGATCACGGTGCTGTTCATGTCCTCGGTGATGCTGCCGTTGTTCCTGCCCGAAGGCATGGGCATCGACAAGCTGCTGCGGGCATTGATTGGCGTGATCCTGTTCCAGTCGGCCTACGTGGCGGAAGTGGTGCGTGGTGGCTTGCAGGCGATTCCCAAAGGTCAGTACGAAGCGGCTGCGGCGATGGGCCTGGGTTACTGGCGCAGCATGGGCCTGGTGATTCTGCCGCAAGCCCTGAAGCTGGTGATCCCTGGCATCGTCAACACCTTTATTGCGCTGTTCAAGGACACGAGCCTGGTGATCATCATCGGTTTGTTCGACCTGCTCAACAGCGTCAAGCAAGCCGCCGCCGACCCGAAATGGTTGGGCATGGCCACTGAAGGCTACGTGTTCGCCGCCTTGGTGTTCTGGATTTTCTGTTTTGGTATGTCGCGCTATTCCATTCATTTGGAACACAAGCTCGACACAGGCCACAAGCGTTAGGAGTTGTTGTTATGAGCGAAGCGATCAAACAGCCTGTGAGCCCTGAAGGCATTATCCAGATGCAGGGCGTGAACAAGTGGTACGGCCAGTTCCACGTGTTGAAAGACATCAACCTCAACGTCAAGCAGGGCGAGCGTATCGTGCTGTGCGGCCCGTCGGGTTCGGGCAAGTCCACCACCATCCGCTGCCTCAACCGCCTGGAAGAACACCAGCAAGGCCGCATCGTGGTCGATGGCGTGGAGCTGACCAACGACCTCAAGCAGATCGAAGCGATCCGCCGCGAAGTCGGCATGGTGTTCCAGCACTTCAACCTGTTCCCGCACCTGACCATTCTGCAGAACTGCACGCTGGCGCCGATGTGGGTGCGCAAGATGCCCAAGCGCAAGGCCGAAGAAATCGCCATGCACTACCTGGAGCGCGTGCGCATTCCGGAGCAGGCCCACAAGTTTCCGGGGCAACTCTCGGGCGGCCAGCAACAGCGCGTAGCCATCGCTCGGGCGCTGTGCATGAAGCCGAAAATCATGCTATTCGACGAGCCGACCTCGGCCCTCGACCCGGAAATGGTCAAGGAAGTGCTCGACACCATGATCGGCCTGGCCGAAGACGGCATGACCATGTTGTGCGTGACCCACGAAATGGGCTTCGCCCGCACCGTGGCCAACCGCGTGATCTTCATGGACAAGGGCGAGATCGTCGAACAGGCGGCGCCGAATGACTTCTTCGACAACCCGCAGAATGACCGGACCAAGTTGTTCTTGAGCCAGATTCTGCATTGATCGATGGTTGATGCTTGAAGCGATAAACCCGGCACCCGGCCGGGTTTATTTTTGCCTGCTGTTTTTACGCGGACGCTTGAGTTGCAAGCTGCGCATCTTTTGCGATCAGCAGATGGTTCAGGTCTTCGCCGGCATTGAGCGCCTCTATTTCAGCCAGTAGATGCGGATGTTTATCCAGTAGACGCATCAATGTGAGCAGTGGCGCAGGCGGAAAGATTTCAGCCCTTTCGTAGCGGGAAAACGCGTTATGGCCGCGGCCGGTCAATAGCCTTACCGCGTCTTTCTGCGTCAGATGCAATTTGCGGCGAATTCGTTTCATTTCGGCGGCGATGATTGTCCTGGCATCCATTAACAACTTATCGCTGGCATCGGAATAACGCTCTGCGCTATCGGTGTCCGAATCGAATTCGACCTCGTGACAGACCTGGCATTCCCAGCCTGCAATATCAGGGATATCCCGGATCATGCCGCGTGTGTTGATCGTGAAGGTGCGACCTTCGAAATGCTGCATTGCGTCATGGGCTCCGCAGCTCATGCATTGTTGGGTTTTCATAAGGTTTTCTCCTTGAAGGAGATTACGGGAGGACCACCGCCTGGGCGGTAAGTCACTTTGATGTAAATCTCCGTACCGTAAATCTTGATCAGATAGACGTCCTGCCACACACGGTGGTCTGAATAGGTCGTCATTGACTTGTACAACATTCGACTCTCAAGGGCGCAGACCGCGAGTCGCATCTGGCCGATGTTCAACTCAAGTTGTCGAGCCCCCTCCCGCGCGCTTGCGGTGAATGCTCTGCTACCCAACCGGATGACATCCGCCTTTATCACCGCCAAATCGTAATGAGGTGTGTACTTTTCCATAAGACACCTAAGGCTGAAATTACCCTTTAAGGGTGATTTTAACAATCGAAAATACTGCTCCTTTTTCCTGCCTAAGAACCCTAGTGCGTTGCCTTTGTAGGCTGGTCCGAATAGGCTGTAGGGGAATTCATCCTATGATTGGACGAAAGCCCAAAGCCCATGACAGACATCACCCCCCTGATCAAACGCTCCCTGGTCGACCAGGCCCTGGAGCAGTTGCGCCAGCGCATCACCCAAGGCGTCTGGGCCATCGGTGAGCGCCTGCCCACCGAGCCTGAGCTGTCGGCGGAACTGGGTATCAGCCGCAATACCGTGCGCGAGGCCATGCGTGTGCTGGCGTTTTCCGGATTGATCGAGATCCGCCAGGGCGACGGCAGTTACCTGCGGTCGATGACGGACCCGCTGGGCGCCATGCGCGCGTTGTCCCATTGCAGCCTGGAACAGGCGCAGGAGACGCGGCAGATCCTGGAAGTGGAGGCCATCGGCCTGGCCGCCGTGCGGCGCACCGAGCAAGACCTGCACCGGCTGCGCGCGGCGCTCGGCACCAGCGCCGCGCTGTATCACGGGGAGTTGGAGGCCTACATCAGCGCTGATCTGGTATTCCACCAACAGTTGGTGGACGCGGCGCACAACCCGGCGTTGAGCGAGTTGTACCAGTACTTTTCCAGCATCATCGGCGCGCAATTGCGCCAGACCCTGAACATTTCGCCGCGCCGCCAGGCAGTGTTCGACCTGCACACCGCGCTGCTTGATGCCGTCGCGCAGCAAGACCCGGAGCGCGCCAAATCCCTCTGCCGGCAGTTGATCAATGAACCCTGAAGCCAAACGCACGCCCGAGTTGGAACAACTGCTGATCGACGCGGAGGCCGACGACGACGGGGTCCAGCACAGCCACCCGCTGGTGAGCCGGCCGTGGCTGTTGCTGCTGGGCCTGGTGCTGGTGGCGCTGAACCTGCGCCCGGCGCTGTCGAGCCTGTCGCCGCTGCTCAGTGAGGTCTCCAGCAGCCTGGGGTTGTCGGCGGCCAGGGCCGGTTTGCTGACCACGTTGCCGGTGCTGTGCCTGGGCCTGTTCGCACCGCTGGCGCCGATCCTCGCCCGGCGTTTCGGCGCCGAGCGGGTGGTGCTGGGGATTCTGCTGACGTTGGCCGCCGGTATTCTGCTGCGCAGTGCGTTCGGTGAAGTCGGGCTGTTTGCCGGCAGCCTGATCGCCGGTGCCAGCATCGGCATCATTGGCGTGTTGTTGCCCGGTATCGTCAAGCGCGACTTCGCCAAACAGGCGGGCACCATGACCGGCGTTTACACCATGGCGCTGTGCCTGGGCGCGGCGTTGGCGGCGGGGGCCTCGGTGCCCTTGAGTGACTACTTCGGCAACAACTGGAACATCGGGCTGGGCTTCTGGATGCTGCCGGCGTTGCTGGCCGCGCTGTGCTGGTTGCCGCAAGTCGGGCACAAGCACGGCGCGCATCGCGTCGCCTACCGGGTGAAGGGCTTGCTGCGTGATCCGCTGGCCTGGCAAGTGACCTTGTACATGGGCCTGCAATCGTCCCTGGCCTACATCGTGTTTGGCTGGGTGCCGTCGATCCTCATCGACCGCGGCCTGAGTGCCACCGACGCCGGGCTGGCGCTGTCCGGTTCGATCATCGTGCAACTGCTCAGCGCCCTCACCGCGCCGTGGCTGGCCACACGCGGCAAGGACCAGCGCCTGGCCATTGTGGTGGTGATGCTGCTGACCCTCGGCGGGCTGATGGGCTGCCTGTATGCGCCGCTCGACGGGCTGTGGGGCTGGGCGATTCTGCTGGGCCTGGGGCAAGGCGGCACGTTCAGCCTGGCGCTGACGTTGATCGTGCTGCGCTCGCGGGATGCTCATGTTGCCGCCAACCTGTCGAGCATGGCCCAGGGCTTCGGTTACACCCTGGCGTCCTTGGGGCCGCTCGCGGTGGGCCTGATTCACGATTGGACCGGCGGCTGGGCCGCCACGGGCTGGGTCTTCGCGGTGATCGGCCTGGGCGCCATCGTCGCCGGCCTCGGTGCGGGGCGGGCGAAGTACGTCGACGTCAGCAGCGAGAGAGTCTAGAGGTACACCACCTCCAGGGTCGCCGAACCGTCCATGACGATATCGGTGCTCAGGTCCAGGTTCTGTTTGGCGTTGATCACCGTCTCCAGGGTCAGCGTGCTGCTCAGGTTCTGGATCGCCGAGGGGCCGGCGGTGCTGCCGGCGGTGTCAGTGAAGCCCAGCAGGCTTTTGGCGCCGATGTCGATCGGGTTGCGGTTGGCCGTGCGCCAGGCCAGGCCGCCAGTGGTGGATTCGGTGCCGTAGACCTCGGACACGGCATCCACCACGGTCTGCTTTGGATCGAACGCCAGCGAGTACACGCCGATCTTGTTCGCGCTGTTGTCGAAGCCCAATCCGTAATAAATCTCGCTGTTGACGTGGGCCGAGCCGTCGCGGTTGTCGCGCATGCGCAACGCATAACGCACCGGACCGTTGCAGATCACCGTCAGGCCCAGGGACTTGAGGGGCAGCCGCGTGCCCGTCGCGAGGTTGAGGTCTTGCTGGGCGATCTTGCCGAAGTCGACCAGCCCGTTGGCCGACAGGCTCGGGGTGCAGGACGCCGGGATGATCACGCCGTTGACGTTCAGGTCGACGGTGGAGGCGGCATGCGCCGGGGGTAGGTTGACCAGCCCTGTACAGGCGACCAGAAAGATCAGCGATTTTTTCATGGTTCAACTCCTAGAGGTATTTCACGGTCAGGGTCATGGACCCGTCGATGGGTATTTCTTCGGTCAGCGGCAGCGAGGATCAGGTATCGATGGAACATGGGGGTCTCCAATAGTGTTTATAAGTAGGTGATTTCCAGGGTCGCCGAACCGTCGAGCGCTATTTCACTGCTCAGGTCCAGGCTGTCGAGCGGCGCGATAAAGGCTTTCAGGCTCAGTAACGCGCTGAGGTTTTGCAGGGCATTCGGGCCTTCGGTGCTGCCGGTCGTGGCGGTAAACCCCAGGAGGCTGCGTGCGCCGATGGGAAGGGGGGAGGCACTGGCGCTGCTCCAGGCGGCGCCGCCCGTGGTCGAGTCGGTGCGATACAACTGGGGCAGGTTGTCGGCACTCGCCCGGGCCGGGTCGACCAGCAAGTAATAGCGGCCGATTTTCTGCCCGCGTGCATCCAGGCTTAGACCATAGGCCGTTTCATCGATGCCGCCGGTGGCAGAGCCGGCGCGGTTGTCGTGCATGACCAGGGCAAATCGGGTCGGGCTGTCACAGGTGACCGTGAGGCCCAGCGCGCGGGCGGGCAGGGCGGTGTCCTTGTCGCGGTTCAGGTCGCTGACCGACAACGTGCCGAAGTCCACCGTGCCGTTGTTGGCCAGGGTTGGCGTGCAGGCGGCCGGCGCGAAGCGCGCTTGCAGATGCAGCTCGCGTGAGCGCCCGGAGGCGGGTGCGTCGACCAGCGCCGAGGCTTCCCAGGTCTCGGCATCGCGCACCCGAAACGCCTCTTCCCGGGCCCAGGCACTGACCTGCAGTTGTGCAGAAAAACTGCGTCCGGCGGCGGGCTGGCCGTCGTGCAGCGCGACGATGCCGTGGTCGGCGCGCCAAGTCAGGCTCGCCCCCACCTGGGCGGGCGCCTGGCCCGGGCCGGCGAGCAAGCCCAGTTGCACCGCGCGGCCATCGAGCACGGCGTCATGCACCTGCACCCGGTAACTGCCGCCGTCGGTGAAGCGCAAACGCTCGGTGCCGGCGGCCAGGGCGCGGTAGAACAGGCTCATGTCGCCGGTTTCCGGGCAGTTGAGGGTCAAGGACAGGCGCCGTTCGCCGAGCAGTCGCTCCGGCGTCGGCGTTGACGCGATAGCGCGGTTCATCAGGCCAAAATCCAGGCGCGATTCGCTCAGGTCCAGGCGGCAGTCGTCCTGGGCCAGGGCGGTGCCGGTACACAGCAGCAGGGCTGCCAGGCAGGGTTGAAGTTTCATGGGGAATTCCTCAAGGTCTCTGGCAACGGGCCGGTGCGGTTTCGAAATACACGTGGGGGTCGGCCTTGGCCGGCAGTTCAAAGCGCAAGTGGCAGCGCGGCTGGCCGGCGGCTTTGATCCACAGGGGGCGGGTGTCGAGGACGTCAGGCAAGAACACCTGGTTGCCTTCCTGGACCAGGGTGATGAACTCGCCGTCCTCGGTGGTGACGGTCGAGCCGCGTGGCACCGGGGTGTCCAGGGTCAGCAGGGCACGCCGGGTGAGGGACACGCCGAACTCGATGCGGTCGACTGCGCCGCGTCCTGCCGACACCACCGCGAGCCCGTTGTGGATATCGGCATTGCGCGGCAGCGAGCGGGTTTGCACTTCCAGCGGGCTGCGCCCATACGCGCTGAGCTGGGGCGCGACGGCCTGGCCCTGCCAGTCGGTCCACACCGGGCCGCTGGGGGTGTTGACCTTGATCCCGGCCATGTCGCCCACCGACAGCACGGCAAAGGTGTCGCGCACCGGGTAGGGCGAGAACGTCAACCCGTCGCCGTGCAGCACCACGCCGCCGCGTGCGCCGCCCTGGTAGCTGGAGCGTTCGGCGTCGGAGCGGGTGTAGTTGAAGTCCAACTGGCTGTAGAACGGCAGGGCCGAAACGCCGAGGGACGACTCGACCTCGCGGTCGCGGGTGTCATGTTCGACGCCGACCCGATACGCCAAATGGTCGTTGAGCTGTTCGTTGAGCCCAAGCCCGGTGCGGTGCTCGCCACCGGAATTGCGCACCCACGCGCGGCCACGGCGGCTTTCGCCCAGGGGCAGGCTGACCGTCATGTACAGGCTGTCGTCGTTATAGCGGCGCCCGCCCACATGCCATTCGGCGGTGGCGGACACCGACATGCCGGCGACTTGCGTGCCCCAGGAGGCCAGGGCGCGGCTGCTGCTGTCGCCCTGGAACGAGGACGAACGCGAAAACCCCGCGCTGAAGGCGCCCAGCCACGGATGCGACCACGAGGTGGTTGCGCTCTGCTGGTCGCGGTAGCGCGCGCGTTGCTGCTCGCGAGTGTCGGCGATGTAGGTCGACTCGGTGAGGTCGCGATAGCCCTGGGTGCGCCAGGAATTGGCCGCCGTGAAGGCCCAGCGTTCGCTCAGTTTCTGCGACCACGACAGGTCGGTCTGCACACCGCGCTCCTGGGTACGCCGCGAGGCTTCGGAGGTGACCATGGCGACTTGCACCTGGCTGTCCTGCCAAGGCAACAGCCCCAGGCTCAGGCCCGCCGAGCGATAATCCTCGGCCGCCAACACGCCGCTGCCGAAGCTGACCTGCGGATGCGGCGCGGCGCTCCAGCCGGCACTCACCACCCAGGGTTCGGCGCCCGGGCCGTCGCCGATATTGCGCACACGCCCGGCCGCCACCGAGTAACCGGGCGCGGGCAGGCCCAGGCCGAGCATGGCGGCGGGCACGGTGAAGCGCCGTTCTTCGCCGGTGGTTTCCTTGACCGTGACTTCGACGTCGGAGCGCCCATTCAGGCGTGGCACATTGCTTAAACTGAACGGGCCGGCGGGCACCACGGTGGAGTGAATCAATGTACCGTTCTGGCGCACTTCCACCTGGGCCGGGCCGTTGGCGATGCCGTTGATGGTCGCGCTCTGGTTCTGGTCTTGCAGGGCCTGTTCGGTGAGCACTTGCACGCCGGTGATTTGCGCACCTGCGAGCACCGGGTTGTAGAGGTTGATCTGCCCGGCCTGCAACACCGCTTGTTGACTGGCGAAGGTGCGCTGGGCGTAGGCGTCCAGGTGGGTGGTGCTTGAGCTGCTGTCTTGCCAGGTCTGCACCTGGCGGCTGCGCACGATCCAGTCGCCGGCGTTGAAACCGACCTCGGTATTGGCCGAGCCGAAACGGCTGGAATCGTCGCCGTAGTGGTTGTACAGGCCGGTCACGTCGTAGTTGAGCAGCGCGGCAAACCCGCCGGTCTGATAGCCGGAAATGTCCTGGGTGACCGGGCGCAGGGCCTGGGTGGGCACCACCAGGTTCAGGCTCAGGTTGGCCGGGTCATGCTCGATCACGGTTTGCGGGTATTGCTGGAGAAAGTCGTAGCAACTGCTTTCCTCGGCGGGGCCCGAAGACGGCGTCACCAACTGCGCGGCGTCCAGCAGCGGCGGGTCGAAGCAGGTGGCGCCGTGCTGATCCACGCTGACATCGACGCGCCCGCGCCGCTGGCCGTTGACCGTCAGGTTGAGCGCATGGCGGCCTTGGGTAAAACGCGGGGCCTGCATCAGCAGGCTGGCGAGTTCAGGGTCGATGCCGCGCTGGAGCAGGGTCTGTGGGTCAAAGGAACCTGTCGACGACGGCGTTTGTGCCCATGCCAGGTTCGTCAGCAGCCCCTGACTGAGCGTCAGCACCAGCAATGCCAGGCGCGGTGAAACGCCGGGCACGGCTTTGCCGTCACGGAAATGGATGACTGTGTTCACACAAATGCACTCAGATAATGGAAGTGCCCGACTCGATTCCTTATCGCGCCAGACCTTCCCGGTGGCCTTCAGTAGGCGGCCACTTCGTTATAGAGGCGCCGTTGCATCCCTGGGCGCCGTCGCATCACAGGGTTATGGGCGCGTCGTGGGGCGCGACTGCAAAGCCGTACACCGTGGCGGGTTGCAGGCGCACGGTGGTGGCCCCGGCCCTGGCCCCGTTGGCGGTGACGGTCACCGTTTCACCCGGCAGCAGGTACGTGCGTGGCAGCATCGCCGAAGCGTTGCCGGGTAGCAGTTGCAGCTCCTGGGCCAGGCGCACCACATACGGGGTGGGGTTGTGGACGCTGAGTTGATCGGCCTTCAAGGTCCATTCCAGGCCCAGCCACGGCGTGCGATTGGGCGCCAGCCCCTTGGGGTGAATGATCACCGGCAGGTTCTGGCGGACTGTCACGCCCACTTGGGCATGCCCGGCCTTGGCCGGGTCGCGCTGGGCGGGCATGCCTTCGAAAATCACCCGTTTGAGGCGTTGGGTTTTCAGCGGCGCCTGCGTTTGCAGGATGAACCGCACCAATTGGCTCTTGGACGCCTCGACCCGTGTCAGCGGCGGGGTCACGAACAACAGCGTGTCCGTGTCCTCGGGGATGTTTTCGAGGGTCACGTGCAGCAGGGCCATTTTGTTGTCGGTGTTGGTGACCGAGACCGTGGCCTCGCCATCGGCCTCGTTGACGATCACCACCGAGGTGTCCGGGACCATGCCGTCGGCACGCGCGACGCTGGCGCCGAGTACGGCCAATGCCACGCAGCAGAGGCGCGGCATTGCGCGCCAAACGGAAAAAATCAGGTTCATAGCAGGGCTCTTCAAATGGGCCGCCGAGCGCACGGTGCGTGACCGGGGCGGCGGCGGTGCGGTGTTAGAGGTAGCGCAGGTCCAGCGTGATCGAGCCATCGAGGGGCACCTCTTCTTGGAGCGTCAGGGTGTTGGCCGGGCTGATCGAGGTGTCGACCCGCAGGGAGGCCACCAATTGCCGGATCGGCGCGGGCAGCGTGTCGCCGACGCGCGCAAAGCCCATGAACAGGCCCGGATACACGTAAGGCTCCGGTGACCATGTGCCGCCGTTGTCGGATGACGTCAGGGTTTGCATCGACTGCGAGTCGCCTACCGGCCCACGCAGCGAGAGGCTGACCGAGCCCAGGCGTTCGCCGGGTGCGTGGGGGTTCACGCCCAGCCCATAAAAATAATCCGGCGCCAGCGATGACTCGCGCTTGTTATCGATGCCCACCAAGGCGAACAACACCGGGCCTTCGCAACTGATGCTCAAGCCCATTAGCTGGTTCGGCAACACCGTGAACTCGCTGGCGTTGAGCGTCGTCGCCAGGATCTTGCCGTGCTCGACCAGGCCGTTGTCCGACAGCGATACGTTGCACGCGCTGGGGGTGATTCGGCCGTTGACCTCCAACTCCACAATGGAGAGGGCGAAGGCCAAGGGCGCTGCCGTGAACATAAAGGCGAATGTCGGCAAGCGAGTAAGCAGGTTCATGGGGTGAGCTACCTGGTGTTGAACGGGTGGTACGGGCATCGGGCAAGGCGGTGGGTTACAGGTACTTGACTTCGATCGTGGCCGAGCCGTCGATCGGGGTGTCTTCGGTGATGGTCACGTTCTTTGCCGGGTTGATGAACGGGTTGACCGAGAGCGCCATCTGCGTGTCTTTGGCCGGGATAGGTATCAACGCCCCGCTGGCTGCCTTGATCGAAAGCAGGACCGAGGTGGCCCATGCGTCGTCATTCCATTGACGGGACCAGGTGGTGCCGTTATCGACGGAAGCGATAGGCAGGACGGTAGCCGTATCGGCTATGGCGTTGTCGAGCAACAAAATATAGCCGCCGATATGCTCACCGGTAGCGGTCTTGCCGACGCCAAATTCGCTGACGGTGATTGAGGAATCGGCGCGGTTATCGGTGGCTTTCATGGCGAACAGCGTTGGGGACAAGCAGTTAACGCTCAGCGTCAAGGTGGTCGGGGTCAGTAGGGTTCGGCTGTCCTGGTTAAGGTCCTTGACCGAGACCCGGCCCACGTCGACGGTGTTGGCCGAGAGGGTTGGCGTACACGCCGACGGCACGATCAGGCCCTTGACGGTCAGGTCGACGGTGGAGGCGGCAAATGCCGGTGAAAAACTGCCGATCAGGCAGCCGGCGATCAGGGTTTTTATCGGGGTCTTCATGACGTGAATGCTCTTGGCGGATTGAGTGAAGGTCATGGCGTTACAGGTACTTGACTTCGATCGTGGCCGAGCCGTCTATCGGGGTGTCTTCGGTGATGGTCACGTTCTTTGCCGGGAGGATGAACGGGAGTACCGAGAGCGCCATCTGCGTGTTTTTGGCAGGGACAGGGACTCGCGCTGCGCCGGGGTCGCGAATCGAAACCATAAAGGTTGTTGTCCAGGCATCACCCGGACGCATGGTGCCCCAGTCGGCGCCGTTGGTTGAGAAGATATGCGTGACGGTAGCCCCGTCGGCGACCCCTTTGTCGAGGCTCATGTAGTAACCGCCGATACGCTCACCGGGGATCGTCTTGCCGATACCATATTCAGCGTGGGCGCCGGAGTCGGCACGGTTGTCGGTGGTCTGCATGGCAAACAGCGTCGCTGACTCGCAGTCGATGCCCAATTGCAGGGTGGTCGGGGTCAGTTGGGTTCGGGTGTCCTGGTTAAGGTCCTTGACCGAAACCCGGCCCACGTCGACGGTGTTGGCCGAGAGGGTTGGCGTACACGCCGACGGCACGATCAGGCCTGTGACAGCCAGGTCGACGGTGGAGGCGGCAAACGCCGGGAAGGCGCAGCCGATCAGTACACCGGCAATGCTGGTGTGCAGTAGTTTTTTCATGACGGGTGAAGCTCCAGGGATGGATAGGAATACAGGGTGTCCAGGGAGGGACAGGGTTTTACGGGTGTTACAGGTACTTCATCTCAAGGGTCGCGTGCCCGTCGACGTTGACTTCGTCGGTGAGGGTCAGGCCATCGGCGCGGGCAATTCGGGTGTAGAGCACGATGTCCGCGTCGAAGACCGTCACCGCCATTGGCTGAGTGGTGTTGTCCACTGCGGCCACCGCGAGCAGGTTGAGGTGGCCCAACTGCGTACCGGGCGCCCAGGTGGTGCCGCCATCCAGGGACACGAGGGTGCGCACGGCCTGGGTGTCTGCCACGGGGTTGTTCAACGTCAGCGAAACGCTGCCCAGGTTCTCGTCGTTGGGGGTCGTGCCCAGGCCGTGGTGGTTGGGAATCACCGCTGTGCCGTGGCGGTTGTCGATGGTGGTCAAGGCAAAGAGCGTCGAGCCTTCGCACTGCACGTTCAGGCGCAGGGTGTTGCGGGGCAGCAGCGTGTCTCTGTCTTGGTTGAGGTCGCGCGAGGTCAGCTTGCCGTGGTCGACGGTGCCGCCATCCGACAAGCCCGGCGTGCAGGCTTTGGGGGTGATGACGCCGGTCACGCTCAGGTCGATCTGGCTGGCCGCCAACGCGCTGGACACGTTCGTCAGCAGCAGGCTCGCCAGCAGGGCGGGGAAATATTTATGCATGGTATGAACAACCTCTGTGGGCAATGCCCTGCGTGGATGATGAGTTACAGGTACTTGACTTCGATCGTGGCGGAGCCGTCGATCAGTACTTCGTTGCTCAGGTCCAGGTTGTTGGCGGCGGCGATCGTGGTGTCGATCAGCATCTCGGTGACCACGTTCTTGATCGGGATCGGCTTACGGTTCTGGCCTGTCGAGCCGTCGCCAAACGCCGCCAGTTTTTCACTCATCCACATCACATCGTCGATGGCATTCCAGCTCACGCCATCCAACGATTCGATCGGCTCGACGGCGACGTTATCGGCCACCGGGTCTCTGAGGGAGATCCAGAAAATGCCGATTTTCTGCAGGTTGTTGATCAGGCCCAAGCCGTAGCCGCTGCCGCCTTGGCCGTCCATTGACGAGCCGGGACGGTTGTCGGTGCTGCGCAACGCAAACAGGGTCTGGGCCTCGCAGTCCACGCTCAATTGCAACCGGGCGGTGGGCAGTTTGGTTGGGGCGGTGGGGTTGAGGTCTTTTGCCGCGATCTTGCCGTGATCCACCTTGCCACTACCGGACAGTGTCGGCGTGCAGGCGCTTGGGGTAATCAAGCCGGTGACCGTCAGGTCCACGGTACTGGCGGCGAACGTCGTGCCGCTGCCGACAAGGGCGATGGCGGCAGTGAGGGCGGCTAGGGACTTTTTCATGTGATAACGCTTCCGGTGCAAAGCTGACTGCCAAGAGGCTGGGGGCCCTTTGGCAGTTGCGTTGCGACCGACTGGAATGGCCGGTCGCGTCCCGCTCTTGGGATGCCGGGCAATTTATCGGGGGGAGGGCTTCTGGCAAATACAACAAATACGACATTGGGCGGATGTCGCACACACACAATCGACTTGTCGGAACTCGTTTTAATGTCTGTAGGAAATATAAGGATTTCGTAGTTGTTGTATCGCTCAGCCACCCTATTTCGAATAGCTTCCCCGCCGATACAGCTTCACGGCCCATTCGAACGGATGTGAGCATCAGCGCTTGAACCCTCGCCCATCTGTCGGCGCAGGTTCTGTCGGCCGTCGAGGTTGTCGATCCCGGCGCCGCGCGCTTCTTGAAGTTGAGGTAGTCATGTCATCAGGCCCTATCCCAGGCGACCGAGCAGGGGATGACCTGGGCGCGCAGCCCCCATTGACGCGGCATTGGCGCGAACTCAAGGTGCTATTGGTGGACGATCACCCCGCATACTGCCTGCTGATGGGCGCGATGCTGGAGCGATTGGGGCTGGCCTTTGCAGTGTGCGTGCAGGGCCAGGCCGCGCTGGCGATTCTGGATGTCACCCGCGTCGACCTGATTTTCAGCGACTGCCGGATGCCGGTGCTGGACGGCTATGCCATGACCCGTGAACTGCGTTGCCGGGAACAGCGCGCCGGTACGGAGCGCGTGCCGGTCATCGCCTTCACCGGCACGCTGGGAACCCGCGAAATCGAGCAGTGCCAGGCCGCCGGCATGGATGCCTGGCTGGCCAAACCCGTGACCTTTCAACAACTGCGCCAAGTGCTCGGCGACTGGCTGCCCGGCCCGCGCATCAGCGAGGCTGCGCAGCCGGTCATGGCGGTCGAGGGGCGCTGGCCGAGTCGAGCCCGCTTGGGGCAAATGTTCGGTTGCACCGAGGCGCTGCCCGGCATCCTGGCGAGCCTGGTGCATGAAGCCGAGCTCGATCTGCATGCACTGGCCCAGGCCACCGACTGCCTGCAAGCGCAGGCAACGGTCGAGCACTTGCACCGATTGATCGGCAGCGTGGCGTTCTTCGGCGCCACACCGCTGGAGGTGCGCGGTCACCAGTTGATCGAGGCGATCAATCGCGATGGGGTGGCCGCGCACCTTGAGCACTTGCTTGCATTGCGCGGCGACTTGATCGGGTATTTGAAGTATTTGTCGCTGTTAGGAAATGGATGACAGCTCTAGGCGATGACTGCTGTAGGTCGTCAGCGTGAGCAATTTCTTTTTTTTCTGTGGGGCAAAATCCTGCTCCCATAGATTGCTGGGCTATCTGCCATTACGGCTTTGCGGGGCGGTTGTTGCTGATCCGATCCGGGAGTATTTTGCGCGGATTCAAGTTGCCATCATGGTGGTGCTCATGCTTCGCGTAATTATTGCTGACGATCATCCCATCGTGCGTATCGGGCAGAAAGTGGTGATAGAAGCCAACGGCCGGTGCAAAGTCGTCGCCGAGGCCGACGGCCCGGATCAGTTGCTGGCGCTGGTGGACAGCACACCGTGCGATATCCTGGTGACGGACTTCGCCATGCCGGGTAACCAGCAAGCCGACGGCTATGGCTTGCTGGGCCTGATGCGGCGCCGGCATCCGGACTTGCCGGTGATTCTGGTGACCATGTTTGCCAACGTCGCCACATTGCGCGAATCGTTTGCCCAGGGGGCCCGGGCGATCCTGGCCAAAAGCGCGTCGGCCCGCGAACTGCCCCTGGCGATTGCCGCCGTCAGTGAAGGGCGCACCTTCGTCAGCGAATGTTTGCGTGCGCAACTGGCCGAGGCCGGGACGGGCGATCAGCAAGCCGTGCCGCAGCTGTCCGGCAAGGAGCGCGAAGTGGTGCGCATGCTCGCCAGCGGCATGACCGTCAGCCAGATCGCGGCGCGGGTCAACCGCAGCATCTCGACCATCAGCAAGCAGAAAAGCACCGCGATGACCCGGCTGTGCATCTCCACCGATGTGGATCTGTTCGCCTACGCGCGCAGCAGTGGCATGGTGCCCTGAGCCCGCAGCGGTCAGCGGCTTATTTACCCGGCGAATGTTGGTAGCCTTGGCGCTGCGGGCGGCTTATCGTGCGCTATCTTTTCGACGCCAGCGGAGCCTGCCCATGAGTGATGCCCATAACGCCCTGATCAGCGAGTTCTACCGCGCGTTCCAGCGCCTTGATGCGCAAGCCATGGCCGCCTGCTACACCGACGACGTGGTGTTCAGCGACCCGGCGTTCGGCGAACTGCGTGGGCGTGATGCCGGGGATATGTGGCGCATGCTCACCACGCGGGCCAAGGATTTTTCCCTGACCTTCGACCACGTGCGCAGTGATGACACCACCGGCAGCGCGCATTGGGTGGCGACGTACCTGTTCAGCGCGACCGGCAACACGGTGGTCAACGACATCGGCGCGCGCTTCGTGTTTCGCGACGGCAAGATCTGCGAACACCACGACCACTTCGACCTGTGGCGCTGGTCGCGCCAGGCCCTGGGCATCAAGGGGCTGTTGCTGGGCTGGTCGCCCGCGCTGAAAAACGCCGTGCGCGCCCAGGCGCTCAAAGGCCTGAGGGCATTTCAGGCGAGTCGTTGATAAGATTGGCGCTCCTCTGGTTTGCCGAATCGACCCGTGACTGATCTTTCTGAAGCCAAACCCTGGTTCGTTTACCTGGTGCGTGCCGCCAACGGTTCGCTGTATTGCGGCATCAGCAATGACCCGGTGCGCCGGTTTGCCTCCCATCAAAGCGGCAAGGGCGCGCGGTTTTTCCTCTCCAGCCCCGCCGTCGCGCTGGTGTACACCGAGCAGTGCGCCAGCAAGGGCGAGGCGCTGCGCCAGGAACGCCTGATCAAAAAATTGAAGAAGAGCGCCAAGGAATGCCTGGCGGCGAGTGGCGCATTGATCTGATTGATGGGCGCCTATCTCACCCCAGCGCAGTTTTGCAGGCTAAGCTGACCGCTCATTTAATTGAGCGGAGCCTGGTATGTCTGAATTGATCCTGCATCACTACCCGCAGTCCCCTTTCGCTGAAAAAGCCCGCCTGCTCCTGGGCTTCAAGGGCTTGTCCTGGCGCTCGGTGCTGATCTCGCCGGTGATGCCCAAGCCGGACCTGATGGCCCTCACCGGCGGCTACCGCAAGACACCGGTGCTGCAGGTCGGCGCCGATATCTACTGTGACACGGCACTGATCGCCCACCGCCTGGAGCAGGAAAAAGCCGGGCCGGCGCTGTTTCCCCAAGGCCTGGAACTGGTCACCCAGGGTTTCGCCGCCTGGGCCGATTCGGTGGTGTTCGCCCATGCGGTGGCGTTGGTGTTCCAGCCCGAATCCCTGGCGGCCAAGTTCGCCAAAGTCCCGCCCGAAATGCTCAAAGTGCTGGTGGCGGATCGCGCCAAGCTGTTCAGCGGTGGTACCGCAGCCCGTCTGCATCTGGAGCAGGCCAAGCATCAATGGCCGGCGATCATCAGCCGCATCGACCAACAATTGCAGCACCAGGCGGGGGACTTTTTGTTCGGTGAGCCGTCGATCGCCGATTTTGCCCTGGCCCATCCGCTGTGGTTCCTCAAAGGCTCGCCGGTGACCGCGCCGCTGGTCGACGCGTATCCCGCCGTCGCCACCTGGCTCGACCGGGTGCTGAGCGTTGGCCATGGCACTGCCACCGAGATGAGCACCGAGCAAGCCCTGGACGTGGCGCGTCACGCCACCCCGGCGGCGTTGCCCGATGAAGTGTTCGAGGATTTGAATGGCTTCACGGCCGGCCAGGCGGTGAGCATTGCGGCCACCGACTACGGCACCGACCCGGTGGTTGGTGAGTTGCTGTTTGCCGGCCGCGAAGAACTGATCCTGCGCCGGACTGACGAACGCGGCGGCACCGTGCATGTTCACTTCCCGCGCTTGGGTTTTTGCATTCAGGCGCAATAAATCCAAATTATTTTCAACCTGAGGTGAGGTAAACCCAGCGCCCATCCGTGTAGTGTTTGAAACTGCGACCAATTCGCATTAACAGCGTTTTCTACACGGATTCTCACAGCATGAAATCGACGGCGGGCGGTTGGGTTAAACAGTGGCTGGGAGCCTCGGTCTTGACGGTATCGGGGCTGGCGCTGCTGCCCCTGAGTGTGGCGCAGGCGCAGGAGCAACAAAGCGCCCAGTTTAACTTTGCCCTGGCGGCCAAGCCGCTGCCCCAGGCGCTCAGCGATTTCAGCCGGGTCACCGGGCTCAGCGTGATTTATACCGACGAAGCCCCTTACGGTCTCAACGCCCCGGCCGTCAGCGGCCAGATGAGCGCGACCCAGGCCCTGCAACGCCTGTTGGGCGGCTCCGGTTTTACCTTCCGCCAGATCGACGCCCGCACCCTGGCCCTGGAGCCCGTGCCTAGCGACGGCGCGCTGAACCTGGGCGCCACCACCATCAACGCGGTCGCCGAGTCCGCCGACAGCACCAGCTACCAGCCGCCGCCCACCAGCTCGGTGATGCGTTCGCGTGGCCTGCTGCTGGAGACCCCGCAAACCGTCAACGTAGTGCCCGCCCAAGTGTTGCGCGATCAACAACCGCGCAACCTGGATGACGCCCTGGCCAATGTCAGCGGCATCACCCAGGCCAACACCCTCGGCAGCACCCAGGATGCGGTGATGCTGCGCGGCTTTGGCGACAACCGTAACGGCTCGATCATGCAGGACGGCATGCCCGTGGTGCAGGGCCGGGCGCTGAACTCTACGGCCGAACGGGTTGAAGTGCTCAAGGGGCCGTCGTCGCTGCTGTATGGCATCCAGGACCCGGGAGGCGTGGTCAATATCGTCAGCAAAAAGCCGCAGTTGGTGCAGTCCACCTCCTTGACCGTCCGTGGCTCCACCTTCGGCAACGGCAAGAACGGCAGCGGTGGCAACCTCGACACCACGGGGCCCATCGGTGACAGCGGCTTGGCGTACCGCTTGATCGTCGACCACGAGGACGAAGATTACTGGCGCAACTTCGGCACGCACCGCGAGAGCATGATCGCGCCGTCCCTGGCCTGGTATGGCGATACCACCAAGGTGGTGTTCGCCTACGAGCACCGCGAGTTCCTCTCGCCGTTCGACCGTGGTACCGCCATCGACCCCAAGACCAATCACCCGTTGGACATCCCCGCCACCCGGCGCCTGGATGAGCCGTTCAACAACATGGAAGGCCGCTCCGACCTGTATCGCTTCGAGGCCGATCACGAGCTGAACGACGACTGGACGGCGCACGTCGGCTACAGCTGGAACCGCGAGACCTATGACGCCAGCCAGGTCCGCATTATCTCGGTCAATACCAACGGCACCTTGACCCGCAGCATGGACGGCACACGTGGCGCATTGACCACCGACCGCTTCGCTACGGCCAGTTTGGAAGGCAAGGTCAAGCTCGGCGGTATGCAGCATGACCTGGTGTTCGGCCTCGACGATGAGTACCGCAAGATCTATCGCGCCGAACTGATCCGTCAGTCGCAGCGCAGTGCCTTCAGCTACGTCGACCCGGTGTATGGCAACGATGTGCAAGGCACCACGGTGAGCGCCAAGGACAGCGCGCAGACCGACTTGCTGCGCAGTGATTCGCTGTTCTTGCAGGACGCGATTCACCTGACCGACCAGTGGATCCTGGTGGGCGGCGCGCGCTATCAGATGTACGACCAATACGCCGGCAAAGGCGTGCCGTTCAAGGCCAATACCGACGGCAATGGCCAGAAATGGGTGCCGCGTGCTGGCCTGGTGTACCGCTACACGGACGAACTGTCGTTTTACGGCAGCTACACCGAGTCGTTCAAACCCAATTCCACCATTGCCCCCTTGGACGATGGCAGCGTGCTCCGGGGCGACCTGCAGCCGGAGGAATCCAAGGCCTGGGAGCTGGGGACCAAACTCGACATACCGGGGCGCATCACCGCCAGTGCGGCGTTGTTCGATATCACCAAGCGCAACGTGCTGGTGTCCGTCGGTTCGGGTGCTGAAACGGTCTACAGCGTGGCGGGCGAAGTGCGCTCCCGTGGCCTGGAACTGGACGCCAGCGGCCAGCTCAGCGACCGCTGGAGCCTGATCGGCAGCTATGCCTATACCGATGCCGAAGTCACCAAAGACCCGGCGCTGCAAGGCAAGCGCCTGCAGAACGTGGCCAAGCACACCGGTTCGTTGTCGGCGGTGTACGACGTCGGCAGCCTGCTCGGCGGCGATGATCTGCGCGTCGGTGCCGGTGCGCGTTACGTCGGCCAGCGCGAAGGCGATGCCAAGAACAGCTTCAATCTGCCGGGGTATACCGTGGCTGATCTGTTTGCCAGCTACGACACTAAAATCGAAGGGCAGAAGGTCAAGTTCCAGCTCAACGTGAAGAACTTGTTCGATCGCACCTACTACACCTCGGCCGCCAGCTCGGTGTTTGTGTCGATGGGGGATGCGCGGCAGGTGTCGGTGTCGAGTACGTTGGAGTTCTGAGCCAGCGGCGAGGGCGCTTGTCGAGCCTGTCAGGGGCGCTTCGTCCCCCAGCGGGAGCCAGCTCCCTCGCCACAAACACCCGGAACTGTTAGCGTTGCCGCCACTGACGGCTTTGTGGAAAACGGTATTGATGCAGTTTGGACAAAAGTTACACACCGGCGCGATGCTGGTCGGCTTGAGCTTTTTACTGGGTGGCTGCGCCAGCGTTTCGTCGACCTCCAACTCTTCAACCCTGGACCACCTGTTGGCCGACCCGGCCCTGAATGGCGCCACGGTTTCGGTCATGGTGCGCGACGCCCGCAGCGGCAACACGCTCTATCAACACAACCCGCGCACGCGGTTGGTGCCGGCCTCCAACCTCAAGCTGCTGACCACCGCGGCGGCGATGGATGTGCTGGGCCCGCAATATCGGTTTTCCACCCAACTGCTGAGCGACGGCACGCAGCAAGGCGAGCGCCTGAGCGGCAACCTGTACCTGCGCGGCCTGGGTGACCCGACCACGCAGTTCGCCGATTACCAGGCACTCGCCGCGCAACTGGCCAGCCAGGGTGTGCGTCAGGTGCAGGGCGACCTGGTGTTCGACGACAGCTGGTTCGATGCGCAGCGCCTCGGCGTGGATTGGGCTCAGGACGATGAAAGCACCTACTACGGCGCGCAGATTTCGGCGCTGACCGTGTCGCCCAATTCCGATTTTGATGCGGGCACGTTGCTCGTCACGGCCACGGCGCCAGTGAGCCCCGGCCAGCCGGTCAGTGTGGCGATCAGCCCAGCCACCGATTACGTGCAACTGAGCAACCGTGCAGTGAGCGGCTCCGGCAACAGCTATGGGATTACGCGCCAGCACGGCACCAACCTGCTGCAACTCACGGGCGCGCTGGCGCCGGGCAAGCACAGCCGGCAATGGGTGAGTGTGTGGGAGCCGACGCGACTGGTGGCCAATCTGTTTGAACAGGCATTGGCGCAGCAGGGCATCCAGGTGCTGGGCCGGCGCGTGATCGGGGGTGCAAGCCCTGCGACGGCCAGGCTGCTGGCGGAGCATCAATCGGCACCGTTGCAGGAACTGATCACGCCGCTGCTCAAACTCTCGAACAACAACATGTCCGAAGCCTTGCTCAAGGCCATGGGCCGCAAGACCGCGAACGCCGGAACCGCGCAGGCGGGCGTGGCGGCGGTGGCGGCCTTCATGCGGCGCCAGGGAGTGGACCCGGCGAGCCTGAATCAAGTGGACGGTTCGGGCTTGTCGCGGCGCAATCTGGTGTCGGCGCAGACGCTCACCGACCTGCTGTTGGCGACATCCAAACAGCCGTGGTTCGAGGCTTGGTACAACGCCTTGCCGATTGCCGGCAACCCCGAGCGCATCAGCGGCGGCAGCCTGCGTTATCGCCTGCGCGGCACGCCGGCGCAAAACAACTTGCACGCCAAGACCGGTTCCATGGGCGGCGTGTCGTCATTGAGCGGTTACATCACCGACGCCCGCGGGCGGCGCCTGGTGTTTTCGATGATCAGCAACAACTACCTGAGCGACGCGGCACCGATCCGCGCCCTGGAGAACCGTCTGGCCGTCGCCCTGACGCAATGGCACGACTGATTCAGGGCTGGTAGCCCATCCGCCAACTCACCGCCCGGGTCGCCGCCAGCAAGCGCTGCGCCGCCGGGCCATCTTCATCGGCATGGAACAGCGAGGTGGGGCCAACCACGGTCATCACCGCCGCGACCTGGCCGACCGCGTTGAACACCGGCGCCGACAACGCATCCACACCGGGCATCAGCAGGCCATGCACAAAGTGCAGGCCACGTGCGCGGATCTGTTCGCACGCGCTGGCGTAGGCCTGGTCGTCCGCCAGGGCGTGTGCGATGCCGGCCTGGATCTCGCGCTCGCGCAATTCGACGGTTTCTCGCGACGGCAAAAAGGCACTGAACACCAGCCCGGTCGACGAACTGAGCAGCGGCAACACCGAGCCCAGTTGCGTCACTACCGTTACCGCGCGCACCGCCGGTTCGATCTGCACCACGGTCGCGCCCTGGTTGCCCCACACCGCCAGGAAGCAGGTTTCATTCAACTCATCACGCAGCTCGGCCAGGGGCAGGGCGCCGACTTTGAGCACGTCCATGCTGCCCAGCGCGGCGAGGCCCACGCGCAATGCTTCGCGGCCCAGGCCGTAATGGTTGGTGGTGCTGTTCTGCTCGGCGAAGCCCGAGGCGATCAGGGCCTGGAGATAGCGGTGAACCTTGCTCGCCGGCATCTGCACATGCTCGGCCAGGCGCGACAGCGACGTGGAGGGCGACAGTTCGGCCAGGGCCTTGAGGATGTCGGTGCCCACTTCGGCCGAGCGGACTTTTTGTTTACCAGTGTCGCGGGGCTTTTCCATGGGGCAACGGGAATCCGAGAGATGAGTGGGCGTCTTTATAGCTTGACGGTCGACAGTGATCAAATTACGTTATGCGTAACTGGATTACGATAAAAACAACTTCCGTCAGAGGATGATCCATGAACCTCGAATACCTGTCGGGCTTCGGTAATGAATTCGCCAGCGAAGCCCTGCCCGGCGCGCTGCCGGTCGGCCAGAATTCCCCGCAAAAAGCCCCTTACGGCCTGTACACCGAACTGTTCTCCGGCACGGCCTTCACCATGGTGCGCAGCGAAGCGCGTCGCACCTGGCTGTACCGTATTCAGCCGTCGGCCAATCATCCGGCGTTCGTCAAACTGGAGCGGCAACTGGCGGGTGGACCGCTGGGCGCGGTGACGCCGAATCGGCTGCGCTGGAACCCGTTGGCGTTGCCGAGCGAGCCGACCGACTTTGTCGATGGCCTGGTCGGCATGGTGGCCAATGCCGGGGCGGACCAACCGTCGGGCATCAGCATTTACCATTACTGCGCCAACCGTTCGATGGAGCGCGTGTTCTTCAACGCCGATGGCGAGTTGTTGATCGTCCCTGAGCAGGGCCGCTTGCGCATCGCCAGCGAACTCGGCGTGCTGGAAGTCGAACCGTTGGAAATTGTCGTGCTGCCACGCGGCCTGAAATTTCGCGTCGAACTGCTGGATGCGCAAGCGCGCGGGTATGTCGCGGAAAACCACGGCGCCCCGTTGCGCCTGCCGGACCTCGGCCCGATCGGCAGCAACGGCCTGGCCAATCCGCGTGACTTTCTCACCCCGGTTGCCCACTACGAAGACCGCAAGCAGCCGACAACGCTGGTGCAGAAATTTCTCGGCGAACTGTGGGCCTGCGAGCTCGACCATTCGCCCCTCAACGTCGTCGCCTGGCATGGCAACAACGTGCCGTACAAATACGACCTGCGCCGGTTCAATACGATTGGCACCGTGAGCTTTGATCACCCCGACCCGTCGATCTTCACCGTATTGACCTCGCCGACCAGCGTACACGGCCTGGCCAACCTCGATTTCGTGATCTTCCCGCCGCGCTGGATGGTGGCCGAGAACACCTTCCGGCCGCCGTGGTTCCACCGTAACCTGATGAACGAATACATGGGCCTGATCCACGGCGCCTACGACGCCAAGGCCGAAGGTTTCCTGCCCGGCGGCGCGTCGCTGCACAGTTGCATGAGCGCCCACGGGCCGGATGGCGAGACCTGCACCAAGGCGATCAATGTTGAGCTGGCCCCGCACAAGATCGATGACACCATGGCGTTCATGTTCGAGACCAGCCAAGTGCTGCGCCCGACCCGCTTCGCCCTGGACTGCCCGCAACTACAATCTGCTTATGACGCGTGCTGGGCCGCGCTGCCCGTCACCTTCAACCCGAACCGGAGATAACCCATGACTCAACCAACGCTTGCCCGCAGCTGGGTATCCTCCGCTAACGGTCACGGCGATTTCCCTCTGCAAAACCTGCCGCTGGGCGTGTTCAGTATCAACGGCTCGGCACCGCGCAGTGGCGTGGCAATTGGCGACTGCATTCTCGACTTGTTGGCCGCTCGCGATGCGTTTGACGGGGAAGCGCTGCGCGCCGTCGACGCCACCGCCGGCGGGCAGTTGAATGCGTTCTTCGAATTGGGCCGGGGCCCGCGCGTGGCCCTGCGCGAGCGCCTGCTGGAACTGCTCGGGGAGGGCAGCCCGCTGCAGGCGCGGGAGGCCGACGTGCTGCACCGCGCCGCCGATTGCCAGATGCACTTGCCCGCCAAGATCAATGACTACACCGACTTCTACGTCGGCATCGAACACGCGCAGAACGTCGGCAAACTGTTCCGCCCCGACAACCCGCTGCTGCCCAACTACAAGTACGTGCCGATCGGTTATCACGGCCGTGCGTCGACCATCCGCCCGTCCGGCACCGAGGTGCGCCGCCCCAAAGGCCAGACCCTGCCGGCCGGCCAGACCGAGCCGACATTCGGCCCCTGCGCACGCCTGGACTATGAGCTGGAGCTGGGCATCTGGATCGGCCAGGGCAACGCCATGGGTGACTCGATTGCGATTGGCGATGCGGCCGAGCACATCGCCGGTTTCTGCCTGCTCAACGACTGGTCGGCGCGCGATATCCAGGCCTGGGAATACCAGCCGCTGGGGCCGTTCCTGTCGAAGAGTTTCATCACCAGCATCTCGCCGTGGGTGGTGACGGCCGAAGCACTGGCGCCGTTCCGCCAGGCCCAACCGGCGCGCCCCGAGGGCGACCCGCAACCGCTGCCGTACCTGCTGGATCAACGCGATCAGGCAGCGGGCGGTTTCGATATCGAACTGGAAGTGCTGTTGACCACGGCGTCGATGCGTGAACAGAACCTGCCGGCCCAGCGCCTGACCCTGAGCAACACCCGGCACATGTACTGGACCGTGGCGCAAATGGTTGCGCACCACAGCGTCAACGGTTGCCAGTTGCAGGCCGGTGATCTGTTCGGTTCGGGCACCTTGTCCGGGCCGCTGTCGGGGCAGTTCGGCAGCCTGCTGGAGATCACCGAAGGCGGTAAGAAGCCGATTGAACTGGCGTCGGGCGAGGTGCGTAAATTCCTCGAAGACGGTGATGAAATCATCCTGCGCGCCCGTTGCAGTCGTGACGGTTTTGCCGCCATCGGCTTCGGCGAATGCCGCGGCACCGTGGTCGCGGCGCGCTGAGAGGGCCGGGCGATGGAACTCTACACTTACTATCGGTCGACCGCGTCGTACCGGGTGCGGATCGCGCTGGCGCTCAAGGGCCTGGATTTCACCGCCGTGCCGGTCAACCTGCTGGTGCCGGCGGGCGGTGCCAATCGCCAGCCGGAATACCTGGCGATCAACCCGCAAGGTCGCGTCCCGGCGTTACGCACTGATGACGGCGAACGGTTGATCCAGTCGTCGGCGATCATCGAATACCTGGAGGAACGTTATCCACAGCCGCCGCTGCTGTCCCCCGACCTGGCGACCCGCGCCCACGAGCGCGCAGTGGCATCGATCATCGCTTGCGACATTCACCCGCTGCACAATTCCAGCACCCAGAACCTGCTGCGCCAGTGGGGCCATGATGAAACGCAAGTGCTGGCCTGGATTGGTCATTGGATCAGCCAGGGCTTGGGCGCGGTCGAGCAGTTGATTGGCGATCACGGGTTTTGTTTTGGCGAGCGGCCGGGGCTGGCGGATGCGTTTCTGGTTCCGCAGTTGTATGCGGCCGAGCGCTTCCAGGTGTCGTTGGCGGCGTATCCGCGCATCGGGCGGGTGGCGGCGTTGGCGGCGCAGCAGCCGGCGTTTATCCAGGCGCACCCCGCGAACCAGCCCGACACGCCTAAGGGGGCTTAGTGCACCACTGAATTGGGTGGCAGATGCCCCAGCCGTTCGGCCAGGCGCAGGCGCTGGATCGGGTCTTCGCTGAGCAGCAGCGCGTGCTCCAGGTCGAAACGCTCGGCGCTTGGGCAATCCAGGCGTTGATACAGGCTGGCCCGCGCCAGGTAATCGGCGGCGCTGGCATGGCCCAGATCCAGCACGCGCTCGGCGTCGATCAGGGCCGCCAGCGGGTCGTCATTGGAAAGGTACAACTGGCGCAGGTTGCGTGACAGCCGTTGCAGGATAGAGCGTGGGGTGGCGGTGTGCAGGTGGTCGGCCTGCAACTTGAGGTTGGGGCCGTATTGGCGTTGCAACAGGTCGCGGCAATCGTTGGGGTACAGGCGGCGACCGCCACAGGGGTCGAGCAGGTGATCGGCGCCGGGCACCCGCAGCAGGAAGTGGCCGGGGAAGTTGACGCCGACCATGGGGATATTCAGGCGTCGCGCCAATTCCATCGCGATCAGGCCCATGGCCAGGGGTTGTCCGCGCTTGCGCTGCAACACCTTGTCCAGCAGGGCTGCGGCGGGGCGCAGCGGGGTGAAGTCATCCTGGGCGAACCCCAGGTCATTCAGGCGCCGCAACAGCGGTTGGCCGAGTTCATCCGCCGGCAACAGGGGCATGCCCAGGCTGACTTGCTGTTCGAGCGCGTTGAGGTCCTGCAAGATCAGCAGCGGGTGCACCGCCGCATCATGCTCGGCGGCAATCCACAGCGCGGCTTCAAACAGCGCAGGGGGTGAACGTTCCAGGCAGGCGAAAAAGGCGTGGCGGGGGTTCATTGCATTCTCCGGCGGATGCTCCCGTTTTAGCCTTGCTGTGAATTTTCGTCTAGTAGCTTGATAGAAATCCTACTTGCTTATGTCGCATGGCCCACAAAACCGGGCGGCTTATTCCAGCGCACTTCGGCAGTTTTCTGCCGCCCGCCTATACTTGGCGACACCAGAAGTGATTCGGGAGCTTGACGATGTTTGCTCTCATGCACAGCACCCGCCTTGAATCGCTGCACCTGAGCATCGACCCGATGACTGGGTTGAAGGCGGTCATAGCCATCCACAACAGCCGCCTTGGGCCCGCTTTGGGCGGTTGTCGTTACCTCGCGTATCCCGATGACGAAAGCGCGGTGGCCGATGCTGCGCGCCTGGCCCAAGGCATGAGCTACAAGGCCGCCCTGGCCGGTTTGCCGGTGGGCGGCGGGTGCGCCGTGATCCTGCGCCCGGCCCATGTGGAAAGTCGCGCGGCCCTGTTTGAAGCCTTTGGGCGGTGTGTCGAGCAACTTGACGGCCGCTATATCACCGCCATCGACAGCGGCACCTCGGTGGCCGACATGGATTGCATTGCCCAGCACACCCGCTTCGTCACCAGCACCACCGCTGCCGGCGACCCCGCCCCCCATGCCGCCATGGGCGTATTCGCCGGCATCCGCACCACCGCCATGGCGCGCCTGGGCAGCGACAATCTCGAAGGTCTGCGCGTGGCGATCCAGGGCCTGGGCAACGTCGGTTACGCCCTCGCCGAACAACTGCACGCCGCCGGCGCCGAACTGCTGGTCAGCGACATCGACCATGGCAAGGTGCAACTGGCCATGGAACAACTTGGCGCGCACCCGATCGCCAACGAGGCCTTGCTCAGCACCCCCTGCGACATCCTCGCGCCCTGCGGCCTCGGCGCGGTGTTCAATCGCAACAGCGTCGGCCAACTGCGCTGCGCCGCCGTGGCCGGTTCCGCGAGTGCGCAACTGACCAACCTGCAAGTGGCCGACCAACTGGAAGGGCGTGGCATCCTCTACGCCCCGGACTACGTGATCAACTCCGGCGGCCTGATCTACGGCGCCCTCAAACACAGCGGCGCCGAACTGCCGACCATCACCGCGCACCTGTCGAACATCGGCACGCGCCTGACCGAAATCTTCGCCCACGCCCAGGCCGAAAAGCGTTCACCTGCACGGGTCGCCGATGAACTGGCTGAGCGTCTGCTTTACCGATAGGCCATTATTAAACAGGCCCTGAGTCAACGATTCAGGGCCTGTTTAATTCGGGTTTGATTCCGCTGGCGGGTTCAACTATTGGGTTGCTGATCCAGAATCACGACTTCCTTGGCATAAACGAAGAAAGAGCCCGAAGCGTCGAGAACGCCCTCTTTGGCAAGTCGCTGAAACAGTGAGCGTTGGTAGGCGCGAAAGGTGAGGGAGTCGGCTTCATGCTCGAACCACAGACTGCTGACACCGTGCGACACTTGGATATCAGGACCGAAATAGGACGTTATTTTGTCGCCTTCCGGCAGGTAACGAGAGTGTATTTGCTTGCGCACGGCCCGTCCGAATATAGGCTGTTCTGCCGCTACCGCGTCATGAGCCTGGTTCCAGGTCAGGAAAAATCTTTCAAGTGGCACGTCGGGAAGTTTTTTAAGGAAGATCATGACCTTAAAGGCCCCAGTCCCGGGGTGCTGCACCCGTATTTCGCTTTCATCCATCAACTGCGCGATTTGGTTCGACATGTCGGCGAAATTCAGCGCGTCCGGGCCGGTTTTTTGTTGGGTGTGTGGGTCGCTCATGGTTCGAATCATTTGCAAGACATCAGCGAAAAACAATTCGGTCACTGAGTCCCGATGAAATGCTTGCGTGTAAGCAGGATCCGCGTCGGCACCGAAGGCGGAGTCAAACACGTGATTCTGAACGTAGCGACTGAGCCCCAAAGGGTTTTCCCGCGCTAATTGCCCATGTTTATGTTCGATGTAGTTGAGAAACTCGGAATGGGTCATCCCAGGCTTACGACGCACTGCGGCTACAATTTTTATCATCGAAACGCTCACTTTCCAATTTGAGTGCAATCAAGCGACATGCTGCTGTACGTGTGGCAAGGGTGTTCAACGCCTTCCGTGAGCAGGCAGATTTACAACACTTAACACGTACTCCTGTTTGCGCAGCCATCGAGATTGGCGCTAGCAGGTATCGTCCGGAACGCTGCCTGCCCCGTATGTCGATTCGGGTTTGCAGGTATCTCGTTTGCCAATACATCACATCCTGACATGCGATTAGTCAGCGTCCTCTGACACCGGCAACCTTTTCAGCCAGTCGGTCGCGATTTTCGGTGTCCGACCACCACCACCGGACTTACTGGCCCTGACCTCTGAAGAGGGTCTCGGTGAGCCCGTATCATAATTTCAATGGAGTGGTATGGCATGAACATCATTGGCCTTGACGCCCTGGTTTTTGGCGTTGACGACATCCCCGCTTGTGGCGCCTGCCTGAGTGACTACGGCCTGACCCCGGTCGAAGTTGACGGCAACGGTGGGCGTTTTGAAGCCTTGGACGGTACGGCAATTGTCATTCGTCGGGCGGATGATCCTGCATTGCCACCGGCCATCGGCCCGGCTCCCTCGATTCGTGAAACCGTCTACGGCGTGGCCAGCGCGGCGGACCTTGATGCGATCGGGCATGAGTTGTCACGCGATCGAACGGTGACTTGGGACAACGAAGGTGCGTTGCACAGTCTCGATGACTCGGGCTTTGCCATTGCGTTTCAAGTCAGTGTCCGGCGCGATTTCAGCGCCGCGCCCGACCTCACGAACTCGCCGGGTACCGCACCGCAGCGCCCGATCAATCAGCTCGGCATCTTTCCCGACATGCCGGCTGTGCCGCGCACTTTGTCCCATGTTGTGTACTTCGTGCCTGACGCTGTCAAAGCCGAGGCGTTCTATGCCGAGCGTCTGCGGTTCAAAACCACGGATCGTTTCGATCGCGTCGGTCCGTTCATGCGACCGCAAGGTTCAGATGAGCACCATTGCCTTTTCATGATTCAAACCCCGGCCCACATGCAGGGCTGCGAACACTTCACTTTTCACCTGGGCAGCGGCACTGAAGTGCTGATAGCCGGTAAGCGTTTAGAGCAAAAAGGTTGGACCAGTTTCTGGGGGCCGGGACGCCATCTCTTCGGCTCAAACTGGTTCTGGTATTTCAACAGCCCACTGGGTTGTCACATCGAGTACGACGCCGATATGGACCGCCACGACGATGCTTGGGCCGCGCGCGAGGCACCGATATCGGCGGACAGCTCGCAGTTGTTCCTGTTCACCTCGCGTGAGAATTGGTCACCGGGTGGTCCTCCTCCCAAATCAGTTGAACAGGGCTGATGGGCGCAATGCTGCTGTGTCGCATCGACGCTTTGGTCGAGGGTCAAGCCTATGGTTTTGATCCCCTGCAACAAGGGCGTGACAGTGTTTTTGCGCTATGTCATCAGGGGACGGTGCGGGTCTATCTCAACAGCTGCCCGCATCTGCACGTGCCCTTGCAATATCGCAAGGACCGTTTCCTGAGTGCCGACGGCGAGCGAATCATCTGTTATGCCCACGGCGCACAGTTTTTACCCGATACCGGTGAATGCATCTACGGACCTTGTCTGGGTCAAGCCCTGACGGCGCTTGAGTTCAGTCTGGAGGGCGGGTGGCTGGTGCTGCCGGTCGAACAGTTGGCGGTGTAACCGGTGTGATCGAGGTATCGGCTTTGGCGATAGATCGCATCCCAGGACTAGATTGGTCAAATTCTTGTTTTGACGAGAAGCTGATTTAGAGCCAGTCCACGCAGCCTTGCATGCAACACCCTCGGAACCTGCGGCTCTTGAAAGCGTTGCCCCAACACGAGGTGCAGCGCGATGAAACTAAAAAAATAAAAACAACAGTGAGGTTTCTCCATGGCACGTAAAAATGCTGCGGTTTTTCGCGGCGAACGTCCTCCCTTTGCCCTGAGTCTGGCTGCGCTGATGCTTGGCATGATCGGTGCCAATGCCAATGCCTTTGAGTTCGACTCCGGCAATCCCGATCTTCGCGTACGTTGGGACAATACACTCAAATACAGTGCTGCCTGGCGGGTGGAAGGCCAGTCCGACAAGCTGACCAAAGGACAGACTTCCCTCAATCTGGACGACGGTGATCGTAATTTCGACAAAGGCCTGATTTCCAACCGCCTTGATCTGTTGTCGGAGTTCGACGTCACTTACCAGAACTTCGGTGCTCGGCTCAGCGGTGCCGCCTGGTACGACGATGTCTACAACAAGAAAACCGACAACAACGACTCAGGTCGCAATAACAGTCTGTCCGGCGATGATTTCCCCAGTGACACCCGCGAGCTGCACGGCCGCAAGGCTGAGTTGCTGGATGCGTTCATCTTCGGTAAAGGACACATCGGCGATAGAGCGATCTCAGGTCGAATCGGCCAATACGCCATGCAATGGGGTGAAAGCCTTTACTACGGCGCGAACGGTATCGCCGGTGGCATGGCGCCTATCGACGTGGCCAAGAGCTTGTCGGTACCCAATACCCAATTCAAAGAGTTGATCCGACCGGTCAAACAAGTCTCTACACAATTTGAACTCACATCGGAAGTATCGATTGGCGCGTACTACCAATTTGAGTGGGAGGCTAACCGCCTTCCGGCCTCGGGGAGCTACTTCTCGACGGATGATTATTTCGGTGATGGCAACGAGAGGATGTATGTGGGCTCGCCTGTAATGCCAGGAGGCGAGTCTCTGGCTTTCTATCATGGCAAGGACAAGGACGCGAAAGACTCGGGGCAGGGCGGCTTGCAACTGCGTATTCGCGGCGAGAGTGTGGACTGGGGGCTTTATGCGATCCGGTTTCATGACAAATCACCGCAGCTCAATGTGCGCCCGGATTTCGCCAATCTCAATCCTCAGACGGGCAAGGCTGGGGAATATTATTGGCTCTATCCCGAGGGGATTGAGGCCGTTGGCGGCAGTTTCTCCCTTACCCAGGGCGACTACAACATCGCCGGCGAAGTCTCGACGCGCTGGCACCAACCCCTGGCGTCGACCAACCAGCGCACGCTGCTAGCGGGAGAAGCCCTGGACAATGGCGACGGCTCGCTTTACGCCACGGGGCACACCTTGCACGCCAACCTGTCCTGGCTCGCAACCTTGGGCCCTTCGGTGCTTTCTCAGGAAGCCAGTTTCACCGGTGAGTTCGCCTGGAACCGGACCCTGAGTGTTACTCACAGCCCGGCCGCCCTGGATTCCAATGCCGACCGCGATGCCTGGAGCATGCGCACCGTCTACGAGCCGATGTACCGCCAGGCATTTCCCGGCCTGGATATCAGCGTTCCGATGGGCATCAGCTACACCCACGGTAAGTCGTCAGCCCTGGGCACCGGTTTCGGTGTCGATCACGGTGGCGATATCAACATCGGGATCAAGGGCAACTACCTCAATAGTTGGAATTTGGGCCTGACCTACACCCATTACTACGGGCCGGAGAATACTTTTCTCGATGCAAACAATAACTACACCTATGGCCAAACGATGAAAGACCGTGACTTCGTTTCTTTCTCCGTCAGCCGTACTTTTTGAGTCAGGGGCAACCGATGAATACCTATAAACGCATCGCTACTTTGTTTACGTGCCTGGCTTCTTCATTGCTGATTGCCCAAGGTGCCCTCGGAGCCGTATCGGCCGAGGAGGCTGCCAAGCTGAAGACCACCCTGACGCCGCTGGGCGCCGAGCGCGCCGGTAACGCCAGTGGGACGATTCCTGCCTGGGACGGTGGCTACACCAAGGTCGACCCCAACTTTAAAAATGGCGGTAGACGCGGTGATCCGTTCGCCAACGAAAAACCGCTGTACACCATCACGGCGCAAAACATGGGGCAGTACAGCGATCAGCTGTCCGATGGTATTAAAGCGATGCTCAAGAAGTATCCGCAGACTTACCGCCTGGATGTCTATCCGACTCACCGGACCGCTGCCGCACCTCAAATTGTGTATGACACAACCTTCAAGAATGCGACCCAAAGCAAACTGGTCAATGGTGAAGGTGGGCCTGAACCCGAGAATGCCGCAGGCGGTATTCCATTCCCGATTCCGCAAAGTGGCGCCGAAGCCATGTGGAACCATCTGACTCGCTGGCGCGGGGCGTCCTGGCACGCCAGTTTCCTTCAGTACCTGGTGACCTCCGACGGCAAGCCCGTGCTGACCAACGATTCGCGGGCCGATTATCAGATGCCATGGTATTTGCCCAAAGGCACCAACGATAACGGCGTTTTCTGGGCCACGCGGATGACTAACGATGGGCCACCGCTGCGTGCCGGAGAAGGGATCGTCGGGCGTGAGAATCTCAATTCGGACAAAACGGTAGCTTGGACTTATCTGCCAGGGCAGCGTCGGGTCCGTCGTCTGCCCAATAATTGCTGCGATACACCGACGCCGGCCAGCGCCGGGGTCATGAGCTTCGATGAACTGTATGTGTTCACCGGTCGAATCGACCGTTTCAACTGGAAACTGCTGGGTAAGAAGGAACTGTACATCCCGTATAACTCGAACAAAGTCTTTACCGCCAATTCCCCCGCCGATCTGATGGGCCAGCATCACATGAACCCTGATTCGATCCGCTGGGAACTGCACCGCGTCTGGGTGGTGCAGGCAACGCTGGCCGAAGGCAAGCGCCATGTACTCCCCAAGAACACTTACTACCTCGATGAAGACACTTGGAGTGCGGTACTGGCTGACCGATATGACGCCCAGAACCAGTTGGTGAAAGTGTTGTGGACGACCCCCGTCGTGTTGCCTGACCTGCCAGGTGTGGTGACCGTCAACCATGGCTTCTACGACTTGCTGTCCGGCGCTTGGTTTGCAGGCGAAATGTATGCCGGCAAGAGCGAGCAGTACCGAATCATGCCCACTTATCCGGACTCGGTTTTTACCGGCGATTCGCTGGCCGGTGAAGGCGTTCGCTGACACCAGGCGTGCGCCCGTGCATGTGGGCGCCTCCACTCGAGGAGAGGATTGATGGTTTGTCGTCTTAACTACAAGACCCTGCTTGCAAGCGGGCTGCTTTGTGCGCTGCCGACCTTGGCGGTGACGCTAAACGTGCAAGCCGCCGAGCAACCCGATGTGCTGGCGCAACCCAGTGTGATAACGCAACAGGCCACGCATGCCGTGCTGTTGGATATCACGCGGGTTGGCCAGCGTCTGGTCGCGGTTGGTGAGCGAGGTGTGCTGCTGCTGTCGGATGACAATGGCATCGGCTGGCGCCAAGTGCAGATGCCCGTGAGCGCGACCCTGACGGCGGTACAGTTTGTCGATGCCAGAAACGGCTGGGTCGTCGGGCATTCCGGTGTGGTGCTGCATTCTGCGGATGCGGGGCAGACCTGGCAGTTGCAGTTGGATGGGCTGCGCGCCGCCGGGCTGGAATTGGCCGATGCACAACAGGCCGCTGAGACCACGGCCAGCGACGATGCGCAACATCGACTGGCGGCGGCGAAACGCATGGTCGCCGATGGCGCGGATAAACCCTTTCTCGCGTTGAACTTCAGCGATGCGGAACATGGCATGGTCGTTGGCGCTTATGGCCTGGCAATGCGTACCGAGGACGGTGGTAAGCACTGGCAGTCAACGATGGGTCAAATTTCCGATGCCGAAGGCTTGCATCTATATGCGCTGGCCCGTTCCGGTGCGACGGTTTATATCGCCGGCGAACGAGGCTTGTTGCTGCGCTCACGGGATTCAGGAGCGTCATTCGAACGGCTGAACAGCCCCTATGACGGCAGCTATTTCACGCTCGCGGTGCAAGCGGACGGTGCGCTGCTGGTGGGCGGGTTGCGCGGCAATGTCTTCCGTTCACGGGATCAGGGCGAGACGTTCGAGGGGCTGGTTAATCCCGTCCCTGTCTCACTTGGATCGGCAATCGATATCGGACAACGGACGTTGTGGGTCAATCAGGCTGGCGGCCTGCTATTCGGCACGGACGACAGCCCATTTCTGCAACCTCTGGTGACGCCCGAAGGCCCGCCGTTGACCCGTGTGGTTGGCGCCGCCGACGGCTCGCTGATAGGGGCGGGATTTGCCGGTGTCCTGCGACTGTCGATGCCCGCTGTGAACCGCGTGTCCAGTACACCCGCCCAAGCCGCCCTGGAGTAATAGATGAACATCACGACTCCTCCTCGCGCTCAACCCATCATCAGTAGCCTGACCGATTTCGATCGCCACTCCGGTTCGCTTCTTGAGCGGGCACTGTTCAATCATCGGCGTCTGGTCCTGCTGATTTGCCTGCTGGTCACCGCGCTACTCGGCTGGCAGACGACGCACCTGCAACTCAACGCCAGCTTCGAGAAAATGATCCCTGACGATCATCCGTATATCGTCAATTACCTGGAAAACCGCAAGCAGTTATCCGGCCTCGGTAATGCCGTGCGTATCGCCGTGGAGAACAAGTCGGGCTCGATCTACGATGCGCACTACTTGGAGCAACTTCGAAAGCTCAATGACCAGGTGTACCTGTTGCCGGGTGTCGATCGGGCTTATATGAAGTCTTTATGGAGTCCTGCCACTCGCTGGGTGGGTGTCACCGAGGATGGGCTGGAAGGTGGACCGGTCATTCCGGATGGCTACAACGGCGATACCTCCAGCCTCGCGGCGCTCAAGCGCAATGTTGAGCGCTCCAATGAAATCGGCCAGTTGGTCGCTTTTGACCAGCGTTCGAGCATTCTGTATGTGCCGTTGCTGGAGACGACCGCCGATGGTCAACCGTTGGACTACACCAAGTTCTCCCAGCAGTTGGAAAGTCTTCGTCAGCAATACCAAAGCGATACGGTCGGCATTCACATCACTGGTTTCGCCAAGATGGTTGGCGATCTGATCGATGGTCTGAAGAAAATTCTGTTGTTCTTTGCGGCGGCGCTGCTGATCACCACCGCAGTGCTCTATTGGTTCACCCGTTGCCTGCGCAGCACCTTGCTGGTGGTCTGCTGTTCGCTGGTTGCGGTGATCTGGCAACTGGGCCTGTTGCCCATGCTTGGCTATCAACTCGACCCGTATTCGGTGCTTGTACCGTTTCTGGTGTTCGCCATCGGCATGAGTCACGGCGCGCAGAAAATGAACGGAATCATGCAGGACATCGGCCGTGGCGTTCATCAGCAAATTGCTGCTCGCTATACCTTCCGCCGGTTATTCCTGGCCGGCTTGACGGCACTGCTTTGCGATGCGGTCGGCTTTGGCGTGCTGATGATCATCAAGATCCAGGTCATTCAGGATTTGGCGGTGATTGCCAGCATCGGCGTCGCGGTGTTGATCTTCACTAACCTGATTTTGCTACCGATCCTGCTGTCCTTTCTCGGTGTGAGTCAGGCTGCGGCCCTGCGCAGTCTCAAAAGCGAGCAAATGGCCGAAGACGGTGGCGACAAGCATCCCGTGTGGCGTTTTCTCGATGTGTTTACCCAGCGCAAGTGGGCCTCCGTGGGAGTGGTCGTTGCGGGTTCGCTCGCCATCGGTGGTTATCTGGTCAGTACGCACCTCAAAATCGGCGATCTTGATCCAGGTGCGCCTGAGCTGCGCGCCGACTCGCGCTACAACATAGACAATGCGTTTATGACCGGTCATTACGGGGCCAGCAGCGATGTGTTTGCGATTATGGTCAAGACTCCGATTGGCGCCTGCTCCCGTTACGACACGCTCCGACGGGTGGATAACCTGGACTGGCAACTGCGTGGCCTGGAGGGCGTCGACTCGACCAACTCGCTCGCATTGCTTAACCGGCGCATGCTCGTCGGCCTGAGTGAGGGCAGCCCGAAGTGGTATGAGCTGCTGAACAATCAGGCGACCCTGAATATGGTTACTGCGGGGGCGCCACGGGGACTGTACAACGAAGACTGCAGCCTGCTGACGCTTTACGGCTACCTGTCCGATCACAAGGCCGACACCCTGACTCGAGTGGTCGACACCGTGGAAGCGTTCGCCCGTGACAACAATAGCGATCAGGCGCAGTTCCTGCTCGCGGCGGGCAATGCGGGTATTGAAGCGGCGACCAATATCGTCGTCAAGCAAGCCAGCCACGAGATGCTTTGGTGGGTCTATGGCGCGGTCATTCTGCTGTGCCTGGTGACTTTCCGCTCATGGCGCGCGGTGCTCTGTGCGGTGTTGCCCTTGGTGCTCACCTCAATCCTTTGCGAAGCGCTGATGGTGGTGCTGGGTATTGGCGTCAAGGTCGCGACGTTGCCGGTGATCGCCCTGGGCGTGGGGATTGGCGTGGATTACGCGCTGTATGTGATGAGCATTGTGCTGGCGCGCCTGCGTCAGGGTGAAAGCTTGTCCCAGGCCTATTACCACGCCCTGCTGTTCACCGGAAAAGTGGTGATGCTGACCGGAGTGACCTTGGCTATCGGGGTCAGCACCTGGGTGTTGTCCCCCATCAAGTTTCAGGCCGACATGGGCATTCTGCTTGCGTTTATGTTCGTCTGGAATATGGCCGGTGCGCTGATTCTGCTGCCGGCACTGGCTTACTTTCTGTTGCCCGTGAGTCGCCGTGAAGGGACAGAGCAGGCCAAAGAATGGGTACCTGACCTCAATAAGACTCATACCACCGCAGCGGTGCATCGTGAGTCGCCTAATAAGATCTTGGAGGTGTTCAGTGAGCGTTGAACGCAAGGCAGGTTTTGCGCAATCCATATTGCTGCTTCTTGGCAGTTGCCTGCCGGTATTGGGCGCGGTGCTGCTGGCCCCCGTCCTGCCCGGCATTCAGGCACATTTTGCCGACACGCCAGGGGCAAATGTGCTGGTGCCCATCGCGTTAACCTTGCCGGCCCTCATGATTGCGCTCCTGGCCCCCGTTGCCGGCCTGATCGCTGACCGCCTGGGCCGTAAGCCACTGTTGCTGGGCGCGATGCTGCTCTACAGCGTGTTTGGACTACTGCCGATCTGGCTTGAGTCTTTGCCCGCCATTGTCATCAGCAGGGCGGGTATCGGTATTGCTGAAGCCGCGATCATGACCTGTTGTACCGCCTTGATGGGCGACTATTACAGCGGTGCGCGTCGCGAGCGTTTGTTCGCTCTGCAGATGGTCGCCACCTCCCTGGCGGCGACGATTTTCATTGCAGTCGGTGGCTTGCTCGGTGAGTACGGTTGGCGCACGCCGTTTGCGCTGTATGGGGTAGGGATACTATTTCTGCCACTGATGGCCTGGTTGCTGTGGGAGCCGCGTGCGCGTGTTCGGACAGCGGCACCGACGGTGGACAAGGCATTCCCCTGGCGCGTCCTGGCTCCCTTGTATGGCCTGGCTTTCCTGACGGGTGTGAGCATGTTTGTGGTGCCGGTACAGGTCGGTTACCTGCTCAACCTGCTGCACATCGACGGGTCGCAGCAGATCGGCTTGACCATGGGCGCAAGCCAATTTGGTGTGCTCGCTGGTGCCTTGGTTTTCCGTCTGCTCAGTGGCGTGCCGGCGTACCGGCAGTTATGCCTGGCCTTTGTCACGGCCGGTATCGGCGGCGGGTTGATGGCGATAGCTGACAGCCAGGCCCTGGTCGTCATCGCCGTACTGATCAATGGTCTGGGGATCGGTCTGATGATGCCGACGCTGATCACCTGGATCATGGCCCAGGTTGACTTCCAGTACCGCGGTCGCGCCGCCGGAGGCTTTGCTGCAGCGTTCTTTGGCGGTGAGTTTTTCAGCCCGCTGATCGTGCTGGCTATTACCAGCGCGGTGAGTGGGACTTTGCAGATTGCGCTGGGCATCCTTGCAGGTCTTCAACTGGTCGTGGCAGTGGCCTGCCTTCGGCTGCGCGCAAAGAGGGCGGTTTTCCCCGGTGTTGTCGCCGCAGCCTCAGAGAGCTGATCTACACAGTATTTCTCGGAAAAAAGTCGATTGACGTGAAACCCGAAAACGCAAGGTTCAAGCCATTGACGGTGTGCTGCCCTGGATTCAATGCGGTGTCTTATCAAAATAAGAAAAGGGGGAAAACATCATGAGTTATTTGCTCAACACGTGGTACGTCGCCGGATGGGCAGAAGAGCTTGCACAGGACGCACTGCTTGGGAGAACTCTCCTTGAGAAACCCATCGTGTTCTTTCGTGATAGCCAGGGTGTGGATCGCTGCCCACATCGTTTTGCCCCACTGCATATCGGCAAGATTGTCGGTGACAGCGTTCAGTGCCCTTACCACGGCTTGCGTTTCGGTGGCGGTGGCCAATGTACTCACAACCCCCAGGGTAAAGGGAATATCCCCAAGGCCGCCTGTGTTCGCTCGTGTCCTGTCGTTGAGCGCCATGCCGCGATCCGGATCTGGCCTGGCGATCCAACACTGGCCAACGATGCGTTGATCCCCGACTTCTCCTTGTTTGAGCAGGCTCCGCGCCTTGAAGACCCGATTCGAGCAGGGCGTTTGCGGCACTTGTATGACTCGCGTATTGGAAAGCGAACCGGAACATCGCGACATGTTCTTGACCGACGCCGAGAAAGCCCAAAACGACCAGTTCACACCTTGCTGTTCTCGTGCCAGGAGCGCACGCCTGGTGCTCGATCGTTAAGGATATTTTATGAATCAAGCTCTGCCCGCTGCCGCTACGGCACTGTTATTTCTCGAACCTGTTGACGAACTGATTGAGGAGTCGAACATGCAACAACTTTCTGGTTTCAAACGAGTAGTCACCGGGCACGATGCCCAGGGTCGGGCGGTGGTTGCGCACAGCGGACCGACGCCGAGCGTCTTCTCACTCAAGTCCGTACCCGGTACGGTGTTCTATGAAGTGTGGAACAGCAGCAATAGCCCCGCGGCGCTTGATAACGGGGCCGATCCCACAGCCAAACCCCTGCAACTGAGCCCTGTGCCGTTCGGCAGCGTGGTTCGTGTCGTGGATATTCCGCCCGACAGCGTACAGAACCAAGTCAGTGAAGAAGACGCTGCGGCGGCTTTCGCCGAAATCGGCGAGTCCCATGCAGGCACCGGGACAACGGATTCGCAGCACAAGTTGATGCACCGCACCGAGACCCTCGACTACGGCATCGTCACTGAGGGCGAAGTGTGGCTGGTGCTGGATCAAGAAGAGGTACATCTCAAGCGCGGCGATATGGTTGTGCAGCGCGGTACCAATCACGCCTGGAGCAATCGCACCGAACAGATGGCTCGGATGGTGTTCATTTTGCTTGACGGTCGCTATAGCGACGAACTGGCTGTTGTACAAGGAACTCACCCATGAAGCTGGCAACCCTCAAAAGTTCAGGTCGCGATGGACGGCTAGTATTGGTCTCGCGTGATCTGCGTTTGGCACTGGATGTCGGTGATACTGCGGCCACCCTGCAACAAGCCATCGATCACTGGGCCGAAGTCGAGGCGCCGTTGCAGGCGTTGTACCAGGCACTGAACGAGGGCCGGGCGCCAGGCGCCTTCGTCTTTGATCCGGTACAGGCTGGGGCACCGTTGCCGCGTGTGTATCAGTGGCTCGATGGGTCGTCCTTCATCACCCACGGTTATCTGATGCAAAAAGCGTTTCACCTTGAGCCTATCGAAGACGTAGAAAGTATTGCGCTGATTTACCAAGGCGCCGGCGATGACTTTCTCGGATCCCGTGACGATATCCCGCTGCCCAGCGAGCAGCACGGCATTGATTTCGAAGGCGAGTTCGCGGTGGTGGTCGATGAGGTGCCGATGGGGTGCTCGGCCGAGGCTGCCATGGGGCATATCAAGCTGATCCTGCAGCTCAACGATGTCAGCCTGCGCGCCCTGGCTCCGCGTGAGATGAAAACTGGATTTGGCTTCCTCCAGGCCAAACCCTCCTCCAGTTTTGCCGCCGTCGCGGTCACCCCGGATGAGCTGGGCGATGCCTGGCATGAGGGGCGCGTGCATTTACCGCTGCAGGTGGAATGGAACGGTGAATGGTTCGGCAATCCCCATGGTGGTGCCATGCACTTCGGCTTTCACCAGCTCATTGCTCACGCCGCGCTAACCCGTCGCCTTGGCGCCGGTACGGTCGTGGGCTCGGGTACGGTCTCCAATGTCGACCGCCAAATGGGTTCGGCATGCATTGCCGAACGGCGAGCGATCGAAATGATCGAGCACGGCGCGCCACGTACCGGATTCATGCGTTTCGGTGATCGAGTGCGCATGGAGGTGCTCGACGGTAACGGGCAGTCACTATTCGGTGGTATCGATCAGCGCGTCGTTTCTGCCAAGGATTGAGGAAGACAATCATGCGGATATTAGTCACAGGGGCCAACGGTTTCATTGGTCGGATGCTGGTCGAACGACTGCTCAAGGCCGGGACTTTACGGGGGCAACCGATCAGTGCGCTGATCCTGTTGGACAAAGAGTTGAACGACTTCCCCGAGGATAACCGGCTGCGCCGTAGTCCTGGCAGTGTCGGCGACGCTGCCTTGTTACGACGGATACTGGCAGACGGTATCGATGTGGTCTTTCACCTGGTGAGCATACCCGGTGGCGCTGCGGAGCAGCATTACGCTCAAGGTTATGAAATCAATTTGCAGGCCAGTCTGGAGTTGCTCGAGCAACTGCGGCAACAGCCTGCAACCCCGGTGTTGATCTATGCCAGCAGCGTAGCGGTTTACGGTGCGACTCCGGCGGGGCGTATGGATGAGTCCGCGAACACGCATCCTGAATTGTCCTATGGCGCCCATAAGCGGATGGTTGAAATTGCGCTGAGCGATCTGGCTCGGCGTGGAGAGGTCGATGGTCGTGCGGTGCGTTTACCCGGCATCGTGGCCCGCCCTCGAGCACCCAACGGGTTGCGTTCAGCGTTCATGAGCGATCTGTTGCATGCGTTCGCAGCGGGCGATTCCTACTGTTGTCCAGTGTCTCCCCAAGCGAGGGCGTGGTGGATGTCAGCGCGCTGCTGTGTCGACAACCTCCTGCATGTAGCCGAGGTGGACGAAGCCGCACTGGGGGAGCAACGCGTCTGGCAATTGCCTGTGCTGCATCTTTCTATCTCCCAGGTCATTGACGCCCTGGCAGCGGTTTACGGTGAGCAGAGACGCGAGCTCATCACGTTTGCCCCTGACGAAAGCCTGGAAGCATTGTTCGGTCGCTACCCCGCGATGAGTACACCCAAGGCCCGCGAGCTGGGTCTGCGTCATGATGGTTCTGCTTCGGCGTTGGTTCGAAACGCTCTGAATCCCTCTTCGCGCACTCGGCGTACAGACTCGGTTAATTATTCTGCTGGAGATGTTGCTCGTGAAGTTAACTAATCGACGTTTGGTGGACTTGTCCGTCTCCTTGGAAAACAACCTGTACACCGACCCACCGCCGTTGTTACCTAAGATTGAATACAGTAACCACCAGGAAGGTTGGCCGGAGATGGCAGCCATGTTTCCTGGGTTGAAAAAATCTGATATGCCGGGCGATGAATCCTGGGCGGCTGAACGTTTGAACATCACTACCCACAGCGGCACGCATATGGATGCGCCTTGGCACTACGCCTCGACCACCGATGGCGGAAAACCGGCCTATGGCATTGATGAGCTGCCGCTGGACTGGTGCCTGCAACCCGGCGTGAAGCTGGATTTTCGGCACCTGCCCGATGGGCATGTAGTCACGGCCGCTGAAGTGGAAGGTGAATTGACACGCATCGGCCATGCCTTACAACCCTTGGACATTGTCCTGGTCAACACTCGCGCTGGAGCCTTGTTCGGCTTGCCCGGCTATCTGGAGGCTGGTGTTGGTATGGGGCGCGAGGCCACCCTGTATCTGCTGGAGAAAGGCGTGCGGGTTGTCGGTACCGACGCGTGGAGCTGGGATGCTCCATTTAAGTACACGCGCGAGCGTTTCGCTGAAAGCGGCGATGCCTCGATCATCTGGGAGGGGCACAAGGCTGGTCGGGATATTGGTTATGGCCAGATGGAAAAACTTGCCAATTTGGAAAGTCTGCCGCCCTATGGCTTTTTGGTCTCTTGCTTCCCTTACAAGATCAAACATGCGTCGGCCGGGTTTGTCCGTGCCGTGGCGATTTTCGAGGAGTGAGAATGATCGATCATGGCTGATATGAAATCGCCAACTGGCGTCCGGAAAAAACGCTTTAGCCTTTCTCAAGCGCTTGAGGCGCTATTGTCGGAGCACATTAGTGAGGGACGGCTACGAGGGGGTGAACAACTGCCCACGGAGACGGCCATCATGCTTGAGCATGGCGTAAGCAGAACGGTCGTTCGCGAAGCCATGTCTCGTTTGCAGGCTTCTGGAAAGGTAGTGACGCGCCAGGGTGTGGGGACTTTCGTGCGGGGAAGTACGCTGTCGCTAGGGCCACTCATTGATCTCGCTACGATCGACATCATCGTCGACTCCCTGGCCATCATGGAGCTGCGCATTGCTCTTGAAGTGGAAGCGGCAGGACTTGCCGCTCAACGACGAACCTCCGAGCAATTGGAGGCGATGCGTGCGGCGCTTGATCGGTTAAAAAAGCGTGAGGTCATGGCTGATGATTTGGCCACGCGGGACTTTCAGTTCCATGTGAAAATAGCTGAGGCAACCGGCAATCCCTACATTGTTGACACCCTGCGTAACCTCGGCGTCGTCATCGTCCCGCGTAGCCGGCTTGATTCTGCGCGCCTGTTCCACGATAGCCCCCTGAGTTATGAACAGCGCATTCATGATGAGCACGAAAGGATTTACCAAGCGATCCTGCGTCAGGACGTTGAATGCGCACGCGCTGCCATGCGTCTGCACCTGGATGACAGCCGCGAGCATCTGCAACAGGTTCATGAGCAGAACCGAGCTAGAGAATAGGGGGCGTATCCAGGGTTCGGATCGTATCGACCACTTTTTCGCGAAGCCAACGCAACATAGGGTCGCTGTCCATGCTGCGGTGCCAGGCCATGTATTCCTTCATGGTAGTCAGCTCCACTGGAGGGCGAATCAATCGAAGGGGCAGCGTTTTGGCGTAGAGCGCGGCCAGCCGGCTGAGCATGGTCGCTATACGTTCGGTGCCAATGATCAGGCTGGGTATCGTGCTGAAATCGTGCGTGATGACCTCCAGTCGACGGCTGCACCCGTATTGCTTTATCAGCCACTCATCCACCCCTGGCGTTCTGTTCCTGCCAAAAGTTGCGGCGATGTGACCCATCTCCAGATAGCGCTCTAACGTTAGGGTTTGGCAGACAGTGGTATTGTCTTCCCATACAACGCAGACGTGTTGTTCCTCGAAGAGTAATTGTGAAGGGTGTTGGGTCGAAACATAGTGTTCGGGGGCGATCATCAGATCGATCTCGCCATGCAGGAGCATCTCAAGAGGGGAGTCATTCGGGCTGACCAGTTCGAATGTTACAAAAGGCGCTTCTTGATTGGCTTGCTTAATGACCTCGGCAAAGATCACACATATCAGGTAGTCAGACGCCATGATACGAAAATGGCGTTTGCTCTCGGCAATGCTTTCTCCTGGTTTGTTTGTGATCGATGTCTGGATCTTGAGAAGTACCTCGCGGACGGGATTTTGCAGTTGCTTGGCCCGGGGGGTGAGCATCATTTTGCGCCCCACCTGCACAAGCAGATCGTCTTCGAAATAGATTCGCAGACGGCCGATGACACCGCTGGTCGCCGATTGAGTCATGTGTAGGCGCGCGGCAGCACGCGTGACGTTTTGCTCCTCCAACAAAACATCGAGTGCCACCAAAAGATTAAGGTCCAGATGTTCGAAGCGCATGGCATTGATCTCTTATTGTTTTTGTTTTTGACACTCTCATTGAGCGCTCAGTAGTTGTCAACTGCTTGATGCGGAACGACAGGGCGGATCAAAAATAAGCCGCATGTTTCGGCTGCTGCTTCATGTATCTTTCAACTCGATAGTGTGTATCGCCATTCGCGATGAGTGGCAAGCCGATAGCGCGTGCAAGGCCTGAACCATGGCCCTACTGTACACATAATATATTGATTCGCTTGATTATCAGGTTGTCAAGGCGAGGTGCAAGTTTTGGAGTGTGCTGCATGAAGAATAATAAAAATACTAACAATAATGATAGGTTCGACACGGTGCCGCAATGTGCGTCCATTGATTTAACAATTGTTGATCCACGATGGATATTATTTATACGAGTGGCGGCGATTGGAAGTTTAAGTAAAGTTGCGACGTTACTTGACATGCCTCAGTCCATGGTGAGTCGCAATATTGCTCTGCTCGAATCGCAATGTGGTGAACGCCTGTTCCATCGTACTGGGCGGGGCGTGGTGTTGACCGAGTTTGGGGAACAGTTGTTGCCCCGGGTATCGAGCCTTCTCACGGACGCTGAAAGCCTTGTCGATGACATTCGTAACCTGCGCGGAAAACCGGTGGGCGAAGTGGTCGTCGGCATGCTGCCTTCAGCCGTAAGGCGGTATGCGGGTGCTCTTTTTGCGGCTGCGCGTGCGCAGATGCCGGGGGTCAGGTTGCACCTGATCGAGGGGGCGAGTGCTCAACTGGAAGAGCAGTTGCACGATGGTCGCCTCGATATGGCGTTGGTCCTGCGTGAGGATGAGCAAAGTATTGGTGAGGCGTATTTCCTCGCCAGGGTACCGCTGCACTTGGTAGGACTGGCCACCGATCCGGTTATCAGTAATCGAGATATTCCATTGACGCAGTTGTCCGGGTTGCCATTGGTGGTGCCTGGGCGTCCCCATTTGCTGAGGGCCAGGCTCGATCACTTGGCAGTCGAGCACTCAATGGCTTTGTGCGTCAACGTTGAAGCCGATTCCGTTCAGCTTCAGTACGAAATCGTTGCGGCGGGCGGAGGCTACGCGATTGCCTCTGTGTTGCCAGGCTCGCTGGATCATCGACTGACCTCGGCGCGCATCGTTGACCCCGTTCTTGAGCGTTTTGTCGTGCTCGTCGAATCTCCCCGTCGACCCTTGACCCGCGCCTCCCGAGAAGTGCGTCGGCTGATCTGTAGCCTGGCCATGCCATCGACTTGAGCGATAGCTGCTTTCGATTTCACGCAGTATTCGCCGCGACACGTGCCTCGTAGGGTGTCAGTCAATCAATGGCTGATACCCGATGGCGAGGTTAACGATATGCATGACTCCAAGGCGCCCCAAGCAATTGCCCCGACGCTTTTTCTGAGCGACTCCGATGTCGCTTCGCTCGCTGACTGGAGCGGGGCCGTTGCCGCGCTCGCCGACGCGTATGCCCGCCCCACATCGGATGCGATGGTGCCCCCTCGCTCCATGGCTCGGGGCGACGGTATCTGGTTGCGCAGTTTGACCGCAGTGTCACCCGCTGGTGGCCACATGGGATGCAAGTTGATTGCGGCGTCAATGCGGGCCCGTTGCGCCAGTTATCTGATTGCATTGTTCAATCAGCAGACCATGGCGCTCAGCGCCCTGATCGACGGCAACCGGGTGACGGGTTTGCGTACCGCTGCAACCGCTGTACTGGCGATAGATCGACTCGCACCTCAGCGGGCATTGCGGGTTGGCGTGATTGGCTCTGGGTTTGAAGCACGCGGCGCGCTGGACTGCCTCAAGTCCGTGCGTGAGGTGGCCCGGGTACGCGTGTTCAGCCCTACACCCGCCAGTCGTGAGCGTTTTGCCGAGAGCTTCAGGCCAGCGCTGGATATTGAAGCGGTGAACAGTGCGCAAGAGGCGGTACAGGAATGTGATGTGGTGATTTGCGCCGCACGCAGTCGCGACGAGTCGCCGGTGTTGCAGGGGGCGTGGTTGTCGGCAGGCACGACGGTCGTTTCATTGGGTTCGACCTTGCCTGAGCAACGAGAGGTCGATGCGGTCACGATGGAACGAGCCGTTTGCATCGTTGCTGACATGCCCCACGAGGTGCTTCACGACACCGGCGACGCCATCGCTGCGCTCAGTGTCGGCGTAAAAGTCGCCGAGAAGTTAATACCGTTGGCCGATTTGGTTGGCGGTCGTGTCCATCCACGTCAAAACGAAAGCGACATTGTTCTCTACAAATCGGTCGGATCGGCCCTGCAGGATGTCGTCATGGCCGAAATGCTTTATGAGCGCGCCAAACAGCAAGGCATCGGTATCGACCAGCTCACCAGTATTGTCCCTGTCTCGAAGTAAACCCTCCATCGCTTGAAGGAAATCATCATGACCCTCTACAAAAAAGCGGATGCCCGTGCCTGGGCGCGTGAAAACCTGATTGGCTGCTCGGCAGTCACTATCCCCAGCTTCAGCGCCGACCTCAAGCGCCTCAATGAACGTGGCATTCGCCACGACATCGAGCATACGGTCGGACTCGGTTACAGCGCCACATTGCTCTGCAGCGAGCTTGCCATTACTGCGCAAGAAAACGCGCAGTTCACCGCCTGGGCCCGTGAGTCCGGAAAAAATCTGATCCTGTTCTTCCATGCCGCGTTTGGCACGCTCGCCGAGAATATCGAGGCCGCGAAACTCGCCGAGAAAGCGGGGGCAGACATTGTTCTGCTCTCTTACCCACCGCAGTTCTGGCCGACGTCTGAACAGGAAATCTACGACTACACCAAGTCATTCTGTGACGCGACGGATCTTGCGGTGATGCTGTTCCCGATTCCGCTCTGGGGTTTTGAGCGCGTGCATCCGTCCGGTATGTCCTTGGCGCTGGTACGTCGTTTGCTGGCCGATTGCCCGAATATTGCAGCCATCAAGGCGGAGCAGGGTTTTCCGCTGCCAGCAGGTCTCTGCGAGATGTACCACCACTTCCGGGATCAGGTCGTGATCAGTTGCCCGATCGAAGGCGATGCGATTCCATTGATGAGTTTGATGGAACTGCAGTTTTCCGGCACCAGCAACACCGCCTGGATGAGCGACTACTACCCGAAAGCTTTTGAGCTGGCACGCACGGGCCGGTTCGAGGAAGCGATGGAGTTGTATTGGAAGGTCAACCCGGCACGTGGCGCCAACGGCGCAGCGGCTCAGACATATGCAGGCGGGACTGGGGTGCTCAACCGCACGATGTGGAAGTACCAAGACTGGCTCGCCGGATTCAACGGCGGCCCGCTTCGCGCGCCCGCGATGCGAGTGCCGGATCGCCTGATGAAGTCTTTGCGTCAAGGGCTGGTTGCAGCCGGGCTGCCGGTGACGTCGGATCCTGATAGCGCCTTCATGATCGGGCGTAACCCTTGCTGAGTACGAGGATTGCCAAGTGAAGCATTTACTAAAAGATCCGACCCTGTGGCGTACAAGCGCCTTCATCGGCGGAGAGTGGCTGCACGAAACGCCGCACGGCCAGTACACGCTGCGTAATCCGGTCGATCAAGCGGTGCTCGCCGAGTTACCGCGCTGCCGCGAAGCCGAAGTACGCCATGCAATCGATGCCGCGCACGAAGCGTTTGGTCCATGGCGGCGCTTGACGGCGAAACACCGTGGTGAGGTGCTGCGGCGTTGGTACGAGTTGATGGTTGAAAATCGCGAGGACATTGCCACGCTGATTACCTTGGAGGAGGGCAAACCACTGGACGAGGCGCGTGGTGAAGTCGATTACGCAGCGTCCTTTGTCCGATGGTTTTCTGAGGAAGCCACTCGGGTGCGTGGCGAACTGATCCCCGGCGTAAAAGAAACCCAGCGCATTGTTGTACTGCGCGAGCCCATCGGGGTCTGCGCGGCGATAACGCCCTGGAATTTCCCTGCCGCCATGATTACTCGCAAGGCTGCTCCGGCCCTGGCGGCGGGCTGCACCATGGTCGTGAAACCTGCAAGCCAAACGCCGTTGACTGCGCTCGCGCTCGCCGAACTTGCGCAACGTGCTGGCGTGCCAGCCGGTGTTTTCAGCGTTGTCACAGGTAATGACACGCGAGATATCGCGGGCGAACTCACGAGCAACCCGTTGGTGCGCAAACTCACGTTTACAGGCTCCACCGAAGTGGGCCGGTTACTGCTGGCGCAGGCGGCGCAGACGGTCAAGAAGTGCTCCATGGAGTTAGGCGGCAACGCCCCCTTCATTGTCTTCGATGATGCTGATCTTGACGCTGCGGCTGACGCGGTGATGTTGGCTAAATTTCGCAACGGTGGGCAGTCATGTATCGGGGCGAACAGGGTATTGGTGCAGTCCGGGATTTATGACGCACTGGCCGATCGCATCGTCGAGCGCATGGCACGACTGAAGGTTGGCAATGGTCTGGAACCTGGCGTGCAGGTGGGGCCATTGATTGATAAAGCGGCGGTGCGAAAATCCCAAGAGCTGGTTGATGATGCCTTGGCCCAAGGTGCTCGACTGTTGTCCGGCGGTACGTGTCATGCACTCGGTGGGTGTTTCTTCCAGCCCACCTTATTGGCCGATGTGACGCATGGGATGAGGATTGCTCGAGAAGAGATATTCGGCCCTGTCATGCCGCTGGTGCGTTTCGATAATGATGAGGAAGCCATCACGATGGCCAATGACAGCGAGTATGGCCTTGCGGCGTATCTGTTCAGCCGCGATGCGGCGCGTATCTGGCGTAATGCTGCGCGCATTGAGTCGGGCATGGTCGGGATCAACTGCGGTTTGATCTCGAATGAGGTCGCTCCCTTCGGTGGGGTGAAGCAAAGCGGACTGGGGCGAGAGGGGTCTCACCTGGGGATCGACGAGTTCCTTGAGGTGAAATACCTCTGCTGGGACGGATTGGAAAGTGCCTGAAGTTCTGTAGTCGATCATAGGCAGCGACTCAAAGAAATGCGGCTCATGTGAGCCGCATTTTTTCAGGGTGACGCTCGAGGTTTTCGACTAATCCGCGTAGACCCCAGACAGGGGAGAAGCCGCTTCAACCCTGTTCCCTGCACCCATCACTTCCAACGATACCTCAGATTGCATAACGCGATTTCAGCGCTGATACCCAGTCCGATAGTCTCGTTCCTGATCCGGCATTGTCTGTCGGAATCTTATGTGTTTTCAGCATTCGGTCGATAGCGCCGCGGAGCACATCGGTGCGCAACGCAATGTCCGTCCGGTAGAAATAAGAATAATTAGGAGTACGTGATGATTGCAGCAGTCAATAAGGTCCTGGTGATCGGAGGGGGATTCTCCGGAATGACAGCGGCCATCCAGCTTGCCCGCGAGGGCGTTGAAGTAGATCTGGTTGAAATAGATCCTTTGTGGTGTCCGCTGGGCGCCGGAATCACTCTCAGCGGTCCCACTCTGAGGGCGCTCGATACCGTCGGTATCCTCGAGCAGGTGGCCAGCGAAGGGTATCTGTCGAAAGATTTCGATGTATTTTCACCCGCAGGCGAACTGATTGTGCAACTGGCAACTCGACCTCCGATCAGCAGCAAACCGATCCCCGGTGGTGGTGGGATTCTGCGTCCCGTATTAGCTCGAATTTTCTCTGATAAGACGCGAGAAGTGGGAACTCACGTGCGCCTGGGTATTACCTTTGAAACCATTGTCCAGCGTGGAGATGGCGTCGAAGTGACTTTTACTGATGGAACCTCAGGGATCTACGACCTGGTAATTGCTTCCGATGGCGTTCACTCACGGATGCGAAAGGCGTTTTTCCCAGAAGCACCTTCGCCAAAACCCATTCACCAGAGTGTCTGGCGTGCCGTACTGAAGCGGCCACCGGAAATCATACGTCCCAGTCATTGGCTAGGGCGCACTAAAGTGGGCGTCAATCCCATTTCAGACACGCATATGTATATGTTCCTCATGGAAAGCCGCGAGCATTCCGAGTGGATCGATCCGGAAAAATGGCCTGGCGAAATGGCGCGCCTTCTGGGTGAGTTTCCGGCTCCGCTCCTGCAAACACTTGTGCCTCAATTGTACGAGCCGTCCGCCAGTATCGATTACCGGCCGCTGGCGAATCTCTTGGTGCCTTTACCCTGGCATAAAGACCGCATCATTATGATTGGCGATACCGTGCATGCCACTACACCTCATTTGGCGTCGGGCGCGGGAATTGGCATTGAAAGCGCCATCGTGCTCGCCGAAGAACTGTTTAGCCATAGTGACCTGCAGGTCGCTTTGAGTCGTTTCGAAGAGCGGCGTTGGGAGCGTTGCCGGCTGGTGGTTGAGAAGTCTGCGCGCCTGTGCGAGATAGAAAAGAGCGGTGGCAGCAAGGACGAACATGCGCAGATCATGCATGAATCATTCATGACATTAGCCGAACCTATCTGACTGACCTATACCCTCCGTCTGGATTGAGAGGAAAACGCTCCTCACATTCAAGCCGGAGTTTAGCTATACAGGGCCAGTGCACATTCAATGCGGGTCCTGGACGAGGCACCCGTCGGACACTTGCGGCGTTTTGAAGATCGAAGTTGGGAACGGTTGAGCTGCCTGTCACGAACGGACAGTTGGGGGATCAGTCAGTAGCGAAGGGGAGAGAACGGCGGCCGCGAAGCCGCCTTCTATGACTCGATTGATCAGGCTGTACGCCCACCCAACGCTTCGGCAACCCAGTCGGCGATGTAGTGACCGGCATTGCTGCTGTTGTCGAGACTGGAGTGTTGTACGCCGCCTTCTCGATCAGTGAATATCTTCAGTTCACGTTTCGGGCTATTGACCAATTGCTCGTAGGTTCGATGCGCCCACTTCAACGGGATCTGCGTGTCCTTTTCCCCATGGGTAACCAGGAACGGCACTTTGATTCGATCCAATACGCCATCCAAGTGCATGTTTTCGGCGATGTTCATGAAGTCGTCGACATCCTTTGCACCAAATACCCAGCACACATGGGCCCAGTAATGCGGTACCGGGAAGTCGCCTTCCTTCTCCATGCGTCGCTTCTGCACGTCACGCCAGTCGTGGTTGGCGCCCCATACTACGCCGCAGGCGAAGCGCGGTTCGAAGGCTACAGCGCGAGGGCAGTAGTAACCGCCCAGCGAGACGCCTTCCAGGCCGATGCGTTTTGAATCGACATCACTGCGGGTCTCCAACCAATCGACAACACGGCTGGCCCAGTGCTCAGTGTCATAACGAGCGGTCAGGTTGTGCAGGCGCAATGCCTCGCCGGTGCCGGGCTGGTCGATGATCAGCGAGGAGACGCCACGCTTGGCCAGCCATGCTGGCAGGCCGATGCGGTATTTCATTTCCTTGGTGGAGTCGAGCCCGTTGACTTGCACCAGGATCGGTGCCGGACCGTCCACGCCTACCGCACGCACTAGCAGGCCGGAGATATGAGTACCCTCGTAAGGGATTTCTACTCGCTCGCAGTTTTCCCCGCAGAGTTGGGTGCCACGGGCAAAAGTCTCAAGGAATCGTTGATAAAGCGCTTCACGCCCGTTCGCACCGTGGGCCTGTAGACGCTCGCAGGTGAGGTAGTAGATGGCCGCGCGGTTGTACTTCTCCCCCGCTGAGAACAGACGTCCGGCGGCCTCGTCTTCCTCGGCCAGGCCGCAAAGTTTATCGGCCATGTTGGCCCAGGTTTCACGGAAAGCCTTGCTGGCGGCTGCGTCTGGTTGTTTAGCGGCCTCATGCAACGGCGCGCACATCGCTTCAATCTCGTCCATGCGCGCGCCCATTTCGATGGCCAGGCTGATGGAAGCATTCCAGACGTAATTAGTGGGGAAATAACGGAACATTCTTATTGTCCTTTTAGTGGCGGCAGACGGGCGCCGTGACTTGCGCAGGCAAATCCTACGAACGCCATTCGCCAAACACGTTAAGGAGGGGGGGGGCAATTGGCCAATCGTGAGTCGGGATGTGAGGTATCGCGAAAGGAGATAGATCTAGGACCGCCGATGCGATCGAAGCATTCTCAAAGGTGGCAGATTCCGCATTTGCAGCACGACCGGCGACTCACGCGAAAGGCGAACAACAAGGAGGAACTGGATGCGTTTTTTGGTTCTCCGCGAGGCCCGACGCCAGCCCTAATGCGGAGAGTTATCGTTAGGGATGGCAGGGGGCCGTTTTCGCATTCTATATCCCGGATTTACCTATTAAGCCGTCAGCACTTAACCACTGATATCTAGCTTTCAGCATCGGCTGGAGCAGCGAGCTCATTCAGCACCATTGCGTTATTTTTGAAAGCGGTTGCAAACACGGCGCGATTTTTTGCCATATAGATGCTTGCGTCTTCAGCGTGCTTTTCCGAGAGTCCAGGGACGTTTTTCATCAACACGTCCGTAAGTGCCTCTGCCAGCTCAAGCATCTGATCGTGTGCATCGGCGAGTTTTCGGTCCACGAACGTAGTCTCCAAATCGCGGGTACTGCGGTAAAGGGTTTCAACAGCCATTTTGGCCTCGTCGTCATATCTAGTGTTGAAAGAGATTAGCCCAGGCGCTGTGAGCTTCCTGCGATGGCCAACAGATGATGCAAAGCATTGATTCTGCGGGTCGAGCGCCTAACTAGGCAGGTAGCGTTCCCGGGTTGTGGGCTGATCAGCAAGCTTCAGCATCCTAGATTATTGAATTTCCGAATAAAATTTTTACGATCCTCAGATGAGGTGCTCTAACAAGGCACATGGGCGGTCCACAAGACTATAAACAAACGCTCCAGATCTCCGCTGCTACGGTATGCCACTTCGACGGCCATTCACCACCTCACATGCCTTCACGATAGTTGTCTTTTGCGACTACTGTATTTATATACAGCTAAAAGGGTAAGCCAAACTGTGCGGTTTGGGTAGTAGTTTTTTAATGTAGCCCGGAAATACAGGTTTGGAGTGCCTCATGTCACCCCGCCATCATCTTATCCCTGCCGCTGGCCTTTTTTCTGCATGCAGAACAACCGTCACGTCCAACCCGCATTATCCGGTCGAGCCGACCTAAGGAAGCATCATCGTGAAAATCAATTGGGCCGAAAAGCTGCGTCAGAATGTCCACGGGCTGGCCGAGTCTCTGGGCAATCTGTTTGTCGAGACGTTCCACTACCTGGCGTTGTTCGCTATCGGTGCCGTGACTGCCTGGGCGGCGGTGATGGAGTTTCTGGGGATGCTGGAGAACGGGCACATCAAGATCGATGACATCTTGCTGTTATTCATCTACCTGGAATTGGGTGCCATGGTCGGGATTTACTTCAAGACCAACCATATGCCGGTGCGCTTCCTGATCTACGTGGCGATCACCGCGCTGACGCGTCTGCTGATCTCCAACGTGTCCCACCACAACCCGCCGGACATCGGCATCATCTACCTGTGCGGCGGGATTCTGTTGTTGGCGTTCTCGATTCTGGTGGTGCGCTATGCGTCGTCGGCGTTTCCGTCGGTGAAGGTGCAAGGCCCGCACCGCAAGGGCGAGAGCCTTGAAACAGAGAAAGGTGAGCTTTAAAGCCTGACGCTGAAGGGTTGGGGACGGGTGGGCGGTCGCTGCAACAGTTTGTGACTGTCCCCGTCCGTCATCACCGTCAGGATTTCCATGGCGCTGTGGCCCTGTTCGATGGCAATCCCGAACTGGATGCTTTGCACCAGGCGCTTGAGCCGTTGCGGGTCGTTGCGTTGTTCGGCGCTGATCATGCGCTTGGCCACCACGCCCTGCTCATTCGAGAGGGTCAGCATGATGCTGCCATCCAGCCGCTGGATGCTCAGGTTGACTCGGTACTGTGGGGTGAAGGTGTCGGTGATGATCTGAAAAGGATTGTCCATGGTGCGTTACCGCCTGATAAGAACATGCAGTCATTGACGACCGGGGTCTGGATTAGTTCGCGTTGCCTGACCACCGGCCACTCCGTCGCTGAGGGTTCACAACGTCCGTTTGCCTCATGAGCTGTACAGCAAGGGGCGTGCCGTACAGCGACCTGTCTGACGCTGGAATGCACCTGTGGGAGGTGGCTTGCCCGCGATTGCGGTGGATCATTTGATGAATTCGTGGCTGGGCGAGCGCAATCGCGGGCAAGCCCCCTCCCACATGGGGTGGCGTCGTGCTTTGTTTCAGGGCAGTCACGAGAAAGCGGTGCACGATGGGCTGGCGGGGGAAGCAGGGATTTTTCGCGGGTTGCACCCGTGGGCACAGCGGTAATGACGAAGATGGGGGGCATCAGAAGATGTAACTAACTCCCCACCCTACCAGCGTTTTTGCTTGTAGTCAGGGTTAATTTGTAATGTAGGATTTATCTTTGCAAAGGGGTTGAATTGTTTCTCTGACTGCTCAATTGTGTAATCAAGAGGTCATGGTTTCACCACCCCGGTGTTGCAGTTTGTGACCTCTCGCGAGCTAGCTGAAATAAGGGAAGAACTATGCAAATCCAAGTCAATAGCGATAACCATATTGAAAGCAGCATCCGACTGGAGGAGTGGGTACGTAATACCATTGAAAGCACGCTCGAACGTTATGACGAAGACCTGACCCGCGTTGAGGTCTACCTGCGGGATGAGAACGGCGACAAGCCCGGTCCCCACGATTTAAGCTGCCGCCTGGAAGCACGGCCAAAGGGCCATCAACCGCTTTCGGTACTGCATAAAGCCGATACCCTGGAACAGGCGATCGACGGTGCAGCGATCAAGCTGGACCATGCGTTGGAACATCTGTTCGGCAAACTGCAAGGCAAGCCACGCGCTGCTGCGAAAAATGTGCCGGCCAACAAAGTGAATGATGACGCGCTTGAAGAGGAATTCCTGGAAAACGAAAACGCTGCAATTAATAGCTGACAGTTTTTTCATTCCCAACTGAGAACGGGCCTGCTGATGCAGGCCCGTTTTTGTTTACCTGCCGCGTCGGAAGAAATACCTGCTTAACAGCGCCAGCCCGCCAGCCCCCGCGCCCGCAAACAGCATCGCCCAACCGGCGCCATGGCGTAGCGCCGCCTCGGCATCCGGACGCGCCAGGCCCATTGATGTCAGCCCCTCCAGCTTGCCCGCTGCAATGTTCTGACTGATGGCGGGCCAATCCAGTGCGCTGGTGGCCGGCAACACCTCGGCCAGTTGATGGCTGATCCCCAGCAAGAGCACCAGGCCCATCAGCGCGATATTGATCGCCAGGGTGATCAGCCGCGCGCTGAGGTCGATCCCCGAGGCCATGCCCGCACGATCCGCCGACACCGAACCGGTGGTGGTGTTGGTCGTCGGTGAGTTGGTCAGCGCCAGGCCCACGCCGGCCATCGCGCAACTGAACAGCACCAGCCCGATGCTTGGATGCGCGGCGCCATTGGCAGCGGCCATGGCCATAAAGCCCGTGCCCATCACCCCCAGACCCAACGGGATGATCCGTTCGGCGCCGTAGCGCAGGGCCAGGCGTTCGGCCAGCGGCGGCACCAGCAAGGTGGGCAGGGTATAGGCGAGCAGGGCGCCGCCGGTGGTCAGGGTGTCGTAGCCCAGGCCCGCCTGGAAGTACAACGGCAGGTAGATCATGAACGGCCAGAAGCTGAAGTTCATGCCGATCGAACCCATCAACGCGCCGTTGAAACGTTGGAGGCGAAACACCGAGAAGTCGAACATAGGATGGGCGCTGCGCCGCTCAATGAAGATGAACAGCAGCAGCGCGGCCAGCGACAAGCCTGCCCAGCCGAGCATGGCCGGTGCGCCAAAGCCGTTCTCGGTGCCTTGGGTGATGAAGTAAACCAGCGCAAACACCGACAGCGTCAAGGTGACCATGCCGGCGATATCGAGGCGATTACCGGCCGGATCGCGCGACTCCTGCACGCTGACATGCAGCAGCACCAGGGTCAGCAGCGTGAGCGGCACATGCACGAGAAACACCCAGCGCCAGTCCGCAACCGCCAGGATCAACGCCCCAACCATCGGCCCGAAGCCCAGGCCCAGGCCCGCAATCACACCCCACACCGCGAATGCCCGCGCCCGCGCTGCAGGCTCACGGAACTGGTGCGACAAAATCGCGAACTGGCAGATCATCATCGCCCCGGCACCCACGCCCTGGACGAAACGCGCCCCGATCAGCAGGGACGCGTCTTCGGCCAGCCCACAGGCCAGCGAGGCCAGGCCGAATAGCCACAGGCACAGCACCAGCATGCGTCGCCGGCCAAAGCGGTCGGCCAACGTACCGGCAGCCATCAGCACGCTGGTGCAGGCCAGGGTGTAGGCGTTCATGATCCATTGGGCATCCTGGAAACCGGTGCCCAGTTGCTGTTCCAGCGTGGGCAGGATCACCGGCACGCTGGAGATTTCCAGGCCGAACATCAGCGCCACGAGGCACACGGCAGTGAGGGCGAGCGCGTTTCTGGCGGTGCTTGATGCGCTGACAGCCGATACAGCGACGGCGGGAGGCATGGGGTCTTCCTTTCGAGAGGGGGAGCGTGCCATTCTCGCGGGAAGCAGATTCTTTATTCGTGACAAGTTTTCCTTCAATCAGGGAATTAAGGGCGACAATTACAGCATGGCCACCCCACGTTTTGATGGCGTTGAACTCTTTCTGCAGATCGTCGAGAGCGGCAACCTGACCGAAGCCGCCGAGCGGCTGAACCTTACCCGTTCGGCCGTGGGCAAAGGCTTGGCGCGACTCGAGGCACGCCTGGGCACGTGCCTGTTGCAGCGCTCCACCCGCCGCCAGCGGTTGACCGAGGACGGGCAGGCCTATTACGAGCATTGCCTGCGCGCGCTGGCCGAGCTGGAAGCGGCCGAATCGGTGCTGGAAAGCGGTCGGCAGCAGCCACGCGGGCGCTTGAGGGCGAGCTTGCCACTGGCTTTCGGGCATCACTACGCGGCACCGGCGCTGTGGGGCCTGCTGGATCGTTTTGCGCAGTTGGAGATTGATATTTCGTTTTCTGACCGACTGATCGACGTGGCCCAGGAAGGCTTCGATCTGGCGGTGCGCATCGGCGCGCTACCCGACACCGACCGCCTAAGCGCGCGGCGCCTGGGCGAGCAGGCCATCGGCCTGGCGGCAGCCCCGGCGTATTTGCAGCGCGTCGGGCGAATCGAGCGCCTTGAGGATTTGGCCGGACACCGCGGCATTGCCTACCGCTGCACTGCGCCGCGCCTGGAGTGGCAGCTCAACGACGCCCAAGGCCGCCCACACCGTGTGCAGGTCGCGTCGCCGCTGATGATGGACGACCTCCAGGCCGTGGCCGATGCCGCCATCGCCGGCGTGGGCCTGGCCTGGTTGCCGAGTTGGCTGATTGCGCACTATGTGCTGCGCGGGCAACTGGAAGCGGTACTGCCGAGCTACCGCGAGCAGCCCGCGCCGATCCATGTGATCTGGCCCACGGCGGCGCACATGCCGGCCAAGACGCGCTGCGCCATCGACGCCTTGGTCGCAGGCACCCCGAGTTGCCTGGCGGGCAGTTAGGTTTTGCCTTCAGGCAGGTGATTCATCCGTTCTCTTTTGCTTATGAGAATATTTATCATTAATATTGCGCTCTGATGAACCTGGCGCTTCCTGCATGAAAAGCAAAACCTCGCTTCCCGCCGCTTACCGCCTCGCGGTCACGTCACGCGCATTGGCCGCTGTGCTCGGCGGCTATCTGATGGCGTCCCTGGCCGCCATCTGCCTGGCGCTGTGGCTGCCCACGTCCCGCGCCGACGCGGTGATCACCGGGATGATGAGTTCGTTTGTGTTCTACCTGTTGGCGGTGCTGTGGTGCTTTGCCTGCCGCACGGCTTGGCGTGCGTGGTGTGGCGTGATGCTGCCGAGCGCGTTGTTCGCGACCCTGGCGGGTGTGGGTGTATGGATGGCACGCACATGAAAGAAGGATTTCGCCAGGCGATGGCCTGGTTGCACACCTGGGTCGGACTGATCTTTGGCTGGCTGCTGTTTGCGATTTTTCTGACGGGCACCTTGTCGTATTTCAAAGATGAAATCAGCCATTGGACCCAGCCCGAAGTGCAGGTCCACCCGTTGGACGATGGGCGCAGCCTCGCGGTGGCCCAAGCCTACTTGCAACAGCATGCGCCCAACGCCGCACGCTGGTTTATCACCTTGCCGGACAGCCGCGACCCTGGCCTGTCGGTCATGTGGCAAGACAAGGTCGACCCGAGCAAACGTGGCGACTTCATCCAGAAAGTCCTCGACCCGGTCAGCGGCCAAGCCGTGCAGGCCCGTGAAAGCAAGGGTGGCGAGTTCTTCTACCGCTTCCACTTCCAGTTGCAAATGCCGCATCCCTGGGGTCGCTGGTTATCCACCCTTGCCGCGATGGTGATGTTGGTCGCGTTGATCTCCGGCATCATCACTCACAAAAAAATCTTCAAGGACTTCTTCACCTTCCGCCCTCGCAAGGGGCAGCGCTCCTGGCTCGACGGGCATAACGCAGTGGGCGTACTGGTGCTGCCGTTTCATTTGATGATCACCTACAGCAGCCTGGTGATCTTCATGAGCATGGTCATGCCGGCCCCCATCGTGGCCTCTTACGGCAACGACAGTCGGGCCTTCTTCAACGACGTGTTCCCCGCCACCGACAATGCGCCTGCGCTCGGCCAGCCCGGCACCTTGTTGCCGTTGCTGCCGATGTACGAACAGGCGCGGGCGCAGTGGGCGGGTGGGCATGTCGGGCGGCTGGCGGTGAATAACCCAAGTGATGTGAACGCCTCGGTCAATGTGTTCCGCGCCGGTGCCGACCGCGTGGCGCATGATTTCGGCAGCACCGTGTCGTTCAACGGCAGCACCGGCGAGCTGCTGCGGGTCAGCGCCGAGCAATCGCTGCCGGCGGCGATCGGCGGCAGTTTTTATGGCCTGCACATGGGTCATTTCGCCGGTCCGGTGTTGCGCTGGCTGTACTTTATCTGCGGGCTGGCGGGTACGGCGATGATCGGCACCGGGCTGGTGATCTGGCTCGGCAAGCGCCAGCTCAAGCACGCCAAAACCGGGGGCATGCCGTTTGAGCTGCGCCTGGTGGAAGTGCTGAATATCGCCAGTATGTCCGGGCTGTTGCTCGCCATTGCGGCGTTCTTCTGGGCCAACCGTTTGCTGCCGGTGAGCGTTGCCGAGCGTTCCGACTGGGAAGTGCAGGTCTTCTTTATCGTCTGGGGCCTGAGCCTGTTGCACGCCGTGCTGCGTCGAGGGCGCGAGGCCTGGGTCGAGCAACTGAGCGTTGGCGCACTGTTGTTTAGCGCGATCCCTCTGCTCAACGCGCTGACCACCTCGCACCACCTGGGCGTGTCGCTGGCGACGGGCGACTGGGCCATGGCCGGCTTCGACCTGACGTGCCTGGGCAGCGGTGTGTTTCTCGCCTGGGCCGCCTGGAAGATGCACCGTCGCTCGGCGCCCGAGCCCAAGGCCGAAAGGGCGCGCCCGCTCAATCTCAAATCGGAGGCGCACTGAATGTTGCTTGCATGGCTGATGTGCTACGTCGGGTTTACCGCACTGTGCCTGTCTACCGACCGTCACCATGGCGAACTGCTGCGTAGCAAGCCGTCGCCGCGTCGCCGCTTGGGGTTGCGCGTGGCTGGTGGGTGGCTGCTGACGCTATCGATCTGGCCGGCGGTGGCCGCCACGGGCTGGGCCCAGGGCCTGGTGGAGTGGTGCGCGGTGTTGATGTTCAGCGCGCTGCTGCTGGTGCTGCTGTTGCCGTATCGGCCAAGGTTGGCCTTGAGCCTGGCGGGCGTTGGCCTGCTGGCCAGCCCCGTCGCGGCCTTCGCCACCCTGTGAGCTGCGCATGATGATCAGTCCGCCACCGGAACCCCAGGACAGCCAGCCCGCTGACGCGGCGGGTGGGCGTGCGCATTTCCTGCAGGTGTTTTTGTCCCAGCGTTCGCAGATGGAAGCGCTGGTCAGCCGGCGCGTGGGCTGTCGCGCCACGGCGGCCGACCTGGTGCAGGACTTGTTCCTGCGTTTCTGGCGCCGGCCGCTGGTGCAGGTCGAAGAACTCAGCACGTACCTGCTACGCTGCGCCGGCAATATCGCCATCGACCACCTGCGCAGCGAAAGCGCGCGGGTGCGCAGCAACGAAGGCTGGTTGCCCGAGCAGCAGGACAATCAGGGCTCCGAGCCCCAGGCTGCGCTGGAGGCCGGCAACGACCTGCGTCACGTCGAGGCCGCCTTGCGCAGATTGCCCGAGCGCACCCGCCAGATCTTCCTGCTCAACCGCATCCACGGCCGCAAGTACGCGCAAATCGCCAAGGCCATGGGGCTGTCCCAAAGTGCCGTGGAAAAACATATGATGCGTGCCCTCGAAGCCTGCAAAGCCAGCCTTCGTGAGCCATCGCCTCCACGCACGCTAGGGAAAGCACCGTGAACGTCACCCCGACGCCCGACCAGCAACAGGCCGCATTGGCTTGGCTGAGCCTGTTGCACGACCAGCCCAGCAGCGGCGACCAGGCCACCTTCAGCCGTTGGCTGCAGGCCGACCCGGCACATGTCCAGGCCTATTCCCAGGCCCAATTGCTCTGGGAGTTGAGCGAAGTACCGGCGCGCAAACTGGCGGATGAAGACGCGTTGGCCTTGCAGGGTTACCTGAATGCGATGCACACCTCGAAACGCTCGCGGGTCGTGCGCGGGGCCGGCGTGCTGGCAATGGCCGCGTGCCTGCTGGTGATGCTGTCGATGGGCGCCGGCTGGCAACCGTCGCGTTGGGTCGAGGACTTTGGCGCGGATTACGTCACGGCGCCGGGCGAGGTGAAAACCGTGACCCTGGCCGATCAATCCCACGTCACCCTGGATGCCGACAGCGCCATCGCCGTGGATTTCAGCCAGGGTGAGCGGCATGTCCAATTGCGTCGCGGTGCGGGCTTTTTCAGCGTGACTCACACCGGCGCGGCATTTGTGGTGGAAGCGGGCAGCGGTGAAACGCGGGTGCTGGGCACGCAGTTCGAAGTGCGCCTGCAACCGGCGGGCGCGCAGGTGACGGTGTTGTCGGGGCGGGTCGGCGTCACACCGGCCAAGCAGGCGCAGCAGCAAATTCTTACGGCGGGTCAGCAAGTGGCCTACGCCGATGGTGTCGTCGAGCCCTGGCACGCGGTCGACAGCGAAACACGCCTGGCCTGGCGCGACGGCTGGCTCAACTACTACAAGGCGCCGCTGGCCGACGTGATCGAGGATTTGCGCCGTTACTACCCTGGCCGCATCCTACTGCTCAACGACGAGCTGGGCGCCCGGCGTGTCAGTGGCAGCTTCCCGAGTAACGATCCGCACGCGGTGCTGAATGCGTTGCAGGCGGTGCTGGGGTTCGAGCAGCACACGGTGTTGGGACGGATGATCGTGGTGCGCTGATTACTTCAGCGCCGCCATGATCGCGTCAGGGCTGTACTCGCGAATCAACGTGCCATTCACGTCCACAAACGGAATCCCACCACCGCCCAATGCCTCATAGGCCTTGCGCGCTGCGGCGTTTTTGTCGATATCGAACGCCTGGTACGGAATACCTTTCTGGTCGAGGAAGCGGCGGATCTGTTTGCAGTAGCCACACCACTCGGTCGAATAGAGCACCACGCGCGCCGAGGCCCGCGTCTGCTCGGAGACCCCCTGGGACGGGTTGAACAGCCGTTCGACCTTGCCCCAGTTCTGGATCACCACCACCACCAGCAACACCAGCAGGACTTTTTTAAAGACCCCGCCGAGCATCAGTTACGGCGCTTGAGCTGGTCGGTCAGTTGGGTCGGCAGGCCCTTGATGATCAGGGTGCCGGCGGCTTCGTCGTACTCGATCTTGTCGCCCAGAAGGTGCGCTTCAAAACTGATCGACAGCCCCTCGGCGCGTCCGGTGAAGCGGCGGAACTGGTTGAGGGTGCGTTTGTCGGCCGGGATCTCCGGCGACAGGCCGTAGTCTTTGTTGCGGATATGGTCGTAGAACGCCTTAGGCCGATCTTCATCGATCAAACCCGACAATTCTTCCAGGCCCATCGGCTCGCCGAGCTTGGCCTGGCTGCTGGCATAGTCCACCAGGGTCTTGGTTTTTTCGCGGGCAGTTTCGTCGGGCAGGTCCTCGCTTTCAACGAAGTCGCTGAACGCCTTGAGCAGGGTGCGTGTTTCGCCTGGGCCGTCGACGCCTTCCTGGCAGCCGATAAAGTCGCGGAAGTATTCCGAGACTTTCTTGCCGTTCTTGCCTTTGATAAACGAGATGTACTGCTTGGACTGCTTGTTGTTCTGCCACTCTGACACGTTGATCCGCGCCGCCAGGTGCAACTGGCCCAGGTCGAGGTGGCGCGATGGGGTCACGTCCAGTTCGTCGGTGACCGCCACGCCTTCGCTGTGGTGCAGCAGGGCGATGGCCAGGTAGTCGGTCATGCCTTGCTGGTAGTGGGCAAACAGCACGTGGCCACCGGTGGACAGGTTGGACTCTTCCATCAGCTTCTGCAGGTGTTCGACGGCGGTGCGGCTGAACGTGGTGAAATCCTGGCCACCCTCGAAATATTCCTTCAACCAGCCGCTGAACGGGTGCGCGCCCGACTCGGCATGGAAGAAACCCCAGGCCTTGCCTTGTTTGGCGTTGTAGCTCTCGTTGAGGTCGGCAAGCATGTTCTCGATCGCGGCCGACTCGGCAAGCTCGGAGTCGCGGGCGTGGAGAACTGCGGGTGTGCCGTCGGGTTTTTTGTCGATCAGGTGGACGATGCAATGACGGATCGGCATAGGCTTCTCGGCTGGTTGATAGGGGAGCGGTTGGCCTCCCCGAAAAGTCGCCCAGTGTACCGCACCCATTGGCCAAGACGTGCTTGGAAGGTGTTTTGGAAGCCCTCCGACGGGCCATATGCCTTTTTTTCACGGTTTAGAGCGATAAAGCTGACCAAATGGGTAGGTAGAGGCGGATATTTCCCCGTCTCTGTGCTAGTTTTGCCCGGTCTTACGCCCAAGACTCGGCGTTAAGCGTGCATTCAGCACTTGTCAGGTCGAACCAATCCCCGATTCAAGCATCTATAACCCCGATCTCCGTGGTTATAGCCGGGGATGCCAGGCCTTGACGGTCGGGCTCGACGGCTGACACCGCACTCTGCAATCCATATGAATTTGATAGGGAAGGAACACCACAATGGCTATTACTAAAGACCAACTGATCGCCGACCTGGCTGAAGCAGTAGACGCACCGAAAACCACCGTGCGCGCTCTGCTGGATCAACTGAGCCAAATTGTTGCTGATCAGCTGGAAAACGGCGGCGAAATCACTCTGCCAGGCGTTGGCAAACTGAAAGTGACCGAGCGTCCTGCCCGTACTGGCCGTAACCCTTCGACTGGCGCTGCCATCGAAATCGCTGCCAAGAAAGTTATCAAGCTGGTTGTGGCCAAAGGCCTGACCGACGCTGTTAACAAGTAAGACGCAGCAAAAAAAACCGTGCGCCGGAGCGATCCGGGCACGGTTTTTTGTTGCCCGGGATTTGGGCTCAGTCTTTGCGTGCCCAGCGCTGACGCCACACCTGCTGCTCGGATGGGGTCTGGAAGGTCCAGGCGACAAACCGGCTCTGCTTCTGCCCTTGGGACATTTCCACCACCTGGCTCGCCAGTACACCGGCCTTTTTCAGCGCCGTCTGGATCGCGGGCAGGTTCGAGGCTTTCGACACCAGGGTGCTGAACCACAGCACCTTGTGGGCAAAGTGCGCGCTCTCGGCGATCAATTGCGTTACGAAGCGCGCTTCACCGCCTTCACACCACAGCTCGGCCGACTGGCCGCCGAAGTTCAGCACTGGCAACTTGCGTTTCGGATCGGCCTTGCCCAAGGCGCGCCATTTGCGTTCGCTGCCCTTGGTGGCTTCGTCCATGGACGCGTGGAACGGCGGGTTGCACATGGTCAGGTCAAAGCGCTCGCCGGGTTCCAGCAGGCCCAGCAGAATATGCTTGGGATTGCTCTGCTGACGCAGTTGGATCGCCTTGTTCAGGCCGTTGGACTGCACGATGGCCTTGGCGGCAGCGACGGCGGTGGGGTCGACTTCCGAACCGAGGAAGTGCCAGCGGTATTCGCTGTAGCCGATCAGCGGGTAGACGCAGTTGGCGCCCATGCCGATGTCCAGCACCTTGACCGGCGCGCCACGGGGGATTTCGCCGTCATTGACGCTGGCCAGCAGGTCGGCGAGGAAGTGTACATAGTCGGCACGCCCCGGCACCGGCGGGCACAGGTAATCCGCCGGGATGTCCCAATGCTGCACGCCATAGAAGGACTTCAACAGCGCCCGGTTGAACACCCGTACCGCGTCCGGGCTGGCGAAGTCGATGCTTTCCTTGCCGTAAGGGTTAATGATCACGAACTCCGCCAGTTCCGGCGTGGTCTTGATCAGCGCCGGGAAGTCGTAACGACCCTGGTGGCGGTTGCGCGGGTGCAGGGTGGCCTCTTTGCGCGGCACGACGGGTTTGGCCGTGGTGGCGGTTTTAGGCTTCTTGCGCGAAGGTTTCGGTGTGCTGGGGGAAGTCATGGCTGCATCGATTCTGGGGTTGTTTCAAAAGTGACGGGTATTGTCACACATTCTTGAGGCGACCCCGTTCAAATGTGGGAGGGGGCTTGCTCCCGATAGCAAAGTATCAGTCACCAACTGTTTGACTGAGCCACCGCTATCGGGAGCAAGCCCCCTCCCACATTGATCGGGTTTGCAAAGGAAAAAAAAGAGACCCGCAGGTCTCTTTTTTCACACGGCTAGCCCTTACAGGCTGGAAATCCGCGCATGTTGCTCCGCCAGCTTGCCCAGGGCCTGTTCAGCCTCGGCCAGTTTGGCGCGTTCTTTCTCGATCACTTCAGCCGGTGCCTTGTCGACGAATGCCGCGTTGGACAGCTTGCCGCCGACCCGCTGCACTTCGCCTTGCAGGCGCAGGATTTCCTTGTCGAGACGGGCCAGTTCCGCGCCCTTGTCGATCAGGCCGGCCATCGGCACCAGCACTTCCATGTCGCCGACCAGTGCGGTCGCCGACAGTGGCGCTTCGGCGCCAGCCGCCAACACGGTGATCGACTCCAGCTTGGCCAGCTTCTTGAGCAGCGCATCGTTCTCGGTGAGGCGACGCTGGTCCTCGGCGCTGGCGTTCTTCACGAATACCGCCAGTGGCTTGCCCGGGCCGATGTTCATCTCGGCGCGGATGTTGCGCGTGCCGAGCATCAGGCTCTTGAGCCATTCGATATCGCTTTCGGCAGCCTCATCGATGCGGGCTTCGTTGGCCACCGGCCAAGGTTGCAGCATGATGGTCTTACCTTGGACACCGGCCAGCGGCGCGAGGCGCTGCCAGATTTCTTCGGTGATGAACGGCATGAACGGGTGCGCCAGGCGCAGCGCCACTTCGAGTACGCGCACCAGGGTGCGACGGGTGCCGCGCTGGCGTTCGACCGGCGCGTTTTCGTCCCACAGCACTGGCTTGGACAGTTCCAGGTACCAGTCGCAATACTGGTTCCAGATGAACTCGTACAAGGCTTGTGCGGCCAGGTCGAAACGGAACTGGTCGAGTTGGCGGGTCACTTCGGCTTCGGTGCGCTGCAACTGCGAGATGATCCAGCGGTCGGCCAGGGACAGTTCGACGGCTTCGCCGTTCTGCCCGCAGTCTTCGCCTTTATCCAGCACGTAGCGCGCCGCGTTCCAGATCTTGTTGCAGAAGTTGCGATAGCCTTCGACGCGGCCCATGTCGAACTTGATGTCGCGACCGGTGGACGCCAGCGAGCAGAAGGTGAAGCGCAGGGCGTCGGTGCCGTAGCTGGCGATGCCGTCGGCGAACTCGTCGCGGGTCTGCTTCTCGATCTTTTTCGCGAGTTTCGGCTGCATCAGGCCCGAGGTGCGTTTCTGCACCAGGGATTCCAGGTCGATGCCGTCGATGATGTCCAGCGGGTCAAGGACGTTGCCCTTGGACTTGGACATCTTCTGGCCCTGGCCATCACGCACCAGGCCATGGACGTACACGGTCTTGAACGGCACCTGCGGGGTACCGTCCTCGTTCTTCATCAGGTGCATGGTCATCATGATCATCCGGGCGACCCAGAAGAAAATGATGTCGAAACCGGTGACCAGCACGTCGGTGGAGTGGAATTTCTTCAGGAATTCGGTCTGCTGCGGCCAGCCCAGGGTCGAGAAGGTCCACAGGCCCGAGCTGAACCAGGTGTCCAGTACGTCGTTGTCCTGTTGCAAGGCTACGTCCGGGCCGAGGTTGTGCTTGGCGCGCACTTCGGCTTCGTCGCGGCCGACATAGACCTTGCCCGACTCGTCGTACCAGGCCGGAATGCGGTGGCCCCACCACAGCTGACGGCTGATGCACCAGTCCTGGATGTCGCGCATCCACGAGAAGTACATGTTTTCGTATTGCTTGGGCACGAACTGGATACGGCCATCTTCCACGGCAGCAATCGCCGGCTCGGCCAGCGGCTTGGTGGACACGTACCACTGGTCGGTCAGCCAAGGCTCGATGATAGTGCCGGAGCGGTCGCCCTTCGGCACTTTCAGGTTATGGTCGTCGACGCTGACCAGCAGGCCGGCGGCGTCGAAGGCGGCAACGATCTGCTTGCGCGCTTCGAAACGGTCGAGGCCGGCGTATTCGGCCGGGATCTTGCCGTCGATGCTGTCGTTCAGCGTGCCGTCGAGGTTGAACACCTGGCAGGCCGGCAGCACGGCAGCGTTCTTGTCGAAGATGTTCATCAGCGGCAGGTTGTGGCGCTTGCCGACTTCGTAGTCGTTGAAGTCGTGGGCCGGGGTGATCTTCACGCAGCCGGTGCCGAATTCAGGGTCGCAATAGTCGTCGGCGATGATCGGGATACGCCGGCCAACCAGCGGCAGCTCGACGAACTTGCCGATCAGGGCCTGGTAGCGCTCATCGTTCGGGTTAACGGCCACGGCGGCATCGCCGAGCATGGTTTCCGGACGGGTAGTGGCGACGATCAGGTAGTCGTTGCCTTCAGCGGTCTTGGCGCCATCGGCCAGCGGGTACTTGAGGTTCCACAGGAAGCCTTTCTCGTCGTGGTTTTCCACTTCGAGGTCGGAAATTGCCGTGTGCAACTTGGTGTCCCAGTTGACCAGGCGCTTGCCGCGGTAGATCAGGCCGTCTTCATGCAGGCGCACGAAGGCTTCTTTCACGGCTTCCGACAGACCGTCGTCCATGGTGAAGCGCTCGCGGCTCCAATCGACGGACGAGCCCAGGCGACGGATCTGACGGCTGATGTTGCCGCCGGACTGATCCTTCCATTCCCAGACTTTTTCCAGGAATTTTTCGCGGCCCAGGTCGTGACGGCTCTGGCCGGTGGCTTCGAGTTGGCGTTCCACCAGCATCTGCGTGGCGATACCGGCGTGGTCGGTGCCCGGTTGCCACAGGGTGTTGCGGCCCTGCATGCGACGGAAACGGATCAACGCATCCATGATCGCATTGTTGAAGCCATGGCCCATGTGCAGGCTGCCAGTGACGTTCGGTGGCGGAATCATGATGGTGTAGGAATCGCCCGCGCCTTGCGGAGCGAAATAGTTCTCGGACTCCCAGGTCTGGTACCAGGAAGTTTCAATAGCGTGCGGCTGGTAGGTCTTATCCATGCGCGGCGGGACCCTAGTTGGCATTAATTCAGGAAAGCCGACAAGTATAACGGGGGAGAGGGGAGAGGGCGAGTTGAAGACGGCCTTAAGGTGCATGCGATCAACTGTGGGAGGGGCGGTGCGACGACTCGACTTGCTCGCGATCAAATGTGGGAGGGGGCTTGCTCCCGATAGCAGTGTGTCAGGCACTTATATGTCACTGACACACCGCAATCGGGAGCAAGCTCCCTCCCACAGGGGGTATGTGTCTGGTTTAAGACTGGTATTGACTGAGCAACCGCTCCATCCGCGCATCCATCCGGCGCTTGATCTCGGTTTCGATATGCGGGGCGAAGTCGTCGATCACGTCCTGCATGATCAATTGCGCGGCGGCGCGCAGTTCGTTGTCCAGGTGCAGCAGCAAGGCATCCGGGGTCTTTTCGGCAGGCGCTGCAGCGGGCGCTGCAGCGGGCGCCGCTTCGACAACCGGGGTGGCTGGGGCAGGTTGCGGTTCGAGCGGCTCAACCGGCTTGGCGCCGACCATGTCGAACAGCAGGGGAATCTGCACGTCGCCATTGACGGTCTCCGTCAGCAGCGGCGGTTGGAGGTTGCCGTCACCCAGCAACTGACGGATCGACTCCAGGTCGTCCAACAGGTGGTCGTCTTTTTTTATCGTATTCGGGGTGTCCATCATGCACTCAAAGTCGTTGTAGCCGGTGATCCTGCAAAGGATAGCCCTGTTCTCGATAGAAACGGAAACTCTCCCGCGCGGCCTGACGAATAGCCGGATCTTCCACCACTACTTCCGCCACGCGGGCGAACGCCTTGGCAAAGGCCGGGACTTTCAGGTCGAGGTTGACCAGCAGGTCATGGTGATCGCCGCAGCTGTCGCCTACACCCAGGACAACCTGGCCTTCGGGTTCAGCTTCTGCGGGGCCGTGGGGCACGAAACTTTCGCCCTTGAAGCGCCACAGGCGGGCGTCGAGTTCGTCGCGCTGGGCGGCATCGCTGCAATGCAGGTAGATGCGGTGGCCCATGCGCCAGGCTTTTTCGGTGAGTTTGCAGGCAAAGTCCAGGCGCGCGAGCGGGTCGGCGCTGGGCAATATATAGAAGTCGACTTGGGTCATTGCGGTTCCTGGAGCCCGAGGCGGCTGTAGCGCCGCCCCGGAGTCACGGTTTTCAGGCCTTGGCGCGATCCAGCAGGTACTGGGTCAGCAGTGGCACCGGACGGCCGGTGGCGCCCTTGTCCTTGCCGCCGCTGGTCCAGGCGGTGCCGGCGATGTCCAGGTGTGCCCAGTTGAAGTTCTTGGCGAAGCGCGACAGGAAGCAGGCCGCAGTGATGGTGCCGGCTTTCGGGCCGCCGATGTTGGCGATGTCGGCGAACGGGCTGTCCAGCTGTTCCTGATACTCGTCGAACAGCGGCAGTTGCCAGGCGCGGTCGTCGGCGGCCTTGCCGGCGCTGAGCAGTTGCTCGATCAGTTCGTCGTTGTTGCCCAGCAGGCCCGAGGTGTGGGAGCCGAGGGCGACGATGCAGGCACCGGTCAGGGTGGCGATGTCGATCACTGCCTGTGGCTTGAAGCGTTCGGCGTAGGTCAGGGCATCGCACAGCACCAAGCGGCCTTCGGCGTCGGTGTTGAGGATCTCGACGGTCTGGCCACTCAGGGTGGTGACGATATCGCCCGGACGGGCCGCGCCGCCGCTCGGCATGTTCTCGGCACAGGCCAGGATGCACACCAGGTTGATCGGCAGCTTGAGCTCCAGCACCGCACGCAGGGTGCCGAACACGCTGGCGGCGCCGCCCATGTCGTACTTCATTTCATCCATGCCGGCACCCGGCTTGAGGCTGATACCGCCGGTGTCGAAGGTGATGCCTTTGCCGACCAGGGCGTAAGGCTTCTCGGCCTTCTTGCCGCCGTTGTATTGCATCACGATCAGGCGTGGCGGCTGGTCGCTGCCCTGGCCGACCGCGTAGAACGAGCCCATGCCCAGTTCCTTGATCTTCTTCTCATCCAGGACTTCGACTTTCAGGCTCTTGAATTCCTTGCCCAGCGCCTTGGCCTGCTCGCCCAGGTAGGTCGGGTGGCAGATGTTCGGCGGCATGTTGCCGAGGTCACGGGTGAACGACATGCCGGCGGCGATGGCCTGGGCGTGGGTCACGGCGCGTTCGACTTCAGCCTGGGCGGCCTTGATGGTCAGCAGGGTGACTTTGTTCAGGGCGCGCGGTTCGGCTTTCTGGCTCTTGAACTCGTCGAAGACGTAGCCGCCGTCGAGCAGGCTTTCGGCCAGCAGGCGGGTCTTGCCATAGCTGTCGCGGCCTTTGACGACGATTTCATCGAGTGCCAGCGCTGCATCGCTGCCGCCCAGGCCCTTGAGGGTCGTGAGAATGCCGCTGACGATCTTGCGGAACGGGCGGTCGCCGAGTTCGGCGTCCTTGCCCACGCCTACCAGCAACACACGCTCGGCCTTGAGGTTGGGCAGGCTTTGCAGCAGCAGGCTCTGGCCGACTTTGCCGGCCAGGTCGCCGCGCTTGAGGATCGCGCTGATGGCGCCGCCGCTCAGTTCGTCGAGTTGTTTGGCGGCAACGCCGAGCTTGCGGCCTTCGCCGACAGCGACCACGAGGGTGGCGGTTTTCAACGTTTCGGGGCTAACGCTTTTTACAACCAATTCCATGTTCGGGTCCCTTATAAAGGTCTGTGAGCCTGGAGTCTGTGTGCTCCGGCTTTAAAGCCTGGCGGCCGTGTAAACCGCCAGCGACAAAGCCCGCAGTTTGAACCTCGCTGGCGGAGCCTGACAACCCTTGCCGCACGCTTTGTGTACGCGCATGAGTAAGCCCCGTGACAGGCGCGGTCAATCACAGGATAATGCGCCATCTTTTTAGCCGGCCTGTTTAAACGGGTCGACTCGTTATGCTTGCTTGTTTGGCCGCCTTAGCCTGACAACCCTGGAGTGTCTGGTTTGATCGTCTTCCGTTATCTGTCCCGCGAAGTCCTGTTGACCCTGAGTGCCGTGAGCGCAGTGTTGCTGGTCATCATCATGAGTGGTCGTTTCGTCAAGTTTCTTGCCCAGGCGGCTTCTGGCGCCCTGGATCCGGGCTCGTTGTTCTTGATCATGGGCTTTCGCCTGCCAGGTTTCCTGCAGCTGATCCTGCCGCTCGGCCTGTTTCTCGGCATTCTTCTGGCCTACGGCCGGTTGTACCTTGAAAGTGAAATGACCGTGCTTTCGGCCACCGGCATGAGTCAGCAGCGTCTGCTGGCCATGACCATGGTGCCGGCCGCCGGTGTTGCCCTGATGGTGGCCTGGTTGAGCATGAGCCTGGCGCCTCAAGGCGCCATGCAGTTCCAGTTGCTGTTGAACAAACAGGACGCGATGACCGAGTTCGACACCCTGGAGCCCGGGCGCTTTCAGGCACTCAACGACGGCACGCGGGTCACCTACACCGAAACCATGACCGATGACCGCGCCAACCTCGGCGGTGTGTTCATTTCCCAGAAAAACTTTGGGCAGAACCAGAAAGATCGTGGTATTTCGATTCTGGTGGCCGACAGCGGCCGCCAGGAAGTTCGCCCCGACGGCAGCCGTTACCTGATCCTGGAAAATGGCTATCGTTATGATGGCAGCCCGGGCCTGGCGGATTATCGGGCAATCAAATACGACACTTATGGCGTAATGCTGGCTCGTCCTGAGATCAGCGAAGAAGTCACCGACCGCGATGCGCTCCCGACGTCGTCGCTTTTCGGCAGCCCCGAACTGCGCTCCATCGCCGAGCTGCAGTGGCGTATTTCCCTGCCGCTTCTGGTGTTTATCGTGACCCTGATGGCCGTGCCGCTGTCTCGTGTAAACCCGCGACAGGGCCGTTTCCTCAAACTGTTGCCGGCGATCTTGCTGTACATGGCCTACCTGACCATCCTGATTTCCGCCCGTGGCGCCCTGGAAAAAGGCAAGTTGTCGCCAGTCATCGGCCTTTGGTGGGTGCATGGCATCTTCCTGGTGATCGGCCTGGGGCTGCTCTATTGGGAACCTATACGTTTGAAAATGAAGAGCCGTCGTGGCCTGAAGGAGTTGGCGCGTGACTAAGCTCGATCGCTACATTGGTAGCAGCGTACTGATCGCCATCCTGGCGGTACTGGGCATCATCCTCGGGCTGGCGTCGTTGTTCGCCTTCATTGATGAAGTGGGCAACGTCACCGACACCTATACCGTGATGGATGTATTGAGCTTCGTGGCGCTGACCGCTCCGCGTCGTCTCTACGAGATGATGCCGATGGCCGGGTTGATCGGCTGCCTGATCGGCCTGGGCGGCCTGGCCAGCAACAGCGAGCTGACGATCATGCGTGCGGCGGGGGTTTCCATCGGCCGTATCGTCTGGGCAGTCATGAAACCGATGCTGTTGCTGATGGCGTGCAGCGTGCTGATAGGCGAGTACGTGGCGCCACCGTCCGAAGCCACTGCCCAGGCCAATCGTGCCCTGGCCCAGGGTTCGGGCGATGCGCAAAGCGCCAGGCACGGCCTGTGGCACCGTCAGGGTGATGAATTCATCCACATCAACGCCGTGCAGCCCGACGGGCTGCTGATTGGTGTGACGCGTTACACGTTCGACAAAGAGCGGCACATGCTGACCTCCAGTTTCGCCAAGCGCGCGCAGTACAGTGCTGAGAAATGGACGCTGAGTGATGTCACCACCACTTACTTCCGCAATGTGGGCCAGGGCATCAAGGCCAGCACCGAAGTGATCAATGTGCCCACCGAACAATGGGACATCGCCCTGAAGCCGGAACTGCTCAACACTGTGGTCATGGTCCCGGAAGCCCTGCCGATCTCCGGTTTGTGGAGTTATATCCACTACCTCAAGGATCAGGGCCTGAATAACGGCCGTTACTGGCTGGCGTTCTGGGTCAAGGTGCTGCAACCGGTCGTCACCGCCGCGCTGGTGCTGATGGCGATCTCGTTTATCTTCGGCCCGTTGCGCTCCGTAACCCTCGGTCAGCGGGTCTTTACTGGCGTGCTGGTGGGCTTTGCCTTCCGTATTGCCCAGGATTTGCTGGGCCCGTCGAGCCTCGTGTTCGGTTTCTCACCGTTGTTTGCGGTGCTGGTGCCGACCGCTATATGCGCCCTGGCCGGGTTCTGGCTGCTGCGCCGCGCCGGGTGATCGTGCGCTTATGAACAAAAAATGCCCCGTTCGAGAGATCGGGGCATTTTTGTTCTGGTCAGCAAAGATGACGCCTGGCCCGAGCATCAGGTACAATTCCCGGCTATTTTTCAGCGGGCAGTCTGCCTGCAGCCTTTTTGAGTGTTGATCCGTGAGTGATTTGAGTCATATCCGCAATTTCTCCATCATCGCCCACATTGACCATGGCAAGTCGACGCTGGCCGATCGATTCATTCAGATGTGCGGCGGCCTTGCCGAGCGTGAAATGGAAGCCCAGGTGCTGGACTCCATGGACCTCGAGCGCGAGCGCGGGATCACCATCAAGGCCCACAGCGTTACCCTGTACTACACCGCCAAAGACGGTATCAAGTACCAGCTGAACTTCATTGACACCCCCGGCCACGTCGACTTCACCTATGAGGTCAGTCGTTCCCTGGCGGCCTGTGAAGGCGCGCTGCTGGTGGTGGACGCGGGGCAGGGGGTTGAAGCCCAGTCCGTGGCCAACTGCTACACCGCCATCGAGCAAGGCCTGGAAGTCATGCCGGTGCTGAACAAGATCGACCTGCCGCAGGCCGATCCGGACCGCGTGAAGGAAGAAATCGAAAAAATCATCGGCATTGACGCCACCGACGCCGTCGAGTGCAGCGCCAAGACCGGCCAGGGCGTCGACGAAGTGCTCGAACGCCTGGTGAAAACCATTCCCGCCCCAACCGGCAACTACGAAGATCCGCTGCAAGCGTTGATCATCGACTCCTGGTTCGACAACTACCTGGGGGTTGTCTCCCTGGTACGCGTGCGCCATGGCCGTGTGAAGAAAGGCGACAAGATCCTGGTCAAATCCACCGGCAAGATCCACCTGGTGGACAGCGTCGGTGTGTTCAACCCCAAACACACCGCCACCGTTGATCTGAAAGCCGGTGAAGTCGGCTTCATCATCGCCGGCATCAAGGACATTCACGGTGCGCCGGTGGGTGACACCCTGACCTTGAGCTCCACCCCTGACGTCGACGTGCTGCCGGGCTTCAAACGCATCCAGCCGCAGGTGTACGCCGGCCTGTTCCCGGTCAGCTCCGACGACTTCGAAGACTTTCGCGAAGCCCTGCAAAAGCTGACCCTCAACGACTCGTCGTTGCAGTACACCCCGGAAAGCTCCGACGCCCTGGGCTTTGGTTTCCGTTGCGGGTTCCTCGGCATGCTGCACATGGAGATCATCCAGGAGCGCCTTGAGCGCGAATACGACCTGGACCTGATCACCACCGCGCCAACCGTTATTTTTGAGTTGTTGCTCAAAACCGGTGAAACGATTTACGTCGACAACCCCTCCAAGCTCCCAGACCTGTCTTCCATCGAAGACATGCGCGAACCGATCGTGCGCGCCAATATTCTTGTGCCGCAGGAGCACCTGGGCAACGTCATTACCCTGTGTATCGAGAAACGTGGCATACAGCACGACATGCTGTTCCTCGGGACCCAGGTGCAAGTGACCTACGATTTGCCGATGAACGAAGTGGTCCTGGACTTCTTCGACCGTCTCAAATCGACCAGTCGCGGCTATGCTTCGCTGGATTACCACTTCGATCGTTACCAGTCGGCTAATCTGGTGAAGCTGGACGTGCTGATCAACGGCGACAAGGTCGATGCCCTGGCACTGATCGTGCACAAGGACAACGCGCACTACAAAGGTCGACAGTTGACCGAGAAGATGAAAGAACTGATTCCGCGCCAGATGTTCGACGTCGCGATCCAGGCCGCCATTGGTGGGCAGATCATTGCGCGGACTTCCGTCAAGGCACTCAGAAAGAACGTACTGGCCAAATGCTACGGTGGCGACGTCAGCCGTAAGCGCAAGCTGCTTGAGAAGCAAAAGGCCGGTAAAAAACGCATGAAGCAAGTGGGCAACGTGGAAATTCCACAAGAAGCCTTCCTTGCGGTGCTCAGGTTGGATAGTTAGGTCCTATGTCGCTAAATTTCCCGCTGTTGCTGGTCATCGCCGTTGCCGTTTGCGGACTCCTGGCGTTGCTCGATCTTGTGTTCTTCGCCCCGCGTCGGCGGGCGGCTATCGCGTCCTATCAGGGCAGCGTCAGCCAGCCCGACGTCGTGGTGATCGAGAAGCTGAACAAAGAACCTTTGTTGGTTGAATACGGCAAATCGTTCTTCCCGGTGCTATTTATCGTGCTGGTGCTGCGTTCGTTCCTGGTGGAGCCGTTCCAGATTCCGTCGGGGTCGATGAAGCCGACCCTGGACGTGGGCGACTTCATCCTGGTGAACAAGTTTTCCTACGGGATTCGCTTGCCGGTGATCGACAAAAAAGTCATCGAGATCGGCGACCCGCAGCGCGGCGATGTGATGGTGTTCCGCTACCCGAGCGATCCGAACGTTAACTACATCAAGCGTGTGGTCGGTCTGCCGGGTGACGTGATTCGCTACACCAGCGACAAGCGCCTGTTCATCAACGGTGAGTCGGTGGCCGAGCAGCTACTGGGTGCCGAACCGAACACCCTGGGCAGCGCCGAGCTGTATCAGGAAAAACTCGGTGCGGTGGAGCACCAAATCCGCAAGGAAATGAGTCGCTACCGCGCAATGCCTGATGGCGAATGGAAAGTGCCGGCCGGGCACTATTTCATGATGGGCGACAACCGCGACAACTCCAACGACAGCCGCTATTGGGATGATCCCACCATTCCCAAGGATCTGTTGGGCATGGTTCCCGACCAGAATATCGTCGGCAAGGCCTTCGCGGTCTGGATGAGCTGGCCGGAACCCAAACTCAGCCACCTGCCGAACTTCTCGCGGGTCGGGCTGATCAAGTAATACAGACGGCGCTGTGATCACAGCGCCGAATGCTTTTTTGGGGCTTGGACAATCTCCAGCCTCATGCAGCGCCAACCAGGATTTGAATTTGAACACTGCGTCAATCGTCGATGGCCGCCGGTGCCACCAAACAGATATGGGTAAACCGTGAGCGTTTCTCTAAGTCGTCTCGAGCACCTGCTCGGCTACACCTTCAAAGACCAGGAACTGATGGTCCTTGCCCTCACACACCGCAGTTTTGCAGGGCGTAACAACGAACGCCTGGAATTCCTCGGTGATGCCATCCTCAATTTCGTCGCCGGTGAAGCCCTGTTCGAACGCTTCCCTCAAGCCCGTGAAGGCCAGCTGTCGCGCTTGCGTGCGCGGTTGGTGAAGGGCGAGACCCTGGCCGTTCTGGCCCGTGGCTTTGGCCTGGGCGAGTACCTGCGCCTGGGCTCCGGTGAGTTGAAGAGCGGCGGTTTCCGTCGCGAGTCAATCCTGGCCGACGCGCTTGAAGCGCTGATCGGCGCCATCTATCTGGATGCAGGCATGGAAGCGGCCAAGACGCGCGTCACCGCTTGGCTGACGTCCGAGATCGAAAGCCTGACCCTGGTCGACACCAACAAAGATCCCAAGACCCGCCTGCAGGAATTCCTGCAGTCCCGCGGGTGCGAACTGCCACGCTACGAAGTGGTGGATATCCAGGGTGAGCCGCATTGCCGCGTATTTTTCGTGGAATGTGAAATCACCTTATTGAATGAAAAAAGCCGAGGTCAGGGTGTGAGCCGTCGTATTGCCGAACAGGTAGCGGCCGCTGCAGCACTGATTGCCCTGGGCGTGGAGAATGGCCATGACTGATTCAACCGCAACACGCTGTGGCTATGTTGCCATCGTCGGCCGTCCCAACGTGGGCAAGTCCACGCTGCTGAACCACATCCTCGGCCAGAAGCTCGCGATCACCTCGCGCAAGCCGCAGACTACCCGCCACAACATGCTGGGCATCAAGACCGAAGGCACCGTGCAAGCGGTCTACGTCGACACCCCGGGCATGCACAAAGGCGGCGAGAAAGCCCTGAACCGCTACATGAACAAGACCGCCTCGGCTGCGTTGAAAGACGTCGACGTAGTGATCTTCGTGGTCGACCGCACCAAGTGGACCGACGAAGACCAGATGGTTCTCGAGCGCGTGCAGTACGTCACCGGCCCGTTGATCGTTGCGCTGAACAAGACCGACCGCATCGAAGACAAAGCCGAGCTGATGCCGCACCTGAGCTGGCTGCAGGAACAACTGCCGAATGCCCAGATCATGCCGATCTCGGCCCAGCACGGGCACAACCTCGAAGCCCTGGAGCGCGTGATCGCTGGCTACCTGCCGGAGAACGAGCACTTCTTCCCGGAAGACCAGATCACCGACCGCAGCAGCCGTTTCCTCGCCGCCGAACTGGTGCGCGAGAAAATCATGCGCCAGATGGGCGCCGAGCTGCCGTACCAGATCACCGTCGAAATCGAAGAGTTCAAGCAACAGGGCAAGACCCTGCATATCCATGCGCTGATCCTCGTCGAACGTGACGGCCAGAAAAAAATCATCATTGGCGACAAGGGCGAACGCATCAAGCGCATCGGCACTGAAGCGCGCAAGGACATGGAATTGCTGTTCGATTCCAAGATCATGCTGAACCTGTGGGTGAAGGTGAAGGGTGGTTGGTCCGATGATGAGCGCGCATTGCGCTCCCTGGGTTACGGCGACCTGTAAGGTCTCGAATCCACCGCAGGGCTATAAATGTGGGAGGGGGCTTGCCCCCGATGGCAGAGTGTCAGTCACTAAATGTTTTGACTGAGCCACCGCCATCGGGGGCAAGCCCCCTCCCACATTAGGTTTGTGTTGTTTTCACTAGTGCATTCCAGCAGCGAGAACCCATGTCCTCAACCCCAACTCCCAGCCAACCCGCCTACGTGCTGCACAGCCGCGCCTACCGCGAGACCAGCGCGTTGGTGGACTTCCTCACGCCCCAGGGTCGCCTGCGCGCGGTGTTGCGCAGTGCGCGGGGCAAGACAGGTACCTTGGCGCGGCCGTTCGTGGCGCTGGACGTGGAATTTCGTGGCAAGGGCGAACTGAAAAACGTCGGCCGCCTGGAAAGCGTCGGCAACTCCGCCTGGCTCAATGGCGAGGCACTGTTCAGTGGCCTCTATCTCAATGAATTGCTGATCCGCCTGCTGCCCGCCGAAGACCCGCACCCGGCGGTCTTCGATCACTACGCCGCCACGCTGCTGGCCCTGGCCGAAGGCCGCCCCTTGGAGCCGCTGCTGCGCGCGTTCGAATGGCGCCTGCTCGACGACCTGGGCTACGGCTTTGAACTGAGCAACGACCTGCACGGCGAGCCCATCGCCGCCGACGGCATGTATCGCCTGCAAGTCGACGCCGGCCTGGAGCGTGTGTACCTGCTGCAACCCGGCCTGTTTCAGGGCACCGAACTGCTGGCCATGAGCGAAGCTGACTGGACCGCGCCTGGCGCGTTGTCCGCCGCCAAGCGCCTGATGCGCCAGGCCCTGGCCGTGCATCTGGGCGGGCGGCCGCTGGTCAGTCGCGAGTTGTTTCGAAAGCCCTGACAACCCCGTGTATGCTGTGCAGCGTTTCTTTCCCTTTTCAGGAGCGCTTCCGTGACCACCAGCAATCGCATTCTTCTCGGCGTCAACATCGACCACGTCGCCACGCTGCGCCAGGCCCGGGGCACCCGTTACCCGGACCCGGTCAAAGCCGCGCTGGACGCCGAAGAAGCGGGCGCCGACGGCATCACCGTACACCTGCGCGAAGACCGCCGGCACATCCAGGAGCGCGACGTGCTGTTGCTCAAGGATGTGCTGCAAACCCGTATGAACTTCGAAATGGGCGTCACCGAAGAAATGATGGCGTTCGCCGAGCGCATCCGCCCGGCGCATATCTGCCTGGTGCCGGAGACCCGTCAGGAACTGACCACCGAAGGCGGCCTCGACGTGGCCGGCCAGGAGGCGCGGATCAAGGCCGCAGTGGAGCGCCTGTCGCGGATCGGCTGCGAAGTCTCGCTGTTCATCGACGCCGATGAGCGCCAGATCGAAGCCTCGCACCGCGTTGGCGCGCCGGCCATCGAGCTGCACACCGGGCGTTATGCCGATGCGACCACGCCGACCGAAGTGGCCGATGAGCTGCAACGCATCATTGAAGGCGTGAACTGCGGTCTCAACCTAGGCCTGATCGTCAACGCCGGCCACGGCCTGCACTACCACAACGTCGAAGCCGTGGCGGCGATCAAGGGCATCAACGAACTGAACATCGGCCATGCGCTGGTGGCGCACGCGCTGTTCGTTGGTTTCAAAGGCGCGGTCGCCGAGATGAAAGCCTTGATCCTGGCCGCTGCCAAAGCCTGAGCAAACACCCTCTAGAAAACACTGAAGCTCAAAATGTGGGAGGGGGCTTGCTCCCGATGGCGGTGGATCAGCTACACATAAGCTGACTGACCCACCGCCATCGGGAGCAAGCCCCCTCCCACATTGTCCTCGGTGTTTTCGGTATGCGGCAATGCGAAGCCTTACTGTTTAGCCGTCGCAGGTGTATCGTATCTGCCCTTTGCAGGCCCTGCGCCTGCGGCAGATACGTGAGGTTGTTGTGTCCCGATCCTTTTCCCGTCGACAAATCCTGGGTGGTCTTACCGGCCTGGCCGTAGTGGGCGTCGGTGCCGGTGGCGGCTACCGCTATTGGCTGGGCAAGGTCGCCGAGGCCGAGGCGGGACACGACTACGAACTGATCGCCGCGCCCCTCGATGTGGAGCTGGTGCCGGGGCACACAACCCAAGCCTGGGCGTTCGGCCCGTCGGCGCCCGGCACCGAGCTGCGCGTGCGCCAGGGCGAATGGCTGCGGGTGCGTTTCATCAATCACCTGCCGGTCGCCACCACCATCCACTGGCATGGCATCCGCCTGCCGCTGGAAATGGACGGCGTGCCCTATGTCTCGCAATTGCCGGTATTGCCCGGCGAATACTTCGACTACAAGTTCCGCGTGCCCGACGCCGGCAGCTATTGGTATCACCCTCACGTGAACAGCAGCGAAGAACTCGGCCGTGGCCTGGTCGGCCCGCTGATCGTCGAAGAGCGCGAGCCCACCGGTTTCAAGCACGAACGCACCCTCAGCCTGAAAAGCTGGCACGTCGACGAAGAGGGCGCCTTTGTCGCGTTCAGCGTGCCCCGTGAAGCGGCGCGTGGCGGCACAGCCGGGCGCTTGTCGACGATCAATGGCGTGTCCCAGGCGGTGATCGATTTACCCGCTGGGCAGATCACCCGCGTGCGCTTGCTCAACCTCGACAACACGCTGACCTATCGCCTCAATATTCCCGACGTCGACGCGCAGATCTATGCGCTGGACGGCAACCCCATCGAGCCGCGCCCCCTCGGCAAGGAATACTGGCTCGGCCCGGGCATGCGTATCTGCCTGGCGATCAAGGCGCCGCCGGCGGGCGAAGAACTGTCGATCCGCAACGGCCCGGTGCGCCTGGGCACGTTCCGGTCGGTGGCCAACGCCGACGCGCCGACTGAATGGCCGCCTGCGCTGCCCGCCAACCCGATCAGCGAGCCGGACCTGGCCAACGCCGAGAAACTCAACTTCAATTTCGAATGGGTCGGCTCGGTGTCGGTCAACGTCGACAACGGCAAGCCGCCCAGCCTGTGGCAGATCAACGGCCAGGCCTGGGACATCACCGACAAGACCTGCGCCGACCGCCCGATTGCCAAGCTGGAGAAGGGCAAAAGCTACATTTTTGAACTGAAAAACATGACCCAGTACCAACACCCGATCCACCTGCACGGCATGAGCTTCAAGGTGATCGCCTCGAACCGCCACGCGGTGATTCCGTACTTCACCGACACCTACCTGCTGGGCAAGAACGAACGCGCCCGCGTGGCGCTGGTGGCGGATAACCCGGGGGTGTGGATGTTCCACTGCCATGTGATCGACCACATGGAAACCGGCCTGATGGCCGCCATCGAGGTGGCGTGATGCGCCAGTTTCGCCCCACGGCGATTATCGACCGCAGCCGCGACCAGGACTTCATGCGCGAAGCCCTGACACTGGCGGCACAGGGCGCGGCGTTGGGTGAAGTGCCGGTGGGCGCGGTGCTGGTGCAGGACGGTGTCATCATCGGCCGTGGCTTCAATTGCCCGATCAGCGGCAACGACCCCAGCGCCCATGCCGAAATGGTCGCCATCCGCGCCGCCGCCCAGGCGCTGAGCAACTATCGCCTGCCCGGCAGCACGCTGTATGTGACGCTGGAACCGTGCAGCATGTGCGCGGGCCTGATCGTGCATTCGCGCATCGCGCGGGTGGTGTATGGCGCGCTGGAGCCGAAGGCGGGGATTGTGCAAAGCCAGGGACAGTTTTTTACCCAGGAGTTTCTCAACCATCGAGTGTTGTATGAAGGCGGGGTGCTGGCCGAGGAATGCGGGACGGTGTTGAGTAAGTTCTTCAAGGCTCGTAGAACCAAGCCCCCACTCTAAAGAACACTGAGGACAAATGTGGGAGGGGCGGTGCGACGATTCGACTTGCCCCCGATAGCAGTGTGTCAGTCAGCTTATCTATTGCTGACCCACCGCCATCGGGAGCAAGCCCCCTCCCACATTGAGTTTCATTTTTTCAGGGAGATTGGGGGTTACTTTTTGGCGATGATCACCGCCCGCATTGGCGCCGGCAGCCCTTCAATCGTCTTGCTGTGATCCTCTGGATCGAGGAAGTCGCTGAGCGACTGAAACTTCATCCACTCCGTCCCCCGCTGTTCCTCCACCGTGGTCACACTCACATCCACGCACCTCACGTCGCTGAAGCCGGCCCGGCGCAGCCAGAGCATCAATGCCGGCACCGACGGCAGGAACCACACGTTGCGCATCTGCGCGTAACGGTCTTCCGGCACCAGCACCTGTTGCTGATCGCCTTCGACCACCAGCGTTTCCAGCACCAGTTCACCGCCTTTGACCAGGCAGTCCTTCAGCGCCAGCAAATGCTCGATCGGCGAGCGACGGTGGTAGAACACACCCATGGAAAACACGGTGTCGAAGCCTTCCAGGTTCGGCGGCAGGTCCTCGAACGGAAACGGCAGGTGCCAGGCGTTCGGTGCCGACAGGTAGCGTTGTACCGCCTGGAACTGGCAGAAGAACAACCAGTTCGGGTCCACGCCGATCACGCTGTCGGCACCGGCGCCGAGCATGCGCCACATGTAATAGCCGTTGCCGCAGCCGACATCGAGGATGCGTTTACCGTTCAGGTCCAGATGCGGCGCGACCCGCGACCACTTCCAGTCCGAACGCCATTCGGTATCCACATGCACGCCGAACAGGTGGAACGGGCCTTTGCGCCACGGGCTCAGGCCCATCAGCGCGGTATGCATTTGCGCGCGGGTGGCGTCGTCGCACGCGGTGTCGAGGGTCAGGCCATTGAGCAAATCGACTTCGCTGGGCTGGATCTTCGGCAGTGCATCCAGCGCACTCTGCCAGCGCTCCAGGTCGCCATGCCCCTTTTCCATCTTGCTATCGAGTTGCGCTTGCAGGCCCTGGGCCCATACGGCCAGGGGAGTGCCGACCAAGTGGCGGGCGAGGGGGGACAGATCAATCATGGCAAGGCAATCAACGAGGCAAAGTTAAGACACTGGAACCACGGCACGACGGTCGAGAACCCGGCCGCCAGCAGGCGTTCGCGGTGTTCTTCGAGGCTGTCGGGCTTCATGACGTTTTCGATGGCGCTGCGCTTCTGGGCGATTTCCAGCTCGCTGTAGCCGTTGGCGCGTTTGAACGCGACATGCAGATCGGTGAGCAGCGCGTGTTCTTGCGCATCATTGAAACGCAGCTTTTCCGAGAGGATCAACGCACCGCCCGGCAACAGCGCTTGGCGGATGCGCCCGAGCAACGCCAGGCGCTGATCGGGAGCGATGAATTGCAGGGTGAAGTTCAGCGCCACCACCGAGGCCGGCTGGAACTGCAGCGCGAGGATATCGCCCTCGATCACCTGAACCGGCAGCAACTCCTGGAACATCGAGTCCTGGCCATTGAGGTATTCGCGGCAGCGCTCGACCATCGCCGCCGAGTTATCCACCGCGATGACGTGGCAGCCGTCGGTGCGCACGTGGCGGCGCAACGCCTGGGTGACCGCGCCGAGGGACGAACCCAGGTCGTACAGCGCACTGTTGGGTTGGGCAAACTGCGCGGCGAGCACGCCGAGGTTTTCGACGATAGTCGGGTAACCGGGCACTGAGCGCTTGATCATGTCCGGGAACACCCGCACCACGTCCTCGTTAAAGGCGAAGTCCGGCACCTGGGGCAGGGGCTGGGCGAATAGGCGATCGGGTTCTTTGCTCACGGTTGTTCCAGCGACGAGGGGGAAAGGCCGGCATTTTAGCCAAGTTGCTCCGCAGATGCGCGGGTTGTCTGATGGAACGCCGAGGCGGTGATACCCCACTGGCCGAGCCAGTAAGTGCTGATCAGCAGGTACGGCGCGGCATCGAAGCTCAGCACAAACCGGTTGATGCCGATCAGCGTGTCGGAAACCACAAACGATATGGCACCCGCCGCTGCCAGTAACGCCGAGCGCTTGGGCACCGCGCTGCCCAGTCGCGCCAGCGCCCGCCAGAGCATCGCGCTGATCACCAGCGCGTAAACCACCACTGGAATCAGCAACTCGCCCAGCCCATGGGAAATCAGGATGCTCAGCAGCATCGCCCCGACGCCCAGCGCCAGCACCAACGGCAGCCACGCCAAGCGTCGGCAGTCGCTGAAATAGGCTTTGAGGTACGCCAGGTGCGCGCACAGAAACGCGCCCAGGCCAAAGATAAACAAGTCGCCCGGCCATGCCAGCAGCACATCGCCGACCAGGGAAAAAATCAGCCCCAGGCTGATCCAGCGTCGATAGTCGCTCGGCGGCGCATCATGCAGCCAGCCCAGCAGCGCCAGGACCGGCAACGGTTTGACCAGCAGGCACAGTAACGCCGCATGGACGGTCAGGCCGTAGATAAAGGTGCCGGCGCCCATCAACGCAAGAATCAGCCATGGCATATCAGTTCACCGTGATGGCGCAGTCGAACGTCTCGGTCGGTTCGGCTTCCGGTTCCCAGGGCTGCTGGGAGGTCAGGCGCAAACGGCCCTGGCCGGACGCGAAGGCCTGGAAGCGCCAGGTGGATTGGCCACCGCCGCCGATCACGCCGGATTCTGTGCTGCTGTAGACCTCGGGGCTCAGTGCGCGCAGCACGCCGCCGGCGGAATCCTGGATGGCCCAGCGGTAGCCAGTGGTGGGGTTGCTTGGCAGGGTCAGGATCAGGTTTTGTCCGGTTTTGAGTTGGAGCGGGCAGGTGCTCTGTTTTTCCACGCTGACGTTTTGCTGTGGGGCACTGGCGCACGCGGCCAGCAGGGCAAGGCTCAAGGGGAGAAGCAGGCGGGCAGCGGTCATGGGGGCTCCGTTGATGTGCGACGAAGAGCGAGCATAACCGAAGATGAGGCAGGGGGTGGCGGGCAGGCAGTGTATGAGGTGGCTGGGCTGGCGCCATCGAGGGCAAGCCCGCTCCCACATTCGAGCGCATTCCAAAGGATGTACTCGGTCAACTGTGGGAGTGGGCTTGCCCGCGATGACGCCCGCTCAGGCGCTAAAAAACTGTCAGAACAACACCTTCGCCACATCCGCAAAACGCTTGGCGAAGTGCACGGTCATCCCTTCCTTCAGATACTCCGGCAGCTCTTCAAAACTGCCGCGATTGGGCTCGGGCAAGATCAGCTCGTGAATCTTCTGGCGCCGCGCCGCGATCACCTTCTCACGCACCCCGCCAATTGGCAGTACATGCCCGGTCAGCGTCAGCTCGCCGGTCATGGCCACGCCTTTCTTCGGTGGCTGGTTGCGCGCCAGCGACAACAGCGCACTGGCCATGGTCACGCCAGCGCTCGGGCCGTCTTTCGGCGTGGCGCCTTCGGGTACGTGCAGGTGGACGAAGGCTTCATCGAAGAACTTCGGATCACCGCCAAACGACTTCAGATTGGCGCTGACGTAGCTGTAGGCGATTTCAGCGGATTCTTTCATCACATCACCCAGTTGCCCGGTGAGCTTGAAGCCGCGGTTGAGCGTGTGGATGCGGGTCGCCTCGATCGGCAAGGTCGCGCCGCCCATGCTGGTCCAGGCCAACCCGGTGATAACGCCGGTGCCGGACAGCACTTGTTCGTTGCGGAACACCGGTATACCGAGGGAGCTTTCCAGGTCCTTGGTGCCGATCTTGATCACCGCGTCCGGCTCATCCAGCAGCTTGACCACCGCCTTGCGCACCAGCTTGCCCAGTTGTTTCTCCAACTGGCGCACCCCGGCTTCGCGGGCATAGCCGTCGATCAAGGCGCGCAGGGCGCCGTCGCTGATGGTCAGGCTGTTTTTCGACACGCCGGCTTTTTCCAACTGCTTTGGCCACAGGTGGCGTTTGGCGATGGCGACTTTTTCTTCGGTGATATAGCCCGACAGGCGAATCACTTCCATGCGGTCCAGCAAGGGGCCGGGGATCGAGTCCAGGGTGTTGGCGGTGCACACGAACAGCACTTTCGACAGGTCCAGGCGCAGGTCCAGGTAGTGGTCGAGGAATTCGACGTTCTGTTCCGGGTCGAGGGTTTCCAGCAGCGCCGAAGCCGGGTCGCCCTGGAAGCTCTGACCCATCTTGTCGATCTCGTCGAGCATGATCACCGGGTTCATCACTTCCACATCTTTGAGCGCCTGCACCAGCTTGCCGGGCATGGCGCCGATGTAGGTGCGGCGATGGCCCTTGATCTCGGCCTCGTCGCGCATGCCGCCGACGCTGAAGCGATAGAACGGCCGCCCGAGGGATTCGGCAATCGATTTGCCCACGCTGGTCTTGCCCACACCCGGCGGCCCGACCAGCAGCACGATGGAGCCGGCGACTTCGCCTTTATAAGCGCCCACCGCGAGGAATTCGAGGATGCGACTCTTGATGTCGTCCAGGCCGGCGTGGTGTTTGTCCAGGACCTTGCGCGCATGTTTCAGGTCGAGCTTGTCCTTGCCGTACACGCCCCACGGCACTGAAGTCGCCCAGTCCAGGTAGTTGCGCGTCACTGCGTATTCCGGCGAGCCGGTTTCGAGGATCGACAGTTTGTTCAGTTCTTCATCGATGCGTTTCTGCGCCTGCGCCGGCAGCACTTTGCCTTCCAGGCGCTGTTCGAACTGCTCGACGTCGGCGCTGCGGTCGTCCTTGGTCAAGCCCAGTTCCTGCTGGATGACCTTGAGCTGTTCCTTGAGGAAGAATTCGCGCTGGTGCTCGCCGATCTTGCGGTTCACCTCGGCGGAGAGTTCTTTTTGCAAACGCGCGACTTCGACTTCCTTGCGTAGCATCGGCAGCACTTTTTCCATGCGCTTGAGCATGGGCACGCAGTCCAGCACTTCCTGCAGCTCCGTACCGGTCGCCGACGTGAGGGCGGCGGCGAAGTCGGTCAGCGGCGACGGGTCGTTAGGGCTGAAGCGGTTGAGGTAGTTCTTCAGCTCTTCGCTGTACAGCGGGTTGAGCGGCAGCAGTTCCTTGATCGCATTGATCAGCGCCATGCCGTAGGCCTTGACCTCGTCGGTCGGCTCGGTCGGCTGGTGCGGGTATTCGACTTCCACCAGGTACGGTGGGCGGTGGTGCTTGAGCCAGGTGCGAATCCGCACGCGGGTCAGGCCCTGGGCGACGAATTGCAGTTTGCCGTTTTCGCGGCTGGCGTGGTGGACCTTCACCAGGGTGCCGTACAGCGGCAGCGCGGAGGTGTCGAAATGCCGTGGATCATCTGGCGGCGTGTCCATGAAGAACAGGGCCAGGGAGTGATGGTCGGATTTGCTCACCAGCTCCAGGGTTTCGGCCCACGGTTCTTCATTGACGATCACCGGCAACACTTGCGCCGGGAAGAACGGGCGATTGTGAATCGGGATGATGTAGACCTTGTCCGGCAGGTTTTGCCCAGGCAGGGCCAGGCCGGTATTGGACGAGTGACCCTCGGCGTTTTCAGGGTCGGCGTATTCGTTGGCGTCGAAATCAGGGATATCTTGCTGGTCGCTCATGGGGCACCTGCATAGGGAAGTATGCCAGTTAGATGGGGCGGTCCAGCGGTGGTTTCAATGGCGGGGGCTAGATAGCAACATATTGCATGAAATTACTGCAGAGCCCCGGTCAAGGTGGGAGGGGGCTTGCTCCCGATTGCGGCGTGACAGTCACCCCATACGTTGACTGATACACGGTTATCGGGAGCAAGCCCCCTCCCACAGGGTTAGCCGCATGCAGTCAGCTGATTTTGTGGAGGTAGGCGGGCAGGGGTTGTTCCGGCAATACCGACAACACCTTCAAGCGCTGCAACATCCGCTGCCGCGCCCGTTGCAGGTGCTCGCGCAGGTTCAACGCCGCCGCATCGAACGCGCCGTGCAGCAACAACTCCAGGATCAAGCGGTGTTCGGCGAGCATCGCCGGGTCGGCACCGATCCCCAGCAAGCGATAGAAAATCCGGCTGATGATCATCGGGCTCTGGCCCTGGCGGATCAGCGCGGCGATCTTGCGGTTTTGCAGGCCGGCCAGGCAGCGTTGGTGCAAATCCTCTTCGATCTGCTCGATGGCTTCCAGGCTGCACTGTGGGCTGTCCTGGGCGTCGAGCACGCGTTGCAACATGGCTTCGAGCAGCGCGCGGTCAAGGTTCGGCGCGCTCTGGCGCAGCGCTTCGGGCTCCAGGCAGGCGCGCAGTTCGTAGTCTTCGGTGACTTCCCGCGCCGTCAGCGGCCCTGCCAGCCATTGGGAGTAGGGCTCTTTTTCGACCAGGCCACGGTCGCGCAGGCGCATCAGTGCTTCACGCACCACCGCGCGGCTGACGCCGTAGTGGTCGGCGGCGGCTTGCTCATCCAGGCGGTAATGGCCGAAAGCGATGCAGGTGGACAGCGCCGCGCCGATCTCCTCGACGATCCGCTCGCCCAACGGCCGTGTATCCACCAGTTCGTCCTCGTCGTTCAGGCCCAGGTGCGCCGGGCTCAGGGGCAGGCGCAGCGGTTCCATGGCCACGCCCTCGGGGTTGATCAGGTAACCCCGCCCGTTGAAACGGCAGATCAACCCTTCGGCATGCAGCAGGTCCAGCGCCTTGCGTACCGGCACGCGGCTGGTGCCAAACAATTCGGCCAGCGGCGCTTCGAGCAGGACCAGCCCGTGGCGGGCGGTGCCGTTGACGATCGCGTCACGCAAAAGCTGGTGAATCATCGCGTAACGAGAGGCCGAGGCGGACACTGCTTTCATCGTGTTCTCTGGGGTAAAGAGGTCGGGTGTATGTAGGACGCAGCCAGGGATTCTCTCATAGATGTACCTGTCACTCCGCGCCACGTCGGCGGCACTTTTTTGGGGCCTTGAAGGTAGGGCTGTTACTTTTCTGCACCAAAATGTACTTATTAATAAAAGATACATTATTGGCTTGAAGGCCCGCTGCAGGGTCCGCGCCAGGTTTTTTTGCTTCCTACAAAAGCATCTATCCCGCCGCTCTGGTCGATAAAGCGCAATCACAGAAAAAGCCGTCGACACAGACTGGCACGAAAGCTGCCTTTATAAAATGTACATTTTATTAATATGTACGTTTTGTGAGGATCAGCCTGATGTCAGACGCCACTTCAATGGCCGAGGCTTTCGCCAGCGGTCGCAGCGACCCGGTGCACGCCCTCGACCACGCGAGTCGGTCGGCACCCCCGGCCGTCATCCACATCGCCCCAACGGGGGAAGACGCACGCCTGTTGCGGGCTGCGCTGTCCGTCGAATCCCAACTGACTCTCTAAGGAGACACCCCATGGCTAAAGACATCCTCTGTGCATTCGGCGTCGACGTTGACGCCGTCGCCGGCTGGCTCGGTTCCTACGGCGGCGAAGACTCGCCAGACGATATCTCCCGCGGCCTGTTCGCCGGTGAAATCGGCGCGCCGCGCCTGCTCAAACTGTTCGAGCGCTACGGCCTGCGCACCACTTGGTTTATCCCCGGCCACTCGATGGAAACCTTTCCCGCGCAGATGAAGGCGGTGGCCGACGCCGGTCACGAAATCGGCGTACACGGCTACAGCCACGAAAACCCGATTGCGATGACCGCCGAGCAGGAAGAAATCGTGCTCGACAAGTCCATCGAACTGATCACCCACGTGACCGGTAAACGTCCGACCGGCTACGTCGCACCGTGGTGGGAATTCAGCAAGGTCACCAACGAACTGCTGTTGAAAAAAGGCATCAAGTACGACCACAGCCTGATGCACAACGACTTCCACCCCTACTACGTGCGCAAGGGCGACAGCTGGACCAAAATCGACTACAGCCAGCACCCCGACACCTGGATGAAACCGCTGGTGCGCGGCGAAGAAACCGACCTGGTGGAGATCCCGGCCAACTGGTACCTCGACGACCTGCCGCCGATGATGTTCATCAAGAAAGCCCCCAACAGCCACGGCTTCGTCAACCCGCGTCACCTCGAAGAAATGTGGCGCGATCAGTTCGACTGGGTCTACCGCGAACACGAACACGCGGTGTTCACCATGACCATCCACCCCGACGTATCCGGCCGCCCGCAAGTGCTGCTGATGCTCGAACGCTTGATCGAACACATCCAGAGCCATGCCGGCGTGCGCTTCGTCACCTTCGACGAAATCGCCGATGACTTTATCCGCCGCCAACCGCGTACCTGACCCCATCCCACCCTCGAGGCGCGATCCATGTCCATCTACAACAAGCTTGACCTGACTGGCTGGAAACCCCGGCAACTGACGTCCCAGGAAGTGCGCTTCGCCACCTGGATCGCGTTTTTCGCCTGGGTGTTTGCGGTGTACGACTTCATCCTGTTCGGCACGTTGCTGCCGGAGATCGGCCGGCACTTCGGCTGGGGCGAGGTGGAACAAGCTGAAATCGCGACCTGGGTGGCGGTGGGTACGGCGGTGGTGGCATTTGCCATTGGCCCCGTCGTCGATAAGTTGGGGCGGCGCAAAGGCATTATCTTCACCGTGGCCGGCTCCGCGGTGTGCTCGGCGCTGACCGCGATCGGTGGTGCGTGGGGCAAGTCGCCGCTGATCCTGATCCGTTCGTTGGGCGGCCTGGGTTATGCCGAGGAAACCGTCAACGCCACGTATTTGAGCGAGCTGTATGGCGCCTCGCAAGATCCCCGACTGACCAAGCGCCGGGGGTTTATCTACAGCCTGGTGCAGGGCGGCTGGCCGGTCGGTGCGCTGATCGCGGCGGGGTTGACCGCGCTGTTGCTGCCGATCATCGGCTGGCAGGGCTGCTTCATTTTTGCCGCGATCCCGGCCGTGGTCATCGCGATTATGGCGCGCAAGCTCAAGGAGAGCCCGCAGTTCCAGATCCATCAGCGCATCAGCGCGCTGCGTAAAAGCGGCGCGGTGAGCGAAGCGCAAAACGTCGCCGCGACCTACGGCGTGGACTACGACGAGCACAGCAAAGCCGGCCTCAAAGCCGCCTTCCGTGGCCCGGCCCGCCGCGCCACCCTGGTGATCGGCGCCGCGCTGTTGCTCAACTGGGCAGCGATCCAGGTGTTCAGCGTGCTCGGCACGTCGGTGATCGTCAGCGTTCACCACATCTCGTTCGAGAACTCGCTGATCATCCTCGTGCTGTCGAACCTGGTGGGTTACTGCGGCTACCTCAGCCACGGCTGGATGGGCGACAAGATCGGCCGCCGCAACGTCATCGGCCTGGGCTGGATGCTCGGCGGGCTGTCGTTCGCCGGGATGCTGTTCGGCCCGAGCAACATGGCGATGGTGGTCGGGTTGTACAGCCTGGGCCTGTTCTTCCTGATCGGGCCGTACTCGGCGGCGTTGTTCTTTATCAGCGAAAGTTTCCCCACCAGCATCCGTGCCACCGGCGGCGCGATCATTCATGCCATGGGCCCGATTGGCGCGGTGGTCGCAGGTTTCGGCGCGACGCAAGTGTTGTCCGCCGGCAGCGACTGGCAGACCGCCGCGCTGTGGTTCGGCGCCTTGCCGTGCTTTTTGTCCGGTGTGCTGATGTTTGCCGCACGCCATGTGCGTCCGGAAACCGTGCAGTAAGGAGGGTTTGATGAAGCGTAAAGTTGCCTTGATTACCGGTGCCGCCAGCGGCATCGGCCAAGCCCTCGCGGTGGCCTATGCGCGCCACGGCGTGGCGGTGGTGGGCGGGTATTACCCGGCCGATCCTCATGACCCGCGCACCACCGTGTCCCTGGTGGAACAGGCGGCTGGCGAATGCCTGATGCTGCCGCTGGACGTGGGCGATACCGCCTCGGTGGACGCCTTGGCTGCCCAGGCCGTGCAGCATTTTGGCCGCCTCGATTATGCGGTGGCCAACGCCGGTCTGCTGCGCCGTGCGCCGCTGCTGGAAATGACCGATCAACGGTGGGACGAAATGCTCAACGTCGACCTGACGGGGGTAATGCGCACCTTCCGCGCGGCGACTCGGCATATGCCCGCGGGCGGCGCGCTGGTGGCGATTTCGTCGATTGCCGGCGGCGTATATGGCTGGCAGGAGCACAGCCATTACGCGGCGGCCAAGGCCGGTGTGCCGGGATTGTGCCGCTCACTGGCGGTGGAATTGGCGCCGTTGGGGATTCGCTGCAATGCGGTGATCCCGGGGTTGATCGAGACGCCGCAATCGCTGGACGCGCAGAACTCCCTCGGGCCGGAAGGTTTGGCCAAGGCCGCACGGGCGATTCCGTTGGGCCGGGTGGGGAGGGCGGATGAAGTGGCGTCGCTGGTGCAGTTTTTGACCAGTGATGCATCGAGCTACCTGACCGGGCAAAGCATCGTCATCGACGGTGGTTTAACCGTGCGCTGGCCCGACTGACGGATGTACTCGATCCTCAAATGTGGGAGGGGCTTGCTCCCGATAGCGGTGTGTCAGTCACCATTGTTTTATCTGAACCACCGCTATCGGGAGCAAGCCCCCTCCCACATGGGTACTGTGTTTTTTCAGGAGTTTTTGTATGCCCCAACTGACTAACCGCCGCGCCGTCATCACCGGCGCCGGCAGCGGCATCGGTGCCGCCATCGCCCGTGCCTACGCCGCTGAAGGCACGCGCCTGCTGCTGGCCGACCGTAATGCCGTCAGCCTCGCCGAAACCGCCATCACCTGCCGCAACCTTGGCGCCGAAGTGTTCGAGTGCCTGGCCGATGTCGGCACCGTTGAAGGCGCCCGGGCCAGTGTCGATCGTTGCGTCGAGCATTTCGGCGGCATCGATATTCTGGTCAACAACGCCGGCATGCTCACCCAGGCGCGCTGCGTCGACCTCTCCATCGAAATGTGGAACGACATGCTGCGCGTCGACCTCACCAGCGTCTTCGTCGCCAGCCAGCGTGCCTTGCCGCACATGCTGGCGCAGGGCTGGGGGCGGATCATCAACGTCGCCTCGCAACTGGGGATCAAGGGCGGCGCCGAGCTGACCCATTACGCAGCGGCCAAGGCCGGTGTGATCGGCTTCACCAAATCCCTGGCGCTGGAAGTCGCCAAGGACAACGTGCTGGTCAACGCCATCGCGCCGGGTCCCATCGAGACGCCGCTGGTGGGCGGCATCAGCGACAGCTGGAAGCGTGCCAAGGCCGCCGAGCTGCCCCTGGGGCGCTTCGGCCTGGCCGACGAAGTGGCGCCCACCGCCGTGCTGCTGGCCAGCGAGCCGGGCGGTAACCTGTTCGTCGGCCAGACCCTGGGCCCGAACTCCGGCGATGTCATGCCATGAGCGGGGTGTAGCGATGTGCGGACTCTGCGGGCTGCTCGGCGAAGACCTGCACTGGAGCGACCCGCTGGGCGATGAGTTGCCCAGGCGCCGCGAACGCCTGCGCCGGATCGCCGCGATCAACCAGGTGTTGGCGGTGTTCCGGCTCAAGGTCGAAGACTTCCAGGGCGCCTCGTACCTGCTGCTGGGCGCCACCGGCAAACAGGCGTTGGCCAGCGGCCTGGATCAACTCTGGCAAGCGGCCGAAACCCTGCTCGGGCGGCCACTGGACCCGCTTGATCCGCAACTGCTGAACCACTTGGAAAACACACCATGCTTTCCGTAGGCACGCCCCATTGTGGCGAGGGAGCTTGCTCCCGCTGGAGTGCAAAGCGCTCCCAGCGCGGTGTCCGAAGAGGATCTGGCACACCTCGGTCGCTTGGTTTTGGGCCCGCTTCGCAGCCCAGCGAGAGCAAGCTCCCTCGCCACACTCAACGCGTTCCGGCCGACGGCGGTGGGTATGAGGTGGAACGATGAGCATCGCTCTGAATGTGATCACCGGCTTTCTCGGCGCTGGCAAAACCAGCTTGCTCACGCGCCTGCTGCAAGGCGAAAGCCTTGGCGATACGGCGCTGCTGATCAATGAATTCGGCGACATCGGCATCGACCATCTGCTGGTGGAAGAAGTGGCGCCGGACACCGTGCTGCTGCCCAGCGGCTGCGTCTGCTGCTCGATTCGCGGTGAACTCAAAGACGCACTGCTCGGCCTCTTGCAACGCCGCGAGCGCGGTGAAATCCCGGCCTTCAAGCGGGTGATCCTGGAAACCACCGGCCTGGCCGACCCGGCGCCGATCCTTGCGACCCTCAACAACGACGTGCAACTGCGCGGGCGTTTTCATATCGGCCTGGTCATCACCCTGGTCGACGCCAGCCACGCCGCCCTGCAGGAACGCCTGCACCCGGAATGGCTGGCCCAGGTGGCGGCGGCGGATCGCTTGCTGCTGAGCAAGACCGACCGGGTGGACGACTGCGAGCCGCTGCGTTTGCACCTACAGGCGCTGAACCCGGGCACGCCGATCCTGGATACCCACGACATCCACAGCGGCGATCAACTGTTGCTTGGCGAAGGCTTGCGCAGCGCCGAACCGGCGGTCGAAGTCAGCCGCTGGCAACTGCACCGGACCACCACGGCCAGCCATGGCGCCGCGCAAGTCTGCTGCCTGACCTTCGACCAGCCGCTCGATTGGGTCGGTTTCGGAGTGTGGTTATCGATGCTGTTAAGATGCCATGGCGAACGAATCCTTCGCGTCAAAGGACTGCTCAACGTGAACGCAAGCTCGGCCCCCATCGTCATTCATGGCGTGCAGCACTGCCTGCATGCGCCAGTCCACCTGCCGGCGTGGCCGGGCACCGACCGGCAATCGCGCCTGGTGTTTATCCTGCGCGGCCTCGATCCCACGCAGTTGCGCCGCTCGTTTGAAGCGTTTTCACGGCGGTTCGCGGCATGATCACCTTAAGAGTCCTTGGCACTTCGGTGACCTTGCTCGAATGCTTGCGCGTGCGGGCCGAGCAGGAACTGGGCATTCGCCTGGTGTACCAGGTGCATGACGTCGAACAGGCCCAGCGCATCGCGGTGATGCAGCCCGACAGCTACGACCTGTACGACCAGTGGTTCCACAACGTCGACTTCGTGTGGCCCGCCCGCGCAATCCAGCCCATCGACACGCGGCGCATCGCCTTGTGGCACGAGATCAACGACCTGCCCAAGCGCGGTCGCCTGTCGCCCAGCGACTGCCTGGGCAGTGGCAGCGTGCCCAGTGAACGGCTGTTTGTGCAGCACGATGGCAGCCTCGGCAGCACCGTCACCGAACGCATCAGCATGTTGCCGCTGACCCACAACGCCGACAGCTTCGCCTACCGCCCCGAGCGCTTGCCCGAGGCCTTCAGCCGCAGCAATGAAAGCTGGGGCTGGTTGCTCGACCCGCAGTTGCGTGCGCGCACCGCCCTGCAAAGTGACGCCGCCATCGGCGCCCTGGATGCCGCGCTGGCGGTGCAGGGCGCTGGGCTCGCGACGTTCAAGGACATCGGCAATATGAGCATCGAAGAGATCGATGTGCTCGCCGATATCCTGGTGCGCAAGCAGAAAGAAGGGCACTTCGCGGCCTTCTGGTCCGACGATGAAGAAGCCGCGCAATTGATGCTCAGCCCGAGCATCGATATCCAGAGCCTGTGGTCGCCGACCCTGATGCGCCTGCACCGTGCGGGGGGGAAGTACCGCCTGGCAGTGCCGCGCGAAGGTTATCGCGCCTGGTTCGGTGGCCTGTCATTGTCGCGCCATGCCCAGGGCCCAGTGCTCGACGCGGCCTATGCGTACCTCAATTGGTGGCTGTCCGGCTGGCCGGGGGCAGTGATGGCCCGCCAGGGTTACTACATCGGCAACCCTGCACGCAGCCGCGATCACTTGACCAGCGCCGAATGGGACTACTGGTACGCCGGTAAACCCGCGCGGGAAGAATTACCGGGCAGCGATGGCCTGCCGCTGATCGATATCGGCGAAGTGCGCGACGGCGGGTCCTATGAACAGCGCATGGGGCATATCGCGGTGTGGAATTCGGTGATGGATGAACACAACTACCTGGTGCGGCGCTGGGGGGATTTCATGCGCGCGCGAGGGTGATGCCGGCCAACCGCCTGTCGCCAATAATATGACGCGAAATATCCCGATTTTATTGTGTGCGCTTGCCTGAACTCCCAGCTAATCTGCTCAAACCCAACATCTTCTAAAAATAGATGTTTTTTTGACGCAGAGCCGGTCGTCGCAAGGAAGGCACATGACAAAGGGACGCAATGGCATCGAGAGGCGCACGCTTGCGCGGGGCGCGGCCATGCCGTGGCGTCACACGTTTCAGACCCGTATTGCCGGGGTGCTGGCCCTGTTGTTGTTGCTGGTGGTTGCCGGCACCTACTTCGCGGTCAAGGCTACCACCAGCCGCGCCGTGGAGAACCAGGCGCGGGTCCAGTTGAAAACCGGCACCCAAGTGTTCGAGCGCCTGCTGGACTTGCGCGGGCGCCGCTTGCAATACGGGCTCGACTGGCTCACCGCTGACGGCCCGTTCAAACACGCTGTGCTCGCAGGCAAGGCCGCGCCGATCCTGGCCGCTCTGCGGCAACACGGGACCGGCATTCGTGCCAGCGAAGTGTTTGTGCTGGGGCTCGATGGCAAGGTGATGGTCAGTACCTTGCCTATGCTCTCCAGCGGTCAACCGTTTCCTTACGACGCAGCACTGCGCCAGGCACGCCGCAGTGGCCTGCAAATGCTGATCGTGGCGATGGACGGGCGCCCCTATTTGCTGGTGCAAGACGAAGTGCTCGACCCGCTGCCCGTCGCCCGCGTCGTCATGGGCTTTCCCATGGACACGCTGTTCGCCAATGAACTGCGCTCCATGAGCAACCTCGACGTGTCGTTCCTCAGTGTGCAAGGCACACGCCCCGGCGCACTGCTCAGCACTCAGCCCGATGGCTACCAGGCCACCCTGCTCAGCCTGCTGCGTGACCCACACCCCAACCCCGAGGCGCAGATCGATCTGTTCTACGGCGAACGCGTGCTCAGCCATGTGCTGTCACTGGCCAACACCGGCGATGGCGATGAAGTGCGGGTGCTGCTGCAAAGCCCGCTGGACCATGCTCTGGAAGCCTTTGCGCCGCTGGGCCGGCAATTTCTCGGGATTGCCTTGGCGGTGCTGCTGATGTCGCTGGCCGGCGCGTTGTTTCTGGCGCGGCGGGTGTCGCGCCCGCTCAATGCGTTGGTGGAGGCCGCCGAACGCATCGGCGCCGGTGACTACCGCACGCCGGTGCGGGTGCGCGGCAACGATGAATTCGGCCTGCTGGCCCGCGCCTTCAACGCCATGCAAAGCGGGATTGCCGTGCGCGAACGGCAACTGGCCCATAACGCCCTGCATGACCCGCTCACCGGTCTGCCCAATCGGGCCCTGGCCATGGAGCGCCTGGGCAGTGCGATCAGTGCGCAGCGCCCGGTGGTGTTGCTGTACCTGGGGATTGAAAACTACCGGTTGATCAATGAAGGCTTCGGCCCGCAAGGCGTCGAGCAAATGCTCCGCGAAGCCAGCCGCTGTTTGTCCATGAGCCTGCTGGCCAGCGACACGGCGGCGCGCATCACCGGCAGCGAGTTTCTGGTGCTGCTGGAAAACACCCAGATCGACCGCGCCGTGGCCCGTGCCGACCGTCTCTATGCGCTGATCACCGAACCCCAGCGCATCGGCAACGACGAACTGCGCCATGAAGTGAGCATCGGCATCGCCGCGTACCCCACCGACGGCCAGCAGGTCGACGAACTGATCAGCCGCGCCGCCATTGCCCGCCATGATGCGGCGGCCTTGCCCGGCTATCTGCAGATCTACCGGCAGGACCGCGACCTGGCGCACCAGCGCCAAATCACGCTGATCCGCGACCTGCGCCGCGCCGCCCTCGAAGGTGAGTTATTCCTGTGCTATCAGCCCAAGCTCGACCTCAAGCACGGCCATGTGCGCCAGGCCGAGGCTTTGCTGCGCTGGCAGCACCCGACCCTGGGCCTGGTGTCGCCTGTCGAATTCATCCCCCTGGCCGAACGCACCGGCAGCATAGGCAGCCTGACGTTGTGGGTGATCGAAGAAGCCATCCGCCAGATCGCCGAGTGGGCGCGCAGTGGTCTGCATATCCAACTGTCGGTGAATATTTCGGTGGACGACTTGGCCGATGACGACCTGGCGATTCGCGTCACTGCCTTGCTGCTGCAATACGGCGTACTGGCCCAGCAATTGATTTTTGAGATCACCGAAAGCGCGATCATGCACAACCCGCAACAGGCGCTCCGCGTGCTGGAACAACTGCGCGGCTGCGGCATCAGCCTGTCGGTGGATGACTTCGGCACCGGCTATTCGTCGCTGGCGCAATTGCAGCGCCTGCCGGTGCAGGAACTGAAGATCGACCAGTCCTTTGTGCGCAACCTCGACAGCACCAGCGGCGACGGCGTGATCGTGCGCTCCACCATCGAAATGAGCCACAACCTGGGGCTCAAGGTGGTGGCCGAGGGGGTTGAGTTCGAGCCCAGCCTGGCGCTGCTCAAACAGTGGAATTGCGACACCGCCCAGGGTTACTTGATCAGCCGGCCGTTGACCGCGATGGCGTTCGAGCGGTGGATGCGGCGCGAACACGTTCTGCTGTGAAAAAAACGCAGTAAAAAAGGCGGCTACCCGCAAGGGAAGCCGCCTTTGTTGTGCTGCCGGTAACGCTTAATCCGGCAGTTTGAACGCCATCACATAGTCACCCTGCTTGGTGCCCAGGGAACCGTGACCGCCGGCCATGACCAGCACGTACTGCTTGCCGTCCTTGCCGGTGTAGGTCATCGGTGTGGTTTGCGCACCGGCTGGCAGGCGACCTTCCCACAGTTGCTTGCCGTTTTTCACGTCATAGGCACGCAGGTACTGGTCGAGGGTGCCGCTCAGGAAGGACACGCCACCGGCGGTGGTGAAGGTGCCGCCCAGGCTAGGCACGCCCATGGTCAGCGGGACCGGAACCGGCGAGCTGTCGCGCACGGTGCCGTTCTTGTGCATCCAGATGGTTTTGTGGGTGGTCAGGTCGACCGCCGCCACATAACCCCACGCTGGCGCCTGGCACGGCAGGCCCATCGGCGACAGCATCGCTTCGAGGATCACGCCGTAGGGCGCGCCTTTGTTTGGCTGCACGCCTTCGGTTTCGCTGACGCGTGGGCCCTGCTTGGCGATGTCGGCGGCCGGGATCAGTTTCGATTTGAACGCCATGTAGCTCGGGTTCACGAAGGCGATCTGGCGCACGGGGTCGACGGAAATGCCGCCCCAGTCGAACACGCCGAAGTTACCCGGGTAGACGATCGAACCTTGCAGCGATGGTGGAGTGAAAGCACCGTCGTAGCGCATGGATTTGAAATCGATGCGGCACAGCATCTGGTCGAACGGGGTCACGCCCCACATGTCACGCTCTTTGAGCGGCGGTGGCATGAAGTTCAGGTCAGACTTCGGTTGCGTCGGCGAGGTGTGATCGCCCGCGACGGCGCCTTGCGGTACGGCCACTTCGTGGATCGGCACCACTGGCTGGCCCGTGGCGCGGTCCAGCACGTAGATGCTGCCTTGTTTGGTCGACGCCATCACCGCTTGCTTCACGCCGGCGTCGGTCTTGATGTCGATCAGCGACGGCTGGCCGCCCACGTCCATGTCCCACAGGTCATGGTGGGTGAACTGGAAGGTCCACTTCACGTGGCCGCTGTCGATGTCCAGGGCGGTCAGGCCGGCGCTGTATTTTTCCGAGTCTTCGGTACGGTCGCCGCCGTATTGGTCGGGCATCTGGTTGCCCATCGGCAGGTAAAGCATGCCGAGTTTTTCATCCACGGCGAACATGGACCACATGTTCGGCGAGTTGCGGGTGTAGATCTTGCCCTCGGCCAACGGGGTGGTGTCGTCCGGGTTGCCGCTGTCCCAGTTCCACACCAGCTTGCCGGTGTGTACGTCGAACGCACGGATCACGCCGCTGGGCTCGTCGGTGGAGACGTTATCGGTGACGTGACCGCCGATCACTACCAGGTTTTTGGTCACGGCCGGTGGCGAGGTGGAGTAGTAACCGCCTGGGGCGAAGCTGCCGATATTGGCACGCAGGTCGACCTGGCCTTTGTCGCCGAAGTCTTCGCACATCTTGCCGGTGTCGGCGTTCAGGGCGATCAGGCGGGTGTCGGCGGTCGGTACGAAGATGCGTTTCGGGCAGGCGTTCGGCGCGGCAGCCGGGCTGGCGCTGCCGGTTGGGCTCTGCTCGGAGGCATAGGCGGCGTCATCGTGATAGGACACGCCACGGCAGGTCATGTGCGCCCAACCCTTGAAGCTCTCGGCGCCTTGGGTGGTGATCTTCGGATCGAAACGCCAGATTTCCTTGCCGGTATCCGGGTCGAGGGCAATCACCTGGCTGTGCGGCGTACACACGTAGAGCATGCCGTTGACTTTCAGCGGGGTGTTTTCCGCGGTGGTTTCACCGGGGTCGCCTGCGCCAGGAATGTCGCCGGTACGGAAGGTCCAGGCTGGCACCAGCTTGTGGGCGTTTTCCGGGGTGATCTGTGCCAGGGGCGAGTAGCGATCGCCGTAGGCCGAACGGCCGTAGGCGTTCCAGTCGCCATCGGCTTGGGTTGGCGCAGCGCTGGCCATGCCTGGCACCGCGTCGCGGTCCAGTTGGCCTTTGATTTCACCAGGGTGGGTGAATTGGCTGGCCACGGCAGCAGCGCCGGCCAGGACCACGGCCACGCTTAGCGCGCCGGTGCCCAGCGGTGCTGGTTGGCCACGCAGCAACGGGCGGCGAAACCATGGGAGCAGCATGATGATGCCCAGGGCGAACAGCAGCGCCAGGCGCGGCACCAACTGCCACCAGTCCAGGCCGACTTCCCACAGTGCCCACACGGTGCTGGCGAACAGCACCAGTGCGTACAGGCCCAGCGCGGCGCGGCGGGTGGCCAGCAGCAGAAGGCCGGTCAGGGTGATGCCGATACCGGCTAGCAGGTAGTACAGCGACCCGCCGAGTAGGCTCAGTTTGATACCACCGGCCAGCAGGGCGAGGCCCATGATCAGCAGCAAGACGCCTAGCAGCCTGGGCAGCAGGCGGCTTGGGCTTGAGGCACCATCAGTGCTCATAGTGTGTTTCTCCGTGACGTTGGAATTATGTATCCCCGTGTTGCTTCACTGTAGATGACGATTTGGCACGGGCTTGGTTCAGCGTTAATTGGTTTTTCTGGGGATAGCGGGGGTTATCCACAGGCGGGCGATTTATCCCCAGGCGCGCAAGGGTGTGAGACAGCGCTGTCTTTATGGCGAGGGTTAATCGGCAAGATGGGGTCGACCGAGGGTGAATCGTTTCAGGTTATTGCCGCCAAGGATAATGCGCTGGGGCGTTGAGAGAAAGCGAAAATCGTAAGATGCATTATTTCGGATTTGGTAACAGTGACGGATTGTCGCTGTTAAACGGGGGGAGTTTGCTGGTGTGGCGGCCTTGTAGTCAGCCCGGGGAGTGGGGTGTATATCCGTTTCTTTGGTAACGGCGGCTTATGGTTCCGCCCTTACGGCGGGTCACTTTTGAAAAGCGCAAAAGTAACCCAAACGCTCTTGCCCCACCACTCGGCACCTCGCTTAGGCTCGGTGTGGCCGAACGCAGGCTTGAATCCGTGGGCCGCCGTCATGGGCCATCCTTGGCCCAGGACGGCTAACCCGGCGTCCTGCCGGGTTACCCACGGATTCAAGCCTGCGTTCGGCCAGCGTGGTTTAACGGGGCGCCTAAGATCAAAAGCCAAAGCCAAAGGCAAAGCGAGGCGGCCTTATAGCCGACCTGATCCTGGAAGCCGAATCCGGTCAAAAATGTGGGAGGGGCGGTGCGACGATTCGACTTGCCCCCGATAGCGGTGGATCAGTCATGCATGTATTGGCTGACACACTGCTATCGGGGGCAAGCCCCCTCCCACATTTGGATCTCCATAGCGGCGTTTTTTTGGGTGGTTAGAAGGTGGTGCGTAGGCCAAATTGCACGCTTCTGCCTTCTGCCGGGGCGATGTCGCGCAGGATCGAGCTGGCGTAACGCACGGTCTGGTTGGTCAGGTTTTCGCCGTTGACGAAGGCCAGCCACTGGCTGCCGCCGACGTTGAAGCGATAGCCGGCGCTGGCGCCTAACGTGGTGTAGCCGTCGGTGCCGCTTTCGTTGGTCGGCACGCGGCCTTGTCCAGCGGCGTGTTCGATGTCGATGCGTGCTTGCCAGCGGTCCAGTTCCCACAGCAAGCCGCTGTTCAGGCGCAGGGGCGCAATGCGTGGCAGGGCTTCGCCGGTGTCGAGGTTGGTGGCGCGGGTGTAGTCGCCCGACAGTTCCAGCGCGAATTTGCCGTAGGCGCTTTCGCCGAGTTTCCAGTGATCCTGGGCTTCAAAGCCGGCGAAACGGGCGCGTACTCCCGAGTATTTGTATTCAGGGATGCCGGCTGCGTCTTCTTCACCTTCGTCGTTCAATGTGCGACCTGTGCCCAGTAGGCCGATGTAGTTGGAGAAGCGGCTGTAGAACACGCCGAAGCTGCCTTTGTGCGTGCCGTTGTCAAAGCGCAGGGCCAGGTCGCTGGACACGGCTTTTTCTTTTTTCAGGTTGGCGTCGCCCAATTCGTAGGTGCCGGTGGCGACGTGGGCGCCGTTGGCGTACAGCTCGTAGAAGGTCGGCGCGCGTTCGGTGTAGCCCAGGGTTGCGGCCAGGGACCAGATTGGCGTGAGGGTGTAGACCGCGCCGGACGATAGGCTGCCGGCGGTGAAGTCGTTGGTTTTGTTGGCATTGGCGAAACGTGCGTTGCCTTTGCCGTCCGGGTCGACGCTGGTGTGCTCCAGGCGCCCGCCGAGGCTGAGTTTCAGGCGCTCGGTGGCCTGCATTTCTTCGAGGATAAACAGCGCGCCGGCGTTGGTGTCGGTCTGGGGCACGAAGGCTTCTGCGCCGAGGGCCGAGAACTCGTTGCGGGTCACTTGTGCGCCGATCACGCCGTCGAACGGGCCGAGCGGCTGGTGGCGCGCTTCAACCCGTGCTTCGTAGCCCTTGTTTTTGAAGATCGTGCCGGTTTCGCCGCCTTCGATTTCGCGGTGTTCGTAGTCGGTGTAGCCAGCGTCGAGTTTCACCGAGGTGAACGGGCCTTGCAGGTTGCGGATCTCGGAGGCAAACGCGTAGTGGTCCTGCTTCATGCGGATGCGCACCGCCTGCTCGGCGGGTGAGCCGTAGTTGCTGTCGTAGGTGCTGTAGGACAGCCCGGCATAACCGTCGTCCCAGGTGTAGGAACCGCCCAGCGCTCCGCCGTCCTGGCGCCCGTCGCTGTTGCCCAGGCGGCCGTTTTTGCCGGGGCCGTCTTCGGCCTCCGGGGCGTGGCGGCTGCGGGCCTGGCCCGGGATTTTCAGGTCATTGAATTGCCGCGCATTGGCGTCCAGGTGCAGGGCGAAGGTGCCGTTGCCGGCTTCGAGCTTGCCGGCGCTGCTGCGCGTGGTGTCGGCGCCGCCGTAGCGTAATTCAGCGGCGCCGTGGATGCCTTCGATGGCTTCAGTGGGGATGCGGTTGTCGAAGGTGTTGACCACGCCGCCGATGGCGCTGCCGCCGTACAACAGGGCTGCCGGGCCACGCACGATTTCGATGCGGTCGACGTTGACCGGGTCCAGCGGCACGGCGTGGTCGTAGGACAGCGACGAGGCATCCAGCGCGCCCACGCCGTTGCGCAGGACGCGAATGCGGTCGCCATCCTGGCCGCGAATGATCGGTCGGCTGGCGCCCGGGCCGAAGTAGGACGACGACACGCCCGGCTGCTTGTTCAGGGTTTCGCCGAGGCTGCCTTTTTGTTGCAGGGTCAGGTCGTCGCCTTCCAGCACGGTGGTCGGTGAAGCCAGTTGCTCGCTGCCCAACGGGTTGGCGGTGATGACTTGGGGTGGCAGTTCCAGCGCGTGGGCTTCGGAGCAGATCAGCAGGGCGGCGGCGAGGGGGGACAAGCGCCAGGCAGAGGAGAGGGACATCGGACATTCCTTGGCAAAACGACAAAAAAGAGAAGGCGGCAGACGTGATCGAACGGGTTGTTTTTGCTTGTTGTCGTTATAATATAACATCTCTTTTTGCCCTGAAAAGAGCAACTTTTCCCCAGGGGCTATATTCAATGCGGTGCTTCCACCTGTTCGCCCCGTCGGCTAAGGTGCGCGGCTGTATTTCCTCTTTTTGCGATAGGCCTGGCATGACCGCGACAAGCAACGACCCGCTTCACGGCGTGACTCTGCAACACGTCCTCACTACCCTGGTGGAACACTACGAATGGAGCGGTCTGGCCGAGCGCATCGATGTTCGCTGCTTCAAGAGCGACCCGAGCATCAAGTCGAGCCTGACGTTCCTGCGCAAAACCCCGTGGGCGCGGGAGAAAGTCGAAGGGCTGTACGTGAAACTGATGCGCACCAAACGCCCGCTGGACTGAACCCATGAAGCGCTGTGTAGCGGCGGCCGCCCTGGCCGGTTGGGTGGGGTTGGCGGTTCAGCAATACCTGATTTTCTATTCGCGCTGGTCGACGGGCGCCAGTCTGTTGGGCGGGCTGATCAACTTCTTCAGCTTCTTCACGGTGCTGACCAACACCCTGGTGGTGGTGGTGCTGAGCTACGCCGTGGTTCATCGTGATTCAGCGGCGAAGCGGTTTTTCCTGGCGCCCAGGGTCAGCAGCGCGATTGCCGTCAGCATTGTGCTGGTGAGCCTGGCCTATAACCTGTTGCTGCGGCATTTGTGGCAGCCCGAGGGGTTCCAGTTCATCGCCGACGAATTGCTGCACGACGTGATGCCGCTGCTGTTTGTCGTCTACTGGTGGCGCTGCGTGCCCAAGGGCGCCTTGCGGTTCAAACATATTGGCCTGTGGGTGCTGTACCCGCTGGTGTACTTCGCCTATGTGCTGCTGCGCGGGGATATGCTCGGGCAGTACCAGTACCCGTTCATCGACGTCGGCACCCTCGGTTATCCACAGGTGTTTATGAATGCCGGGGGGATTTTGACCGGGTTTGTGCTGATTGCGCTGGCGGTTGTGGGTTTTGACAAATTGCTCAAGCGGGCACCGTAAAAAAGCGCGGGCTTGCCCGCGATGACCATGCGTATCTACACAATTTTATTGGTCGTTCGACGGACCTGTGGCGAGGGAGCTTGCTCCCGTGGCGGCCTGTGAGCCGACCCTTTGCTCGGGTTGGAATGAGTACATATCCATTATTCAGGTAACGGCCGCTATGGGTTCCGCCCTTACGGCGGCTCACTTTTGAAAAGCGCAAAAGTAAGCACGAAATCGATATCTAACTCGCCGAGGGACAGACGGCTTCCTCTCCGCGCTCATTACTTAATTAGTTAGTGGGTCTGACCCAGTAGATGCTGTTATTTTTTTGTGTCTGTAATCCAGTTCTTACATACCCGTTCGTAGTTAATAGATTCTCATTAACTTGCATGTAGTCTGTTTCTTACGGCTGTTTTTAAAGTTTTGGCAAATTGCCATAATTTTCCTATGTGTCTGGGTGTAACAAAGCTACGCAAATTTGCGAAGCGGACGGCTTACTTCTTCATGGCGGCAGGGGAAACTTGCCCGGCTTCGAACGTGATCCTGATTTGCAATACAAATAGTTGGAAAAGCCGTTTTGCGCGCAATCGCGTGATCCAAACTTTTGCCGAGATGGAATCAGGAACTACACCCTGTTCGTTGCTTGCTTAATAAGTCCTGCTGCACTGCTGCGGCAGGCTTTCTTAATGAGGTTTATTAATGTGTGAGTATTGGCAAATGAAAAGCAAAATGAAAACTGCACTGTTGGCTGTCGGGCTGTTGATGGGTTCGGCGTCCGTTGTAAATGCGGCGGATGGAACGGTTACGTTTATCGGGTCGGTCCACTCGGGTGCTTGCTCTATTAAGCCTGACTCCGTCGATCAGACCGTTAACTTGGGGGCGATTGCAAAGCATCAGTTGCAAAGCGGAGGCAAGTCTGAAGCCCGGCGTGTACTTATCGAACTTGAAGGCTGCGATTTGACGGGCCTCACAGATAAAACCGTGACGACCACCTTCACCGCGGCGCCCTCAAGCGCTGTGCCTGGCGCGATCGGCACTGTCGGCGGCGCGGGTGGCGTCGGCATCATGATGACGCATGGCAGCAAACTCGTTGAGTTGGGTGTCCCTACGACCCCGCAGGCCATTGTCGTCGGTGATAACACCCTGGAGTTCGGTGCCTATGTACAAGGCGCCGCTACGGACCCGATCGTCCCGGGTAGTTTCAGCGCGGTAACCAATTTCACCTTGGCTTATCAGTAAGTTCTTCCCCCGCCACTTAGGGTGGCGGGGACGCTGGTGGGAGAAATCGGTGAAAACATTCATACGCGTTGCTATCACCTCGTCATTGGCGATGTTCATCAACCCTTGCGTTTTCGCGCAAACGCCGGCGCAAGGCGATGGGGTCGTCACGTTGGGAGGAGAGGTCATTGACTCCGCTTGCGGGCTGGAATTGGCCAGTGCCGATCAATCCATCGAGATGGCTCCCGAACCAATAGGTCGACTCTTGCGCAATACGAGGGGAGAACCACACCCCTTCCAGTTGCGTCTGGTCAATTGCTCATTGAGTCGCCCTGACCCGTTGCGCCCAGGCGTAAGTCTGCCTGATTGGCAGCATCTGCAAGTGACGTTTGACGGTCCTCGCGATAGAGAAGGTCGCTCCTTTGCTGCCTTCGGCAATTCAGAGGGGGTCGCTCTTCATATTTGGGATGCGGCCGGTCAAGAGAGTGTTCCGGGTGAGCCGATGGCGCTGCTTCCGTTGGCTGAAGGTGACATGACACTTCACTACACGCTTCGCCTGGTTGGCAACGGACTGCCGCTGGTACCTGGCGCTCACCTTGCCGCAGTGCGGTTCAAGTTGGAATACTTTTGAACAGTGATGGGTTGCTTTCATGTTGAATGCGTCGAAGATCAAAAATACGCTCCGCCCAAGCCTGTTTGGCGGGTTGATGGCAGTGGTGGGAACTGCATTGAGTGCAGGGGATATCGAGTTTAATACGGATGTTCTTGATCTCGTTGACCGCACCAATATTGACTTGTCTCAGTTTGCACGCAGCGGGTTTATTCTGCCGGGCACCTACTCGATGGTTGTACAGATAAATAGCCAGCCCATTTCTGAGCAATCGGTGGCGTTCTATCCCCCGGATAATGATCCCAAAGGTAGTCAGGCCTGTATATCGCACGGTCTTGTGGAACAGTTGGGCCTGAAGGCGTCCGGCGCTGCCAAGCTCACCTGGTGGAAAGGCGGGGAGTGCCTGGATATACAAGGTTTACCGGGTATGGAAGTCAGTGGAGATTTGGCCACCTCCACGCTGAATATCAACCTCCCCCAAGCCTATCTTGAATACAGTGCCATCAACTGGGACCCGCCCTCCCGCTGGGACGAGGGCGTGTCGGGGTTGCTGATTGACTACAACGTGACGGCGCTCTCCAGCCACCAAAAGAATGACAGTGTCCGCAATAACTTCAGTGGTAACGGAACCGTCGGGGCCAATGCCGGGGCGTGGCGCTTGCGGGCAGACTGGCAGGGGCGTGTCGACAGAGATCGTGAAGAGGCGTCCAGGCATCCGAAGCTGGAATGGAGTCGCTACTATGCCTATCGCGCAATTCCTGCGCTGAAAGCGCGCCTGGTACTGGGTGAGGACTACCTGTATTCGGACCTGTTTGACAGCTTCCGCTTTACCGGCGCCGCACTCAATTCGGATGAAAGCCAACTGCCACCCAACTTGCGTGGTTACGCACCTGAAATTGTCGGGGTCGCCAAAACCAATGCAAGGGTCATCATCAGCCAGCAGGGGCGTGTGCTGTATGAAACGCTGGTCGCGGCAGGGCCTTTTCGTATTCAGGACCTTCATGACGCCGTGAGCGGCAGGCTCGATGTGCGGGTGGAAGAGCAGGATGGTTCGGTCCACACGTTTCAGATCGATACGGCAGGCGTTCCCTACCTGACGCGGCCGGGACAAGTTCGTTACAAACTGGCGACTGGGCGACCGTCCAATCTTCAGTACGGCGGTGATGGCAACTTTTTTGGTAGTGGCGAGTTCTCGTGGGGCATCAGTAACGGCTGGTCGCTGTATGGCGGCGGTATAACGGATAACAACTACCGAGCGATGTCTGTTGGGGCAGGTCGTGACCTGTTGGCGTTCGGCGCCGTGTCGCTGGATGCTACTCAGTCGCGCGCCAGTGTGTGGAATGAGACGCTCTCGGGGAAATCATACCGTCTTCAATATTCCAAGAAGTTTGAACAGTACGACAGCCAAGTCACCTTTGCCGGTTATCGCTTTTCCGAGAAGAACTATTTGAGCATGAGTGAATACCTCGATGCTCGACATTACGGAAGGAACGGCGAACTCGCCGGGCTCGACAAGGACAGTGAGTTCCACACAAGTTGGAGGCCCATTGGTGGCAGCAAGGCACTTTATACGGCCACGGTGAATAAGCAATTTCGGGATCTGGGTGCGACCGTTTACCTAAGTTACAACAAGCAGACTTATTGGGAACGCTCGGCCACTCAGCGTTGGAATGTGTCGGTGTCACGCTACTTTAATGTTGGAAGCGTCAAGAACATGAGCTTATCGCTGAATATGTACCGCACTCAGGAATATAACTATAAGGATAACGGCATGGCGCTGACGGTCAGCCTGCCGTTGGGGCGCAGCGGTACATTGTCGCTGGACGCCAATCGAGCGGCAGGCAATAACAGTCTTTCGACGCGCTACAGTGATCGCCTCGATGAGCGTAATAGCTACCAGCTCAGTGCCAGCGATAACGCTGCCAGTGGTTATCTGAGTCATGTGGGTGACCAGGTAGACATTGATCTCGCCGCCAGTAAACGCGAAGGCAGCTACACCAGCCTCAGTGTGTCCGCTCGCGGCGGCGGCACGCTCACGCCTTACGGTGCAGCACTCCATCGTACCAACAGTACGGGCGGAACCCGCCTGATGGTCGATACCGCCGGTGTCCCCGATGTGCCTGTGCGGGGTTATGGCGCACCGACCCGCAGCAACGCCTTCGGCAAAGCGGTCATTTCCGATATCGGCAGCTATCAGCGCACGGCGGCCAGTGTCGATCTGGAGAGTTTGCCGAGCAATGTCGAAGCCACTCAATCCGTCACGCAACTGACGCTCACCGAGGGGGCGATCGGTTATCGGTTCCTGGACGTGATTTCCGGCGAAAAAGCCATGGCGGTTCTTCGCCTGCCGGATGGCAGTTCGCCGCCCTTCGGCGCGACGGTGAAGAACGTCAAACAGCAGGACACCGGGATTGTGAATGACGGCGGCAATGTCTACCTGAGTGGTATTCAGGCCGGCGAAGAGATGATCGTCAGTTGGGGAGGGGCCGAGCGATGCATCCTCACGCTCCCAGGCGTTTTGCCCGCGAATGGCTTGACCGATGCCCTGCAACTGGGCTGCCGGAGGGTAGCCACTGATCAATCCTTGTCCGAGCCAGCGACGCTGACCGGCAAGCCTATCGATACGGAGAACACATCCTCATGATGCTCAATACACGCCTCACACTCCAGGCCTTCACGCTGCTGGCCCTGGGCTTGAGTCAGAGTGCCAACGCGGCGGTTGGCCTGGATCGTACCCGAGTGATTTTTGATGGCGGCAAAGATGCCACCAGCGTGAACATCACCAATAACAATACCCAGTTACCGTATTTGGCCCAGGGCTGGATCGAGGATGAAGAGGGCAAAAAAATCACCTCGCCCTTGATCGTGCTACCGCCGGTTCAACGCTTGGAGCCAGGGAAGCAAAGCCAGGTGAAAGTCCAGGCGTTGCCGGCGGCCAAATCGTTACCGCAGGATCGAGAGACGGTCTACTACTTCAACTTGAGGGAAATTCCGCCGCGCAGCGATAAGGCCAACACCCTGCAAATTGCGCTGCAGACCCGGATTAAATTGTTCTACCGACCGCAAGCCATTGCGCCAAGCCAGCAGGATCTATCCAACCCTTGGCAGGAAAAGCTAACCCTGACTCGCGAAGGCGAGCGGTATCGGGTGAATAACCCTACGCCTTACTACGTGACCCTGGTGGATGCGCGCAGCACCAAGGACGGTAAAACCGTGCCCGGTTTCGAACCCCTGATGGTCCCGCCCAAAGGTACGCTGACCTTGGGGCCAACGGCCACGGCACTCGGCACCACGCCGTATTTGGCCTACGTGAATGATTACGGCGGACGTCCGCTACTGGCCTTCACCTGCGGTGGCAACACTTGCAACGTCAACTTGCAAGTATCAACGGCTAATGAGTAGCGCCTGCTGCTGGAGAACATCATGAAGTCGCACCATGTGAAGGTCTTGGGCGGCCTGTTACTGGCCTTTGCGGGGGGCGCGCATGCCGAGGATGTCGAGGGCATGAATGGGCTGCTGAACATTTCCGGAACCATGCATGAAACCCCCTGCAGCCTGGAGATGGCATCACTCCATCAAACGATTGAGCTGGGCGCCGTGTCGACCAGCCAGTTGCAACGTCCCGGCGATCAGGCAAAACCCGTGGCATTTCAGCTGCGGTTTACCGATTGCCACCGCACGGCAGGCAGCATCCGCAGTGAACGTACCGGGAACCTGACATGGAGTGCCTTTCAACCCGTACTGTCGGTGGCGTTTTCCGCGCCTGCCGATGCCGATGATCCGCGGCTGGTCAAAGTGCAAGGCGTCACCGGGATGGGCCTGCATTTGACCGATGCACTGGGGCGGGATGTGCAGTTGGGTTCAAGGGGCGAACCTTTGTTTTTGCCCCTGGGCGGCAATATCCAGACCTGGAATGTTCAACCCACGCGCACCTCTGCGGCGTTGACCAGTGGCGCATTTCGGGCCGTGGTGGATTTCAGGCTCAATTATGAGTAGGGGCAGAACGATGGCAACCTCAACCGGTCTGCGGGCCATTCTTATCGGTGGCGGCCTGCTGTGGGCTGTCGGCCAAGGCGTGCACGCTGAAACCAGCCTGACCATCCGCGCGGTCATCATTGCGCCGCCGCCGTGTGTGATTAACAGCGGCAGCACGCTCGATGTGCCTTTTGGCAATGACCTGCTGACGTCACGGGTTGACGGGGTCAATTATCGTCGAGACGTGCCTTACACCGTCACGTGTGACTCCCCCTTCAGCAACGCGTTGACCCTGGAACTCAAGGGCTCGGGGGCTGCGTTTGATAATGGCGTACTCGTGACCCGCAAACCGGATCTTGGGGTAAAGCTGTTCGTGAATGGGGCTGATTGGCCGCTGAATACGGCAGTGAATTTTACTTATCCGAACTTTCCGGTGGTGCAGGCGGTGCCGGTCAAACGGGCAGGTAGCAAGCTGACGGGAGGCGCATTTGATGCGACCGCCACCCTTGTGGTCGATTACCAATGAAGAGGAACGATCAATGACATTTTGGCAGCCGCGAGCGTTGCTCGTCTGCTGGTCCATCGGCCTTTGCAGTGGTGCTTCGGCCAACGTGACCTTTAGCGGAACACTGAATGAGCCTCCCCCTTGCACGATTGATGGCGGCAACACGATTGAAGTCGATTTTGGGGATGTCGGCGTAAAGCGCGTCGACGGTGTGAAATACCGCAAGGGGCTCGGTTACACCATCAGCTGTAGCCCCGCCACGCTCCCATGGGAACTGAAACTGAGCGTCAACGGCACCCCCACGACTTTTGACGGCTCAGCGGTGCAGACCAATGTGCCTGACCTGGGCATTCGGATTTTTCAGAATAACGTGCCGTTTCCACTCAATACGCCACTGGACATAAGCCTGTCGTCACCGCCGACATTGGAAGTGGTTCCGGTCAAACCGCTGGGTGCAGTGCTGACCCCGGCAAGGTTTACGGCGGTGGCCACGCTATTGGCCGAATACGAGTAGGAGTTGAGCCCATGCAACATGAAATGCTTCATAAAGGTTGGCCATGTGCCGGGCTGGCAGTGCTGTTCATCTTCGGCCTGATGCCCGAGGGGCATGCGGCGGACAACCTGAGTTTCAAGGGCAACCTGGTTGAAGAGGCCTGCACGATCCGCCCTGGCGACGAGGCAATCACGCTGGAACTCTGGGACGTTACCAGCAAGCACCTCTATATCAACACGCGCTCACAGGGGAAGGGTTTCAAACTGCACCTGGAGGACTGCGACACCACGATTGGCAACACGGTCACCGTCACGTTCGGCGGTAGGGAAAACATGGCACTCCCCGGATTGCTCGCGCTCGATGGTGGAAGCGGTGCCTCAGGTATCGCGGTCGGTTTGGAGACGCCGAGCAATAAGCCATTGCCGCTGAATACCGTCAGCGATGAACAGGTGTTGAGTAACGGCAGCAATGTCATTGAACTCAAGGCCTATGTGCAGGGTGAGCCGGATGCGATCAGGGATCAAACCATCGGGCACGGTCTGTTCACGGTGACCTCGACGTTCACGCTGGACTATCCGTAACCGCCTCAGACAAACCTCAACGCTCCCCAGGGCGGCTTTAAAGCGCGGGCTGAATGTTCGCTGGGCAATGCTTGGGTAGAGCAGCAAGAGAGATCAACATGAAACAACTATATGGTGCGATGGCGCTGTTCGTCCTGATTGGTTTCAGTACGACCGTGAGCGCAGCGACATGCCGTGTGAATGGCGGACCGTGGGAACCGATATTCGGGGACCTACCCCTACAGGTTCCCGTTACCGTTACCGTTACCTTGGCCGCAGATCGTACACGGATCATGTTGGAAGGCGCGCGACTTGAATGTGGGTTTTCCAGAGGGGCGCAGAGCCCGTCTTCCCGGCAGGACTACTGGTCAACGGGTAGCGCGGCGGGGACCCCCTGGGTGCCGGGTATCAAATTCAGCCAAGAAGGCGCTGGTTTACGAATGAATGGAGCGTACCGAAATATTCCTATCCCGAATGGAATACGGGTCGCCACGCTGCCTGACGACGAGAGAGGTTACCCGATCGATGTCACGCCCTATATTCTGGTGCGCAACAACCCGTCTAATCCGATCGATATTCGAATAGGCGATACGCTCGGGATCCTGCGTCTCGCCGCCACGAACAACTACAACGCAAGTACGGCGCGGATCTCAGTTACCTACACCGCCGCCAACAACTTCACCATCACCCCGTCAACCTGCACGATCAACAATAACAACCCGATCGAGATCAACTTCGGCAACGTCCACCAACGTGCAATCGGCGCCGATCCGCTGACAACGTCCATCCGCAGCGACCGCCGGCTCACCTACTCCTGTCCGGACGGCGGGATTACCACACCGATCACGATCTCTTACAAAGGCAATCCGTCGTCGTTTGATACACGCCTGCTCACGATGACCAACCCGGACGTAGGCACGGCCCTCATCCGTGCCGGGGCTGCGGTTCCGGTCAACGGTTCATTCCTGACCCGCATTACCAACAGCGTGGGGGGCGACGATGTGACGTTTTCTCTCGTTCGGCGAGCGGGGTCGCTACCTGCTGCTGGCGCCACCAGCGGCAGCGGGGTACTCGTGATGGGGGTGCCGTGACACTCGCGCCAGGCTCACGCTTCCTCACTGCCCTCGGCGCGCCAGTAACCGACGGCCTTGAGGAACGCTTCATCGACCTTGTGCGTGTCCAGCAGCACTCGGCGCACTTGGCGCGACAGCTTGGTTTCCATCGCCACGAAGGTGTACAGCGCACCGCTCGGCAACGTCAGTGTGCGCACGGTGTCGAGCAGGTCAGCCTGGCCGCGTAGCACCCAGATCACGTCAACCTCGGCCGCGCTTTGCAGCGCCTGTTGCTCGGCGGCATCGGCGATTTCAATCACCGCCAGCACCCTGCGCCCGGCCGGCAGTTCTTCGAGGCGGCGGGCGATGGCGGGCAGGGCGGTTTCGTCGCCGATCAGCAGGTAACTGTCGAAGATATCCGGCACGATCATCGAGCCCCGTGGGCCGCCGATGTACAGGTGCTGGCCGACTTGCGCCTGCTCGGCCCAGGTAGAAGCGGGGCCATCGCCGTGCAGCACGAAGTCGATATCCAACTCGCCAAGGCTCAGGTCGAAACGCCGTGGCGTGTAGTCGCGCATCGCCGGCTGCGGGCCATCGCCCTTGATGTTGAACGTCGGGCTTTGCAGGGCGGCCTGCTCGGCGGCGTTCTGCGCGAACATCAGCTTGATGTGATCGTCACTGCCCAGGCTGACAAACCCCGCCAGCTCAGGCCCGCCGAGGGTGATGCGGCGCATGCGCGGGGTGAGATCGACCACCCGCAGCACGTCGAGGCGACGGCGTTTGATCTCGTGGGTGACGCGATGGATGACGGGCGTATTCATTGGGTTTTCCCCTGGATAGGTTGAACGGCCGGGCCGTCGACGATGGCGTGGGCGGTGCTGTTGAGCAACGCGGCGACGCGCGCGATTTCTTCGGCGCTCCAGCGCCCGTGGTGCAGTTGCAGGGCATGGCGCAGGTTATGCACCGCCTCGTGGATTTCCGGCGGGCGATCATGGCCGCGCAGCGAGCGTTTGCTGACGTCGATGCGCGTGCGCACGCCTTCCAGTGCAATCGCCTGCTCACCTAAAGAAAGACGACCGGCGTCGGTGACGGTGTAGCGCTTTTTTCCACCTTCGGCGTCGCCGCTGATCAATTCGCTTTCTTCAAGAAAGGTCAGGGTGGGGTAGATCACGCCGGGGCTGGGGCTGTAGGCACCGTCGAACAGGCCTTCGATCTGGCGGATCAGGTCGTAGCCGTGGCACGGCTGTTCGGCGATCAGCGCCAGCAACAGCAACTTCAGGTCGCCGGGGGCAAACACGCGTGGGCCGCGACCGCCGCGTTCGCGGCCGGGGCGTTTTTCGAAGCCGTCGCGGCCCTCGCCGTGGGGATGATGCTCGCTCATTTTGGGTCTCTCCGTTTTGGTTAAGATATAACTTAAGATATATCTTAATACTGTTCAAGATCAGTCGACCAACGGTCGCAGCCCGCGCCTACTTAACTACCACCGGCCTGCGCCGGGCGCCCACCATGCTGATGGCTCTTCCCATGCGCATGGAGCCAGTGCGATGAGCACATTGATTTCTTCCCCGTATTCGCCGACATCTCTGGAAATACGGGGCTATCTGCATCAGATCGGTCACCAGTTACTTGAAGCCGATACACCGTTACTGTCCAAACGGCCGCTCCCCGTCGAGTTGCAGCAGCTTGAAAAACTCAACCAGACGCTCAAGGCGCACACGCACGCTCATTTCGATAGCAGTCGTGCGCTGTATGCCGGTGTGGCACAGGCCGACCTGCAGAGTGAAGAGGGCAAACAACTGCTGGCGACGCTCCAACGCGACCTCACGCCGCAGCTGCAGAAACTCGATGAAGTCAGTGTGCTGGGCAGCAAAAGCCTGCGCACCTTCATGGCCAATGACGCTGGCCTGGCCGCGTTGGAACTGGAAGCCAAGCTCAACTTTCAGGGCTATCTGCTGCAGCGTGAGGAGGCGCGACTGGTGCAGAACCTGGGTTTGGGGCCGACCTTTCGACCGGGTATCTATGCGTTGACCTTCAGCTATCAAGCGCAGACGATCGAATTCGCCGGGGCCTTTGTGCTGACCGAAAAGAACACGCCCGTGGTCACCCAACTGACCCCGGCTGACGATGTCGGCTACGTCGTGTTGTTTACCCCGGCCCGTGGCTTCGAGTCGTTCAGCTCGCTGGCCGACATGAACACCCGGCTGCGCGACGCGATGGCGGTCGGCACTTGGCGCAAGGCGTTCATCAGCCTGCTGCCCCAGCAATACCAGGCGCTTTCAGCCATGGGCATCTGGCCCCTGGCGCTGGCGCCGATCGATGGCGAACCGCTGTGCGAACACGCCTACGACGCCAGGCTGGCCAAGCGTGCGCGGGATATCGACTGGGCCTTGAGCCTGGAAAACAACCCCGGCCACAGCGCCCAACAATTGCTTACGGACCTGGACGACGCCATCCGCGCGGCCTTGCCCGATCTCGGCCTGCGCCTGGAATTGCGCGCCCAACGCCTGCTGGACCGCTGCCTTGAATACAGCGCCCCGGCCTGGTATCGCAACGCGCCCAGCCCCCAACGCGAAGCCCTGGCACGCCACCTCAGCGAGTACGACGAGGCTCGGCAAACCCTGCTGAACCTGTTCGGCCATGCCGCCTCGCCGCCGACCCTGGCGCGTTACCAGGTGCTCGAACAACTGGCCAGCGACCTGGAAATCACCGACTTGGACCCCGACCGCTTGCAAGTGCGCACGCGCCGCAGTGTGGCCAGGGTCGGGACCTACGAGCAAACACACAGCCTGACCGAGCTGGCGCTACGGGGCCTGCACAGCGGTGACGAACTGGCCGGGTCGGCGTTTTTGCTCAATACCACCTTCACCTATGCCGACGCGCCGCTGGCCGAGGACTATCAGGAGCTGACCCCCGTCTACCTGGTCGGCCTGCTCAACACCCTCAAACCGCGCGTGGAGTTTGAGACCGTGCGGCGCGAGTACTACGCCAAATCCGAGATCCACGCCGCCCTCGAACAGATGCTCGACCGTCGCATCCATGCCCTGGCCTACACGGCCAAGCTGCAAAACCACATCACCGAGGCAGACTATCAACGGTTTACCCGTCTGCGTCAGGGCGCCAGTGCGCCACTCGGCGCGAGCACCGTTGCGCTCAATGGCTGCGTGCTCAAGGACCTCTGGCTGCTGCGCGAGACCGACGCACAGGGTCGCCTCCAACGCTTGCTGCTGTGTACCCCCGAAGCGCCCCAGGCCCAGCAGTTTCATGGGTTCGACACGGAAATCCTCTGCCAGGCGCATATCCTCGCCTGGTGCGCAGACGCCGCCATGCGCGCTTATCTGCTGGAGCAAGTCGCCCTCACATCCCGTGCGGGCCTGCAAACTTTCATGGCCAGCCTGGGCTTCATCCCGGCGCAACAGGAATATCGCCACGTCACCTTCAGCGAGGCGAGCAGCCACGCCGATTGCCTCAAAGCCTTGCGTGCCCGCTTGCTGGACATTCAGACCGACGATTACCACCGGGGCACCCCGACCTGGTACCGCGCGGCCACCGAGGCGCAACGTCGCCAATTGACCCAACTGGCGGAAAATGCCGAAGGCGCCGCGCACACCTATGCGCAGCACCCGTTATCCGACGCGCGCTTTGTCACCTTCGAACGCTTCGTGCATGCCCAGGCCAAAGCACAGCTCAACGCTCTGCTCGGCCGCCAGCGGCAAAACGACGTCGACCCCGATACCGTGTGGGTGCATTAGCCCAAAGACTTCCCCGCCTTAACGCGCCCCGCGTCCGTCACCTATACCCGGCTGTATCGCGAGGGTTTTGAAGACGCCGTGGGCTTCCTCGACGCCAAGTTCGAAACCGTCGCCACCTTCATGGGCCCGGCCGGGGTCAATCTGAGCAAGCTCACGCCGAGCAACGTCGTGCTCTCGGTACGCGGCGTGTGGATCGGCCAGCGCTACGCCGATGAAGTCAAAGCCAAGCTGCAAAACCCCGGCAGCCAAGGCTACCCGCTGCGCCGCGATGCAACGCTGACCATCAGCCAGCTACAACTGCACAGCGCTGCGCTGGAGTCGCGCCTCAAAGGCCATATCGCCCAGGCCGATCTTGATTGGCTTGAGCGCGCCATCCACAGCCTGGATGACACGTCGGCCGAAACGCGCAACACCTACTGCGTGCATCGCCTGATGATCGACGGCGACTGGGTGATCGACACCCTGCTGTTCAGCCACAGCGTGAACCCGGTGCTGCTCTACACGCCGCAGGCGCCGGATGGTGTTTTCTTCCGTGAAGCCCGGGTGTTCAACTACCTGCTGAAAAAAGTCGACGGCATGCTCGATTACTTCAGCGCGCGCGTCGGTGTGCAGTCCCAGGTTCGGGTGCGAGGTTTTCTGCAAACCGCCAAGGCCGGCCTGCCCGCAGACCTCAACAGCACCGACCTGAGCCCGGCGCGCTACGACTCAACCGAACGCGTTGCGCCCGTGCTCGACCTGCGCCACCTGCTGCACGACATGAAGCTGCAGCGCAAGATCGACGACGTGGCTGCCACCACGGTCAATCGCAGCGACATGATCATGGGCCTGATCTGGAGTTGCCTCGAACCGCTGATCGCGATTGCAACCGCGCCGTTTCCGGTGTTGAGCCTGAGCCTGGGCCTGTTGCTGGCGCTCAAGGACGGCATGCTTGCCCTGCACGCCTATAACCAGGGCGACACGCATGCCGCGCTGCAACACTTTATCGGCTACCTGAGCAACAGCCTCGGCGCCGTGTTCAGCGATCTGCGCCCGGCACTCAAGTCCATCGGCCCGTTGGCGCGGCCCATGCGCCACCTTATGCGCCCGGCGGTGCAGCACCAGTCCATGGCGCTGATCAAACAACTGGAGCCACCGACCCCCGCACCCGCCGGCATGCAGGCGGTGATGTTCGAAGGTCGGTCGTTGTGGGCCACGAAAACCCCCGATGCGCTAGGCCGCTATCTGCTGTTTCATCAGGACCCGGTGAACGGAAAACTGCTCTCCACCGCACGCCTGGTCAACCAGAATGCCGAGGGGCACTGGGTGCGCTCGGGCCTCACCGGCGGGGTGCCGACACCACCTGCGCCGACACCCCACGCGTTGCAGCGCTATGAAGTGCCGACGGAGCGGATCAAGGACTATGAAACCGTGCTGACCCTGGAGTTTGGAACCCTCTCCAGCGTGGATGAGTTTTTCGGTGATGGAACCCGCAATGCCCTGCTGATCTATGAAATGGGCCCGCTAGAAGCCCCGTACTTGAAGGCATACCGGCAGTTGCGCAGCGATGCCGACACGTTCTTCACACAGCTGCAACCCATCGTCCCCAGGGCCGATGTACTGGCCTTTGAAACAAACGCGACCCATCGGCACATCCTTGAAAGCGCCTTCAAGGAAAACCAAGGCCTGGTCGTGGGCGCCGTGCCGAGCTCGCTCGCTGGCAAACAGTTGCTGATCGACAACATGCACGCCCTCTACGCGCTTGGCGTGCGGCGCCTGTACATCGAATACCTGCCGGCGGACCTGTTCAGAGTCAAACTCAACAAGTTCAACGCCGGGGGCAGCTACAGGCACATCAGCGCCTATCTGAAAAAAGTCGAGAAAGCCCTGGGGATCGCCAAAGACTCGCCGCACGCCTATCGCGCCTTGATGCTTGCGGCGCGTCGCGAAAAAATCGCCGTCTGTGCGCTGGATGCGTCCACTGGCTACGAGCTGGACAGAGCCTTCTACCTGAGAAACGGCGCGCTGGTCAGTCCCCGGCCCAATGCCCAGCGAAACTTCTACTCCCATAAACTCATCGAAGCCGATATCGCCGAAAACCCCACAGACGGCTGGGTCGCCCTGGCTGACAGCCGCCGCACCAACACCCACACACAAACCCCGGGCCTGGCCGACCTGCAAAAGACCCTGAGTGTGCGGGTCGAAGACGTCGCCGCCGGCCAGCCGGTGGGTGTCTGGAACGACTCCGCCGGCGCGATCGCCGACGACCCGCTGGCCAAAGCCGATTTCAAGTTGACCCTGCAAACCCCGTACACCGCGCCCCCGGCGTTCATCAGCGCAACCCGCGACGCAAGCGCCTACAGCGACTTCGACATAGACGCACGGTTCACCCACGAGCTGCATGAAATGGGCAAAGGCGCCCATCCGTTCGACACCCGTTACGGATCGCTCGACCACAAAATAGCCGCCGCCGAAAGCGCCTTCAGGAAAACCCGCGAACGCCTGGATAAGCGCGCCGAGGAGTTTTTCAAAACCGCTGAACTCCCCGCCCGGCCGACCTTGCCGGACTTGCCGGCGCACGCCACGCAAGCCGACTTTATCCAGGAGAGCTACAAACACGCCCCAGGGCTGATTATCTGTGAGAGCCACGCCGAGCAATCGAGCAAGGCGTTGCTGATCGATCAGATGAGCACGCTCAAGGCACACGGGGTCAAAACCCTCTACATGGAGCACCTGTTCACCGACCTGCACCAGGCAGACCTGGATACGTTCCATCGCACAGGGGTCGTGTCAAAATCGCTCAAAGACCGACTGTGGACCCTGGACCGTGGGCAAATGCCCGAGTACCGCGGGCCGCACACTTACACCAGCGTGGTGGACGTGGCGGGCAAACACGGGATGCGCATACGCGCATTGGATTGCGTATCCAGCTACCACACCAAGGGCATGGCCGCAGCCGATACGTCGCGCCTTTCGATGTTCAATTTTTTTGCCGGAGAGGTCATCCGCAAGGACCAGGTGGCCCAAGGCGCGCATAAGTGGGTGGCGCATATGGGGAGTGCTCATGCGCACCCTGTCGCGGGCATTGCGGGCGTCGCTCAAACTCAAGGAGCCATCAGCCTGCGGACCTTCGACGTCCCAGCGGGCACCGCCACCGAGTTGCGTTCAGGACTGCAATGGACCGTCGCCTATGGATCGTCTTTGTACCCCAACCGGCTCACGGCGATCCGCAGCGACTTCACCTTGAGTGTCGCCGTCTCAGGCGCACGTCCCCTTCGCGCCTATGTTCCGGTCGATCGTTCACGGCTGACACACCCCGGACAGTTCATGGTCGAGCAGCGTTCACCCCACGCAGTGAACCTGGTGCATCACTCGCGCACTGGCGAGATTCTCACCACGCCGGTGCAGATTGACGATCAAGGCCGCTTCTTCATCGAGCGCTGGGCCGAACTGAAGGACGAGCGGTTTAGTGCGTTTGAACGGCTGCTCTCGGCGCTTGAACAGGTGATCAAGCTTAAGCATGTTGAGTAAGCCTGGTCATTGCCCCTGCCGTGGCGGGCAGGGGGTTGGAAAGGGGAGCCCACTGAATTCGGAAAATCGTAAGCTAAGGCTCTCCGATCTGGCTAGGGCTGCCAGGTTGGGTTTTGGGGAGCAATGAAACCAATAAGCTATGAATTGTTTAGGAAGCGCCTGAACAGAAAGTGCACTTAACCCCAGTGGCTGTCCGCCCTTCGTATTCGATAGGGCGCAGGCCGCTTAGCTCAACCTGATTCTGTAGCTCCCTACTTTGACAAGCGCTTAACTAAGACGCCTATTTATTGTGATCCCAGTCCAACTATTCAGTCGCAATGTGGTTAATTATTTGGTTTTTATGAAAAACCCAATAATGCCCGCCCTCAGCCTCTAGGTATCTGGCATCGCGTACACAAAACTGAAGTTCTATCATAGAAGATAAAACCTCTAGCCTAACGAAGTCCTCAAACTTCGCTTTACTCATATAACTATTTCGAGTGGATACGATAATAAACCCACCGCCAGCACAGTAATCGATCAAAGACAATAATGCCTTGGGCTCTACGTGTCCGTGTGTGAACATACCACAGCTGACAACAATCCCATACTGCCTGCCTCGGTGGTTTTTTGAACGAATATTAAGATCAATCCCCCCGCGAAGACTGCGGTACACTTGAGTTTTTAAGGCCTCCTCCACCATCTGCTCGGACAGATCAATTCCGTCGATTATATTAAAACCTCTTTCATTGAGGCCTACCCCCACAAGCCCAGTACCGCACCCCGCATCCAAAATACTTGTATTGTTGAGCCCGTAGCTTGTTGCAACCAACCGAACTAGATCACAGGTCACTTGAGGGGCGACCCAACTCTCGTTTTCAAGGTCCTTGTTGTAATGGGTGGCCCAAGCTTCATAGTACTGCTTGAGGCCCTCCACATTATCCTTAAATACATGAGAACGCTTGACCGCTTCATATGATTTACGCATATTTCGCCCATCCCATCTTGGTTTAATTAAAAGTCTCATAGCGTTGCAAGCTAAGCTTGGCGTTTGGTTAAAAGTTGGGGTTAAGCCGTCACACCTCTCGCAAACGCCCCTTCCTAAGTTCATAATACAGACACAACACTACCCCTAATATGATTAGAAAACTTCCAAAAGCCTCAAAACTTGTCGGAAGCCGCTGCTCCCAAATCAGACTAAGGATAGCCCCGAAAATCGCCTCAGTAGCTAATAGCGGCCCCGCGAGCGCTGCCGGTAGCCTTTGAGCTGCCCGCACCCAAATATAAGTTCCATACCAAGAGCCAATAAACCCAAGACCAAGAATCCATAATAATAAGTTTCCAAAAATAATTGGCGAGAACGTCGCCGCAGGAGTCGAAATTAATGCCATTGGCAGAAGTAGAAGAGATCCGGCTCCGGCTCCGACCGCAACTAATGCAGTCCAATATCTGGTCGTTGGCAAACCAACCCAGGTGCGCTGGGCATGAGCATTCAACACTACAAAATAAGTCCACGTCGCACTGGCGAGAAGCGCCAAGCTAATACCAAATATTGATAGGGCCGTGTAATGAGGCGACTCCCCAGCAGACTGCGTAAGACTAATACTATATATCCCAATAAAAATTAAAGTGACAGAGGACAATAGCACGCCCCAAGGGGTACGACGTTCCAAGATGTTTCCCACAGCGGCAATACCGATTGGCGCAGAACCCGCAATAATAGCGGTGACAAATCCGCCACTGAAGGTGACCGCATATGAAACAGCAATATAGAAGACTAAGTATCCAATTACACCCAGATGCAAAGCGAATAATATTCGCCGCAACGAAACTTTTTTCATCTCTTCACGATCGACATACAGCACAAAAATACCACAAAGCCCAAATACAATGTACCGTCCAGCAACCAATAGTAATTCCCCTGCTGGCTGTACAGCCGTTGGACCTATATATGCAAAGCTCCACAAAAACGAAGCTACCAGCGCAGCTATTATATCGCCCCGCGAGAAATCAAGCATTTTACCCCCTGGCCAGAATAACCGTAATCCGTCTTACAGATCCAAATGCAACAGGCTATATCCCCTGAATCACCTTGATGCCAGAAAAATGATACGCAACCAAAATTTATAAACGCTACTTATACTAAGATCAAATCTCGCTAACATCCTGAGTTGCGAAACCGTGATAAGCTAGCCATTCATCGTCGTATATTTTGGAGAGATACTTAGTGCCGCTATCAGGCAAGACAGTCACTATTACTGCTGGTTTCGGTATTGTTTTAGCGAGTTCAAGACAGCCCCAGACATTGGCCCCAGAACTTCCCCCACAAAACAATCCTTCTTTACGCGCCAGTTTTTGGCAGGTTTGAAATGCTGATTGGTCGTCAAATTGAATCACGTCGGTCAACACATTAAAGTTCATACATTTGGCTAGATGATCCTCGCCGACGCCCTCTACATAATAGGGTCGTATCAGGTCAGTATCTACCAACCCATGATGAAAATAATGATGATATATAGAACCGATCGGATCTAGCAAAACCACACTAATATCAGGAATTTTTTCTTTTAGAAAACGGCCTACCCCACAAATCGTCCCACCAGTACTTCCAGAAGCGACGAATGCTGAAATAGTTTTTCCAAAGACCTTAAATATCTCTGGGCCTGTCGTGAGATAGTGGGCTTCCGCATTTAAAGGGTTATCATATTGATTTAGCATGAACGAATCCGGAGTCTCAGCGTGGATTCGCCGAGCAACAGAAACGTAATGATTTTCCGATTCTGGAGGAACACTGGTTGGACAAACTATGATCTCGGCCCCCATCGCTTTTAGGGCATTCTGTTTTTCCTTGCTGACTTTATCGGGCATAGTCAGAATGGCGTGATAACCGAAAGTCGCAGCAAACATTGCAATAGCAGCACCGGTATTGCCGGATGTATTCTCAACTATAACTGAGCCTGGCTTAAGCTTGCCCCTTGACTCCGCATCACGGAGAATATGAAAGACCATGCGATCCTTAATACTTCCACCTGGATTCAAAAACTCTAGTTTCGCGAAAATCCGCACACCTTCTGGAATGCCCAATTTTGTGAGTTCAACGACAGGTGTGGAACCAATTAGCTGTAGTATGTGCTTTGGCATGAGATCGATCTGCAGATTGTTAACAGTTTACCAATCAGTTGATTCCAGCACCGCAACCGTATGGCCTATTTGAATTCCGTCCTGAAACCCTTGTAGCGCTTGAACAGCACTCAACTCATAACCCGCCAGAGCTTGCTCAAACTCAAGTGCATCGCTACTTTCGACTACGAACGTTGGCTTGTTAAAGATAACTTTCAGAATATCTACTGGATAAAATTTAAAGGGGCCAAAGCCAGCTTGTTCCCAATGAGCATACCCACCAATAACGTCCTCAGGCTCAGATTGCACCTTCCAAGTATAAGCGAGAATTCTGCCGCTGTAGTTAGTTGCCGATGCAAGTTTAAGTGTGACTTCAAGAGGCACTCGTCCACCAATCGAGGATAGAATCCTACCGCCTGGTCGGAGTATAGAACGTGCATTTTTCAGCATAAGAAAGTGTAGAGAAAGTAGGTGTTGCGAAACAAATTTCGGGAGATTCTCCTTGCGCCTAGCGGCAAAAGTCGAACTATTCTGTCCACTATGAAGATCGCTCTCAACCTCAATCGGAATGTTCGGCAAATTCTCGTAGAGAAGGTCCGCTCTAAAGTTAGCGTCTACCACTGGACTTATCATGTCGCCAGTGCCCGTGGCGACCAATATGTCACTCTCCCTTATATTTCCTACAATGTTTTTAGCTGCGAGTGATACGACATCCTCATGTAAATCCGTTATAAAAATATTTTTGGATTCAAGAATTTCTATCGCCGCCAGGGCATCAAGACCCGCACCGGTACCGATCGTGCAAAAGTCGCGAGCACGAAAACCTTCCTTAGCCAAAATGTGGAACGCCGGCGCAGTGACGCTAGCAACCCAATCACTCAGTAAATCGTCGTCCTTCGGACGGTAAGAGCGGTCGCTGAGGTGGATCTCAAGCACCTCCTTGAGGCGTTCGGCGTGGTGGAGCCCGAAGAAATTAGCTGTTTTTACGTCGATATGAAACGATTCAATTTTCCCGTTAGTTAGCGTATTCATATTGGGTGCTCCCTACTGTTTCATAAAAGTTATAACTTCTATATAGCCTCAGGTGACTGGGTTGAGCGCAAACTGATATCTCTCGAGAGAGAGCATTTTTCTGTCGATCGAGGGGTGATCCTAGCTCTCAAGCCGGTCGACAAGAGTCCAATACCTAAGCATCTGATACTTGTCCGTTAGGTAGAACGATGGCAGGCCGAGCGGTGTTTGGAAAATTAATAATCCTCTATTCATAATAAGAAATTTTGCTACCTCGTTACGCATCGGTCGGCGGCTGACCAGGCGTGGGCTATCGCTCTGCGGGATTGCGGCTTCAAAATTTTCATATTTGCGAAGGCATACTCGTCGAACTGAAACAAAATGCGACGGATTGGATCCAACACGCAATGACTCATCCTATAATTACTGATAGATTCAAAGAAGATGGCAAGATTGGTTCGAAGGGGATTTGGGGAAGGCTTGCAGGTCGCAGTGATTGCTGCCAAAGATCTTACAAGCGCCGTTGAATAATGCTGGAGCATGGGGCAATGGAGAAGGAAATTTGGTCACATCTGGGCGACCGCCGTGCAACGTTAGAGCACCTGAGGACGTTCGCTACAATCGCTTTGGATGGCGGCTTCATAAGTGCCAGCAAAAAACTGCACAGATCGCAGTCCGCCATTACGCAAAATCTTAAAAAGCTTGAACAGATAGTAGGCTGTAAGCTGCTCGAACGGCGTCAAGGGCGAGTTATTGGTCTAACTGACGAAGGAAAGCACTTTCTACCTCAGGTAAATGAGATACTTAATACAGTCTCAGTTGCAATTGGAACGCTCCAAAAATCGCCTGTGCGCGGCCTTGTTCGGCTAGGGGTACCTGACGACTTCAGTATCGCTTATATATACAGCGCTTTATCGAGTTATTTTGCTGTAAATCCTCAATTGAAAGTCGAGGTGCACGCTACGCTCTCGGATAAAATCTTGACTTTGGTTAGAGCTAACGAGCTTGATGTCGCTCTCTTTAAAAGAACGACAGACTTCGAAGAAAATGGATTTTCCCACTACCGTCCACTTAAAACAGAATCACTCCATTGGGTTGGAAGGGAAAATACTAACTTTAACAAAAGCCACGAATTACCTCTCATTCTATTTCCAGAAGGTTGTTCGTACCGTAGGGCTGCGCTCGAAGTACTTAGGAAGGAGAATAAACAGGTAAAAATCGCATATACTGGATCGTCATACGAAAACATAAAAAAAGCGGTTTCTGCCGGATTGGGTATAGCAATACTCCCTTACAATGCCATTAGCAAGGATGAAGTAATTTTAGGTGAGGAACATGACTTCCCTACTTTGCCAAACTCCAAACTTATTATAGCAGTCAACTCGAGCGGAGATATTTATAGGCAGTTTGCCGACCATCTTGTTCGGTCATATCAAGGCAACTTTCCGACAATCTTGCCAGAGACACCGGAGACACCACCGAAGATAAAATTCTCCATGTAGCTCCGAAGATAACCCCAAAATAAAATCACCATCATATATTCTTCGCCATTACTCAAAATACGATTTCGATATCTTATTGCTCACAGCCTTACGCTAAAACTTAAAAGCAACAGTCATTTCATTTCGTCGCATTACCGACCAAGACGCTGAGAATGCATAATTAGAATATTGTTTTTTTATAACGGGCCTGTCTTACTTATGAAACAACCCTTCAACTCCCGGTAGGCCTTCGCAGCAGTCCGTGACAAAAAATGCTACCAGGGCCCTTGCACGTCCGGCGTCGATTCGGCAACGCTGCACCCTGCCTTGTCGCTCTTGAGTCATCAAGCCCGCAGCAACAAGCTGAGCAAGATGGTGGGCAAGAGTCGATTTGGGAATGCCAAGTTGTTGTTGAATCTCCCCCACGGCGAGCCCGGCATCCCCGACCCGGATTAAAAGTTGAAATATCTGTAGACGATGAGGGTGGCCGAGTTCAGCCATGCACCGCGCCGCGTCATCGAAGGCTATGTCATTCAAAGTATTTAGCATTCTATGATTTCAACCATGGGGAAGACATTTTCCAGCGCGATTCTCCTCAGACTGCTCCCGGCATCCAGGCTGCGGTGAGACAAAGCTCGCCACAAGCTCAATTCGCTCCACGCCAGTATCACGTAGGACCTCGTCGCTGAGGCTGTTGGTGAACCGTAAATTGGCACGACGCCGACGCGTTGTGGACAGAGTATCAAAAAATTGCACAATTCCGTTGAACATGATCGTTACTCAAAAGAACTATAGTTCCAGAATTGTAGTCCTAAAATCCATAATTACAAGGGGAGCGCGTAATGTCAGAGGTGGAGGTAAAACAGATCCGAGCGACCGGCGGATGTCTATGCGGTTCGGTGCGCTATATCGTTCGGGGCGAATTGCGCAATGTCGTTGCCTGTCACTGCGTATTCTGCCGCCGCTTGCATAGCCACTTTGCCGCCTACGCCGCCTGTGATAAGGCAGACCTTGAACTAATAAGCGTCGGCAAGCTGCGTTGGTACCGCTCATCGCCAACCACGCACCGTGGTTTTTGTTCTCGGTGTGGAGCACAGATATTTTCGGAAAATCGAGATGAGGGGTATATCTCGATTGCAGCTGGCACGTTCAACGAGCCAGCAGGGCTGACACTGATAGAGCACATCTGTGTGGCACAAAAGGGCAGCTACTATGAGATAACAGATGGCCTTCCGCAGAAAAGAGGTGGGACAGATTGCAACTGATGGAGCGTAGTTATACGAAGTGTGTTCTGAGGGGAATAGGGGGCTGACCCTGAGGGCTCCAAGCTGTCCCTGCAAACCCCGTACACCGCCGCCCCCGGCGTTCATTCGTTCGACATCCGATACGGATCGCTCGACTACAAAATAGCCGCCGCCGTGAATCCTGCCGGTCTATATCTCGCTCAATGTGCGTGGGTCGCCGGGCGTGGTCACAGATGTTGGTCAAGACGTGACGGGGATTTGGCTGGCTGGGGCAGGTGTTGGGCTGGGTTCCCCGGTCCCAACGCGGATTACCGACCAGCTCAGGGGGGCGCGATTTTTTTAGCGTTGATGCGTTCAGGAGGGCGTTTTGGAAGGCCGTCGCTGTGTCAATGCCACGGGCCATCGCTACCTGCAAATGACAGCGGCCGGTCCGGGCCCCAGTCCAGCCTGGCTATCGGTCTTCACGGGTGTGCCACAGGCGCAGCAGGTAGATAGTCGAATCCACTATCTCGTAACGCATCTCGTAATGGCCGATCTGAATTCGACGCACATCCCTTGGCTCGAACTCTTCCAGGCGTTCACCAATGCGTGGGTTGGTCAGCAGTGTGATAGGGGCCGCCGTGAGTTGCTGCACTGTTCGTGCGGCGGCAGGCTGATTCACCGACGCCAGAAACTCGTACAGCCGGGTAATGTCGGAAAACGCCTTGCTTGTCCACTTCAACTCCATCAGCGCGGCACCGTCAACGGAGTGTCGGTGCTGAGGCTATCAGCCCAGGCCTGGACAGCTTGGTGGTCAATAACGCGGCCAGCGTCAACATCGGCCAAGGCCTCACGGGTCAGGCGACTACGCTCTTCTTCCTGCTCTATCCAAGCGGACAGAGCCTGCTTGACGATCCAGTTTTTGGAACGCTCCAGACGCTCTGCCATCAAATCGATCTTTTGGGCCAGTTGCTCAGGGACGTGAGCCGTGACAGATCGGGTTTTCGCGGTGATTGCCATGCTGAGGGGGACTCCTGATTGAATTTGATATCGCCGCAGCCTGCCACTGACAGTTTGGCGGATGTAGCCACCCACTCACGGGTGTCCACATCGGTCGATCCTTGGTGATTGATTCTACACTAATATTCGTCGGTTCGATTTAAAGTCAATCATAGTGAATAGCTATGCGTCGTCAAGCGTGCCGCCAGGTTGGGCTTAACAAGGGAGAGGCGCGAAACGTCCATCTCCTACGTCAATAACACCGTGGTCAACCGGTGCCGCACAGTTTGAACGTATAGAATAATGCTCGCACGTAGTTTCAATACTACAGTCGCGGTCTTATCGGCTAAGTTGGTTTTTATATCTGTACTGCTTTTGTCGATATATCTGTGCGTCATTCAATTCTTACAGTCATTTTTTTAAAAGTCGTATTTATTGTATTTCTTCCTCCTGCGTAATGGCCTAGTGGCTTGCATGTTTCTCGGAGCGTGCCTGCATATCTTAAAGTTGATTTGATCGAATATGCCCTGGCGTTGAACGTTCACCAAAACACTGAACCTCAATGCCAGTGTGTTAGTTGGAAGTGAGTCCTGGCTTGCTTTTGAGTTAACCGCCTTCCTTTAAATGACTACAGGTATTCAAGCATGATCAAGAAGTTTACTGTTCTGCTCCCTCTGGCTGTTGCCGTACTGGGCTCTTCGGTTGCGATGGCCGCCAACGATGCAAGCACCACGATCAACATCAAGGCCGATATCCCTACCAAGCAGTTCCACGCTCAACCCCTGGACCCCAACTTCGGTCGTGACGAAATCATGTCCTACAACACCGTGACCGGTGAGTTGAGCACGCTGTCTTCCATGTTCACCCTGAAAAACACCGGTGGCTCGATCGACGCTTACCTGCAGGACGGCCCGGCATCGCTCACCAACGGTACAGACGCTATCGCGCTGACCATCAGCCTGGGCGACGTCGTCCTGACCGGCGCCCCTTTGGAAGTGGCTGCCGACGCAGAGTCCAACCCGGGTCTGCAAAAGCTGATGACCATCAAGGCCGCCAAGCCAGCGGACACTCAGAACGGTCAATACACCACCACGGCCACCGTGATCTTCGACAACGTGCCGCGCACCACGTTTTAAGCGCCCGGCAATCGATAAGGGTTTGCCTTATTGATCACACCCACCGACCGCAGGCGGTGTTCGCCTGGGGTCGGTGCTCCGATGGTTTGCTGTTCGCCCTAGAGTATTAAGTTCATGTTCCCGATGAAACCCATCGCGGCGGCGCTGGCCCTGCTTGCCTGTTCGGCTGCCTTGGCCGCGGCTGACAACAGTTACACGCCGCGCAGTTTGCTGGCTCAGGCGAAAGGTTTGCCGAGCGAATTCGAAGAGCATTTTTTTGATGTGCCGCTGGCCGTGCGCATAGAACGCGACGAAGTGTTCATGGGCGAGGCAATGGTGGTGCTTTCGCGCGATGATCGCCTCACGCTGCTGGACTTTACCGATACCAGCGACAGCCCGATCAAACCCGCTGAGCGCGATACCTGGAGCAGTTACTTGCAACAAGGCGTCGCGCTAGGCAGTTGCACGCAACACTGCCCGGAGAAGATGTTGGCGGTGCATTACAACCTGGAAAACTCGCTGGTCTCGATCCTCACGCAGAACGCCGAGCACGACACCGATCATCAGCGTTATTACCACCAACCCAAAGACGGCAGCACGGGCTTGATTGTCAGCAACCAGTTGAACCTCAACGGCGGGCAAGACCAGGCACTCGGCGGACGTTTCGGGGTTGAAGCCAGCAGCAGCCTGGGGAACTGGAGCCACGCGCTCAACCTGCAACTGGCACGCCTCGGCGGGCCGGACACGCAGCTGTATCACGCGTTGTATTCGCTGTATGCCCAGCGCGAATTCGAAGGCCAGTTCCTGCGCCTGGGCTATTTCACGCCCACTTCCGAAGGGCTTAATCGCCAGCCGCGCTCCTTTGGGGCGGCGCCGGATGTGGCCGTGGGTGTGATGCTCGGCAGTTCCGACAGCCTCGCGATCAGCAACCCCAAGCCCAGCGTGTACCCGATCTACGTCACCTCCAACCGCCAAGGCTCGGTAGAGATTTATCGCAACGGCCTGCTGATCAACACCCAGCCAGTGGCGGCCGGTTTGCAAAGCATCGACACGCGCGCGCTGCCCGGTGGCATTTATGAAGTGGAAGTGCGCCTGGTCGAAGACGGCCAGGTCACGGCCACCACCCAGGAGCTGGTGTACAAGCCCAATAACTGGCGCAACCACGACGAGCGCTGGCGCTACAACCTGTTCGCCGGCCGCGAAAGCACCCTGCTCAACAACTGGGATCAGCGCGACAAAGGCGACATGACCGCCGGCGCCTCGGTCAATTACCTGCTGCACCCGCGCGTGATCCTCGGCCTGTCCGCTCGCCAGGTGCAGGACCGCATGCAATACGGCAGCTCCATCGACTGGACGCTGGCGACCCAGGCGAGCGTCTACGCCAACGTCTACCAGACCCAGGACCACGGCACCGGCATGGACGTGCAAGGCCTCTACAGTTATGGCGCCGGCAGCGTGATTGCCAGCCACAACCGCAGTTGGCTGGACACGCGCAACACCTACGACACCCTGCCCGACGGTACACGGCTGCGCTCCCGACAAACCTTTGTCGGCCAGACCAGCACCTCGTCGCTGTCGATCAATCATCGTCTGCTCAACCAACATTCGCTCAATGCCCGCCTGTCCCACAGCCAAGGCAATGTCGAGGGGGTTGGCCTGGACCTGGGCTGGAGCAAACACGATGTGTTGTTTGGCAGCGATGCCAACTGGCGCCTGTCGCTGTTTGACCGCCCCGCCAGCCGCAGCACCGGCGACCAGCGCAACCGTGGCGTCGACCTGACCCTCAACCTGGCCCTCGGCGGGCCGGGCGAACAGTGGTCGGGCAGCATCGGCTCGCGCACTTCCCGCGACGGCAAGCGCGACAACAATGGCTCGTTGACGTACCGCAAAAGCATGCCCGATCACGTCTTACAGAACGTCTCGGCCACCGTGCTGACCGACACCTACGGCGTCGGCCTGTCCGGCATGACTAGCTTCCACGGTGACACCGTCGGCGGCGATGTTTTCGCCCAGCGTTCCTCCTACAACGGCAACCTCACCGGTGGCCTGAACCTGCACAGCACCTTCGCCGTCGGCGGCCAGAAGATGGCGCTGACCAGCCAGTACCACGGCAACGGCGCCGGCATGATCGTCGATGTGGAGACCGACCTGGACGACATCACCTTGCGCGCCGACGACCTCAGCGGTGGCAGCACCGCGCTGCGGCCGGGGCGTAACTTTGTACCGCTCACCGCTTACAGAACCGGCTCGGTGGCGTTCGACTTCGAAGGCAACCACCCGCCGTCGGCGAACATCCAGCCGCCGCGCAGCGCCTACCACATCAACAAGGGCGGGGTGGACTACCGCAAGATCAGCGTGATGAAAACCGTCACCGTGCTCGGTCGCCTGGTCGACCCACAAGGCCGGCCGCTCAAGGGCCATCACGTGATCAACCACGCCAGCCGTGGGGTCAGCGAGGTGGACGGGTTCTTCTCGATGGAAATGAACGCCGGCTCGCCGACCCTGCAAGTGCGCCAGGGCAACCAGTTGCTCTGCCAGTTCCGTCTCGACCCGAGCCTGGCCCGCACTGAAAACGATGTGCTGATGATCGGTGACCTGCGCTGCACGCCGGACACCTTGGCGGATGCCGCACTCACCCAGCAGAAGTCGGGCTGATTCTTACAGGACTGACGTCATGCACATCACGACGTATAGGGCAGGGGCACCTGCGCGGGCGCGGTCACGGCTATTTGGGATTCGCAAGTCTAGTGCGTTGGCGTCGGGCCAATCGTTAATGAGGGTGTAAAACAATGAAAGTATTAGCCGCAATCCTGGGCGTGTGGATGGTGTCCTTTGGGGTCCAGGCGGGCCCGAATATTAACGTCGGCGTGGTCTACGACTACCTGGACGGCAGCAAAAGCAGTTACCTGAAACGCATCTTCAACGGCGGCACCAGTACCGCCTTCGTCAAGGTCGAGATCCTCGAAATCGTCTACGACGCCAGCGGCGTGCCCCAGGAAGTACCGCTGCAAAGCCAGGCTGACGCCACCGCACGGGATGGCCTGATGGCCAGCCCCGCACGGCTGATCGTGCCGGCCAACGGCATGCAGGGCACGCGCTTGTTGTACATGGGCGAGCGGGCCAGCGAGCGTTACTTCCGGGTGCGCTACATCCCGGTGGTGCCGGAAAAAGAGGACGCCTTCGCCGTGTCCGACGAAGAGCGCGAGGCCTATCAAAAAACCTTGCAGGCCGGCGTCAGCGTATTGGCCGGCTACGGCACGGTGTTTTTCGTGCGACCCAAGGACACCCGCTACGACACGCGCATCGACGACGGTGCCGGCCGCTATGAGCTGCGCAACAACGGCAACAGCGTGATCGTGGTCGACGAGTTCAAGAACTGCGTGGCCGGTAAACCGACCGACTGCCATCCGACCACCAAAAACCACGTGCTGCCGGGGCGCGCCTTTACCTTCACTAAGGACGCCGGGCGCCAATACACCTTCAAGCTGCAGGAAGGCGACAACCAGAAAAATCTAGAGGTGAAAGGATGAGCCGTTGGCCAGTGTGCAGGGTTCTGACGGTACTGGGCCTATTGAGCCTGCTCAGCTTCAGCGCCCTGGCGGCCCGCGAAGAGGCGGTGTTCCAGGTGTCGGTCAAGGTGCCCACCAGTGACTTTTATGTGTTGCCGCTCAACCCCGGTTTTTTGGAGCGTGAGCAAACGCTGAACTGGAACCCGGTGACTGAAACCCTGACCGCGCTGCGTGAGTATTTCGACGTGAAAAACGTGCTGGGCGCGGTGGATGCCTACCTCGCCTATGAGCCGGTGTTGTTCAACGGCAGCGACAACATTGCCTTGACCGTCACCTTCAACCAGCAGGTGCTGGGGCTTGCCGCCGTGCGCGTGGTGCCGGAAGACGAGGCCCGCGTCGGCAAACGCGTGCTGCTGGAAATCGCCGCGCAGAAGCCTGACGACGGTTATCTCCCCGGCCAGTACTTCGGCAATGTGCAGATCATCTTTGACGCGTTGCGCCCATGAGCGGCGCAGCGTATTTGAATCGTTCGAGGACGAGTGAACCCATGCAAATCAAACACACGCTGTTGGGGCTTTGGCTGGTCGGCCTGCTCCTGGGGCTGCCCGCTGACGCAACGGCGGCCACCGTGGATATCCTGGCCTCGTTCCGGCCGGACCCCAGCCAGCCTTCGCGTAACGTGTTCAAAAACCACACGCCACCGGGTAACAGCTATTGCACCTGGGCGCCGCAGTATTGCAACGAGACGCGCTACAGCATCGGCTTTCCGATTGATTTTCGGATGAACTCGGCGATTACGCCGGGCGGGGACGACCGCAACCATATCCTGTTTCATGCGCCGACCGAGCGCCGCAATATAACGGTCTTGCACGAAAGCACCGGAGAGGCGGAAACCCTTCAATTCCGTATCAGTGGCATCGGCATGATGCTTAAGTGGATCGAGCCGAACCCCGGTCCCGGCGTGGGTTGGGAATCATCATGGGTTTACCCCCCGGCACCGTGCCAATACATCGGTACTGGGGTCGGCAGCCCCTCGTTCTATGCATTTACCTGGGGGTTGCCGGAAGGCAGCAGGGGATGTGCGCAAAGAGCGGCCACTGCCGTGCCTATGGGGACGTTTTGGATGGAGGGTTTGGGGTTCACCTACGAGTTGATCACGCCCAACCCATTGGGCATGAGGGCCGGTACGTATCGCGGGCAGATCACGTTCAGCGTGGGGCCTTACAAAGACTTCGACATGGGCGACGTGCTGTTGCCCGACGATGACCAGATCACCCTGAATTTCATTCTCTCGGTCGACCACGTCCTCAAGGTCGAGATCCCACCGGGCGGTGATCGTGTCGAGCTGCTGCCCCAGGGTGGCTGGCAGGGCTGGGTGAGCCAGGGGCGTAAACCGACGCGGCTGTTCAGGGATCAGACCTTCAACTTCTATTCCACCTCGCGCTTCAAGATGGGCCTGCAGTGCCAGTACGTCGAGGCGGGGGACAACACCTGCCGGATACGTGAGGCCGCCTCGGGGCGCTCGGTGCCGTTGCAGGTCGGCGTGACCATGCCCTACGGCATCGTCGACCCCGAGGGCCAGCCGATCCAGCGTCGCCCGCTGCGGCTGGATGGCACGGGCACGCAGTTGCTGCTCTCGACCATGTTCGTGAACCGCAAACCTGGCACCCTGCATTTCGAAGTGGCGCGTGATGACGTCGCGACGATGTTGCAGCCCGGTGAGGCCGCCGCCTATGAAGGGAGCGTCACGGTGATCTGGGATTCGGAGGTGTAACGGCGGCCGGCGCGAGCACCCTCGCGCCGGCCATTGCCTCATTGTTCGGGCAAGGGCTCGCGGTTATGGCGTTGGCGGGCCTTTTTCAGGGCCTCGCGGGTCAGGCCGCGCATCCATTCCTTCTCCTTGTACCCCAGGTCGTTGAGCAGGCGGTTGTTCAGCGCTTCACTGATCGGTGTGTCGGTCAGTACGACGCTTTCGGTGGTTTCCAGTTCGTCCGCGAGTGCCTTGAGCTTGTTTTTGAGCCGGTCTTTCTGCTGCGGTTCCTGTTCCTCGCGCCATTGCGCCTGCAGGGTTTGCAGGTCGTCCAGGCGGTAGAACTTCTCGGTGTACGCGCTGGCATTCTGTTGAGAGAGGGTGTCGTAGGTTTGCTGCAGGAAGGTCTCCCAGTACGGCTCCAGTAAGATCTGGTTGACCAGGCCGTCGCCCTGGCCCAGTGCCTGAACGGTGGTGTAAGCCTGTTGGATCTGGGGCGGGCTGACATTGGCGGTGTCGCGGTACAGCATGTGGTCCGACAGCCAGGGCAAGTCCAGCAGGTTGGCCAGCGCGGTCTGGTAGGCCAGGTGGATATCCACTTCGTCCACCTCGCCCGCTTCGCCATCCACCCGTTCTGAGCGCAGGTGCAGGCCTTCGCCACCGGCCGCTTTGGGCCGCAGGCGGCGGGCGACTTCTGCCTGGGCCACCTGGTTCAGGTGTTTGAGGCGCGCCGCGCCTTTGGCCAGGGTCACCAGTCGGCCTTCGAGTTCAGGCAGTGTCACCGAAAAGCGCCGTGCTTCGCTGGCCATCACCTCAATGCCCATCTCATTGAAAATCTGCGCGCCGCCATCGCCACACAAACCGGGGAAGCTCGACAGCTTGAACAACCGCTCGCGCAGTGCGCTGTCGGCGTGGGTGGCGTTGATCAAGCGCCACACCCGTTGCGTCAGCTGCGCTTGGTTGAGGGCATAGCGCTGCTGGTCCTGGGGGTTCTCAAAAAACTCGGGAGGCTCAAGCAGTTTGATCACTTCGAAAAAGCCCTGGGAGCCGTGTTCGTCTTCGACCGCGTCCCACAATTGCTCGCGGATACGCCGGGTGTTGGCGTCGACGCCAGCCAGCCAGGGGTCGCTGCTGCCTTGGGGTTCGTAGGTGCGATACGGGTCCAGCCCGGCCTCGCTGCGGTAGCGCTCGTACAGGGTGCGCTGATCGTCGTCCAGCGCGTTGCGGTCCAGGCGGGTACGCGCCACGGTGCGTGCGGCGGTGGGCTGCGGCGTGAGCGCGGGCAGGGCGGTGATCGGGTTGCCGCTCAGGTCGAGGTCGAACATGTCGTTCCTGGGGTGGGCAAACAGGCCGCGGGGCCATTGGCTGATTTGCGTATGGTTCAGGTCGAGGCGGCGCAGGTTGGGCATGCGCGTGATGTCCGGCGGGGCCGCGAGGGGGTTGTGGTCCAGAATCACGGTTTGCAGGCGCCGTAGATTGCGCAGGCGCGTCACGTCTTCAGGGAACAGCACCATGCGGTTGTTCGACAGGTTCAGGTTGCGCAGAACCCGCATCGCCGCCAGTTCGACCGGCAAGCTCGTCAGGTTGTTGTGGCTCAGGTCCAGGGAGCGCAGCGCCGGGAAGTGTTTGAGCAAGCCGCAATGGGTTTGCCCGACGCTGCTCTGGCTCAGGTTCAGGAACGTCACGTGCTCAAAGTTGACGGTCAGCGCAGGCAGCGACTCGGGTAACGGCATGCCGTCCAGATCGATCCGCGCGCCGGGCTGAGTTCTGCCCCAATCGTCGGTGTATTCGGCGTAGCGCTCGCCCCAGCACTGTTCAAGCAGGTGGGCCAGGCGTCGGCGGGCGGCCAGTTGTTGGCGTTCCTGCGCGCTGCCTTTGGGGTGATGGGTGGGCGATTGTTTCCAGGCCTGCAATTGGGTGCGCAGGGTGTGTTTTTGCAGGGTCAGCTCGTTCAGGGTGGTGCTCAGTTGGTCGGGGGGGATTTCGTCGATAAAACGGTTCAAGCGTTGCTCGCTCAGGCTCGGAAACAAGCGCTGCAGCACCTCGCGCGCAAACGTCGCGTGGGTATCGGCTGGGGCTGCGCGGCAGCGACTGAGCAGCGGGCCGCCGAGCAATTGCTGGGTGTGTCGCTCCATGACGCGGTGGGTTGCCGGCGCTGCCAGCAGCTTGCGGCGCTCGGCCAAGGGTTCCAGGGTGGTCATCAACCAGTTTTGGAAGCCGTCGCCGTCGCCGGGGTTGTAACCCAGCGTGCTACGTGACGCGTCGGGCAGCACCCGCAACACAGCCTCGTACAGACTGCTCGGGCTGTGCAACTGCCGGCCTGCAGCGTCGTAGACCGCGTAACCCAGGCTGTTGCGCACCAGTACTCGACGCGTGCTGGCGGTGTCCGGCCCGGCCTGGCTGCGTAGGGTGCCGGTGATGGAGGTTTGGCGGATTTGAATGTGCAGATCGGTGAGCGCATCGGTATGAAACAGCAGGGTCTTGAGCACCAGGCTTTCCGTCGCCGGGCTGGGCGACGCCGGTGGATAGAAGCCTTCGTAGGCGCGCACCGAATCGGCGGCCACGTGCAGCTCATGGGCCAGGTTGCGCAGGCGCAGCGGCCAGCGATGCTGGTCGGCCAAGGCCTGGCGTTCGCTCGGGCGGGCGGTCTCCAGCAGGCGGCGGGCCAGGCTCAGGTCGAGGTCGGGGTGGTCCTGGCGCAGGCCGATGATGCCGGGGTCGTCGCTCGCTTCACGGGCGCGGTAGACCGCCGGCGCGGTATCGCGGCTCTGGCTCAGTACGTAGCGGGCCAGTTGCTCGCGCAACGCTTGTACGCGCTGCGATTCGGGCACCTCGACGCCCAGCAGGGCGGTGATCGCCGCTTCATCCAGAAACCCCAGCACCCGTTCCGGCAAATGACCGGACAGCACCTCGCCGAGGCTGATGTGCAAGGTGTCGGCTGGGCTGGCGTGCGCGGCGCCATAGCGGTGCGACGTGCCGCTCAGGTCGGGCTTGAGGAACACCTGCAGGGCTTTGTCCTGGGGCCAGCCGTCGAGTTCGGTGACCATTTGCTCGAACCAGTCCGAGCTCGGGTCGGCGCTCAAGGCTTGCCCTGCGCGGATTTTTTCACTGGCGACCCTGATGGACTCGTCCGCTTCGAGCCGTTTGAGGCTGGCATCGAGCAGCGGCGGCAGGGGTTCGTTGTGCTCGTACATGCGGCGTAACGCGCCGTCTTCGGTGGCGCTGGCAACCCTTAGCTGCTCCAGTTGCGTGTCGCTGAACGGTTGCACCCGATGCCCAAGACGGCGCAGCAATTGCGCGCGCTCCCACGTGCGCGGGCGTTCGCCCTCATGGGTCACGGCGCCGTCGCCGTTCAATTGCAGGCGTGGCCGGTAGGCGTCCGGGCGTTCGGGGTGGACCACGCGGTGCGCTTCGCTGAGCGGGTCGTATTGCACCTCCAGGTGCTGGCCGCCGAGGGCCAGCAGGGTTTTGCCAGCATGCTGATGCAGGCCCGAGGGCGAGGGCACCGAGCCGTCGGGGATCGGGTTGTTCTGGGCGAACGCGCGGATGTCCGGGTTCCACAACCGCCGTGTGCCGTCGGCCCGCTCTACCGGGACCAGGCCTTCGATAAAGGGCGAGCGTTTGAGCCGCGCCAATTGACCAAGACTGCCGCCCGCCGCAAACAGGGCAAACTGCATCACGCTGTCGGCCACCCCCGTCACGTGTTCCCAGGCTTCGGTGCGCCGGCCCTCGGTCCAATCGACGAGGCCTTCGAACACCTCGTCCATGATCTGGTACGCGCTGTAGACCAGCATCAGTTCGCCGAGCACCGGCACGAACGGGGTCAGCACCAGCAACGCGGCATTGAGGATGTCGCCGAGCATCTGCTCCAGGTTGTCCCACCAGGCCCAGCGGGCGTGGCGCTCGACGTCGGCGGTGGACACGGCGAGGGTTCGCGCATCGTTGACGATTTTGTTCAGTTGCACGCGAAACAGGTAACTCCACAGGGTGTCCGCGTGAGGTGTCGGCGGGCGCTGGCGATAGTCGTCCTGCCAGCGTTGCACGCTGAAGTGCAGGTTGGGATCGCTGATCGGCGTGTCTTTCCAGCTCGGCCCGCTGTCGGTGCGGGCCTTCTGATGCCACTGGATGTGGCTGAGGCGCGCATTGAGCCCGGCAAAAAAAGCGCCGCGCTCGGCATGGGGCACGAACTGGCTGAAGAACACCTGATAGCGCGCCCGGTCGCGCAACTGACGGGTCAGTTCGGCCATGAACGCCTGCGGCGACGGGTACTCCTTGAGCGGGTGCTCGGGGTCTTCGGCGACGTAAGCGATCACTCGGGGGCTTGGCGCGGCGATAAACAGCACGATGCCCACCAGGGCGACATTCATCACGCTGAGGGTATAGGCCTGGAGCGCCGTCGGCTGCTCGTTCACCCGCTCAAGCAGCATGCCGTGGGCGTCGGGCTTGAGGTCACCCTGGAGCAGGGCCAGGTGCGCGGCGCTTTTCAGCGCGGCCTTGTGGCGTGCGACCACTTCGTCGTGAACCGTGCGGGCCAGCGGCGGGTGGTTGAAGCCAAGCGCCTGGCTGAGCCTGAGTTGATACTGCGCGCCGATGTCGAGCTGGCGGCAAATGGCTTTGAAGCGCTGCGCCGTGAGCCGGGCGCCGCTGGTGCGGTGGCTGATCGACACGACATCGCGCTGGCCTCGCACGTCGCTCGGCCCGAGGAAGGCGAAATCGAGAAAGCGGTCGTCGGCGGCGAAGTTGCCCAGCGCCGCGTCGAGCAACGAGACGGTCTTGCTGGTCTGGGCGCCGGTCACGTTGAGCGTCCACCAGGCCTGGCTGGCGTCGACGTAGAGGCGCAGGTAAGTGTTGCGTACCTCCACGGCGCCGTAGTCGCGCAGGGCGTTTTTCAGCAAGGGTTCGGCGAAGGCGTACACATCGTTCAAGCCGGCGAGCCGTTGGTCCAGCAGGTTTTGCCGGTGCCAGTGCTCGGCAATCGCGGCCTTGAGCGGGGCTGGCGTGCTCACGACGTTGAGGCGGGCGGCTGTCAATGCGCCGAGGCGTTCAGGCGTGGTCTGGGTGAGCCAGCGCGGTAGGGCGTCGCGGATGTGCGCGTAGTGGGCGCCGTTGAAGGCGCTGTCGAGTGGCGGTAGAGCGGGCATGGATCAGGTCCTGATAAAAGGGTGATCCATCAGTGTGTTCAGCGCTGTTGCGCGGTGGTGGCAGATAGATAGTGCAGCCGCGCGTCAGTGTTTGCCCGCCAGGCACAGCGCCGGGTCGCCCGGTTGCAGGAGTGGGTTGAGCATCGGCGCCATGCCCTTGAGCACCTGCACCGGCAAGGCTGACGTGAAGGTAAAGTGCTGCGCCGACGCCCCCGGCACAAACGCGGTGAGAGTGCCGAAGTGATGCGCGCCGATGTAGAACACGAACGTCGCCGTGCGGTTGATCGACTTCGAACTGAGCATGCGCCCGCCGGCCCCCATGGCTTCGATGCGGTTATCGCCGGTGCCGGTTTTGCCGCCCATCGCCAGCGGTGTGCCGTCGGCCAGTTTGAAGCTGCCGGCCACGCGCTTGGCGGTGCCGGCGTCGACCACTTGCGACAGCGCGCCGCGCAACGCCGTGGCGACTTCGCTGGGTAGTACCCGTTTGCCGCGATTCGGGTCGTTGGCGACGTGGGTTTCGTAGGGCGTGCCGCTGGCAAATTGCAGGCTGTCGATACGCAGCACGGGCAGGCGCACGCCGTCGTTGAGGATGATCCCCATCAGTTCCGCGAGGGCGGCGGGGCGGTCGCCGGAGCTGCCGATGGCGGTGGCCAGCGACGGCACCAGGTGGTCGAACGGATAGCCGACGGCCTGCCAGCGCTGGTGGATATCGAGGAACGCTTCGATCTCCAGCATGGTGCGAATCCGGCTGTCACGCGCACTCTGGTGGCGGCTCTTGAACAACCAGCTATAGACCTCCTGGCGCTCGAACTCACTGGCTTTGACGATCTCGTCGAAGGTCGCTTCGGGGTGGTTGAGCAGGTAGCCCAGTAACCACAGGTCCAGCGGATGCACCTTGGCGATATAGCCCTGGTCCGGCAGGTTGTAAGCGCCGGGGCCGTAGCTCTGGTAGAGCCGTTCGAGGCGCTCGTCGGTGAGCTTATCGGTGGTTTTGAGGTGCTTCAGGTGCGAGCGCACGAAGCCGTTGAAACTCTCCTGGCTGGCCTGGGGCAGCAGGTAGCGGTGGACGGCGGCCAGGCGGATCGCGGTGGGGTGCAGGCTGTCCATGAAGGTGTCGAGCCGGGCCTGGGTGTCTTTGTGGCGGTATTTTTTCCAGAACTTGAGCAGGAATGCGGTGCCTTCGTGGTCGGCGAATTTGGCCAGGTATTCCTGGCGGCGCGGGTCGTTGTCGTCCTTGAGCAGCCGTGCGCTGTTGTCTTCGCCCGAATAGGTGGTGTAGCGCACCAGATCACGCATCAAGCGAATGAACGGCAGGTTGATCGACTCGCGCAGGGCATCGCGCAAGGTCGGGTCGCGGCCGTTGTCTTCGTTGCGAAAGTTATGGAAACGGTGCAGGCCGCCACCGGTGAAAAACGCCTCGCCGGGGTTGGCCGAATAGGTGCGGTCGAGGGCGGCGTCGAGCATCTTCGACAGGTCGCGGTCGCTGTGCTGGGTCAGGTAATTCAGCGCCCAACGCGAGAGCACGTCCTGTTCGGGCAGTTCGACGTTTTTCAGCTCGGCGGGCGTGCGCGCCTGGTAGCGCTCATGCAGCTCGGTGATGATTTGCAGGTAGGTGGTCAGCACCCGCAGCTTGGCGGTGGAGCCCAGTTCCAGCTTGCTGCCTTCGTTGATGTCGAACGGCTGGTCGGTGTTGTCGGTCTGCACCCGCACGCGTGCGCCGTCGGGTGTCAGTTCGTAGAGGGTGAAGCTGTAGCGCACCTGCGGCGTGCTTTGCGGGGTTAGCAGGCGCGGGCCGAGCAGGCCCATTTGCGCGGCGAACGTCGGGTCGGCCAAGTGCTTGAGGTAGTCGGTGGCCTGGGTTTGCAGCGCGTAGTGCAAGGTGCTGGTGGCCGACAGATCGAGGCGGTCGAGGTCATACAGCGAGCGGTTGAGCAGGTTGGCGAGACGGCTGCGCGCAACGTTGATGGCCTTGTTGGTTTCCACCGGCTGCAGGGTCGGTTGCTGCTGCCAGTCGCGGTAGGTCACAGGGCTGGCGAGGGCGGCGGCGGACAAGGTGGCGGGGATCACCTGGTTCTGCGCGAGCAGGCGGATATGGCTGTCGGTCAATTGCGCCAGCTCTTCGCGGCCTTTTGTCAGGTAGTGCGAGGGGCGGCGCTGGGCAATCATCAGCGACAACACCTGGCGCAGGGCCAGGCCGCGTCTGGCCAGGCTAGGCGGGTCTTGCGCGCTGTCGCTCAAGGCCTGGTTGACCTGATTGAAGTCGGCGCCGTACCACACCCGCAGCCCTTCGGCCAGGCCATGCACTTCGCCGTGGCCAGGCACCGCAGACAGCGGCACGCTGTTGAGATAATCGCGCACGATATTTTGCCGACTGCCCAGGGTGTCGGGCCCGGCCTGGTAGGCCCGGACGCTGGCGGAGAGCATCTGGCGAATTTTTTCGCCGCCGGACACGGTCAAGCCGTCGGGCGAATGGCGATATTTTTCGAGCTGCGTGGCCAGGGTGCTGCCGCCGGCGGTCTGCCCTGGTAGATGCAGGAGTTTGGCCACTTGCGACCAGGCCGCCTTGGCAAAGCGCGGCCAGTCGACCGCCGGGTTGGCCAGCGGTTGCTTGGGGTCGAGCAGGTCGCGGTCTTCAATGAACAGCAGGCTCTGCACCACCAGCGGCGGGATCGCGGCAAAGCGGGTGTAGAGCTGTTGCGGGTAGGTGAAGGTGTACAGCGGCGCGGCGCGGCAATCGGTGATGCTCAGGCCGGCCTGGACTTTTTCCGCGTAGGGCACGAACAGCCCGCGCTCGGCATAGCCCAGCAAGGCCGGGGAGAAACGCGTCTGGGCCTGGATCAGGTAATTGCGCTTGAGCAGGCGCGGTAGGAATTCACCGAGGGCGCTGTAGCCCAGGCGCCGGTCGAACGGGCCGTCGCCGGGATACACGATGGCATCGCTGGCGCCGGGTTCCAGGCGATAACTGAGCGATGCGGCCAACGGGCTTAGGTAGCGTGCTTGCAGGCGCGAGGTGCGCATTTCCACGCTGGCGGCCCAGCCCAGGGCTAGTAGCGCGAGCAACAGCACCAGCCACACCAGGCGCCACCACGCTGTTCGCGTGCGGGCGCGGTGTGGCAATGGCGGTTGATCCGGGCTGTCGGTTGGCAGCGCAGCCTGCTTCGAATCGGTTTGCCATAAAGCGCCCATAGTCGATTGATCCATTGACGTAGATTGATCGGACTTGGTTGAAGCGTAGTCGTTGGTGACGAAATGTGTCAGCTCACGGCTGTGGGCGTTTCACTCCGCTGCGCAGCAGCGCCAGCCAATTGCGGTCGTTGGCCTGGCCGATGCCGGTGCTTTTGACCCGCGCCACGTTGCCGGATGTTGCCCAGGCGTCCGAACGACGGATGCAGGTGCGCCCGGCCGTGTTTCAGGACATCGAGGGTGGTCGGCATGGGGAGATCCTTTCGCTGGGATTGCCGTGCTGGCAATCGAAGCGGCCCATGGTGACGGGGCCTCCCGGGCGCGGGTATGGCGATGCTTCCCGTTCGACCGTGGCCGGCTTCCGCGTTGTCTGCCTGATGGGCTGAAAGTGTTGAGACAGAGCCTTCGGGTGGGTATATGCGGCCTAGGTAGGGGCATGACGCTGCACCAAAGCTGTGCAATACTCGGCGCGCGTCAAAACGAGAAAATCCCTTCGCTATCCAGGTAATGCCTCTCCACAAAAGGCGCTTTTACCGCGACTTCTCGCTGAATCTTGCTGTTTATTGAGTGAAAAACCCTGGGTTGAGCTTTTTATACTGCACCCCCGCTGAACTGGCCCCGGCCAGACGGGTTGGCCCATGAGGCGAGCTCGGTGAGAGGCGTCGTGGCGGACCTGCCGTGACGTCGAGTACTCGGTGGATTAATCCAATAACAAGACGAGGTTGTACCCCTATGCCAGTTGGCAACCACCTGCCTCATGGCGAGACCGCTCAGGGCGGCCCGCTGAAACGTGAACTGGGCGAACGGCATATTCGCCTGATGGCCCTCGGCGCCTGTATCGGTGTCGGCCTGTTCCTTGGCTCGGCCAAGGCCATTGAAATGGCCGGCCCGGCGATCATGCTCTCTTACATCATCGGCGGCCTGGCGATCCTGGTGATCATGCGCGCGCTAGGCGAAATGGCGGTCCACAACCCCGTCGCCGGCTCGTTCAGCCGCTATGCCCAGGATTACCTCGGCCCGTTGGCGGGCTTCCTGACCGGCTGGAACTATTGGTTCCTGTGGCTGGTGACCTGTGTGGCGGAGATCACCGCCGTGGCCGTGTACATGGGCGTCTGGTTCCCCGATGTGCCGCGCTGGATCTGGGCCCTGGCGGCCTTGCTCAGCATGGGCACGATCAACCTGATCGCGGTCAAGGCGTTCGGTGAGTTCGAGTTCTGGTTCGCCCTGATCAAGATCGTCACCATCATCGCGATGGTGATCGGCGGCGTCGGCGTCATCGCGTTCGGCTTCGGCAATGACGGCGTAGCGCTGGGGATTTCCAACCTGTGGGCCCACGGCGGCTTCATGCCCAATGGTGTGCAAGGCGTGTTGATGTCCCTGCAAATGGTGATGTTCGCCTACCTGGGTGTGGAAATGATCGGCCTTACCGCCGGTGAAGCGAAGAACCCGCAGAAGACCATCCCGAATGCCATCGGCTCGGTGTTCTGGCGCATCCTGCTGTTCTACGTCGGCGCCTTGTTCGTGATTCTGTCGATCTACCCATGGAATGAAATCGGCACCCAGGGCAGCCCGTTCGTGATGACCTTCGAGCGCCTGGGCATCAAGACCGCCGCCGGTATCATCAACTTCGTGGTGATTACCGCCGCATTGTCTTCCTGCAACGGCGGCATCTTCAGCACCGGGCGCATGCTCTACAGCCTCGCGCAGAACGGCCAGGCCCCGGCGACCTTCGGCTCCACCTCGCGCAACGGTGTGCCGCGCAATGCGCTGCTGCTGTCGATTGCGGCGTTGCTGCTGGGCGTGCTGCTCAACTACCTGGTGCCGGAGAAAGTCTTCGTGTGGGTCACCTCGATTGCCACCTTCGGCGCGATCTGGACCTGGGTGATGATCCTGCTGGCGCAGCTCAAGTTCCGTAAGAGCCTGAGCCCGGCGGAACAGGCGGGCCTCAAGTACCGCATGTGGCTGTACCCAGTCAGTTCCTACCTGGCCTTGGCCTTCCTGGTGCTGGTGGTGGGCTTGATGGCGTACTTCCCGGACACCCGCATCGCGCTGTATGTAGGCCCGGTGTTTCTGGTGCTGCTGACCGTGCTGTTCTACGTGTTCAAATTGCAACCGACCCAGGTTGCCCAAGGCGTCGCGCGCTCGGCGTAACGCTTGTTCAAGGCGGCCTGTCGCGCACAGGCCGCCTTGATGCCCTCAATCGTGGTGCAACGCGTGCAGGGCCGCGTCCGTCAACTGGCCGATGAGGCGGTTGCGCTCGGCGGTCTGCGTGTCGATCAGTGCTTGCAGCCGGTCGAGGTGTTCATCGGAGTGTTTGTCCGGCAGCTCCTTTTGCAAGCGCCCGACCTTGTTGCGGGTCACTTCCTTGATCGTTAAGAAGGGCGCGGGAAAGCGTCGTTCCAGGTAGTCGAGCCAGAAGTCGCGGGTTCGGTACGCGTTCGCCAGCCCAGGGGAATCCTTCAGCCCACGCAGCATTTGACGAGCCTGTTGGACATCATTGTCGACCACGCCGTACCCCTCCACTGAATACAACATTTGGTCCGCCTGGACCGGCAGGTTGAATTCCTCGCGTAACGTCACGCGATAGAACAGCGTGATTTCGGCGGGGTCCGGCGAACGCCCTTGTGCGGTCAAGCGGCGGGTGTGATCGTCGGCGAACTGATCGAGCTGCTCCAGGTAATACACCTGTTTGGCCAGGCCGAGCAGTTCGCGGTCGATCCGCTGCTTGTTGTACCGAGCGAGGGTCTGATGCACCCGGTGCAGGAGCTCCATGTTGCTGAACAGCAGCATGGCCCCGTCGCCGCAGGTGCCGGCAGCGCTGGTGTTGAGGAAGACTTTTTCGCGCAGCTCGGTGGAGTCACCCAGGTCGTTGAGCAACCGCCAGACCCGACGCGTCAGTGTTGTACGTGTTGCACCGCCCTGCCGGTAATCCAACGATTTGGTCAGGTCTGCCAATACTCTGAAGGCGTCATCCGGGCGGGCGCCTTCCTGGCTTGATAGCGCGTCCCACAGTTGTTTCGCCGGCGCGTGTTGAGCGCTGTCGAGGGCGCGCAGCCAGGGCGTGACGTGACGTTCTGTCGCGGGCGCGTGAGTGATGCCTGGCACGGCTCGGGCCATGACAATGCCGCTTTCGGTGCGGTATTGCTCCAGGCGCTCCAGGGCTTGCGCGGACAGCGGGTTGTCATGCAGATAGATACGGCGGTTGCGCAGGCGCGCCCTGATGTGAGTAAAGACTTGTTCGGGAATGCTGCTGATCTGGTTTTCTTGCAAATACAGCGTGTTCAGATTGCCGTGCTCTGCGGCGCCTATCGGCCATTCATGGAGATCGGTGCCCCTTAGCCTCACGCTTGTGAGTTGGACCATCCGGGTAAGGTCCGGGGTGATGCCCAGGGGGTTGCCATTCAGATTAAGACTGCGCAGATTGACCATGTTGGCGAGTCGCCCGGCCGACGCTTCGGTTAAGCGAAGCCTGTTGAATTGCAGGTTCAGGTCGGTCAGTTGCGTCATGTCGGTGATGGCGGCGGGCAGTTCGGTCAGCTCGCAGTCGATGTGCAAGGCGCGCACGTTGGGGAAGAGGGCGAGGAACGCGTGGCCTGCGGCGGGGAAGGTGTTCCCGGCGATGCTCAAGTGCTCGATGTGCTCGAACCCGGTGAACCCCGTACCAAAGGCGTCTGTGGGCAGGTCGTTGTCGTCCAGTCGCAACGTCAGTGAGTGGACGTCAAACAAGCCCGCCACATAATGCAACGTCGACTCATCCCGTCGCCACGCCCTGCGCAGTTGGTTAGCGATGTGGCGGCGTTGCCCCAGATGCATGCCTAGCGGGTCGGTCTGGTGGGCGTCGATGGGGCGTGGGGTGTCGCTCCAGCGGGTCAGTTCAATGTCCATGAAGCGGAATTCGGCCTGGCGCCGGTCAAGCTCGAGCAGCGCGGCGGGCGCGTCCAGGTTGAGCTGTTGGATGAAGGCGCGGGCGTTGTCATTGTCAAACCTTGGATAAAGCGTCTGGACCCTGTTCATCAGGTCGGGCGTGCGGTTCCCCCCGAACGGCCACAGCCAGCTCCAAACGGGATACACCAGGAACGAGCGATCCAGCCCCATGGCGGGTTGTAGCCAGGGTTGCAAGTGAGGCAGGTCAAGCAGGCTTTTGATTTCGACCCGGCGGGACAGCGCCAGGTTGGCGATCTGCTCTTGCAGGGGTGAGAGGTCGAACTCATCGGTGATCCCCAGCGAGGTGCGTTCGGTAGGGCTCAAGGTCTGGACGATGGCCGCCAGCAATCGGCTGCCAGCGCCGACGGGTGCGGCGAGTGCCGTCCCCTGAGGGGTGTAGGCGTGGTAGATGCGGTGTTGCTTGACCAGCACGTTTCGGCGCGTTCCGGCCTGGTTGCCGGCGGCTTCGATGTGGGGGCCGTTGAAGTGACTGTCGCGTATCTCAACCCGAATGTCAGTGGGCCAGCCGGGCACGGCGTCGAGCAGGTGCAAGATGATCTTGTCACTGTCCGGGTTGATCATGCTGTCCAGATACAAGCCTTCGAAAGCACGATTGAGGCGGACTTCATTGGCGGTGAAGCGGGCCTTTTCGGTGAGGCGCAGACTGACTTGACCATGTTCGTGCAGTTGCTTGAGCTCGCGGGGGGTTGCATGGCTCAAGATGCCTTCGACCGTGCTGTTAGGTAAGTCGGCGTGTTTGGCCTTGAAGCGTTCGTGCACGGCGTTGGGGCTTCTGCGTTCGCTCCTTCTGTACTGTGAATCGAACAGTTTGTCGGTTTCGTGCTCGGCAAACTCGATGACTTTTTTCACCAGTTTGAACAAGCGTTCTTCAGTGGAGGTGGGCAACTCTCCCAGCAAGGCGCTGATCAGTGCGTCGTTGCGTGTGAGTTCGTTCAGCAGCCGGGCCTCCTTGTAGTGCAGTTCGCTCACGCGGATCGTTTCAACATTCGGTCCCTCGGTGGCGGGGTGTTGATAGCGCACTTCATTGTGCGGGCCGATGATCTGCAGCCTGTGGCTGTTCGGCCACTCCGGCAACCCGGAGATCACCAGCAATTGCAGGTCTGGATCGGCATTCTGGGTATTGGGGTCTACCCGCAGCGCTTCGATGAAGCGTCGGATCTGTTGTTCGATCTTGAAGCGTTTGCAGGTGTCGGCCAGCAACGGCGGTGCCGGATGGCCGGCGCGGTGTACCTGGCGCAGCACGTGGTCGGGGGTATCGGTCAGGGCGAGGATTTGCTGGGCCTGTTCGCGGGTAAATGCGTAGTCCTTATGGCCCAGGCGGTGGAACAGTTGGTGTGTGTCCCAGGTCATCGGGTCCTCGCTGGCCAGTCGCCAGGCACCCTGGCCGTTGTGTTCCAGGAGCGGGGTGTCGACGCCGATCTTTTTCGGGTGTTTGAGCCGCCACTTGAACATCTTTTTATCGTAGGCGACCCGGTACAGGCTGCCGGACAGTGGCAGGTACTCGTTGCCCTCAATCGTGTAGATACCGTCGGCCCTGGGGGTGAGGTGCGGTGACAGCATCAGGTTGTGTTCGTAGGGCGACAGCGAGCCATTGACCAGGCTGACGAAACCTTCGGGGCTGCGCCGGGCGCTCATGTTATCGCCCAGGGTTTTGCGCAGGCCCTTGGCGTCGGTGGCGCTGCGCATGCCCAACTGTTGATGTTCGTGGGGGTGGAGCACCGAGGCGATGGCCAGATAGAAGCTGTCATGAGCCGGCGACACGGGGATTTCGCCATCGTTGCGGATGTCGTAGGCCTGGTAGCGGCCACCGGGGTGCAAACGCAGGTTCACGGTGAGGTCGTCCGGACCACTGGGCACGAAGGTTTCGCCGCGGGCGACATCCGTGACCACGAAGGGTCGCTTAAGGGTGTCGCGTATCAGCGCGCCGGCAAACTCCCTGGCCCAGAGATCGGTGTCGGCGTTGAAGTCGCGGGGGTTGTACAGGCTGTCGATCACCGCGTCGATGCGCAGCGCGGTGCGGTGGTGATCGAGCATTTCAACAAACGCCACCGGCAGGGTGCCTCCCGTCAGGAACGCCGCTTGCTGACGTTGCGTCAGCGGGTGTTCGGCAAGCAACCGCTCCAGGTTGGCGGCGGTCAGGGGCGGGTTCAGGTCGCGCAGTTTTTTCAGCAAGGGCGTGACGCTGATCAACGCGGGTGACACCTTGACCGGCAGAAACCGCCTGGCCGCCGGTGCGGCGGCGAGTTCGCCTTTTTCATAGCCCCAGTAATCGAACAAGGCTGAAAACAGCGCGTGTCGCTCGATGCTTGCCAATGCGCTCACCTGTTGGCGCACGCTGCTGATGCGCGCGTCCTCGGAGGCGTTGGGCTGGTGCTCTTTACCCAAGGTCGAGTCGCGCGGTTGTTGGCGAATGATCAGTTCAAGCAGGTGCTCGTCACCTTCGGGGCCGCTGCCTGGGTCGTTGAGGTTTAGGTAGCTGCCGTCCTCGCGGCGCTTGAGGTTGATGGCATGGGGCCGCGGTGGGGGTTGCTCGGTTTTACCGTAGGTCTCGATCCGCGTGCCGTCTGGATTGTGGATATGCAGCAGGGTGTCGGTCGGCCAGCCGCTCAGTTGGGTCAGCAGGCAGAAGACCGTGCTGTCGGTATGCGCCGGCAGTTGGCCAGGCTGGGGGAACCGCTCGATGATTTGCTGGATGACTTGGTCGACCTGCAGGCGTCTGGTCCCTTCGATCAGGTTCAACGGTGCAGGCTGGGCGCGCCACACGCGGTTCAGCGTGTCACGCGTGGTGGCAGTGCTGAGCAGCATGTGTTCAAGGGCGGCCGGCGCGATCGTCGAGGCACCGCTGGGCAGCATGCGTTGCAGCAGCGCGTGGTTGGACAGGAGATGGGCGTTGTGCAAATCGAAGGTCCAGGCCTGGAGCGCCGGGTCGAAGGTAATCGCCGGGGTGTAGCCGTCCTTGCCGTGCGTGAGTACGTAGCGTTTGTTCACGTCGTCGAATTTGACTTCGACCAGCACGTCCTTCTCGCCCTGGCGCAGTTTAGCGTAGAGCTGTTCCTGGTCGGTGTAAATGCCCACGGCGTTGGGCATGACGCCGTTGACCAGGCGTTGGTTGTCGTGGGCATAGGGTTGGGCGTCGGCTTTCCAGAGCCCATGGCTGCCATCGGCGCGCGTGATCCTGTGCGGGTTGCCGAGTTTTTCCAGGTACGCGTGCATGCGCTGGCGATGGGCTCTTCCGGCGGTTGAGATCAATTTGCCGCTGACCGCCAGGTCTGTGACGTCGGCCAGGGCCGAGGCAAACCCGCTGGCCTCGCCCTTGACCAGCTCATTCACGCCCTGGGCGGCGCTGTAGGTCAGGCTGCCCATGACCGTCAGTTGCATGACCCGGTTCATGCCGGTGACGCCGCCGGGCAGCGGGGTGAGCAGCAGTTGCAGTACCTCGCCGGCAATCGCCGCCGCCGCGTCCTTGAGGGCTTGCCAGTCTTTTTCCGAACGGGTTTGCGCCAGGGTGTCCAGGTCTGCCTGGAAACGTTGGATCTGCCGATAGGCACAGGCCTGCACCAGGGTGGTTTCGCGAGCGGATTTGATGTCGGTGCGAAAGCGGATGTTGTTCAGGGTTGTTGGCGGAAAGGCCAGGTGAAAACCTTCGTACACCTGCCTGCCCAGCCAACTGGCGCCTTGGGGCGGTTGCTCTTTGTTGATGAGTGATTTGAACAGCGACAGCCCGATCAAGGGCAATTGCCGGGAGAACCAGCCCAAGTCGTTCTTGGCGTGGCTGTCCAGCAGTTGTGTGCGAAACGTGCGTTGCGCGGCCTGGGCATCGTCGTGGTATTGCAACGCCCCGCCGGGACGAAAGGGGAAGTAGGACAACACGCCAAGGCTGGCCACGCGGATCAGCAGCAAGGGCACCGGGATGCCGGTATCCCAGGCAACGAAGGGCACCGAGATCAGGGGGGTGATGCCGGAGCTCAGGTTCAGGGTGTCGAACGGCAACTGCGGGCCAGTGCCGTCGATGGCGGCGTTCAGCCGTGTGTAGAGGTCCAGGGTGACGCCGGTGGTGGCGCGGTTGCGGTAGGCTTCGATCGCGTCGAAGCTCAGGCTGGCCTTGGCCGCCGCGTCGAATAACGGGCGCAACGGTCCGCCCGGCGCCATCGCGGTGCGGGCTTTGTTGCGCAACTGTGCGCCCAGGTCCAATGCGCGGGCGGCTTCGATGAAGGTGACTGCGCTCAGGCTGCGGTCGTTGTCCGGCCCCACGATATAGCTGGCTTCCACCAGGCTGAAACCCGAGTCGCCGGGGATGGAATGGGTGAAGCCGTAGTTGAGGCACGCCGCCTCCCACAGCGACATGTGCTTGAGGTGGTGAATGGAGTGAAAGTCGTACTCGGCTCGTCGCGCACGATTGGCGCCCTTGGGAATAGGCATGTAGCCGATCGGGGCAAGCGGGTCCGGTGGGTCCCAGGGAAAGCCCCGCTCGCGTTTTTCCTTGAACCGGGTGAAAAGGGTGTACTGCTCGGGATCGCGCCCGCCGATTTTTTCCCGCAGTTGCGCAAGGCCTTGGGTCTTGAAGTCGCGGGTCAGCGCTTGCTGGGCGGCTTCCAGAGCCGCCAGGGCTTTCAGTGCCTCGCGTTGCAAGCTGACGTAGCGGGCGGTTTGCGCTGGGTTCAAGCTGCTCATGGCTTGAATGACGTTGTGCTGGATCTGCTCAAGGGCTTGTTGGCGTGACCAGGAACTGCTGGACTGCAGGTTCCCTGATAAACCGTTGAGCAGTTGATAAGTGGACATGTGCCATGACCTTTCACGATAAGTGGAAGGGCATGGAAGCATCGACGCGAAAACTGCCGGGGCTAACTATTTAATGACGACGTGGGCACTGAGCGACGGCCTTGCAAGGAACTGTCCAGGCGCTTGTTGAATTCCAGCCAGGTCGCCAGAAAGCCCATCAACGCCACGCCTGCCAACGCGCTGAACAACTGCATGGCCAACGCATCGCCGGCCAGGGCATTGAGCATGTCCGCCAGCGGCGCCAGCAGTACGCCGAGGCAGAACACCTCCAGGGAATAGCGGCCCATGCGGCAACTTTGTTGCGCCAGCCAATGGCGGGTCCAGCCGGCGTGGGGCAAGAGCTTGGCGGTGACATAGGCCAACGCGAGGAAGTGCACCAGGCGCACCGGCGACAGGTCGGTTTTGCTGATGGGGTACAGCAGGTCGCTGAGCCACGCGGGCATCAGTGCGTCATGCACCTCGGGCCAGCGCCAGGAGAGTGTGATGATCGCCGCCAGCAGCGAGTAGGCCGCCGCCGCGATAAACAGCGGCTGGCGCAGCAGCCCACGGGTTTGCGTCGGGCGTGGCCGGCGGGAATGAAGCGCCGCCGCGCCGCCGAGCACAAACAGCAACTGCCAGGTGACGGGGTTGAAGTACCACACGCCATCGGCGATTGCCCGCAGGTTCCAGCCCATCCACGGCGCCAGCAGGTACACACCCAGCGACACGCCCACCACCGCCCAGGTCTGGCGCAGCAGCAACGGCAACACCAGCGGCAAACCGCAGAGCAACACGATGTACAGCGGCAGCGGGTCCATCAGGTTGGGCTTGAAACGCAGCAGCAATTCATCGGTGAGCGCCTGCTGCGGCTGGGTGACGAAATGCGTCAGGCCCATCTCTTCGACCAGATCGCGGGTTTCCACATGGCTGTTGGCGAAGAACACGATGCCCATCAGCATCGCCAGCAAAAAGATATGCACCACGTACAGCACCCAGGCGCGCCGCAGGATTTTCAGCGCGGCAACCCAGTAGCCGTCGCGTTGCAGGATCTTGCCGTAGGCCAGCACGGCGGCGTAACCGGCGAGGAACACAAACACCTCCGCCGCATCGCTGAAACCTAAGTTGCGCAGGGTGATCTGGCCGAGGGGATTGTGGGGGACGTGATCCCAGAAAATGAAGATCAACGCCAGGCCCCGAAAAAAATCGATGCGTGGGTCGCGTCCGTTCAGCATGGCAGCGGGCTCTTGTACGAAGGGTTTAGTAATGACAGACGAGCGCGGCGGTTGTCTTACGCCGCACGTCGGGCGGGCGCAGGTTGGCGGTATTTATAAGCAATTGCAAAGGCTGGGTATTACTGAATGTCTCAATGGCGCAGCGGCGCTACCTGTTAATTCTGACAGTAGACGGCGTTCGGGCGCCGTGGCTTGCTGGAGCCAGCCGCAACGGGACAACGCTATGACCAGACTGTGGAAGGGGTTCTCCAGTTACACGGTGATTGGCATCGCTAATACGGTGATCCATTGGCAGCTGTTTTTTGTGTTCCGGGCCGCGCTGGACCTCAGCCAGGTCGTGAGTAATGTCCTCGCGTTTTGCGTGGCGGCGTCCTTTTCGTTTTATGTCAATGCGATCTACACCTTTTCCACGCCCCCCTCGCTGCCGCGTTACACGCTGTTCATTGCGTGCATGGGCAGTGTGAGCCTGGGCGTGGGGTGGCTGGCGGACCGTTGGCAGGCGCCGGGGATCATCACCGTGATGGTGTTTTCGCTGATCAGCCTGGTGTGCGGGTTTTTGCTGTCCCGGTGCGTGGTGTTTCGCGAGCGTGGGCAATGAGGGTCTCGCTGGTGGTGCCGGTGTATAACGAGGAGCAGGCGGTCGGCGTGTTTTACCGCAGCGTGCGGCAAGAGGCCTCGTTGCACGAGCATACGGTCGAGATTGTGTTTATCAACGACGGTAGTTCCGACTGCACCGCCGAGTATGCCCAGGCGCTCGCCTTGGCCGATAGCCGCGTGGTGCTGATCAACTTCTCGCGTAACTTTGGTAAAGAAGCGGCGCTGTTCGCCGGGCTTGAATATGCCACGGGAGATGCGGTAATCCCGATGGATGTCGACCTGCAAGACCCGGTCGAGGTCATCGCGCAACTGCTGGCCGAATGGCAAAAAGGCGCCGACGTGGTGCTGGCCAAACGCCGGGATCGCACCAGTGACGGCTACTTCAAACGCCACAGTGCATCGCTTTTCTATCACCTGCTCAATCGAATTTCCTACACCCACATCGAAGAAAACGTCGGCGACTTCCGGCTGATGGACCGCAAGGTGGTGGACGTGATCAAGGCCTTGCCCGAGCAGCAATTGTTCATGAAAGGCGTGCTGTCCTGGGCCGGTTTTAACGTAGCCATCGTCGAGTACGACCGCGCCCCCCGTGCTGTCGGCCAGAGCAAGTTCAATGCCTGGAAACTGTGGAACCTGGCACTGGATGGCATCACCTCGTTCAGCACCTTGCCGCTGCGGTTGTGGAGCTATATCGGCGGCGGTATTTCGCTGCTGGCGCTGGTGTACGCCGGGTATCTGGTGGTGGACAAGGTGCTGTTTGGTAATGCGGTGCCGGGGTATCCGTCGTTGATGACGGCGATCTTGTTTTTGGGTGGTGTGCAACTGATCGGGATCGGGATATTGGGCGAGTATGTGGGGCGGATTTATATGGAGGCCAAGCATCGGCCGAGGTACGTTATCCGGGACATCGTTCTAAAAAAGACAGGCATGCGTGGGGTTTGAATGAACGCAGTGAGGTAAACGATGACTGATTTCTGGCTGAGGCCGCTCTCAAGATGCCACCGGTTGATATTGTTTGGCGTAGCTGTCTTTTTGTTCGCCTGGCCACTGATCCTCGCTGACCACCTCTACCTTGATGACAACTTGCGAGCACTATCTGGCGGGATGACCTGGCAAGAGAGTGGTGTAACCTGGCAAGAGAGTGGTATGACCTGGCAAGAGAGTGGTCGGCTGTGGGTCGAGCTTTTCTATCAAGGGCTTTCTTTTAGCAGCGGCATGCCGGATGTTTTTCCATTGCCGTTAGTGTTGGCGATGGTGTTGTTTGTTTGTGCGCTTGACACGTTGGTTATGCACTTATTCCAACGATCTACAGCCGCAACTTGCCTGGTGGTATTACCACTGTGGTACAGCCCTTTTTTCCTGCAAAACCTTTCCTATCACTATGATGGCCCGACAACGGCTTTTGGGGTGGCGGCTGCTATTTATGCAATTACGTTTCGTCATCGCTCAATGATTTTGCGACAGGCCGTGGCGGGGCTGTTAATGGCGTTGGGGTTGGGTTTTTATCAAATGGTCATCAACGTATACATCGGATTGTGTTGTGTTGAATTGATTCGGGAAGTGGACAGGAACCTATCGTTACGTCGCAGTTTGCTGTTATTGCTCGATCAATGTTTGAAGTTGACCTTGGGGGTTCTGATTTATGTGCTGACGGCCTATCAGTTCACGGTTGCGGAACGAAAGGCTTTGCGCGTCCTTGACGGCGACTGGTTACGGCTTTTGAGCAATGACCTGCTGACGTGCGTGCAGCACATTGCATTGTTGGTTCACGACGGAAACCGTTGGTTAATAGCTCTGGTGCTCGCGCTCGCGGCGTGCGGCTTTTGCTTGAGCCTTTATCGCATTTTCAAAAGCGATAACACGTTTTTCCAAAGGCTTATGTTGAGCCTGATCTGCCTTATTGCCCTTGCAGTGGCCTTTCTTGCGATTCCGGGCTTGGCACTGGTTTTCAGGTTTTTTGACAGCAATGCCAGGTTGATGATGGGGATGTCGACATTTCTGGTACTGGTGTTTTATTTGTCCCGAAACGTGCTGGTGCTGGGCGGGGAGAAATGGGGACTGCTATTGCTGCTGCCGTTACTGGCAATGCTGGCTTTTTCTTATGCCTATGGGCGTGTATTAACGTTACAGAAGGAACTGGAAAACAGTGTCGTTCACTACCTGTCTTATGAGTTGATAACCAACGAGCGACTATCGGGTATCGAGCACGTTCAGATGGTCAATAACTTCAGCAACGATTGGTATGGTGGCGCTGAGGGCGCAATGAAGATAATGCCTGCTTTGAGGTATGTGCTTAACGTTCATGTCCTGCTCCAGCCAGAGTTACTGAGCCGTTCGGGAGTAATAGTACCGTTCCCACCTACTCAGAGCTTTGATTGGTGGGGCCGACAGCAGCAGGGAGAACGTCTGATCGAGAACCGCTTTTACAGTGTGTATCTTCAGGACAAGACTGCAGTTGTCGTGATGAAAGATATATCTGCCGACGGGAGGGTTCGTTAAGGGGCGCCTGAGCTCCAGGCGCCGTTTGGACTACGCAGCCACCACCTCATGCGGCTCAAAACTATCCGCCCGCGCCATCTGCCACATGCGCGAATAAAACTCGCCGTTCACTTCCCCGGTTAGCAACTCCCCGGGCTTGAGGAACACATGCAGCTGCGAGAACAGCTTGATTTCGGTGGCTGACATACGTCGCACCAAATGCTTGGCCGACAGTTGCGACGGGTGCTCCAGGCCCGCTGCCGCGAGCATTTCGGCCAGGGCCTTGAGGGTGTTGCGGTGGAAGTTGAACACGCGCTGGGCCTTGTCGGGCACGACCAGGGCGCGTTGGCGCAGGGGGTCCTGGGTGGCGACGCCGGTCGGGCATTTGTTGGTGTGGCAGCTTTGCGACTGGATGCAGCCGATGGCGAACATGAAGCCGCGCGCCGAGTTGGCCCAGTCGGCGCCGATGGCCAGGACGCTGGCGATGTCGAAGGCGCTGACGATCTTGCCGCTGGCGCCGAGTTTGATCTTGTCACGCAGGTTCAAGCCCACCAGGGTGTTGTGGACGAACAGCAGGCCGTCGCGCAGCGGCACGCCGATGTGGTCGGTGAACTCCACGGGCGCGGCGCCGGTGCCGCCTTCCTTGCCGTCGACCACGATAAAGTCGGGGAGGATGCCGGTTTCGAGCATGGCCTTGGCGATGCCCATGAATTCCCACGGATGGCCCAGGCAGAACTTGAAGCCAACCGGTTTGCCGCCGGACAGTTCGCGCAATTGGGCGATGAAGTGCATCAGCTCGATCGGGGTGGAAAACGCACTGTGGCGCGATGGCGAGACGCAGTCTTCGCCCATCAGAATGCCGCGTGTATCGGCGATTTCCTGGGTGACCTTGTGCTTGGGCAGGATGCCGCCATGGCCAGGCTTGGCGCCCTGGCTCATTTTGATTTCGATCATGCGCACTTGCGGGTTCTGCGCCTGCTCGGCGAAGCGCTCCGGGTCGAAACGGCCATCGCGGGTGCGGCAGCCGAAGTAGCCGCTGCCCAGCTCCCAGGTCAGGTCGCCACCGTTTTCGCGGTGATAGGGGCTGATGCTGCCTTCGCCGGTGTCATGGGCGAAGTTGCCCAGCTTGGCGCCCTGGTTGAGCGCGCGGATCGCATTGGCGCTCAGAGAGCCGAAGCTCATGGCCGAGATATTGAAGACCGAGGCCGAGTACGGCCGCTTGCATTGCGGGCCGCCGACCATCACGCGAAACGAGTTCGGGTCAGTCAGCGGAGCGGGGCGCATGGAGTGGCTGATGAATTCGAAGCCCGACTGGTACACGTCGATCAAAGTGCCGAAGGGTTTGTCGGCGGTTTCGTTCTTGGCGCGCGAGTAGACCAATGAGCGTTGCGCACGGGAGAAGGGCAGGGCGTCGCTGTCGGACTCGAGCAGGTACTGGCGGATTTCCGGGCGAATGCCTTCGACCAGGTAACGGATATTGCCCAGGATCGGATAGTTGCGACGTATCGCGTGAGGGCTTTGCAGCAGGTCGAAGAGGCCGAGCAGGCTGAGGAGGCCGGTGACCAGGGTAATGGGCCATAACCATTCATGTTCGATGAAAGGCAGGCTGGCGAGGGTGAAAATGACGCACACGGCAAACACCGCGTAACGGCTTAGCAAGGACAGGCTCATACGGTTACCTTGGGGTCGGACTCTTCTGGTCGGTGCGGCATTCTGCGCCAGTAAGGAAACCCTGAACAACCTGTAGGTGCATTCGCTTGGGTCGCATAGACACGGCGGACTGGCCCGATATAGACAGTTGGCGTGAGGCGTTCAGGCCTTACCTCTAAGGCCGTTCCAGTGTCTGGAGCGGCTTTTTTGACTGCGGCACTGGCCGCTCGTCGCCATCCCTCAGGGCCTATTCAACTGCCGGTTGAATACATCGACAGCCCATGTAGAGCTGGTCCTTAATGAATAACGTTAAGCATTAAGCGAGGATAAGAAGCTTTAAATGCGCCGAAACCCAAAACCTGTTTGAAACCGGTCGAATCCGACGCTGGTCCGCTGTCGTTTCCGTGGTGGAACGAAAGCTGAGCATGCTGGATGCAGCGGTTGATCACCGCCCGGGAATCGGCTGGAACCGCTATACGGTGACAGGGAGGGGCAACACAGTATCCGAATCAATGGTCAATTCCGGGTCTGTTTCATTTGGGGGCCTCACGGCCCTGAAAATGTTGAAATTGTGGATTACCACTGAGGTGAATCATGTTTAAGAATGGTATGCGGCCTGTACACCCTGGGGAAATACTCAAGGAAGAGTACCTGGAACCGCTGGGCCTGACCGCAGCCGCTCTCGCAAGGGCGCTGCATGTTTGCGCCCCTACGGTGAATGACATTGTGTTGATGCGTCGGAGCATCAGTGCGGACGTTGCATTACGCCTGGCAGTCGCGTTGGAAACATCTGCACAGTTCTGGCTGAACCTGCAGACCGCCTATGATCTGCGCACTGCGGAAATTGCCAAAGGCGCCCAGATTTACAAAGAAGTCGAGAGAGTTGCGCATTGCGCATGAGGTCGTATCGGGTCCTATTCGAACTCGATGGAAAGTTCGGGAGTTGATCCGACCGTTGCGTGATGCTTTTTCGAACGGGCCTACACCGCTGTTTGGCGAATGGGCAGCACCACCCGAAACGTGGTGCCTTTGCCCAACTCGCTGCTGACGGAGATTTCACCATGGTGTTTCTTGACGATGCCGTAGGAGAGTGACAGCCCCAACCCCGTGCCTTCGCCCACTGGCTTGGTGGTGAAGAACGGGTCGAAGATATTCTGCAGGGCGTCCGGGGCAATTCCGCAGCCGTTGTCCGCGACTTCCAGCCAGATGCTCTCGCCTTCCACGCCGTTGCTGATGGTAATGGTGCCGCGCTCCGGCCCGATGGCTTGCGCTGCGTTGATCACCAAATTCATCACCACCTGGTTGAGCTGCGAGGCCAGGCATTCGATTTCCGGCAAGGGCGCATAGTGCTTGATCACGTCGGCTTTGTACTTGAGCTCGCTGGCGACGATGTTCAGGGTCGAATCGATGCCTTGTTGCAGGTTGGCCCACTGCCAGGTCTGGTCGTTGTCCACCCGCGAAAAGTCTTTCAAGTCCTTGACAATTTGCGCCACACGGCCGATGCCTTCCTTGGATTCGCGAATCAGCGTCGGAATATCTTCCCTGAGAAAGTCCAGGTCCAGGCGATGGCGCAGGGCTTGGAACTGATCATCGCCGATCGCGGTTTCAGCCTGGCGGTAGGCATCGAGCATCTGCTGCAACTGCGTGAAATAGCCCTCGAGGGTGCCGAGGTTGGAGGAAATGAACCCCACCGGGTTGTTGATCTCGTGCGCCACGCCCGCAGCCAGTTGCCCCAGGGACGCCAGTTTTTCCGATTGCACCAGTTGGCTTTCCAACTGCTTGCGCTCGTCGATCTCCAGTTGCAGGGCCTGGCTGGCGTGGGTCAGCGCTTGGGTACGTTGTTCCACCAACAGTTCCAGCTGGCTGGTTTGCAAGGACGCGCGCCGGGCCATGTCCCATTTGGCAGTCAGGGTGTTGGCCATTTGCTGGACTTCGATGTTGTCAAACGGCTTTTTCAGGATCAGCAGCCGGTCATGGGCGTGCAGGCGAAACAGCAGCTCTTCCCAGGAATAATCCGAGTACGCGGTACACACCACCACCTGCAGGTTCGGGTCGACCTTCCACAGTTCTTCGATGGTTTGCGCGCCGTCCCAACCCTGGGGCATGCGCATGTCGACAAAGGCCAGGGCGTAGGGCCGTTGCGCGGCCATGGCGGCCTCGAGCAGTTGTAAACCTTCCTGGCCACCGTAGGCAGAGTCCAGCTCGAACAGCGGGCCTTGCGGTTTGTCGCTGGCGCCGAACAGCGTGGCTTCCATAGCGTCCAGGGCCTGGTTCTGTTCCAGGGGCGGCTTGAGGATCTTGCGGAAATCTTCGTGAATCGAGGGCGTGTCATCGATCAGCAGAATCCGCCGGTTCGGTGGTTGGTTCATGCGGGGCCTGCTGCATCGTTGAGGGGGATTTGCAAAGTGAACAGCGCACCCTTGCCCGGGCCGTCGCTATGGGCGGTCAGCCTTCCATTCATTTCAATGGCTGCCAGGGCACAGCTGTGCAGGCCGAAGCCATGGCCTTCCTTGCGCGTGGTGAAGCCGTGGGTGAAGATCCGCGTCATGTTTTCGGCGGGGATGCCTTCACCTTCGTCTTTGACGCTGATTTGCAGGATGCTGTCCTCCACGGTCGTGATCGACAACGTAATCTGCCGAGGCCTGTCGCTCAGGTTGGACATGGCGTACTTGGCGTTGCTGATCAGGTTGACCATGATCAGCAGCAGCCGGTGTTTGTCGGCCATGATCTCAGGCACCTGGGCATATTCCTTGACCACCGTCACATGATGGCGATTCAGTGCGCCGGAATTCATGCGCAGCGCGTCGTCCATCAGGGCACTGACCTGCAAGGGCTCCAGCACGCTGGAAACCCCGGCGTAGGATTGCTGGGTGGAGACGATGTCCTTGATGTGGTCGACGCTTTTGCTCAATTGCGCCAACTCATCGCTCATGCCCTGTTGCTCGACGGCGATGGCTTCCACCAATTGGTTGAGGTAGCCGGGCAGCAGTTTGCCTTTTTCGTCTTCGCGCAGGTAAGTGCCCAGGTCATCAGGGTGTTCGTTGATCAACTGCATGGCCTTGCCCAGCCCCGATGCTTTGCTGGTGCGCAGCTTGCGCGCGACCAGTTCGGCGGAGATGTTCACGCTGTTGAGCACGTTGCCCACGTTGTGCAACACGTTGGTCGCGATCTCCGCCATGCCCGCCTGGCGTGCGCTGTCGAGCAGTTCGCTTTGCGCATCCTTGAGCTGGCGGGTGCGTTTTTCCACGCGCTGTTCCAGGCTCGCGTTGGCGGTGTGCAGGGCGCGATTGACCCGGTTGATCTCGGCGAAACTGCGCAGCAGCCGAATGGCCAGGTACAGCAGCAACGCCACCAGCAGGGTGGAGAACACCAGTAAGTAGTTGTGATACTTCTGCTCGATCAGGTCGGAGGCCTGCTGATCCTGATTGAGGTGGGTGGTCAGCTCGTCCAGGCGCTCGGCCACCGGAACTGCGGCGATCTGTTCCAGCAGGGTGTTGACCAGCGGCTGTTCGCGCAGGATCAGCGCAATGTGGTTGCTGAGAATGTCCACCGGCAGATGGAAGTCAGCCGGCAAGCGTTCTTTGTTCACGGCCAGCAGGTTCAGGCCCAGCAGGATCTCGGCCGCGCGGTCGTCACTGGCGACCTGGGCGAATTCCATGCTGCTGAGCAACAGGTCATAGGTGTCGGTGGCCACGTTTTGCAGGGGCAGCCGGCCCTCGTCGTCGAGCCGGGAGAACGCAGCCTGGATATCGTCTTCGGCGGTCGGCAGGAACGCCAGGGAGTTGCGCAGCACCGCGTTATGGGATTTGAATTGGTCGATCCGCCGCGCTTTGTCCTGGATCGCCGCCTCGCCGGCGTCCAGGCTGGCTTGCCAGCCGGGCAGGTCTTTAGGCGCGTGGTATGACTCGTGGTGGCGCAGTTCCTCCCAGAGTCGGGTGATCTGCGTCAGTGGCGTCACCAGGGGATCGTAGTTGTGGGTCAGGGCGATTCTGGCCTTGAGCACTTCACTGTCCCACTGCGCATTGAGCTGCTGCATCTGGCGGATCAGGTCACGGGACTCGGTATAGCGGCTGGTCTGGTCGGAGGTTGACTTGATGTACAGGAACACCAGTACCGATGCCAGCAGCACGGTCGCGGTGGCCAGCAGCAATTGGACGACGTTGTGGCGGGAGAGTCTCATGACCGTCTGCTCATAGAGGTTTGCCCGCCCATTGGCCGGTCAGGGTCTTGAGAAATTTGATGATCTGGTCCTTGTCTTCTGCTGAGGGAATGCGCCCCAACTGGAAGGTGAACATCACGTCCACGGCTTCTTCCAGGGTTTTTGCTGAGGCATTGTGAAAATACGGCGCGGTGACGGCGACGTTACGCAAGCTGGGCACCTTGAACACGTTACGATCTTCGTCGTCGTGGGTAACGAGGTAGCGGCCCAGGTCGGTCTCGGCGGGAGGGCGGTCCTTGAAATAATCCCCCATGACGCCGAATTTCTGGAACATGTTGCCGCCGATATTCATGCCTTGATGGCAGGCGATGCAGCCATATTCCTTGAAACGTTGGTAGCCGTATTTTTCTTCGCGGGTGAGGATCTCGGTATTGCCTTGCAGGTATTGGTCGAAGCGTGAGTTGGGCGTGAGCAATGTGCGCTCATAAGTCGCCAGGGCATTTTGCACATTGGCCGCCGTTACGCCGTCGGGGTACACCTGGGTGAACTGGGCCTTGTAATGCGGCATGGCCGCGAGGTTGTCGACCACGGTCTTCCAGTCGCTGCCCATTTCCCGCGGGCTGATGACCACCTGTTCGACCTGAGCCTCGAGGGTGTCGACCCGGCCATCCCAGAACTGCTTGAAGTTCAGGCTGGCGTTGAACACCGTGGGCGTGTTGATCTTGGCCGGTTGGCCATCAACGCCCAGGGAAAACGGCTTGTCGTCGGCCCCGCCCGTCTCCAGTCGATGGCAACTGGCACAGGACAGGCTGCCATTGACCGACAGGCGTTTCTCGTTGAATAACTGGCGCCCCAGCTCAACCGTTGCCGCATCCAGCAGCGGCACCGGCGGCAGCGGTTTGAGCGGTTCATCCAGCGGCGCGGCCAACACGGGCAGGGCGCCGCCATACCCCAGGACGACGGCAAAGCCGAGTGCCCGAGGGGACAGGCGAGGAGAGCGAGAGGGGAGACGGCTCAAGCGTTCGTTCCTTGATAGACAGTTATTGGTCAGGCATCAGGCTGGGGTGCCCGGCCTGCATCAATTGAGCGAAGTCATCGGCAGCCACGGCTTTGCTGAACAGGAAACCCTGACCCTCCTCACAGCGGTGGGCTTTGAGAAATGCCAACTGCTCCAGCGTCTCGACGCCTTCGGCAACGATGTTCAAGTCCAGACTCTTGCCCAGGCTGATGATGGCACTGATCAGTTGTGCGTCCTGGCTGTTTTCGCTCAAACCGCGCACGAAGGATTGATCGATCTTCAGCACATCGATGGGAAACCGTCGCAAGTAACTGAGGCTGGAATAGCCGGTGCCGAAATCGTCGATCGACAGCCGCACGCCCAGGGCCTTGATGCCTCGCAGGGTGACGAGCGTGTCCTCGACGTTCTGCATCAGCACGCTCTCGGTGATTTCCAGTTCAAGCAAACCGGGCGCCAGGCCCGTGCGCTCCAGAATAGCCGCCAGGTTCGCGACAAAATTGCGCTGGCGAAAATCAATCGCCGAAATATTCACCGAGATACACAGCGCAGGCAGGCCGGCGGCGCTCCAGGCCTGCGCTTGCTCGCAGGCTTGGCGCAACACCCATTGGCTCAAGGGGACGATCAGGCCGCTGTCTTCGGCCACGGGAATGAAGGCTGACGGGTAGATCCAGCCGTGGTCGGGCTGGTGCCAGCGAATCAGCGCTTCGGCGCCGACGATCTGGCCGCTGTTCAAATCCAGTTTCGGTTGGTAGTGCAAAATAAACTCATCGCGCTGCAAGCCCAGCCGGATCGCGGTTTCCAGACTCTGCTGGGCCTGGGCGCGCAGGTTCATCTCGTTGATGAAGAAACTGAAGTCGTTGGGGCCACGGGCTTTGATGGTGTGCATGGCGGTTTCGGCGTTCTTGATCAACTCCACCGCGTTGAAACTGTCGTTGGGGTAAATACTGATGCCCAGGCTCGCGGTGACGCTCAAGTCATGCCCGGCCACATAGCGTGTCGCGCTGATGGCACCGAGCAGTTTTTCGGCAATGTACTGGGTTTGCTGAGGGTGCTTGATGTCGTTGAGGATCAGCACAAACTGGTCGGCGCCATAGCGAAACACCGAATCGGACTCGCGCACCGTGGCCACCAGGCTTTGGCTGACCTGCTTGAGCATGTCATCGCCGACCGGGTAGCCCAGGGCATTGTTGATGCGCTTGAAGCGGTCCAGTCCGATAAATATCACGGCCAACTGAGTGTCATGGCGCCTGCAGACGGCGATCGCCTGCGTCAGCCGGTCGCCCAGCAGGGCGCTGTTGGGCAGTTCGGTCAGGGCGTCGTATTGCAGCAGGTGCGAGACCTTGAGCAGTTCCTGCACGCGTTCTTCAATTGTGCGCTCCAACCCCATCAGTTTGAGCGCCGCGTCCTGGGCCAACTGCCATTTCCAGGTCAGCGCACTGGCCATTTGGCGGATTTCCAGGTTGTCGAACGGCTTTTTCAGGATCAGCAACTGGTCGCTGTATTGGATGCGCGCTTCGATGGCTTCGAAGGAATAGTCCGAGTAGGCCGTGCACAGGGCGATCTGCAGGTTTGGGTCGACGTTCCACAGCTGTTCGATGGTCTCCAGGCCGTCCCAGCCCGGCGGCATGCGCATATCGATGAACACCAAGGCGTAGGGCGCCTTGTCAGCCACGGCCTGGTTGACCAGGGCCAGCGCTTCCTGGCCCTGGTAGGCGGAGTCCAGTTCAAAGGTCTGGCGCACGGTGGGGGCGGTGCCGAACAGGGTTTCTTCGATGCTGTCCAGGGACTGGCCGCCATTGGCATCGGCGCACAGGATCTTGCGGAAATCCTCGTGGATGGAGGCCGTGTCATCGACGATCAGGATTCGTCGGTTGGCCCGTCCCGAGCACGGGTTCATGACTGACACCGGGGCGCGGGCAACTGGAAATTCTTACGCATCGGGCTTCCTTACCTTGAATGCTTCGGTAAACCGGGACGAGTCATGGCTTCATGCTACTAGCATAGTCGGGTCCCTTGAATAAGTACGCCAGTTGGCGTCAAATCAACCCCAATTACCCCAGCGTGCATCTAGCGCTCATCGCTTGTGCAAGTACAGCGATGGATTACGCCGGGGCGCGATGAAGCAACTGTGTGCCATTGTCAGGAGGTGTCGCCATGGATGAACAAACTGCTACGACGTCCCCTTACAGGCCAACTGTTTTGCTGGTCGACGATGAAGAGTCGATCCTCAACAGCCTGCGCCGCCTGCTGCGGGGCCAGCCTTATGATGTATTGCTGGCCGGCAGCGGTGCCCAGGCTCTGGAAATCATGGCTGCCCAGCCCGTCGACCTGCTTATGACCGACGCGCGCATGCCTTCGATGGACGGGGCGATGCTGCTGGCCGAGACCCACCGCCTGTACCCGGCCACCACGCGCATCCTGCTGACCGGCTATGCCGACATGACCATGATGATCAAGGCGATCAACGAAGGTCAGATCCACCGCTATATCAGCAAGCCCTGGAACGACGAGGAAATGCTCCTGACCTTGCGCCAGTCCCTGGAACACCAGCATTCCGAACGCGAGCGCGTGCGCCTTGAGCGGTTGACCCGCGATCAGAACGAGCAGTTGAAGGCCCTCAACGCCACCCTGGAAAAACGCGTCGCAGCCCGCACCAGTGAGTTGCAGCAAACCGCCGACATGCTCGACCTGGCCTACGATGAGCTAAAGCGCAGCTATGTGACCGGCACCGAAGTGTTTTCGCTGCTGGCCAACCTGCGCCTGCCCAAGCATAAGCAGACCAACCGCCAGTTGATCGAGCTGATCCGCGTGTACTGCAAAGCCCAGGCGGTGGACGAAGCCAGCGCCCGTGACCTGGCCATGGCGGCGGCGCTCTACAACATTGGCAAGTTGAGCTGGAGCGACGGCATGATGGCCGCGCCGTCGGACCTGCTGCACAGCAACGACCGCGAACGCTATCGGGTCTACCCGACGCAAAGCGAATCGTTATTGATGACCCTGGAACCGATGAAGGACGCCGCCCGGCTGATCCGCCATCACCAGGAACGCTGGGACGGCACCGGGTTTCCCGATCACCTCAAGGGCGATGCGATTCCCGAAGGCGCGCGGTTGCTCAAACTGGCGGTGGACTTCATCGAACTGCAGAAAGGCCTGATCCTGGAGCGGCAGATGAACAGCGGTGAAGCACTGCTGTACATCCGCAAGTACGCGGGGCGGCTCTATGATCCGGATATGGTCGAAAACTTCGTCCTGGCCTGCGCCACGTTCCTCAGCGACGTGACCCTGGGCGACCCCAACGTCAAAGTGCTAAGCACCCGTGAACTGGCCGAAGGCATGGTCCTGGCGCGCAACCTCAACGCCGATAACGGCATGTTGCTGCTCAATGCCGGCAAGGTGCTCAACCTGCCGCTGGTGGACAAGCTGATCGCGTTTGAAGCGATGGAGGGCGCCAAGTACAGCGTGTTTATCAAGGAGCCGGAAGAGCCGCAGCTTTTAGGCTGAGGCGCTTCATGGGATTATTGTGCCTTTGCATTCAAGGTGATTTTGTCCATGCCAACCACTATCCGCATCGCCGCCGCGCTCCTGATCGGCGGCGACGGCCAGACTTTGCTGGTGCGCAAGCGCGGCACCCAGGCGTTCATGCAACCGGGCGGCAAGATCGATGCCGGTGAACAACCGGTCGAGGCGCTGGCCCGTGAGCTGCACGAAGAACTGAACGTGCGTATTGAGCCGAGCCAGGCGGTCTACCTCGGCCGCTTCTCGGCCCCGGCCGCCAACGAACCGGGCTTTACGGTGCAAGCTGAACTGTTCCAGGTGCAGATCGATGTGCCGGTGACGCCGGCGGCCGAGATCGAAGAAGTGCGCTGGATCGACCCGGCCGGTGACGGCGGCCTGCACTTGGCGCCCTTGACGCGTGAGCTGATCCTGCCGTTTTATCGCCAATCGCTGACCACCACCGCCTGATTGGCGCGCTCAAAGGACTGAGCCGTGCGCCCCTCAACGCACGGCGCTGACCCCATCCAATGTGGAAAACGACGTGTCCTTGGCCGTGAGCAGAAAGTCGCGCATGTAGGGCGCGTCCAGCATGTCTGCACGAATCCCCGCATACAGCGTCGCAAACAGGCCTTTTTCACCCAGGCGCTTGGCCTTGACGTAACCGCGCGAGCTGTATTCATGCAGGGCCCAATGTGGCATGCCGCACACGCCACGACCGCTGGCGACCAGTTGCATCATCATCACTGTCAGCTCCGAGGTGCGCACCTGGGCCGGTTCCACATCGGCGGGTTCGAGGAACCGCGTGAAAATGTCCAGGCGGTCGCGTTCCACCGGGTAGGTGATCAGGGTTTCGCTGAGCAGGTCTTGCGGCACGATGTACGACTTGTTCGCCAGCGGGTGCTGGTTGGCCACGGCCAGCATGGCTTCGTAGGTGAACAGCGGCACATACGTGATGCCCGGCAGCTCCAGCGGGTCGGAGGTGACCACCAGGTCCAGGTCGCCACGGGCCAGGGCCGGCAGCGGGGCGAAGGCGAAACCGGACGCCAGGTCCAGCTCGACTTCGGGCCAGGCGTCGCGGAACTGGTCGATGGTCGGCATCAGCCATTGGAAGCAACTGTGGCATTCGATGGCCATGTGCAGGCGTCCGGCGGTGCCGCCGGCCAGGCGCGCGATGTCACGCTCGGCGCCGCGCAGCAGGGGCAGGGTGGCGTCCGCCAGTTGCAACAGGCGTAAGCCGGCGCTGGTGAAACGCACGGGTTTGGTCTTGCGCACGAACAACTGCATGCCCAATCGCTCCTCCAGCTCTTTGAACTGGTGGGACAGGGCGGACTGGGTCAAGTGCAGGCGTTCGGCGGCTTCGACCAGGCTGTCGGCTTCGCGCAAGGCGTGCAGGGTTTTCAGGTGGCGGATTTCCAGCACCGTGGCCTCCATGAGCAATATTGATGAAAAATTCGAATGGGGTGAGTTTGTCTCATGTTGCTCGGACTGTCGACAGACAGGCCAAGGGCACGACGTTCATATCCAGCCATACATTACGAAAAGGCGCTGACCCGGAGCCCTGGCGGATGACGCGTGGGTGGACATAGTCAATTACGCATTTCTTATTTCACCGTAGGGGGGAGTGGGTATTTTGGCGCGAGACTCGTCCCGAAGGGCACTTCATACGTCGTTGGGATGACACCGTATTTCCACGCCAAGGATGTGCCCCATGACCGCTAGCAACGCTGCAAGTCCCTTCATCCCTCATCTGTACCCTGCGGCACCGCCGGCCAATCCGGCTCCTGCGCCAAACGCATTTGCGACAACCTCGCGGGGCAGTGCCGGCGTCGAGCCCAGGGCCATTGCCGATGTGCAACCCTTTCCCACCGCCACCCACCTCGCCGCCCACGCCGTCAGCAGCCAGTTCGCGACACGGCCCGGCGTGCGCTCGGTCGTCAGGGAAATGCTCGGCGAGGCGATCAAAAGCCTGTATCCCACGCTGGAACTCGACGTAGCTCAGACCTCGGTGGCAGAGCCCATCGCGCAAAACCCGGTTCAATACCGATTGACCCCGCTGCTGGATGTCGCCCTCAACCATCTGGCCGCCGGGGCCGAAATCGATTTCACCGACAAGTATTCGTGGCCGCAGAAACTCGTCAAACAAGGCACAGGCACCACCCTCAGGGTTCCCCACCCATCAGGCGACCGGCGCGACGATATCGACATGTCGGCCATCGAACTGGTGATTCGCAGCCTTCGGCCCAGCCTCAGAGACGGTTTTGCACGGGCCTTGACGCGCTATTGGGGACAAAGTGCCGCCGGCGCCACCGGCCCTGTCGCAGGCAATCGCTGGTTGTGGCTCAGCGGCATGCTCAGCGACAGCCTGCGCAGTGCGTCGCTGAAACAGCCCGGCCTCACGGATGCGCAACGCGCTACGCTTGATCAGGTGGTTGCCTGGCCCGAGCGTGCGCAACGTGTGAGCGCCAAGGGCGACGACGCGGCCCGGGTTTTCGTGCTCGACGCCACCGTCCGTTACAGTGGTGGTTCGTCCACGCAGCTCAGTCCCGATCTGCTGATCACCCGCCAGATCGGCGGCAGCACCCAGGTCCTGCATGCCGCTGCCAACGGCCTGATTACCCCTTACGACTCGCTGGAAGCCTTCGGCAAGGCATGGGGCGAGACGCTGGAGAACGACTTCGTCTTCGACAATTTGACGTGGAAGCGTCAGGAGCCGGACGCGCATATCTTCGATACGCAAGCGGGCATCATTCTAAATAATCAGTTGCAGGCGATAGACGCCCTCGAGCTGCCGGAAGCCGGCGGCCTCAACGCTCTGGAGCAGCGCTTCTCCCTGGTCAGCGATCCGAGCCCATGGTTTGTCGGCGCCTACGCCCCGGATTCCGCGCAACTGGCGCGGCTGCGGGAAAAACTACCGCAGTGGATGCGCAATGCCGACCCGGCCGATCGCTTTGCCTATCACCGCCACGCCCTGGAACTGGCCAGCGATGTACAACGCAATCACGGCCGAAACTTTTTTTCAGACATCCCCGATATTCGCGCCTATACCCAGCAACAGCTTCAAGCGCAGTTGGAGAACACCGGGTTTCTCGCGGACCACCTGGAAGTCACCTTCAAGGTGCCGGTCGGCACGCTGGGCGGCGGCTATATCGAACGCGTCACGATGAGCCTGACCGACATGGCCTTGCGCAATCTGGCCGGGTTGCCCAAGGGCGAAATGGAAGTGCGTCACTTCGGTCAACTGATCACCGACCCCGCAATGCCCCAGCGCTTGAAAGACATCGTCAAGCGGGTGGACATCGGCAAAAACTACCCCGCGTTGCTGCACTCCCACCTGCTTGGCGCCAGTGATGAAGCACGTCGGGGCAGCGCCTTGTTCGCTCAACAAGTCCCGCTCCAGCTCACCATGCAAGCGCTGGAACTCAAGCTCAAGGGCGAATCGGGCATCACCGCGCGAGGCTATCAGTATGTGGCGGCGGTGCTGAGCCCTGGCGCCGGGGCAAAACAGGTCGACGGGCAAGACATCGTCATTCGTCCCCTGGCGTTTTTACGCAAGCCCGGCGCGACACCCGATGTCGTCCAGAACATGTTTGTCATCGAGCCGGCCGATTCGGTTGTCGGCCCGCACATTCTCTACCGTCCGATGTTGTCCCCGGCGTTGCAGGCGTTTACGACCCGCCAAGCGCTGCTGGAGGCGGTGCAACAGCCCGGCCCTTTGCAGCAAAGCGTGCTGGCCTGGTTGCCCGACGACAGGACGCGCGCGGTGTACGGCAATGGCGGGTTCAAGACACCGAATATTGCCCGCTACAGCGTCTTTAACGCGTTCGATCCGCCCGCCCAACCGGCACCGACGGCGCTGGCCGTGGACGGCTATGACGCCGCGCGCGCATTACGCCAGGCCCTGGCGCAAGGGCGCCTGATGCAGCACGTGTACCAGAGCAATACCCACAGCCTGGTGAGCCTGGCCGAGGGGCAATCGGTATCGGACGCGCAAAGCCGCTGGGCCTCTTTCAAGGAACTGGGCGGGTTGCTGTTCAACACGCTGTTACCCGTATTGCGCGGGCCTGGGGCGATGGCGGGGTGGTTGTTGCAGTTGGCCGGCAGCGAGGACGACATCCGCAAACTGTCCAACCCCACCGCTCAGGACGACAGCACGGCTACCGTGGTGGACCTGCTGCTCAATATGGGCATGGTGTTGACCCATTCTGCGCCCGCAGACGTCGCGCAGCCGCCGGTGACGCTCGACGCGCTCAAAGCCATCCCGCAAAACAATGGGCCGACGCGTCGCGTGCCGGGTCAGACACCGAGCGCTCATCGCGCGCCCCTCCGCCAAAGCAGCGTGGAGCCAACTGCCGGTGTCGTCGGCGATAATGCGAGCGTGCTCGATTTTGCGTTCTCCAGCCCACGCCGGTTGACCCCCGGGCAGCTCGCACAGATCGGGTCATTCCGGGTGCCCGCGCCGGCCGATGTCGGTGCCGCGATTGCCGAGGGGCAAAAAAGGGGGTTGTACCTGAGCCAGGGCCGACTGTACGCCAACATCGACAATCAGTGGTTCCGGGTGGCCAACGACTTGGACGGGGTGTTCATCATCGACGAGCACAATCGGGCGCGTACCGGCCCGCCGATCAGGCGTGACGCACAGGGGCGCTGGAGTTTCGACAGTCGCCCAAGGTTGCGCGGTGGCATGCCGCGAAAAAGCGGCGTCGCCGAGCGGGTTAAACAAAATACGCAGGCGAAACAGGCGCGAGGGGAGCAGTTCAGTCAGGCTGTTGAGGCTGCGTTGCAGCTCGATGGGCCAAGGGTCGATGCGCATAACCAGCTTGTCGTGACCATTACCGATTACCACAATGCCCGCAAGAAACTGCGCACGCTGTGGGGGCTGTCCACCACCGGCGAGCATCAACAGCGCTTCCTCACACCTTATTTGACGCAGTTGGAACTCACGAAAAACCTCAGGCAGACAATCGACCAGCAGTTCGCGCAACTCAAGCAAAGCACTCAGGCGCACAGTGCGGCGGTTCAGACGGCCATTGACAGCCTGGCACCAAAAAAACTGGGCGCCGTGGACGATCTCTCCGAAGAAAAACAGGCGCGCTCCAATCTCTACGGCGCAGTACTCGACAACTACCGTCAAATCGAACAGTTCTACAGAACGCTGGCCGAAGACAGCAATCAACACGTCCCCAGCGGACGGTCGATGGCGGAGGTGGTGAGCGAGGCGAGGACAGGCTCCAAAAGCGCCTATATCGAGCTGATGGACAACTTCGGCAGGGTCTACCATGACTTGGAAAACGTGCGGGAAGCCGCCTTGGCCTCTGCCGCCGTGCTGGAAAAATGGACGAACGATTCGTCGTTCGGCAAAACCAAGGCCGCGCACTTCCTCAAGCTGCAAGACAAACAGCCGCCTGCGATTATTGCCCTGCGCATGAAGCTGACCACCCTGTCCAACCTCAAAGAGCTGAGCCTCGATCGCTATGCCCGAACGACTGACCCGGTGGAGTCGTTTTACCTGCAGCGATTGAGCTCAACCAACCTGATTCCCGTCTACAGGGCTCACCTGGACCTGCGGCAGTACAGCGGTTACAGCTTGAGCGAACGCAAAGCGACGCTGGAAACCATCATCGGCACGTACCAGCGAGAGCTCAGCGACAGCCTGGCGATACAGGACGCGAATCCCAGCCTTCAGCGCGCCGAGTATCAGCAGCTGTTTGCCGAACGCCTACGCGATGTTATCAACGATGCCCAAACCGACCTGGCTGAAGTGATTCGCGAGGAACAAGCGCTGGTGCCGGTCGCCGTCGCGCGTATCGATCAGCAACAAAAGCCGGCGGGCCAGCGAACGTTCAAAACCCGCGACAAGGAAACCTTGATCGGCACCGCGCGTCCTCACGCAGCAGGCGCCAGCGCCATCATTGATGTACTGGACCCGCAATCCGGCCAGCCGGTCGCCAGTTACAGCGAACACCCCAGCGACGGCGAGTGGGTCAAGATCGTTCCCGCGCAACCTGCACGGCCCGCGCAGTCGCCCAAGTCGCTTTCAACGCTTAAATCCGACGCCAGAAAACTGCTCGAAGAAAGCGCCGGCATTGAACGAACGATCGAGTTCCAGAAGCGCAAACTCAACGACCCGCAACGCCGCGAGGGCGTCAACCCGCTGGACTGGAACGACATGTTGCAAGCCCAGGCCGAGCGGCTTCAAGCGACCGCCCTGCAAGCCGAAACCAGCCAGAGTGGCAGGCCTGAAACCGCACAGTTGGTCAACCAGTGGCGCACAGCGGCGGACGAACTGCTCAACAAGGCTCGGCAGCATTGCGCCGATGGCTACAAACGCCTGCCCCCCAAGCCGGAAAATATCGATTACCTGTGGAAGCACGGGTTCGTCGATATCAACCTGGTTCAGCGAGACACCGCGACCAAAAGCGGCGATGTCTTCACCGAATATGCCGTGCGTGAAAAAGGCAAAGTCGACGTCTTGTGGTATGCCCATTTCCACTACCCGGCCAAAGGTTCGCCGCGCAACCTCTACACGGCGGCGCATCTGAAGATCCCGTCGCAGCGCACCAAGACCCAGAAAGACCTGGTGGCCGAGGCGGGAAACAACCGCGTTGTGGAACAGATCGTCAGGGCACGGATAGGCTCGCCGCTGGATGAAAAACTGTTTTTGAAATTGTGATTGAAACGCTCTGATGAACAGCCGCAGCTCACGTTTTGTGGTTATTGGGCAACCCCTAGCGACCGGATATGCGGCAACGCGGCAGACTGCCTGCCAATGTCGGAAAACGGCAGCGACGGGTCGTCGGCATGGGTCAAATAGCGGTGCTCCGGCAGTTTCAGATGGGCCTTTTCGAACTCGTCGAAGGTTGCCGTGCGGCGGTTGTAATGAAAGTGCGCATACCACAGGGCGCGCGCTGGGGTGGCAGTCAGGTCCCAGACTTCATATTCCTGCATGAAGTCGCGATGCCCGTTCGCACGCCTCGCCAGTTCGGTCATCGACGCGGTTCGACGCACCTCGACCACGTGATGCCTGACCAGGTCATCGAGCATGCCGTCGGTGGGTTTGCGGCTGGCCAATGATTGTCGGGTGCGCAGGGCGCGGCCGGCGGCGGTCAGTTCGGTAGAGGTCTTGCGTAATTGCGAGAGGCTCGGTTCTTCGGGGTCAAGGCGCGCGATGCGGTTTGAGCGCAGGGTGAGTTCGGCGGCTTCGCTGACCAGCATGTGTTCAAGGTCCACCGGCAACATGCCCTGCCGGGCATAGGCTTCAACTTTGGCCTGGTACGCCGGCACGGCACGCAGGCGGTTCTGGGCTTCGCTCACCATCACCGACTTCACGTTTGCCTCAGGTGGGAACTCCACGGGCGGGGCCGGTTGGCGCTGGGCACGACCGTTTGGCCGTTGCTCCCAGGTCTCGGTGTGGCCGCTGAGGTTGTCGATGGTATAGCGCGTGGTGTTGGTGCGTGGGTCGGTGCTTTTTATGCCGATCAGCAGCCGGTTGTCGTCGCTTTCAAACACTGTTCCTTGTGGTTCGTCGGGCCGCGGGCGCCGCAGGCGAGGTGTTGTGCCGATACGGTCGCGGGCCAGTTGAATCATGCGCTCGAGGTTGTTCAGCAAGGCGTCCAGGTTTTCCAGGTCAAAATGTTGCGGGTAGCCTGCGCTCAAGGTTTTAGCGCTGAGGCTGAAGCGCGTATAGGCAGCGATACATTCGTTGAGGATTCGCGTGCGCTGGCTGACGGTGGTGGGGGTCTTGGTCAGTGCGAAATGCGTGTTCAGGGCCAGGTGGGCGTCGAGATAGACGCGATTGACCTCACTTTGCAAGTACAGCCAGGAAGGATCGGTGACGTGATCGTAGCGGTTGAACGTATCGATGCTGTGGACGGTGCGCAGGTGCGTGCGAAACCCTTCATCGTAGAGCTCGTTCCAGCGCGCCGTGTCATCGCGAGCCTCGCCCACCATCGTGCGCGTGTTGTGCAGGTCCGCGTCGATCTGTTGCGCGGTCCTGCGTGTGCTTCTGCCCTGGAGGCGCAAATCGGCCTCCAGCGATACAAGGTTGATCTGGCTGCTCCATTCGTTCATGACTAGGAAGATGCGGTCGATCCGGTCGAGTGCCTGCACGATTTTCTGGCTGAGACCTTTGCGGGTTTGCAGAAACTGCAGAATGGCGGCGGGTCGTGCCGGCGGCACCTGGATGCCAGCGAATTGCTCGGTCAACGCCTGCAGAGCAGCCGCAGCAACTTTCAAGCGTTCCACGGTTCTGCTGGTGACAATCAAGGCGGCGCGGCTTTGCATGCCTTTGAGGACCAGATGCTCTCTGCTGGGGGTAAAGGCGATCACGTCCTGGATCGCGTTGGCCTGCTGAATCGCCAGCTCGATGTCCTTGGTGTAGGCCTGATCGAGGGTCGGTTGCAATGTCTTGCGGGTGGCGAAATCGCTTTGGTTGGACAGGTGTTGCAGGTGGTTGGTCGCGGCCAGTTGAGCGTCGAGCCGGCTGCTCAGCGTATTGATCGCATCGTCGAGCGCCAGTTGGCGGCGCACGACATGATCGGTCCACCAGATCGGCAACCGTTGTCGAATTGCCATCGGCCAGAGCGGGTCGAGGGTGTCTGCCAGGTGCCCGAGCGCGCCGCCGCCGCCGGCCAAACCACTTGGTTGCGCGGTGCCGTAGACCCCGAAGTGGGTGTCCCACTCGCCCGCTTCATCCAGGGCAATCGGCTGTTTGTATTTTTTCAGCGAGTTGCCGGCTAAGCGCCAATGCCCGTTCTGCAGTTCGACCTGGTAAACGTTGTCCTGACGCACAATAAAATGGCCGTCTGCATGCCGATAGACGTTGCGATACACGCCGTGGATCGCGGGGGACAGGTGGCCCAGGGCGATCTCCTTGTCGTACTCATACCCGCTGAAACGCTCGGCGATGCGGCGCGCCTTGCGGCTCATGGGCGGTTGCAGGTAGCGGCCGCCCTTGAAGGCGTTGCGCAACTGGCGCCCCCGGGTCCGCACGCGTGCCGCATTGGGCGTGATCAGCACCCCGCCGGCCACATCCACGCCGGCGTCGATCAATGATTGCAGGACTTGGGTGATGTCGTGCAGGCCCTGGACATGATCACCGCGTCTGAACGCATCCACCGCGTCATTGGCGCTGACCCAGCCATCGTAAAGGCCGATCACCGTACCCACCACGGGGACCACGCCGAGCGCCATCTTGATATAGCTGAAGGCCTGCACGCCCTTCATGGCGTAGCGTTCCAGGTACAGGTCGCTGTTGGAGCGCGAACTGGCGCGGTGGGCTTCCTTGACGCGGCCCATGTGGGCGTTGAGCAAATGGCCGGCCAGCGACGTGGTGACGGGCCAGGGGCTGCCGACGCCGATCAGTGCGTCGAAATGCCGGAGCACCGCTTGATTGATCCGGCTGACGTGGTTGGCCACGTTGCCCAGCAAGGCGCGGCCGGCCAGGTAATTGACCATCGAGCTGTTCAGGCATAGGTGGAACAGTGCCAGTCGGGCGGCTTCAAGATGGGTGTAGCTGCGCAGGGAGTGACCGTCGGGGATTTCAGGCAGATAGAGCAGGGTGAACCCGGAGTTTTTCTGACGGATGAAGGTGATGCCGGACAAGGTGCTTGAGCCGTCCTGGGTATCTGGCCCGCCGACACTGAGGTAGGCGGGGAGTAACTCGATATCGTTGCCATCGGCCCGCCAGGCCTGGGCGGTGGTGGCATTTATGGCGATGTTGAAGGTATTCAGTTCGCTGGCATTGATGTGCTTTTGCAGGAACGCCAGGCGCCCCTGGAGCGTGAGCATCTGGCGATGAGGTTCGAGCAGGCATTCGAGGCGATGATCACGGCTGAAGTACGCTTCGCGATCCGAACCTTGGTAGGTCTCGACGATCAGGTTTTCATACGCTTGGGCCAGGTCCAGCTCGGGCACCAGCGTGCGCAGGTAGTTGACGCTAAGCCCGGCCGTGAGTGCCTGGCCTTCCGTGGCGTCCTCGGTGTTGACCTCGACCTTCATGAACGACAACCGCTCGGAGATCGGTGTATCGATGTTGCTCAGCGCCAGCTCTTCCAGGGCCATTTTGACCCGGGTGGCGCTGGGGACCAGCACGGTCTTGGTCGGAGTGCCCGGTGCGCCGGCGGCTGCGACGAAATGCTGTTGGCGGGTGACGGATTCGGGCACGTCGAGCTGAACGCTGAACGGGTGTTTGAGCGAGAAGTCCCGGGACAGTCGTGCGTGCAGGCGTTTTTTGCAAAAGCTGCTGATCAGCGGCAGCTTCAGGTTCAAGGCCTCGTCGGCGCGCTGGAACGCCTGGATGTAGCGCTCCAGCAGGGTCTTGAGTTCGGCCCTGTCGGCTGGCGAAACCTGGCCGAGCCAGACCGGCAGTTGCGCGGCCAGTGCGCCGCTCTGGTTCTGCTCCAGAAGCTGCGCGTAGGCCAGTTCGCGCACGGCGTGGGTCGGTACGCCGAGTTCCTCGATCGCTTGCACGCGCAGGGGTTCCAGTTCCCTGGCTTGACGCTCGGTGTCGTCCGGGGCGCGCCGAAGCATCTCTTCAATCTGGGTGACCCAGCCATCGAGTTGCACGGTGAGGCTGTAGTCGAGCGGGGTCTGATTGAGCAGGGCCAGTTCTACGGACGAGGCGCCAGGCGGCGTCACGCCGAGCCACCGTTCAAGCGCCTGGAGCGAGTCGAAGTGCTGCAGCCCGCCCTGGCTGCCCGGCCAATACAGCAACAGGTCCTGGGGCGTTGACGCATCGCGCAGCGCCGCTTCCAGGGTGATGAGCAGCACGCCGTCCAGCTCTTTGCGCTGGGTGTTGGTTGCGCCGTTGCTGCGGTCGCTGATCGACAGCGTCAAGGTCGCCACCGACACGTTGAGTTCGGGATTTTGCGCGTTAAGCGGGTCGAAGGCGGCCAGGAGCATGTCGTGCCCGGCCTGGGTGATCTGGTTGAGTTGACGTTGCAGGCTGGCCTCGGCAAGCAGCCCATTCAGTCGCGCCTGGAGCAAGGTGTGGTAGTCGGGGTTGGCTTGCTGGGACAGCTCCAGCAGTTGCGGCCGGGGCTGATTCCACAGCGCTGTGGCCGCTGCATGGGCTTGCTGTTGCGCCTCGTGCAAGCGGCTGAGTTGGCTGCGCAGTGCGGCCAACTGCTCGTCGCTCATTGGCGTCAGTCGGGCGGGCGCCTGCACGGCCCCGAAGAGCGACTGCTGTTGCCGCAACAGTGCGTGGCGGCGCTGGGCCAATGGCAGGTCGGCGGTCAGTCCGGCGAAGACCGTGGGCGTGTTGTCGAAGGGCGCGTCGTCCTCGGCGGCAGTGAGTATGGAGGCCGGCGGCAAGGCGAAAAACCCCTGGTTGCGCTGTTGCCGGTCGACCTGATCGGCCGTTTCCAGCGCTTTGTGTCCATGCTCGGTGAGGTCTCTGCCGTGGGTGTATTTCAAGCTGGCCTGCTTTTCTTTGAGGCGATGTTCCAGCAGGTGCGTCACGCCGGCTTGCAAGGGCTCGTCGACTTCGCGGTAGTCGATCAGGTTGTCGCGTGTGATTGCGGCCACGCCGGGGAACAGCGTGGGGTGATCGAGCAACCACTGCTCCATGCTGACGCGACTGTTGAACAGGCTCAGCGCGGGTACTTCAGCGGGCAGGTATAACAGCTGGAGGACGATCTCTGCATCCAGGGTGATGACCAGCGCACCGGGTATCTCTGCATCGGCCAGCCCTGTGCGTTTGAGCAGCAGTTGCTCGGTATAGATCTTTTGACCGTCGAGCTGCAACGCGCCGCTCGGAGGGTCGAGGACCGTCAGCAACGGCTTCAATTGATCAGCCGTGATGGCCCCCGACGCGCAGGCCAACTGAGCGGCGGCCTGCAGATGGCTGCTGTACTGCGCGACTGCGTGATCGCGGCGCGAGACCGGCGTGCCGGGTGCGCGCGTGAACCACCAGTAGCGGACCCAGGCCGTTCGCAGGGCCTGCTGCACATTGAGCTGGGTAAAGGGTTTAACCAGCTCGAGCGGTTGCGCCGCGTATTGGGTTTTCCCCTCCGGCAGGCCGACCACCCGGCAGTGCTGGTAGAGCGAGGCGGGGACGGTGATTTGATGAACAAAGGCGCAGGCCTGGGTGAGCGTGACGTAACGCGCCGGCTGGTCGGCGGTAGCCGCAAAATGCAACTGCACGCTGTCGCCGTCCAGGCCCAGTTGCTCGTGGATGAACGCTTTGAGTGAGGCGTGAACACTGGGGGCATCGGTGGTGAGCCGGAACAGGTGTTCACGGCTGGCGTTCCAGCGGGCCGTGGCTTCCAGCAACAGACTTTCATTCACGGGACGAACCTGCGCGTGGGAAAGCGGCAGGAAATCGCGCACAGCAATGGGGGAGAGCGGGTTGGGTGTAGCGGTCATGGGACGGCACTCGAAAAAATAGGGGCAGAGCGGTGCTTTACCGGTCGGAGCCCTATTTAAAGGTGAGGAACCAGGCGCGCAGGGATAGATAGTTAGTGGCCGACCGTTGAGCGGCATTCATCAAACTGTCACGTAACTGTGGCAGCGCGCTTGAACAAACTTCATCAGACTCGCGCTCTACTGGGGTTCTGCGTTTCGGTGTTTTTCATGCGCGTGTTGCTGTTATTGGCCGCTCTACTGTTCGGCCTGCCGTCTTTTGCGGCTTCTCGATGTGATGTCAATGTCCCGACCCAAACGGTCGACCTGGCTCAGGTGAGCATCGCTTACCAGAGTATCGGCCGTGCGTCCGATCCCGCCTTGCTGCTGGTGATGGGCCTGGGCGGGCAACTGATCCACTGGCCGGATGAGGTCGTTGTTGCGCTGTGCCAGCAAGGTTTTCGGGTGATCCGCTACGACAACCGCGACGTTGGTCTGTCCACCTGGCGCCAGGCCCCGGCCAGCGCCAACCTGACCTTTGAAGTGCTGCGCTACAAACTCGGCCTGCCGGTGGCGGCGCCGTACACGCTGACCGACATGGCCGATGACGCCCTGGGCTTGATGGATGCGTTGCAGGTCCAGCAATTCCACGTCCTTGGGGCGAGCATGGGCGGCATGATTGCTCAGCACCTGGCCGCGATGGCGCCGCAGCGGGTGGAAAGCCTGACGCTGATCATGACCAGCTCCGGCGCCGAAGGCCTGCCGGCGCCGAATGCGGCGCTGGTGCAATTATTGTCGCGGCGCAGCGCCCCCAATCGTGAAGTGGCCCTAGAGCAACAGGCCGATTTGCTGGCCGCGCTGGGCAGCCCGAACGTCAAGGATGATCGCCAGGTGTTGCTGCACCAGGCGGCGCTGTCCTACGACCGCGCGTTCAACCCCGACGGCGTGAAGCGCCAGATCATGGCGATCCTCGCCGAACCGAGCCGTGTGCCGTTGCTCAACCAATTGCGCGTGCCGACCCTGGTGGTGCATGGCACGGCTGACCCGTTGTTGCCGGTGATGCATGGCGTACACCTGGCCGCGCATATCCAGGGCAGCCAGTTGAAGCTGATTCCCGGCCTGGCCCATCGTTTCCAGGAAGCGTTCAAGGCGCCATTGCTGGCGGCGGTGTTGCCGTACTTGCAAGCCCATCGCGAAGACGCCGCCCATTGGGCGCAGATTGAGCCCCAGGTCTCGGCGAAGGTGTTGTGACATTGGTGTATCGTGCAACCTTTGCGGCGCATTAATGCCAGCGAGGTTGCCTACCATGAGTACTGCCCTGAAAATCGATTTCGTCAGCGACGTGTCCTGCCCCTGGTGCGTCATCGGCCTGCGCGGCCTGACCGAAGCCCTCGACCAGCTCGGCGCCGAGGTGCAGGCCGAGCTCCATTTCCAGCCATTCGAACTGAACCCGAACATGCCCGCCGAAGGCCAGAACATCGTCGAGCACATCACCGAGAAATACGGCTCCACGGCCGAAGAGTCCCAGGCCAACCGTGCGCGTATCCGCGACATGGGCGCCGAGTTGGGCTTTGCGTTCCGCACCGACGGCCAGAGCCGCATCTACAACACCTTCGACGCCCATCGCCTGCTGCATTGGGCCGGGTTGGAAGGCTTGCAGTACAACCTCAAGGAAGCGCTGTTCAAGGCCTACTTCAGCGATGGCCAGGACCCGTCCGATCACGCGACCCTGGTGCGCATCGCCGAGAGCGTCGGCCTGGACCCGCGGCGCGCCGCCGCGATTCTCGCCACCGATGAATACGCCGCCGACGTGCGCGAGCAGGAACAGCTGTGGGTGTCCCGTGGCGTGAGTTCGGTGCCGACCATCGTGTTCAACGGCCAGTACGCCGTCAGCGGTGGCCAGCCGGTCGACGCGTTTGTCGGGGCGATTCGCCAGATCATCCGCGAATCCCAATCCTGACGCTGTTCCCATGTGGGAGGGGGCTTGCTCCCGATAGCCGTGGCACATTCAGCATCTCTGTAGGCTGAGACTCTGCCATCGGGGGCAAGCCCCCTCCCACAGGGGGGCTCATTGTCCTCAAGAGAGTCCCTGGCCCGTCCCTTGCATTGACCCCCTAAAGCCCATCCGCGATCCGGCTGGGTGCTGCCATTAGGGGTGAAACACTACCTTGAATATTCTTGACCTCGACCACAGCCTTACGGGTCAGGCGCCGATTGCCCGGCGTTTGGCCAGTGGTCATGCCACCCGTCTCGACTTGTTGGACCTGGGCCCGAAACTGCGCCTGTGGTCCACCGAAAAAACCTGGAAGCGCTTCACCGAACGCCTGGCGGCACGGCCCCGGCCCACGGATGCGCGGCCGGAAATCCTGTTTGTCGGCTCCGGCGATTATCACCACCTGACGCCGGCATTTCTCGCCGACCTGAAAGAACCCATCAGCCTGATCCACTTCGACAACCACCCCGACTGGGTCCGCTTTGCGCCCAAGCGCCACTGCGGCTCGTGGGTCAACCGCGCGCTGAAGATGCCGACGGTCAAGCGCATCGTCACCCTTGGCCCGTGCAGCGATGACCTGCATAACCCACAGCTGCGCGGCGGCAACCTCGGCGCCCTCAAGCGCGGGCAATTGCAGCTGTTCCCATGGCAGCACCCGCCTTCGAAAGTCTGGGGTCGGGTCGGCGATGGCGCCGGCCACCAGCAGCAGGAAAACTACCTGCACTGGCGCAATCTGGCGGAGCTGGACTGGGCCGCATTCCTTGAGCAAATGATTGCCAGCCTGCCCACCGAAGCCATCTGGATCACCCTCGACAAAGACGTGCTGGCCAGCGAAGACGCGGCCACCAACTGGGACCAGGGTGGCATGCGCCTGAGCCATCTGCTCCAGGCTCTGCGGGCCCTGGCGGCGCGCAAGCGGATCATTGGTATCGACGTGTGCGGCGAGTTCGCCAAGCCCGTGTTCAGTAACGCCTTCAAGCGTTGGGAGGCCAAGTCCGACCAGCCGCCGGCCGAGCGCTGGAGCGCCGAGGACTTGCAGCGCAATGCGGCGACCAACGAAGCCCTGATCAACCTGTTTGAGGAACTGTTTCCGTGACTTTGACCGTGGTGTTGCTGGTGGCCTTTTCCATCGTGCTCGATGTGGTCGGCCAGCTGTTTTTCAAGATGGGCCTGGACCGTTTGCCGGAGTTGGAGGGCGGCTTTCGCCTGAACGCCTTCTGGGGCCAGGTGTTCAATGCACCGTTGTTGTGGGCGGGGCTCGGGGCCTATGCCATTGAGTTTTTCGTCTGGCTTGAAGCCTTGTCCCGCGCGCCGCTGAGCCTGTTGTTTCCGTCGGCGGCGCTGGCTTATTGCGGGGTGGTGCTGGCGGGTAAGGTCGTGCTGGGGGAAACCGTCAGCCGCAGGCGTTGGATGGCCACGCTGGTGATTACCTTCGGCGTGATGTTAGTAGCGATTGGAGGGGGTCAGGCATGAGTACGCAAAATATCGACCAGGGCTGGTTGCACGAACGTCTTGGCACCGTGGTGTTGTGGGCCTTGCTGATCTGCACCGAGAGCGCCGGGCAGCTGTTTACCAAAGTCGCCGGTGACCAACTGGGGCAGATGAATTTCAACTGGCTGTGGTTGTCCGAAGTGGCGCGCAACCCTGGGATTCTGGCGGCGATTGCCAGTTACATCGGCGCGTTCTTCGTGTGGATGCTGATCCTGCGGCGCAGCAGCCTGTCCCTGGCGTTTCCGCTGAGTTCGCTGGTGTTTGTGGTGGTGTTGCTCGGTTCGTGGCTGGGGCTGGGGGAGCACATCAGCCTGCTGCACTGGGTGGGCGTTGGGGTGATTATCGTCGGGATCGCGTTGTTGGCCGAAGGCGAAGAAAACTGAAAGTATCGCGATGAAATACTGGCTCCATGTGGGAGGGGGCTTGCCCCCGATAGCGGTAGATCAGTCCCGTATGTATTGGCGGACTCTGCGCTATCGGGGGCAAGTCGAATCGTCGCACCGCCCCTCCCACATTTTTATCGATGTGCATCAGTCGAACTTGTAGCTGATCGCCGTCTGCACCTGGCCCTGGTTCACTTCGCCGGTCTGCTTGACGATGCTGCTGTCCGCTGCCGAACCCACCAGGTGTACCCAACTGGCACTGGTCAACAGCGACCATTTCGCCGCCAGGGGAAATTCGAAGCTCTGCGTGAACGTCAGGTTCTGGAAACCGCCGCTGGCGTTGTAGGGCCGAAAGCCCGAGGCGGCGGCTTCGCTATCGCTCACGCCGAAAAACGTGTTGGTCTGGCGTGCGTCGGCAAAATGCGCCATCAGGCCGCTGCTGCCAATGATCCCGCCACCCAGCGGATAGCCTAGCTCGCCACCGACCTTGCCAAGCACGCCGCCTTGGCCCTGGGCGCCACCCACGGCGCGACCCAGTTGGGCATAGACCCGCCAGAAATCGGCCGGCGCGTACTGCACGAACCCGCCGACCTCGGCCATGCTCGACACTTCGCGCAACCCCGACAACGCGCCGTTGGCCGTGCGGCCCGAGAGGTAGTTGATGTACGGGCCGGCGCTGAAACCGTTGGTTTTCAGCGCGCTCCAGGTCAGGCCGTCATCGGTGCCGAGGCTGACGTTGCCCCAGTCAAGGTCGAGGTACGGAATGGCCGCGGTTTCATAGCGGGTGCCGGTGGGTTCTTTGGGCTGGTAGCTGATGCCCGCACCTGCTTCACCGGTGATGCCGTCGGCCTGCGCGGCTTGTGAAACGCTCCACAGCCCCAGTAATCCGGCGAATACAGCGGAGGTGATCCTGAACATGGTCACTGTTCCTTGATTGACTATGCGCGCATGAACGCGCAAAGCGCGGCGTTGGCGCAAGCACTCATCTTGTTTGTAGCAAGCTACAAAAATTGTAGCTCGCGCGACACAAAACCGCCTGGCACCCGCGCAAACCCCCAGCGCCATTGGGCGTTGGCCAGTTGGCACAGTCCCTGCTCTAGCACCTTTTGCAAGCGCACAGAGCGCGCCCCTCCAAGGCCCTTCACCTAAAGGAAAGGCAGATGATCCACTGGCATATCGTGTGTGACTTCGACGGGACCATTACCCCCACCGATGTCATCGACAACGTCCTCCAACGCTTCGCCGGCCCCGAGTGGGAAACCATCGAGCAGGAATGGCTGGACGGGCATATCGGTTCACGCGAATGCCTGAGCCGCCAACTCGCGCTGATCAAGGCCACGCCCGCTGAACTGCTGGCCTATTTCGACAGCGTCGAGATCGACCCCGACTTCCCCGATTTCGTCGATCACGTCATCGGCCTGGGGGCGTCCATCGAAGTGGTCAGCGACGGTATCGAGCAAGGCATCGCGCGGATTCTGTCGCGCAATTACGTGAGCCTGCTGCCGATCCTCGCCAACCGCCTGCGCCAGGTCGACCAGAACAGCTGGCGCATTGATTTCCCGTATGCCAGCGATGCCTGCCGCGCCGCTTCCGGCAACTGCAAATGCAAATCCACCCCGCGTAACAAGCGCGTGCTGGTGATCGGCGACGGTAAGTCCGACATGTGCGTGGCCTCCACCGCCGACTTCGTTTTCGCCAAGGGCAGCCTTGCCCAGTACTGCGAGACCAACAACATTGCGTATGCGCGCTTCGACACCTTCGCCGAAGTGAGCGCATTGCTGGCCAAGCTGCCACAGGGCATCGCTGCCAACGCCACCACCTTTGCTGCTACTGACCTCTCTATTGAAAATCAGGAACTCTTCCACCATGTCTGATATCCGAATCGCGAGCGCCGAAGACCAGATTCTTCTGGATAAAGAAGCCAAATACTGCTCTTACGGCGACACCGTTCACTACATCGAACCACCGCGTATTTTCAGCCGCTGCGAAGGTTCCTACGTGTGGGACACCGAAGACCAGGCCTACCTCGACCTGCAAATGTGGTACTCGGCGGTCAACTTCGGCTATGCCAACCCGCGCTTGAACAATGCGCTGAAACAGCAGATCGACACCCTGCCGCAAATCGCCAGCCAGTACCTGCACAAAGGCAAGATCGAGCTGTCGGAAATGATCGCGGTCGACGCCAAGAAGAAATTCGGCCTCGACGGTCGCGTTCACTTCAACGTCGGCGGTTCGCAGTCCATCGAAGACTCCCTGAAAGTGGTGCGTAACGCTACCAACGGCAAGAGCCTGATGTTCGCCTTCGAAGGCGGCTACCACGGGCGCACCCTCGGCGCCTCGTCGATCACCTCCAGCTACCGCTACCGTCGCCGCTACGGCCATTTCGGCGAGCGCGCGCAGTTCATCCCGTTCCCGTACCACTTCCGCGGCCCTAAAGGCATGACCAAGGAAGAATACGGCAGCCACTGCGTGCAGCAATTCGCGCGCCTGTTCGAGACTGAATACAACGGCGTGTGGGACCCGAAAGTCGGCCAGAGTGAATACGCCGCGTTCTACGTCGAGCCGATCCAGGGTACCGGCGGTTACGTGATCCCACCGCTGAACTTCTACCGCGAGCTCAAGCAGGTGCTGGATCAGCACGGCATCCTGATGGTGTCCGACGAAATCCAGATGGGCTTCTATCGCACCGGCAAGTTGTGGTCGATCGAGCACTTCGACGTACAACCCGACGTGATCGTGTTCGGCAAGGCGCTGACCAACGGCCTCAACCCGCTGGGCGGCATCTGGGCCCGTGAAGAACTGATCAACCCGAAGATCTTCCCACCAGGCTCGACCCACTCCACCTTCGCCTCCAACCCGTTGGGTACGGCGGTAGGCTTGGAAATGTTCAAAATGACCAGCGAAGTCGACTACGGCGCAATGGTCATGGCCAAGGGCAAGTTCTTCCTGGAAGGCCTGCAGGACCTGCAAAAACGCTTCCCGATCATCGGCGACGTCGATGGCCTGGGCCTGGCCCTGCGCTGCGAAATCTGCGGCCCGGATGGTTTCACGCCAGACAAGGCGACCCTGGACTACATGGTCGAAGAAGGCATGAAGGGCGACATGGTCGTGGACGGCCGCAAGCTCGGCCTGATCCTCGACGTGGGCGGCTACTACAAGAACGTGATCACCCTGGCACCGTCCCTGGAAATCAGCTACCCGGAAATTGAGCTGGGCCTGAAGCTGCTCGAGCAACTGCTGGTGCGAGCGACTAAACGGTGAGCAACGTCGGGATCGACCTCGGTGAGGGTGATGCCGGCTTCGTTCTCGGTGAAGGGCCGGTCGGCATCCTGTTGATCCACGGCCTGACAGGCACGCCGACGGAACTGCGCCAGGTCGCCAAGGGCCTGGCCAAGGTGGGTAATTGCACGGTGTACGTGCCCACCCTGGCCGGGCACTGCGGCGACAACAGCGACCTGCAGGCCACCGGCTGGCTGGACTGGTACGAAGGGGTGCGTAAAACCTTCGTCCAGGTCCGCCAGCGTCATGAACAGGTGTTTGTCGGCGGTTTGTCGATGGGCGCGGTGATGTCGATGTACCTGGCCTCGGAACATCCGGGCCAGGTCGCCGGGCTGCTGATGTATTCGACCACCTTGAAGTACGACGGCTGGAGCATTCACAAGCTGGCGTTTCTCACGCCGTTGTTGATGAAAATTCCGTTCGGCGTGCATATCTGTCGCTTCGAAGAGAAGCCGCCTTACGGCATCAAGAACGAACGCCTGCGGGCGATCGTCGAGCGGCAGATGAAGGAAGGGCAGAGCAGCGAGGCCGGTCTGTTGACCATGGAAGGCATCACCGTGCGCGAGTTGCACCGGATGAACGCCGTGGTCAAGAAACGCATGCCGCAGGTCAAGGCCCCGGCGCTGGTACTGCATTCGATCGAGGACGACATCACCAGCCGCTGGAACGCCGATTACGTGGAACGTCACCTCGGCGGGCCGGTGACCAAGGTCTTGCTGGACAACTGCTACCACATGATCACTGTCGACCTGCAATACCGTCGGGTGATCGAGTTGAGTGCTGAGTTTGTCGAGCTGCACGCCGGTCTTTGCAGATCCAAACAGGCTGATGGGGGAGCTGTAGCGCTTAAGCGAGACGGCGATGCAGCTATCGCGGTCTATCCGTTACACCGAGGTGATGCCATCACCGCCTCGCAGGGGCTCGAAAGCTCACACATTTGATCGGCGGCTTGCGACAAAAATAAGGGAAATATGTGATTACCACCCAAGCCTTCCCGACCATCCGGGCCATTCGGCGCAGTGCCTGGAATGACTGTTTTCCCGGTGCGCTGGAGGACTGGGACTACTACGTCGCCGTGGAAAATGCCGCCATCGACGATTTTCAATGGCGCTACCTGGCGGTATTTGAAGACGGAGCGCTGGTAGCCGTGGCCGCCGCGTTCATCACCCATTACCGCCTCGATACCACGGTGTCGGGCGCCGGCAAGCGCTTGACCTCGCGGTTGGAGCGACTGTGGCCGGGTGTTTTGCAAGTGGGGCTGTACGCCATCGGTTCGCCGGTGGCCGAGCGTTGCGACGTCGGGTTTGCCAGTAGCGTGCCTGAGGGGCACCGCCCGCTGGTGCTCAAACACCTGCTGCTGGCGGCGCGCCAGGACGCCGATGAGTTCGGCATCGGCCTGGTGGCGGTCAAGGATGCGCCGACGCAGGACCCGCACTGGGCCGACAGTTGCCGCGCGGCAGGCTTTCAAAGCATGCCGAGTTTGCCCACGGGCGTATTGCCGCTGCCTTACGGCTCGGTGGACGCCTACCTGGGCTCGCTGGGCAAATCCACACGCAAGGACTTGCGTCGCAAACTGCGTGCGCCGGGCCCACGGGTGGAGTGGCGGCGCAACATCGACGATGTGCTGCCCGAGGTCATGCGTCTGTATGAGTCCACGTTGACCCGTGCCGAGCTGCAGTTCGAACGCCTGCCCGCCAGCTACTTCACCGGCGTACTTGAACGCCTTGAACAGCGCGCGGTCTGTGCTCTTTACTGGGTGGGCGAGCACTTGGTGGCGTTCAACCTGATCCTGGTGGACGAGCATCGGCTGGTCGACAAGTTTTTCGGGCACGACGCGGAGTTTACCCGTGACTACAACCTCTACTTCCGCAGTTGGTTGACCAATGTCGACTACTGTATCCAACACAATATTGCGCTGTATGAGTGCGGACAGGCCGGGTATGCCAGTAAGCTGCGGCTGGGGTGCGAGTTTGAGGGCAATAGCCTGTTCTTCCGCCACCGTAACCGGCTGGTCAACGGCCTGCTCAGACTCGTGAAAATGTTTCTTCGACCGGATCGTTCCGACCCTGCCATGGCTGCTGCGATAAGCGAAACCCGATGATCACCAAGACCCGCCAAAAAGCCCGCCCCTTTGCCATTTCGCGCTGGAGCGTCCAGCGCAAGCTGGTGCTGGCGTTCTGGCTGGTCAGTGTGATTCCGACCATGATCGCGGCCGAACTGGCCGCCACCACGTTGTCGCAGATTTTCGACAGCAACGTGCGGATCTGGCTGCAGGAGTCGACCAAGATCGTCAAGGACGAGATCGGTGACATCCGGCATGACAACGCGCGCATGGCGAAATTGTTCCTGCGCTACACCAGCCCGCCCTCCAGCCGGCAGGCAGCCAAGCACGACCGGCTCACCGCCGATATCGCCCAAGCTACGGATATCGACGTGGTGGCCCTGATTCGCAGCAGTGATCACAAAGTGGTGTTCAGCACCGCCCCCGATGACATCGTCAAGCAGATCAACCTGACCAGCAACGCCGCATTGCAGACCGTCCAGCTGGAGGGGGTGAGTACCGGTATCGTGGTCTCGACCTTCGAGACCAGCCAGGAAGGCGTTGACTACGTGCTGCTGGTGGCCACCTACCTGGATAGCAGTTTCCTCACCAGCGTGGCCGATGTGCATTCCCTCGACCTGCGCCTGTACCTGGCCAACCCCAGCGGTTTCTCGGAAATTTTCGCGACCCAACGCTTCAAGGATCGCCCCTCGCACATCCCCAAAAGCGTCGAAGCCGAGTTGCGCAGCACCAAGCAGCCCAGCGAACAGTTCACCAACAAATACAGCGGTTTGTATTGGCCGATCTTCAACGATAGCGGCGAGCTGCAAGGCGTGATCTTCAGTGGCCTGCTGCGCCATACCAGCCTGGTGGGGCTGGTGAACCAGAGCAACTTGTTCGTGCTGATTTTCCTGGTTAGCTCGGCACTGTCCCTGGCGGCGGGACTGCTGGTGTCGCGGCGCTTGACCCAGCCGTTGCGCGATCTGTCCCAGGGCGTGAGCGCGGTGATCTCGGGCAATTATGCACACCGTGTGGCGGTCAGCGGCGGCGATGAACTGGCGCAATTGAGCAGCACCTTCAACCATATGACCGAGCGGCTGGGAGAGTTGCATCACCTCGAAGCCCAACTGCGCCGGCGCGACCGCTTGCACGCCCTGGGTGAAGTCGCCATGGGCCTGGCCCACGAAATCCGTAACCCGCTGGGCATCATCAAGACCGCCACCCAACTGCTGCACCGTCGCGCCGACTTACCGGAAGCCGACAAGCGCCACCTGGAATACGTGATCAGCGAAGTCAGCCGGATCAACGACCTGATCACCGAGTTTCTCGACTTCGCCAAACCCAACCCGCCGTTGCGCGTGTTGCTGCCGGCCCGCGCGCTGGTGGAAGACATTCTGGGTTTCTGCGGCCCCGAGCTGGCCAGCCACAACATCGATGCGCACATCGACGACCAGGCGCCCGGCGCGACCATCTACGCCGACGCCAAGCAACTCAAGCAGGCCTGCCTTAACCTGATTCTCAACGCCATCGATGCCATGCCTGAAGGCGGTCGCCTGACCCTGGGCATTCGTTCAGAGGGCGGCAATACGGTCATCAGCATCGCCGACACCGGCCAGGGTATTGCGGCGGATATGATCGAGCGCATCTTCACGCCGTTCGTCACCACCAAGGCCTCCGGCACTGGCCTGGGCCTGGCCAAAGTCTATTCGATCATGGAAAGTCACGACGGCAGCATCGAATGTGCCAGCGAGAATGATGCCGGCGCCACGTTCAGCCTGTACATTCCGGCGATTGGCGAAGACGATGAGGACACTCATGACGCATAACATATTGGTGGTCGACGACGAGCCCAAGCTCTGTGACCTGCTGTCGTCGGCACTCAGCCAGAACGGCATCCAGGTGTTCACTGCGGGGAACGGCCTGCATGCGCTCAAAGTGCTGGAGCAGGAAGACATCGACCTGGTGATCAGTGACTGGCGCATGCCGGGCATGGACGGGCCGGCGCTGCTGGCCGAGATCAAGGTGCGCTATCCCCAGGTGCCGGTGATCGTGATGACCGCCTACAGTACGGTGAAAAACGCCGTGCAGTCGATGCGTAACGGTGCGTATGACTACATCGCCAAGCCGTTCGATATCGACGAACTGGACATCACCGTGGCCAAGGCCCTGCAGTTTCGCGACATCATGCGCGACAACGCACGTATGCGCGCCGAGCTGGACGAGCAGGCGCAGTTCGACAGCCTGGTGGGCGACAGCCCGGCGTTTCGCAAGGTGTTGCAGGCGGTGGATTCGGTGCGCGACAGCAGTGCAACCATCCTGCTGACCGGCGAGAGCGGCACCGGCAAGGAAATGGTCGCCCGCGCCATCCACAAGCACGGCAGCCGGGCCGACAAGCCGTTCGTGGCGGTCAATTGCGCGGCGATCCCCGAAGGGCTGCTCGAAAGCGAAATGTTCGGCCATCGCAAGGGCGCCTTCACCGGCGCCGTGGCCGACCGGGTCGGGCGCTTTATGCAGGCCGACAAGGGCACGCTGTTTCTCGACGAAGTGGGTGACATGCCCCTGGCGCTGCAGGCCAAGATTCTGCGCGCCTTGCAGGAGCGGGTGATCGAGCCGGTGGGCGACCCCCGCGAGCGCAAGGTGGACGTGCGGGTGATCGCCGCCACCAACAAGAACCTGCTGGACGCGGTGGCCAATAAGGAATTTCGCGAGGACTTGTATTACCGCCTCAACGTGTTCCCGATCCCGCTGCCGCCCTTGCGCGAGCGCGTGGAAGACATTGCGCCCCTGGCCCGGCACTTCGCCCAGACCCTCAGCGCCACCGCCGGCAAACGCATCACCGGTTTCAGCCCCGAGGCCTTGCAGGCCATGACGGCGTATCACTGGCCGGGCAATATCCGTGAGCTGCAGAATTGCGTGGAGCGCGCGACCATCGTGGCGTCGTCGCCGGTGATCGAAGATATCGACCTGCCGGGTTATCTGTTCGCGTCCAAGCCCAGCGAGGGCGGCGTGATGGCGATTCTCAGCGACGGGCCGGGCATTCCCCAGGACCTGGATGCGGCGCTGGCGGAGGTGGAGAAAGCCTACATCCAGGCGGCGTTGCTCGAGAGCAATGGCGTACAGGCAGCCGCAGCGGCGAAGATCGGGATTTCCGAGCGCAGCTTCTGGTATCGCCTGAAAAAACTGGGGATTCAGATCGACAAAATAGTCCGCTGAGTTACCTAGCACAGCACTGTTCTAAATGTGGGAGGGGGCTTGCCCCCGATGGCGGTGGATCAGATACAAATAGGCTGTCTGACCCACTGCTATCGGGGGCAAGCGCCCTCCCACATTTGGATTGTGGTGGGTCAGCTATGGAGGCGTACCCAGACGCTGACCAGCACTGTCGCTGCCATCAACCACGCCACCGCCGCCACGGCGAGCGAGGCCTCCAGCCGCAGGCGGTCGACCATCACGTAGAGCGTCGCCAGGTACACAAAGTACGGAATGATCGACCACATCCCGAACAGGATGGTGGTCTTCAAGTCGTCCACCGAGCGGCCCTTGCCGACGATGTAATGGGCGATCAGTGCAAAGGTCGGAAACAATGGCACCAGCCCGGCGATGTAGTAATTCCGGGTCTTAGCCAACGCGGCCAATATCAACACCACCGCCGCGCCCAGGGCGGCCTTCAATACCAGATCCACGCGCAGCTCCCTAGTGGCTTAAACCGTATTTCTTGACCTTGTCGAACAGGGTGGTCTTGGCCATTCCCAGTTCCTGGCTCGCCTGTGTCAGGTTGCCGCCGCTGCGTTGCAGGGCGTCGTTGAGCAGGTTGCGTTCGAAGGCTTCCACCGCCTCGGTGAAGGCCACGCCCTGGCTACCGCTGCTGGCGCCGCTTTTCTTGAAGGCCGGGAGGCCCAGGGCGAAGCGTTCGGCGACGTTGCGCAGTTCACGCACGTTGCCCGGCCAGTCGTGGCTCATCAGGTTGGACAAGGTCTGGTTGTCGAGGTCCGGCACGCTGCGGTCGAAGCGCAGGGATGACTGCTGCAGGAAGTGTTCGAACAGTTGCAGGATGTCTTCGCGGCGCTCGCGCAGGGGCGGCAGTTCCAGGGTCACGACGTTGAGGCGGTAGTACAGGTCGCTGCGGAACTGGCTGGCACGGCTTAATTCGTCAAGGTCGGACTTGGTGGCGGCGATCACCCGGCAATCCACCGCCACACTCTGGTTCGAGCCCAGGCGTTCCAGGGTGCGCTCCTGCAACACGCGCAGCAGCTTGATCTGCAGGTTGATCGGCATGCTTTCCACTTCATCGAGAAACAGCGTGCCTTCGTGGGCGTGCTCGATCTTGCCGATCCGCCGTTTGCCGGCGCCGGTAAAGGCGTTGGCTTCGTGGCCGAAGATCTCGCTTTCGAACAGGTTTTCCGGCAAGCCGCCGCAGTTCAGTGCAACGAACGGGTGGTCGTGGCGTCGGCTGAAATCATGCAGGCAACGCGCGACCAGTTCCTTGCCGGTGCCCGTCTCGCCTTCGATTAGCACGTTGGCCGAAGTATCGGCGACGTTGACGATCAAATCGCGTAAGTTCTGCATCGCTGGCGAGCGGCCGATGATGCGCCCTTCCAGGGAATCGCGCTCGGCCAACTGGCGGCGCAGCGACCAGACTTCTCGCGCCAGCCCGCGTTGTTCCAGGGCGCGGCGCGCCACTTCGACCAGACGTTCGGGGGAGAAGGGTTTCTCCATGAAGTCATAGGCGCCGTTGCGCATGGCGCCGACCGCCATGGAAATATCGCCGTGCCCGGTAATCAAAACCACCGGCAGGCTTTTATCCAGGGTCTTGAGGCGGGTGAGCAGTTCCAGGCCGTCGATACCCGGCAGGCGGATATCGCTGATGACGATACCGGCAAAGTTCTCGCCGATGCGTTTGAGCGCCTCTTCGGCGCTGCCCACGCCGACGCTGAGGATGTCTTCCAGTGCCAGTGCCTGCTGGCAGCCGAGCAGCACATGGGGGTCGTCTTCGACGATCAGGACGGTGAGGTCAGTGTTTTTTTCTACGTTCATGACGACTCAGCTTTTTGAGCGCCCACCAGTGGCAGGCTCAGGACAAAGGCAGTACCACCGCCGACGGGGTGCTCCACGGCGAGGTTGCCGCCGGTGGCTGCGGCCAGGCTGGCGGACAACGTGAGGCCAAGGCCCAGGCCTTGTTCGCCGGGTTTGGTGGTGAAGAACGGTTCGAATAGATGCTTGCGCGCCTCGGGGTCGATGCCATGGCCATTGTCGCGCACCTGTAGGCGGTATTTGCCGTCGGCTTCATGGCCTTCCAGCCACAGCTCGGGCGCCGGTTGTGCTTGCATGGCATCGAGGGCGTTGCCGATCAGGTTGACCAGGATCTGCTCCAGGCGCGTCTGGTCGATCTGCAGTTGGGCCGGGGCAAAGTCGCGGTGCAACGTCAGCGGCAGGCTGTCGAGGCGCGCACCGAGCACTTGGAACGCTGCATCCACGGCCTTGCCCAGGCTGGCTTCGCCCTGGTCGTCGCCGCGTCGCGCGAAGGAGCGCAGGCTGGCGGTGATGCGACCCATGCGGTCGATCAATTCGTTGATGGTCTTGAGGTTCGCGCTGGCGGTATCCAGTGCACCGCGCTCCAGGAAACGCACGGTATTGCCGGACAAGGTGCGCAGCGCGGCCAGGGGCTGGTTCAGTTCGTGGGCGATGCTGGTGGACATCTGGCCGATGGCCGCCAGCTTGCCCGCCTGCACCAGCTCATCCTGGGCGCGGCGCAGGGTTTCTTCGGCCTGGCGGCGCTCGCGAATCTGCCCCTTGAGGCGCTCGTTGCTGGCGCGCAGGTCGGCGGTGCGTTCGGCAATCCGGCGCTCCAACTGGCTGTTGGCTTCCTGCAAGGCTTCCCGGGCGGCCAGGCGGGTGGCGATGACTTTGCGTCGTTCGTTCCAGGCAATCAGCAGGAACGCCACCAGGCCAAAGGCGACGGCCACCAGGATGCCTTGGTTGATCGCCGCCCGGCGCAGGTCGTTGAGCGGGGTGAGCAGGGTGAAATTCCACGGCGTGTCGCTCAGGGGCCGGGTCTGCGCCAGGTAGCTGACTTCGTGCTCGTCGGCCACCACTTCGCTGTTCGCCGGAAAGGTCAGCTTTTCCGTACCCTCGTTGAGGCGCTCGCGGGCTAGGGGCTCCAGCTCGTTCAGCGTCGCCCAGTAATATTGCAGGCTGTGTGCCAGGCGGTCCTTGGTCTCATCGCTCAGGGGGCGCACGGCTTTGAGGCGGCGGGCCGGGTCGCTGGAGAGGATGATGATGCCGTTCTCGTCGCTGACAAACGCTTCGAGACGCGCGCGCTTCCAGCGTTCTTCCAGGGCTTCGAGGCGGACCTTGACCACGGCGACGCCGATGATCTTGCCGTGTTCTTCCAGGCCATGGGCCAGGTAGTAACCGGGTTCGCCGTTGGTGCTGCCGATGCCATAGAACCGCCCGGGCTGGCCGCGCACGGCGTTTTGGAAATAGGCGCGGAAGGACAGGTCTTCACCTTGGTAACTGTCGGCATCGCGCCAGTTACTGGTGGCCAGCACACGGCCGGTGGTATCCATCACATAGATGGCCCGACTGCGGCTGCGCCGGTTCAGGCCTTCGAGGTAGTCGTTGACGGTTTTGCGGGTGTCCTGATTTGGCTCGGCCAGCAGCGCGGACACGCTGGACTCCAGTTCCAGGAGGCTGGGCAGGTAGGTGTATTTGCTCAGCTCGCTTTCGACGGTGCGGGCATGCAGCTCCAACTGGCGTTCGCCGGTATCGCTGAGGGTGCGGATGCCATAGTACTCACTGATCCAGAAGCCGATGTAACCCAAGCCGATCATCAGGGCGATGGTCAACGGCGGCAGGAACAGTTGGCGAATCAGACGAGGCTTCACGGCAAGTGATGGCGGCGCGGCGCGATAGAGGTTGGGGTCGCATTTCATCACAGATGCCTTGGGTCAACCAGAGCTTGCCAACTTGCGCGGCCCAGTGTGGGAGGGAGCAAGCCCTCTCCCACATTGAACCGGTTTCTACAGTGCAAGCTAGGTAGTGCTTAGTGCTGCAGGATTTTCTCGAGGAAGTGCTGCGCGCGTTCGGAGCGGGCGCTGATGTCGCCGAAGAACTCTTCTTTCGGGCAGTCCTCGATGATCTTGCCGGCGTCCATGAAGATCACGCGGTCGGCCACTTTGCGGGCGAAGCCCATTTCGTGGGTCACGCACATCATGGTCATGCCTTCCTGGGCCAGTTGCACCATCACATCCAGCACTTCGTTGACCATTTCCGGGTCGAGGGCCGAGGTCGGTTCGTCAAACAACATGACGATCGGGTCCATGGCCAGGGCGCGGGCAATCGCCACCCGTTGCTGCTGACCACCGGAAAGCTGGCCAGGGTGCTTGTGGGCGTGCGCTGACAGGCCGACGCGTTCAAGCAGTTGCAGGCCCTTTTTGGTGGCTTCTTCCTTGCTGCGGCCGAGCACCTTGATCTGCGCGATGGTCAGGTTTTCGGTGATGGTCAGGTGCGGGAACAGCTCGAAGTGCTGGAACACCATGCCGACGCGCGAACGCAGTTTCGGCAGGTTGGTCTTCGGGTCGGCGATGGACGTCCCGTCGACGATCACGTCGCCTTTCTGGAACGGTTCCAGCGCGTTGACGCACTTGATCAGGGTGGATTTACCCGAACCAGACGGCCCGCACACCACGATCACTTCGCCTTTTTTAACCTCGGTGCTGCAATCGGTCAGCACCTGGAAGTCGCCATACCACTTGTTGATGTTCTTGATAGAGATCATACGGCAAACCTTTTTTGCAGACGCTTGACCAGCAGCGAGGCGGAAAAGCTGATGATGAAGTAGACGACACCGGCGAAGATCAGGAACTCATTGGAGCGGCCGATGATGTCGCCGTTGGAGCGGGCGGAGTTGAGGAAGTCCACCAGGCCCACGGTGTAGACCAGCGAGGTGTCCTGGAACAGGATGATGCTCTGTTGCAGCAGCAACGGGGTCATCTTGCGGAACGCCTGGGGCAGGATGATCAGACGCATGGTCTGGCCATACGTCATGCCCATCGCCTGTGCGGCCCCCATCTGGCCCTTGGGGATCGACTGCACGCCGGCCCGCACGATTTCACAGAAGTACGCGGCCTCGAACATCATGAAGGCCACGACGCAGGAAGTGAACGCACCGATTGGCGTGTCTTCGCCGGTGATCCAGCGCAGCACGAAGGGCACCGCCAGGTAGAACCAGGTGATGACCAGCAGCAACGGAATCGAGCGGAAGTAGTTCACGTAGGCGCCGGCCAGGCGCGATAGCAGCTTGCTGGACGACAGGCGCATCAACGCCAGGGCTGTGCCGAGAGCAATACCGCCGACCACGCCCATGACCATCAACTGCAAGGTCATGATCATGCCGTTCCACAGGCCAGGGATAGCGGGGATGATGCCGCTGAAATCGAGTTCCATTATTTACCCCCCACGGAGATCAGGCCGGGCACGGCGACTTTCTTCTCGACCAGGCGCATCAGCAACATCAGGCTCATGTTCAGGGTGAAGTAGATCAGCGTGGCCAGGGTGAAGGCTTCAAACAGGTTGGCCGAGAACTCGGCGGTCTGCTTGGTTTGCGCCAGCAATTCCATCAGGCCGATCAAGGACGCCACGGAGGAGTTCTTGAACACGTTGAGGAATTCCGAGGTAAGCGGCGGAATGATGATCCGGTAGGCCTGGGGTAGCAGCACGTTCCAGTAGATCTGCGGCAGCTTGAAACCCATGGCGCGAGCGGCGGCTTCCTGGCCACGCGGCAGCGCCTGGATGCCGGTGCGTACTTGCTCGCAGACACGTGCGGCGGTGAACAGGCCCAGGCACACCACAACGCTCAGGTAGGCCGAGGTGGTCGGGTTCAGGTCTTGCTTGTACCAGTCCTGCAGGTTTTGCGGCAGCAGGTCGGGTATCAGGAAGTACCAGATGAACAGTTGCACCAGCAGCGGTACGTTACGAAACAGTTCCACGTAGCAGGTCGCGATGCCCGATACGATACGGTTTGGCACGGTGCGCATGACCCCCAGAATGGAGCCCAGCAGCAAGGCGATAATCCATGCCACGACGGCGATGGCAATGGTCCAGCCCAAGCCGGCGATGTACCAGTCGAGATAAGTCTCGCTGCCAACGCCAGTGGACTTGAAGAACACGCCCCAGTCCCAGTTGTAATTCATTAGGGTCTCCCCTCGAGATCGATCGATGTACAAGCACCCGCTTGGGGAAAATCCGTCCCCGCCTGACGGTGAACGCCAGGCACACACGATCGGCTCGAAAACCGCCCGGTCGAGTGTTCCAAAATAAAGCTAGCAGGTAGTAACAGACGCCTGAGGGAGTGTTGGCTCCCTCAGGAGATAAGGTTAGCCAGGAATCAGATTTTTACGTCAGGCGCTGGCTTGTCGCTCGGATTGGCGATCAGTTCCTTAACCTTTTCACTCATCGGGAAGTTCAGGTTCAGGCCTTTTGGTGGGATCGGGCTTTCGAACCACTTGCTGTAGATCTTGTTGATTTCGCCGGACTTGTACAGGGCGACGATGGCGTCATCCACGGCTTTCTTGAACGCAGGGTCTTCTTTGCGAACCATGCAGGCGTAGGCTTCGAAGGACTGCGGAGTGCCGGTAATGACCCAGTCGTCGGGCTTCTTGGCCTTGGCTTCTTCACCGGCCAGCAGGGCGTCGTCCATCATGAACGCGACGGCACGGCCGCTTTCCAGCATCTGGAAGGATTCGCCGTGGTCTTTGGCGGAGATGACGTTCATGCCCATCTGCTTGTCGGCGTTCATCGCCTTGATGATGCGCTCGGACGTGGTACCGGCGGTGGTCACGACGTTCTTGCCTTTCAGGTCGGCGAAGTCGCTATAGGACGGCTTGCCATCCTTGTCTTTCTTGACCAGCAGGCGGGTGCCGATTTCGAAGATGTTGGTGGTGAACGCAACTTGCTGGGCGCGCTCGGCGTTGTTGGTGGTGGAACCGCACTCGATGTCCACGGTGCCGTTCTGCACCAGCGGGATACGGGTCTGCGAAGTGACCAGGTTGTACTTGGCCTGCAGTTGGGGTTTGTTCAGGTCTTTTTTCAGGGCTTCGACGATAGCCAACTGAATGTCGTGGGAGTAGCCCACCGGTTTGCCCGAACCATCCGCGATGTAGGAAAACGGGATGGAGCTGTCGCGGTGCCCGAGGGTGATGGTGCCGGAGTCGTTGATTTTCTTCAGCGTGCCGGTGAGTTCGGCGGCGAAAACGGGAGTGCTGATCAGAGCGGCAGCGATAGCTGCGCCCAAGATATGGGGAACGATGCGCATCAATACTTCCTCGACATTTGTTTTTTTTATGAAGCCGGTTAAGCGGCTCTCTTATACAGCGAATGCCCATGACGGCTCCTGAGACATCTCAGGCAATCGTCCTGAAGTGTAGAGCATGAGTCGTGCCAGACCATGAGTAAATGACTAACTATATGATTTATATGGCTATTAACTTTATGTGACGGAATATTTGTAATGGCCAGATCCGGCAAACCGAATCAGGCATGGGGGGCGCGTTCGGAAAGCCGAATGGACGCGCCGATATAACAAAGCCCCTGGACCTTACGGCGCAGGGGCTTTTGTGAGAGCGGTCTGTCAGGCCGCCTGGATCTTGCTGCGGCTCAATTCAACCTTGGACAGGTAACGCTGCACGTTGGCCTGTTCTTCCGGGGTGGTGGACAGGCCGAGCTTGGTGCGGCGCCACAGCACATCCTCGGCTTGGGTCGCCCATTCTTCGGTGCACAGGTAGTCGACTTCGCGGGTGTACAGACCGCCACCGAGGTGGTCGCCGAGGTCGGCCAGCGATTGCACGCCTTCCAGCAGGCGCCAGGTGCGGCTGCCGTAGGTGGTGGACCAGCGGCGTGCGATGTCGCTTGGCACCCAGTCGAACCGGGCGCGGATGGCCGCAGCCAGGGCTTCTGGCGTGCTCATGTCTTCGCCGCCCGGCAGGCTCGCGTTGGCGGTCCAGCTTGGGCGCATCTGCGTGAAATAAGGCGCCAGGTGGGCCATCGCCGACTCGGCGAGCTTGCGGTAGGTGGTCAGTTTGCCGCCGAACACCGACAGGATCGGCGCCTCGCCAGTGCCGCCGGAGAGCGACAGGGTGTAGTCGCGGGTGATGGCCGACGGGTTGTCCGACTCGTCGTTGCACAGTGGGCGCACGCCGGAGTAGGTGTGGACGATGTCATCGCGGCTCAGTTGCTTCTTGAAGTGAGCGTTGACCACCTTGAGCATGTAGTCGGTTTCACCTTCAGTAATCGCCACTTTCGCCGGATCGCCGGTGTATTCGCGGTCGGTGGTGCCGATGATGGTCAGGTGGTCCAGGTATGGAATCGTGAAAACGATGCGCTGGTCTTCGTTCTGCAGGATATGCGCGTGGGCGCCGTCGTACAGTCTTGGCACGATCAGGTGGCTGCCCTGGATCAGACGGATGCCGTAGGGCGAATCCAGCTTCAAGTCTTCCTTGATGAACTTGGCGACCCACGGCCCGGCGGCGTTCACCAGCGCCTTGGCGCGGATCGAGAACAGGCTGCCGTCGGCGCGTTCCATGTTCATTTCCCACAGGCCCTTGCTGCGGTGTGCGCTGACGCAACGGGTCTGGGTATGGATGTGTGCGCCTTTTTCGCGGGCAGCCATGGCATTGAGTACCACCAGGCGGGCGTCATCGACCCAGCAGTCGGAATATTCGAAGCCTTTGGTGATTTCGCTTTTCAGCGGGCTATCGGGGCCGAACTTGAGGCTTTTCGAACCCTCGAGTTTTTCGCGCTTGCCCAGGTGGTCATACAGGAACAGGCCTGCGCGGATCATCCACGCAGGCCGCAGGTGCGGGCGGTGCGGCAATACAAAGCGCATCTGCTTGACGATGTGCGGGGCCTTGGCCAGCAGCACTTCGCGTTCGGCCAGGGCTTCGCGCACCAGGCGGAATTCGTAATGTTCGAGGTAACGCAGCCCACCGTGGATCAGCTTGCTGCTGGCGGAGGAAGTGTGGCTGGCCAAGTCGTCCTTTTCGCAAAGGAATACCGACAAACCGCGACCGGCTGCGTCTGCTGCAATGCCGACGCCATTGATCCCGCCACCGATAACGGCAACGTCATAGACTTCGGCAAGCGGTGGAGCAGGCAAGGTAGAAGGGTTCATCGGCTGGCCTCGCGATCTTTTCGTATTGGAATTCGAACATTAATGTTCATTTCCGAAAATGGTAGCTGATAAACGCGCCCACAGCCACCCGAATTCGATTGAAAAAACTCATCGAAGGGCGAGAAAAGGAAAATTTGTGAACATGTGCCTGGGGAAGGCTCAAGGAAATGGGGGCAGGATCAATCGCTATCGGGGGCAAGCCCCCTCCCGCACTTTGATGTGCGAACCCATTCAAATGTGGGAGGGGGCGTGCCCCCGATAGCGTCAGTGCAGGCGCTAGACCACTTCCAGCCGAACCTTATGCTGGTTCAACAACTGCACCAACGCCGGCACCGGCTGCTGGTCAGTCACCAGGCAGTCCACCAGGCTGATCGGCCCCAGGCGAATCATGGCATTGCGCCCGAACTTGCTCGAGTCCGCCGCCAGAATCACCTTGCGCGCATTGGCGATGATCGCCTGGGAAACCCGTACTTCTTGGTAGTCGAAGTCGAGCAGGCTGCCGTCTTCATCGATGCCGCTGATGCCTACCAGGGCGAAATCGACCTTGAACTGGTTGATAAAGTCGACGCTGGCCTGGCCCACGACACCGCCATCACGCCGCACATTGCCGCCGGTCAGCAGCACGTCGAAGTCGTCCTTGGCGCTGAGCATGGTGGCGACGTTGAGGTTGTTGGTGATGATTTTCAGGTGATTGTGGTTGAGCAACGCACGGGCGATGGATTCGGTGGTGGTGCCGATGTTGATGAACAGCGAGGCGTGGTCGGGGATTTGTGCGGCGATCGCTTCGCCGATGCGCTGTTTCTCGTCGCGCATCTGGTCGGCACGCATGGCGTATGCGGTGTTTTCGACACTGGAATCATAGGCCGCGCCGCCGTGGTAGCGGCGCAACAGGTTGGCGTCCGCCAACTGGTTGATATCGCGGCGGATGGTTTGTGGGGTGACAACGAACAACTGCGCCATTTCCTCGATACTGACGTAGCCGCGTTCGCGGACCAGTTCGAGGATTTGTTGCTGGCGGGGAGGCAGATTCATGGGGCGTCCTTTGGGCTGCCATACAAAAGTGGCCCATGATGACGCAGGAATCTGCTCCCTGCCAGTTACAACCCTAAGTGGTTCCGGCGGATGGCTTATTCAGCGCCTTCGTGAGGTTCCCAATCACGGGTGCGGCTCACCGCTTTTTGCCAGCCGGCGTAGAGTTTCTCCTTGGCCGTTTCTTCGAGCTGGGGTTCGAAGAAACGCTCGATCACCGCCTTGCCACGCAATTCCTCCAGGCTGCCCCAGAAGCCACAGGCCAGGCCTGCCAGGTAGGCGGCGCCGAGTGCCGTGGTTTCGCGCATTTGCGGGCGCTCGACCTGGGTGCCGAGGATGTCGGCCTGGAACTGCATCAGGAAGTTGTTGGCCACCGCGCCGCCGTCCACGCGCAGGGATTTAAGGCGTTCGCCGGAATCCTGCTGCATGGCGTCCAATACGTCGCGGGTCTGGTAGGCAATTGACTCCAGGGCTGCGCGAATAATGTGATCCACGCGCACGCCACGGGTCAGGCCGAACAGTGCGCCACGGGCATACGGGTCCCAATACGGCGCGCCCAGGCCGGTGAACGCGGGCACTAGGTACACGCCGTTGCTGTCCTTGACCTTGCCGGCGAAGTATTCGGTGTCATGGGCGTCGTTGATGATTTTCAGCTCGTCGCGCAGCCACTGTACGGTGGAGCCACCGTTGAACACTGCGCCTTCCAGGGCGTAGGCCACTTCACCACGCGGGCCGCAGGCGATGGTGGTGAGCATGCCGTGCTTGGATTTCACCGCTTTGTCGCCGGTGTTCATCAACAGGAAGCAACCGGTGCCGTAAGTGTTCTTGGCCTGGCCCGGTTCCACGCACATCTGGCCGAACAGCGCCGCTTGCTGGTCACCGGCGATGCCGCCGATGGCAATGCCGCTTTTGGTGCGGCCGTAGATTTCCGACGAGGATTTTACTTCTGGCAGCATTTCGCGCGGCACGTCGAGGATGTCCAGCATCTTCGCGTCCCACTCCAGGGTGTGGATGTTGAAGAGCATGGTGCGCGAGGCGTTGGTGTAGTCGGTGACGTGGGTCTTGCCGCCGGTAAATTTCCAGATCAGCCAACTGTCGATGGTGCCGAACAGCAACTCGCCGTTGCGCGCACGTTCGCGGCTGCCTTCGACGTTATCGAGAATCCACTTGAGCTTGGTGCCGGAGAAGTACGGGTCGGTGACCAGGCCGGTGGTGTCGCTGATGTATTGCTCGTGGCCATCACGCTTGAGCTGCTGGCAGATTTCGGTGCTGCGTCGGCACTGCCAAACGATGGCGTTGTAGATCGGGCGGCCGGTGACTTTATCCCAGACCACGGTGGTTTCACGCTGGTTGGTGATGCCGATGGCGGCGACTTGGTCATGGTGCAGGCCGGCTTGGGCCAGGGCTTCGACCATCACCGCGCTCTGGGTGGCGAAGATCTCCATCGGGTCATGTTCGACCCAGCCTGCTTGTGGGTAATGCTGGACGAATTCACGCTGGGCGGTACAGACCACGTTTGCGTCGCGATCGAAGATGATTGCCCGGGAACTGGTGGTGCCCTGATCAAGGGCAATGATGTAGTTCTTATTCTGAATGTCGGTCATGTCGATTGCCTTGGACGAGAAATAAGGATTGGTAAGCCGCCTGGGCCACGAACGGGCAGGGTGGACCAGGCCGGCTATCAGGAAATACGGGTGTTGCCGTTGACGGCACGTTCTTCAGTTTCTGCAGCAGCGGGCGCGGCGCTTGGCAGATGACGGGCAATCAGCCCGCGATACGCTGCGGCACCCAGGCATGCACCGACAATCGGCGCGAAAATCGGCACCAGGAAGTAGGGGATATCACGCCCGCCAGTAAAGGCTATTTCACCCCAACCGGCGAAAAAGGTCATCAGCTTGGGCCCGAAATCCCGCGCAGGGTTCATTGCAAAGCCGGTCAGCGGGCCCATGGCGCTGCCAATCACCGCGATCAGCAAGCCGATCAGCAGCGGCGCCAGCGGGCCGCGTGGCAGGCCGTTGTTATCGTCGGTCAGGGCCGTGATCACGCCCATCAGGATTGCGGTGATGACCATTTCCACCAGGAAGGCCTGAGCTGTGCTCAGCAGTGCATGGGGGTAGGTCGAGAAGACCGAGGCCAATTCCAGGCTGGCCTGGGTGCCGCGCACCAGATGGTGGGTTTGTTCGTAATCGAAAAACAGGTTGCTGTAGAGCGTGTACACCAAGGCCGCGGAGCAGAAGGCACCGGCGACCTGGGCGAGGATATAGAAGGGCAGTTTGCGTTTGTCGAAATCGGCAAAAATACACAGGGCGATGCTGACCGCCGGGTTGAGGTGAGCCCCGGAGATGCCTGCGGTCAGGTAGATCGCCATGCTGACGCCGATCCCCCAGATAATACTGATTTCCCACAGGCCAAAGCTGGCCCCCGCGACCTTGAGTGCAGCGACACAGCCTGTACCGAAGAAGATCAGAAGCGCAGTCCCCAGGAATTCGGCCATGCATTGGCTCGAAAGTGAAGGCTGTTGAAGAGCAGTTGTCATGGAAAACCTCAATTTGTTGTTCTTGTTTGGCGTCTGGCCTCAGCGGGCCTTGCGCGTTGTTCACCGTGCCAAGGATCCCCATCCCGGGCGCGGCTTACTGCTGGAATGCTGCAGGTGTATTCCTACAGTATTCGGAAACGAAAAAATATAGACAAGAATGACGCCTGTCAAAGGTCGAAAGTGAACCATTGGTCATTTTCGAACTATAGGTTTGATGAATGATCACGCTCGCCACGGTAAGTATTGCCGGGAGTGAGGGGCGTACTAGAGCGTTTTGTGTGGGCTTGGCCTAGAATTGGCCATCCGTTTGCCACGCCAGGAGTGTCCATGACCCCCGCATTGGATTTGTTGAAAAAAGTTCGCGCCGAACATCGCATCCACAGTTATGAACACGATCCCAAGGCGGCGTCGTATGGCCTGGAGGCCGCGGAAAAGTTGGGTCTCGACCCGGCGCAAGTGTTCAAGACCTTACTGGCGAGTAGCGAGAAGGGCGAATTATTGGTGGCGGTGGTGCCGGTCGTCGGAAGTCTGGACTTAAAAGCCTTGGCCCATGCCGCTGGCGTGAAAAAAGTCGAAATGGCCGACCCGGCGGCAGCGCAGCGTTCCACCGGCTATCTGTTGGGCGGGATTAGCCCGTTGGGGCAGAAAAAGCGTTTGCGGACCTTTATCGATAGTACGGCGCAGCCGTTCCCGACGATTTTTGTCAGCGCCGGTAGAAGGGGGTTGGAAGTGGAGTTGGCCGCTGCGGTCCTGGCCGAGCATACCCAGGCCAAATTCGCGTCGATCGGGCGGGCCTGAAACCCGTTGTAGAAGGGCCTGAGATCCACTGTGGGAGCGGGCTTGCCCGTGATTTCGGTGTGTCAGTCACGGATGTTGACTGATCTGCCGCCATCGCGGGCAAGCCCCGACATTGAGTACAGGTTTCTTCAGTTGGCAGGGCTGTAGCGCCGCACACCTGAATCGGCGTGAGGCACCTGCGCCGCAGTGCTGCCGGATGCCTGGAACAACACCAGGTGTTCGGCGGCGACACGAATCCCCACGTCTGCACCGACTTGATGGTCGGCATGGCTGGGGAAAATCGACTCCAGCTGTGCGCCCGTCGACAGCTGCAGGCGGTACAGGGTCGAGGCGCCGAGGAACGTCTTGCCGACGATCCGCGCTTTCAATGCACTGTCCGGCGCGTAGACGATGTCATCCGGGCGCAGCAATACATCCACGGCGCCGCCTGTCGGCCAGGTATACGCCCGGTTGCCACGCAGGTCGCCGAGCTCGGTGCTGACGGATTCCGGCGTGCTCAATTGGCCACGGATGAAATAGCCCTGGCCGACAAAGCTGGCGACGTAGGGTGTCAGCGGCTCGTGATAGAGGTTGTAGGGCGTATCCCACTGCTCCAGGCGGCCTTCCTTGAACACGCCGACGTGGTCACTCACGGCGAACGCTTCTTCCTGGTCATGGGTCACCAGGATCGCACTGGTGCCTCGTGCCTTGAGAATGTCGCGCACCTCATGGCTGAGCTTGCGCCGCAGTTCGCCATCGAGGTTGGAGAACGGTTCGTCGAGCAGCAACAGTTGCGGCTCCGGTGCCAAGGCGCGGGCGAGGGCGACGCGTTGTTGCTGACCACCGGAAAGCTCGTGGGGAAAACGCTTGCCCAGGTTCTTCAGGTTAACCAGCTCTAGCAGTTCGGCGACCACGCGGTCTTTCTGCGGGTGCTTGCGAATGCCGAAGGCGATGTTGTCGGCCACGCTGAGGTGGGGAAACAGCGCGTAGTCCTGGAACACCATGCCGATACGACGTTTCTCCGGCGCCAGGGTGAACCCTGCACTGGAGATGACTTCGCCGGCCAGGCTGATTTCGCCTTCGTGGACCGGCTCAAACCCTGCGATCGCGCGCAGGGTGGTGGTCTTGCCGCACCCCGAGGAACCGAGCAGGCAACCGATGTCGCCGGCGTTGAGGTGCAGGTTGAGGTTCTGCACCACCCGCTGATCTTGATAGCCGCATGCCAGATTGCGCAGGTTCAGCAGTAATGGCTGGCTCATGCGTGGTGGTACGCCGGTTCGACCAGAAATTCGAGCAGGGCCTTTTGCGCATGCAGGCGGTTTTCCGCCTGGTCCCAGGCGACCGAACGCGGGTCGTCGAGCAGGTCGAGGCTGATTTCTTCGCCACGGTGGGCGGGCAGGCAATGCATGAACAGCACGTCCGGTGCGGCCAGGTCGAGCAGGGCGCGGGTGACCTGGAATGGCGCAAACAGCTTCAGGCGCTTGGCAGTTTCGTCTTCCTGGCCCATGGAGGTCCAGACGTCGGTGCTTACCAAGTGGGCGCCGATCACCGCATCTTTTGGATCACGCAGGATTTGTACGCGGCCATCAGCGTTGGCCAGGAATTCGGCGGACGGTTCGAAACCTTCCGGGCAGGCGATGCGCAGGTGGAAGTCGAATTGGATCGCCGCTTCTATATAGCTGTTGCACATGTTGTTGCCGTCGCCGATCCAGGCCACGGTCTTGCCCTGGATCGAACCACGGTGCTCGAGGAAGGTTTGCATGTCGGCCAGCAACTGGCACGGGTGCAGGTCATCGGACAGGCCGTTGATCACCGGTACTCGGGAGTTGGCGGAAAATTCGGTCAGGGTACTGTGGGCGAAGGTACGGATCATCACCGCATCGAGCATGCGCGACATGACAATCGCGCAATCGCTGATCGGCTCGCCACGGCCCAGTTGGGTGTCACGTGGCGACAGAAAGATGGCCTGGCCGCCCAGCTGGATCATGCCGGCCTCGAAGGACAAGCGGGTGCGGGTCGACGACTTCTCGAAAATCATCCCGAGCACGCGGTTTTTCAAAGGCTCGAACAGTACGCCGCGGTTACGCAGGTCTTTAAGCTCAATGCCTCGACGGATCACGCTGACCAGCTCTTCGGGCGTGCAATCCATCAGGGAGAGAAAGTGCCTTGCGCTCATCATTAACTACCTTTTTGCAACAGACCGCAGATACTCAAAGCCTTGTTTATTGTGAAAACGGGCGAGACCTGCGGCGAAAGCCGCACGGGGCGACGAAATAGGGGAAGGCGCGATCTTATAATTAAATGTCGCGTCTTACCAATAGGGCTACGGTGTTTAGGGGTGTTCAGATAGGCGCGATAGCGCTTTTGAGGACGATTTCCTGACAGCAGCGGGCCATTTGTACACTGGCGTTGCGACCTTTTGCAATCCGCGAGGGCGGGCCCAGGCCAGGCTGTGTCGGTTTCAGGGGCTATCCGGCAGGTTTTGAAACACTTTTTTACGTTTGCTCATGGCCTGGCCTAATGCCCCTCAATTCACGCGACGAACGTTGCTGGTGCCCGCTGCGGTCGCGGCCCATAGTCAGGCCAAAGCCCTAATAAAGAGACTGGCCATGACCAAGACTCTCCACCACCGTGCCTGCCATCTGTGCGAAGCCATTTGTGGTCTGACCCTGGAAACCACCCAAGCCGAAGATGGCAGCCTGGCGATCACTTCGATCAAGGGTGACGCACTGGACACGTTCAGTCGTGGGCATATCTGCCCCAAGGCCGTGGCGCTGCAGGATATCCAGAATGACCCGGACCGCCTGCGCCAGCCCATGCTGCGAGTGGGTAGCGAATGGCAACCGATTGCGTGGGAAGAGGCCTTCGCGCTGGTGGCCGAAAAACTGTCGGACATCCAGGCGCGCTACGGACAGAATTCGGTGGCGGTGTATCAGGGCAATCCCAGCGTGCATAACTATGGGCTGATGACCCACAGCAACTACTTCCTTGGCCTGCTCAAGACGCGTAACCGGTTTTCCGCGACGTCGGTCGACCAGTTGCCCCATCACCTCACCAGCCACCTGATGTACGGTCATGGCCTGTTGTTGCCGATTCCGGATATCGACCATACCGACTTCATGCTGATCCTCGGCGGCAACCCGCTGGCGTCCAACGGCAGCATCATGACGGTGCCCGACGTGGAGAAGCGCCTCAAAGCCATCCAGGCCCGGGGCGGTAAAGTGGTGGTGGTCGACCCTCGGCGCAGCGAGACGGCGGCGATTGCCGATCAGCACCTGTTTGTGCGGCCCGGTGGCGACGCCGCGTTGCTGTTCGGACTGCTCAATACCCTGTTCGCCGAAAACCTGACCCGTAACAGTTACTTGCCGATTGACGGCCTGGAGGACGTGCGCCGCGCAATCGCCGGGTTTACCGCCGAGGCCATGAGCCACCAATGTGCGGTGCCTGCTGAACAGATCCGCCAACTGGCGCGGGATTTTGCCGCCGCAGATAAGGCGGTATGTTACGGGCGCATGGGCGTTTCGACGCAGGCGTTCGGCACGCTGTGCCATTGGCTGGTGCAATTGATCAACGTGGTCACCGGCAACCTGGATCGTCCGGGCGGTGCCTTGTGTACTACGCCGGCGGTGGACCTGGTGGCCTCGACTTCCGGCGGGCATTTCAATCGTTGGCAGAGCCGTGTGTCAGGGCGTCCGGAATACGCTGGCGAGTTGCCGGTGTCGGCGCTGGCGGAAGAAATGCTCACCGAAGGTGAAGGGCAGATCCGCGCCCTGGTCACCGTGGCCGGCAATCCGGTCCTATCAACCCCCAATGGCCGCCAGTTGGAGCAGGCCCTGGACGGGCTGGAGTTCATGGTCAGCGTCGATCTGTACATCAATGAGACGACGCGCTATGCCGACTTGATCCTGCCGTCCACCTCGGCCCTGGAAAACGATCACTACGACACCACGTTCAATATGTTCGCGGTGCGCAATGTCAGCCGTTTCAATCGTGCGATCCTGCCTAAGCCTGAAGGCGCGCTGCATGACTGGGAGATCTTCGTTGGCTTGGCCAAGGCGTTTGCGGCGCACACCGGGGTTGCGCTCAAGCCGACCCTGCCACCGGCGCAAATGATCGACTTCGGCCTGCGCGCCGGCGTGTATGGTGATGCTTCCGGCCACAAATTGTCGGTGGCGATGCTCGCTGAGCATCCCCACGGCGTGGACTTGGGCCCACTCAAGCCCAATCTCGCTGCGCGCCTGAACACCGCGAATGGTCGGGTGCAGACGGCACCAGCGGTAATTCTGGCGGACCTGGCGCGTTTCGCGGCGCAACCGCTGCCACAGGCCAACGAATTGCTGTTGATCGGCCGCCGCCATGTGCGCAGCAACAATTCCTGGATGCACAACTATCACCGCTTGGTGAAGGGCAAGCCGCGGCACCAGTTGCACATGCATCCCGACGATCTGGCCAGCCGCCAATTGAGCGACGGGCAGCGGGTGAAGGTCAGCTCGCGCATCGGCATGATCGAGGTGGAGGTGGTCGCCAGCCTGGACATGATGCCTGGCGTGGTCAGCCTGCCGCACGGCTGGGGCCATGGTCGTCCGGGCGTGCAGATGATGATCGCGAGCAGTCAGCCAGGTGCCAGTGCGAACGACCTGACCGACGAACGGCAACTGGATGAGTTGTCGGGCAACGCCGCGCTGAACGGCGTGCCGGTACAGGTCGCTGCGGCATAATGTGCCCGAGCACCGCGCTGGGATTTTGCGTTACAATGCGCCACCGTGCCGACCTGTGAGTCGCAAAGTTCCAGCCGAGGTGTTCCATGGATATCATCGAAACGATCAAAGAGCAGATTGCCAGCAACACCATTCTGCTTTACATGAAGGGCTCTCCCAATGCCCCGCAGTGCGGTTTCTCCGCGAAGGCGTCCCAGGCCATCATGCAGTGTGGCGAGAAATTCGCTTACGTGGATATCCTGCAAAACCCGGAAATTCGCGCCAACCTGCCGAAGTACGCCAACTGGCCGACATTCCCACAACTGTGGGTAGCCGGTGAACTGGTCGGCGGCAGCGATATCATCACTGAAATGGCCGCTGATGGTTCGTTGCAAGCGCTGGTCAAAGACGCAGCAGTAAAAGCGGCAGCTCAGACTGAAGCTTGATGCTTGTGTAAAAAACCGCGCAATAAAAAGCCCCGCTTCTCCTAAGAGAGCGGGGCTTTTTTGTACCTGCCGGCTAAGGGTTATTCGCCCATCTGCGATTGCAGGTAGTTCTCCAGGCTGACCTTGTCGATCAGGCCCAGTTGTGTTTCCAGCCAGTCGATATGTTCTTCCTGGTCTTCCAGGATATCTTCCAGCAGTTCGCGGCTGCCGAAGTCCTGGGTCACTTCGCAGTGAGCGATGGCGGCCTTGAGGTCGCTGTGGCTCTTGCGTTCAAAGCCCAGGTCGCTGCTGATCATTTCCTGGGTGTGCTCGCCGATGTTCAGCTTGCCCAGGTCCTGCACGTTGGGCAGGCCTTCCAGGAACAGGATGCGCTTGATCAGGGCATCGGCGTCCTTCATGGCTTTGATCGATTCCTTGTACTCACGCTTGCCCAGCTTTTCCAGGCCCCAATCGTCATACATGCGCGCATGCAGAAAGTACTGATTGATCGCGACCAGTTCATTGGCAAGGATTTTGTTGAGTTGCTGGATGACTGAGATGTCGCCTTTCATGACTGGGGTCCTGCCCTGTATTCGCTGTATATAGGCCAGAGTTTGAGTGGCGAACCCCTTAGTGTCAAACCTAAGTAATTGAATAATAAATGAAAATTAATCTGAATAAGAATGTTTTAGTTCCGCGTCTTGGCCCTAACTAATTGAATTGCGGGCATAAAAAAGCCGGACACGAAGTCCGGCTCATTAAAATACGTTCATTCAAGCGTGCGTAAATTCTGCTGAATAGGGGCGCGCGGCCTGGGCTGTTTGCAGCTGCGTCAGGGTTTCCCGTACCACTTGTTTGGCGAGGCAAGCACATTTACCGCATTGGCTGGCAACGCCGGTCGTTTCACGCACTTCCTTGTAGCTGCAGCAACCTTCGTAGATTGCTTCGCGGATTTGTCCGTCGGTGACGCCAGTGCAGAGGCAGACATACATAAGGGAGAACCATCGCGGGTTTAAGGCTTAAGTGCGATGGATCTTAATGTTAACGAGAATGATTGTCAAAGTTGTTTTGCAGTGCTGGGCAGTGACTTGGCCTGCGCGCTGACGAACGGTTTTTTCAGTGTATGATGGTCGGTCTTCACGAAGCGTGACTGCGTCACAGGCTTGTCGCTTATGCGCGGCAGACTCAAGGCAGGTCCTTTTACTTCAATCGTCACCCCTACATCAGGAGATATCCAATGAGCGTACTCGTCGGCAAACAAGCCCCGGATTTCGACGTACCTGCCGTTCTCGGCACTGGCGAAATCGTTGACAGCTTCAAGCTGTCTGAAGCCATCAAAGGCAAATACGGCCTGGTGTTCTTCTACCCGCTGGACTTCACCTTCGTCTGCCCTTCGGAGCTGATCGCTCTGGACCACCGCATGGACGATTTCAAGGCGCGTAACGTCGAAGTGGTCGCGGTTTCCATCGACTCCCACTTCACCCATAACGCCTGGCGCAACACGGCCATCAACGATGGTGGCATCGGCAAAGTCAAATACACCATGGCTGCCGACATGAAGCACGACATCGCCAAGGCCTACGACGTTGAGTCCGAAGGCGGCGTGGCATTCCGTGGCGCGTTCCTGATCGACGACAAGGGCGTTGTGCGCTCCCAGATCATCAACGACCTGCCGCTGGGCCGTAACATGGAAGAGCTGATCCGTCTGATCGACGCCCTGCAATTCCACGAAGAGCACGGCGAAGTTTGCCCTGCCAACTGGAAAAAAGGCGACAAAGGCATGAACGCTTCGCCAGAAGGCGTTGCAGCGTACCTGACCGAGAACGCCGGCAAGCTGTAAGCCAAGTTATCGGTACAAAAAAACCGGCCTGAGAAGGCCGGTTTTTTTATACGTGGGATTTCACTTCAGTCGCTGAAGTCTTCCCAGCCGCCCATCTGTTTCCAACGGTTGACGATGCCGCAGAACAGCTCGGCAGTCTTTTCAGTGTCGTAGCGGGCCGAGTGGGCTTCGCGACCGTCAAAGTCGATACCGGCGGCCTGGCAGGCTTTGGCCAATACGGTCTGGCCGTAAGCCAGGCCAGCGAGCGTAGCGGTGTCGAAGCTGGAGAACGGGTGGAACGGGTTACGTTTCATGTCCAACCGCGCCACGGCGGCATTCAGGAAACCCAGGTCGAAACTGCTGTTGTGCCCCACCAGGATCGCGCGTTTGCAGCCATTGGCCTTCAACGCCTTGCGCACGCCACGGAAGATATCGGTCAACGCCGCTTCTTCACTCACCGCCATGCGCAGTGGGTGATCGAGCTTGATCCCGGTAAATTCCAGGGCCGCTGCTTCGATATTGGCGCCTTCGAACGGCTCGACGCGGAAGAAGTGCGTGTGTTCTGCGAACACAAAGCCCTGTTCGTCCATGCCGATGGTCGTCGCGGCGATTTCCAGCAGTGCATCGGTGGCGCAGTTGAAGCCACCGGTTTCTACGTCGATGACAACCGGCAGATAGCCGCGAAACCGCTCGGCCATCGGGTGACGGGAACCGCCACCGCTGTGCTCGTGTTCGTCATCGTAATGGTCTTCACTCACTTGCTTTCCTCCAGCAGGCGCCAGCGCAGTGTTTCACCGGCGCGCAGCGGGATAACAGTCAGCTCGCCAAATGGCAGGCTGGCGGGGGCGGTCCAGTCTTCACGAACCAGGGTGATGCGGTCGGTATTCGCCGGCAGCCCGTAGAAGCGCGGGCCATTGAGGCTGGCGAAGCCTTCGAGTTTGTCCAGGGCGTTGCGCTGTTCGAACGCTTCGGCGTACAGCTCGATCGCCGCATAGGCGGTGTAGCAACCGGCACAACCACATGCAGCTTCCTTGGCATGCTGGGCGTGGGGAGCCGAGTCGGTGCCGAGGAAGAACTTCGGGTTGCCGCTGGTCGCGGCATCCAGCAGGGCCACCTGATGGGTGTTGCGCTTGAGAATCGGCAGGCAATAGAAGTGCGGCCGAATCCCGCCCACCAGCATGTGGTTGCGGTTGTAGAGCAGGTGATGGGCGGTGATGGTCGCGCCGACGTTGGCCGAGGCCTCGGTGACGAACTGCACCGCGTCGGCCGTGGTGATGTGTTCGAACACCACCTTGAGGGCCGGGAACAGCTCGACCACGCGGCGCATATGCTCGTCGATGAAGACTTTTTCGCGATCGAACACGTCGACATCCCCACGGGTGACTTCACCGTGGATCAGCAGCGGCATGCCGACTTCGGCCATCGCTTCGATCGCCGGCAGGATCTTGTCGATACTGGTCACGCCGGAATCGGAGTTGGTGGTCGCACCCGCCGGGTAGAGCTTGGCGGCGTGTACGAAACCGCTGGCCTTGGCCTGGCGGATTTCGTCGGGCTGGGTGCGGTCGGTCAGGTAGAGCACCATCAGCGGTTCGAAGCGGCTGCCGGCCGGCCGCACAGCGAGGATGCGCTGGCGATAAGCGTCGGCTTCAGCGGCATTACGCACCGGAGGTACCAGGTTAGGCATGATGATGGCGCGGCCAAACGTGCGCGCAACATCGGCCACGGTTTGGGGTAACGCAGCACCATCGCGAAGATGAATATGCCAGTCGTCGGGACGCAGCAGGGTCAGGCGGTCGGACATTGGGGATTCCAGGCGGGTCAATCTGGTGGGAATGCTACCGGAAAAGACTCTTGCAGGCACTCGCTATCAAGTTTTGCAGGATGCATCCGATAGCCTTTGGTATGCCTTAACGATGTATGACGCTTTGAAGTGTTGTAGAAACCAGTGGAGCCTCCCGTGCGCCAGCATTATTTAGCCCTGCTCAGTGTGTTTGCCAGCCTGCCTGCGATGGCCCTCACGTTTCAGACACGTCTGGAGAATATTGAGTGGAAGGTGGAGGGCGACAAATTCGAGTGCCGTTTGACCCAGCCGATCACTGATTTCGGCTCGGGCGAGTTCGTGCGCCGGGCCGGTGAGCAGGCGACATTCCGCCTGAAAGCCTATAACGGCTCGCTCGGCGCGGGATCGGCGACCTTGCTGGCGGCTGCTGCGCCTTGGCAACCGGGCCGGGGTGATATCAACCTCGGAGCCGTGCGTGTCGGCAGTGGCGACGTGTTGTTCAACAGTTCCCAGGCCCAGGCCGGGCGGCTGTTCAATGGCCTGCTCGAGGGGCGCAGTCCGACCGTGCGGCATTACGGGCGTGAAGGTGGCTATTCGGAAATTCGCCTGTTGCCGGTGAGATTCAACAAGGCCTACAACGACTATCAACTGTGTACTACCAAGTTGCTGCCGATGAATTACGATCAGGTCAAGCAGACCGAAGTCGGCTTCCCCGGTGGCGGCATCGAGCTGGACGCTTCGGCCAAGAGCAAGCTGGCGGTGATCGTTGAATTCATGAAAGCCGATCCGACGGTCAACCATATCGAACTGAATGGTCACTCCGACAATAGTGGCAATCGCCTGACCAATCGCGATGTCTCGCGCCGTCGCGCATTGGCGGTAATGGACTACTTCAAGGCCAACGGCGTGCAGGAATCGCAGATCACCATGCGATTTCACGGCGAAAGCTATCCCTTGGCGCCCAATACCAACGCCGCTAACCGAGCGCGCAATCGCCGCGTCAATATCCAGCTCGAACGCGTGGCAGCCCCTGAGAAGCCTGCGGCCCAGGCCGCGCGGCCGAGCAACCCCGCGGCCACGTCATAAGCTGCGACCATCGGTCGCCCGCTCGACATAATCTGTCGCTTTATCTTCATTTGCTGTCGCGCCCCTGTAATTTCGCGGTTTTGATCGGTAGAATCGTTGCCTTTCCGTAAAACCCCGTGGAGTGATGGCATGGCCGACGTAAACAAGGTCGTTCTCGCGTATTCCGGCGGCCTGGACACTTCGGTGATCCTCAAGTGGCTGCAGGATACTTATAACTGTGAAGTGGTGACCTTCACCGCTGACCTGGGTCAGGGCGAAGAGGTCGAACCTGCACGTGCCAAGGCGCAAGCCATGGGCGTCAAAGAGATCTACATTGACGACCTGCGCGAAGAGTTCGTCCGCGACTTCGTTTTCCCGATGTTTCGCGCCAACACCGTCTACGAAGGCGAGTACCTGCTGGGTACCTCCATCGCACGTCCGCTGATCGCCAAGCGCCTGATCGAAATCGCCAACGAAACCGGCGCTGACGCCATTTCCCATGGCGCCACCGGCAAAGGTAACGACCAGGTGCGTTTCGAACTGGGCGCCTATGCGCTCAAGCCGGGCGTGAAAGTGATTGCCCCTTGGCGTGAATGGGACCTGCTGTCCCGTGAAAAGCTGATGGATTACGCTGAAAAGCACGCAATCCCGATCGAGCGTCATGGTAAGAAAAAGTCCCCGTACTCGATGGATGCCAACCTGTTGCACATCTCCTATGAAGGCGGCGTGCTGGAAGACACCTGGACCGAGCACGAAGAAGACATGTGGAAGTGGACCGTCTCCCCGGAGAACGCTCCCGACAAGCCGCAGTATCTGGAACTGACCTACCGCAACGGCGACATCGTCGCGCTGGACGGCGTCGAAATGACCCCGGCCACCGTACTGGCGACCCTGAACCGTATCGGCGGCGCACACGGTATCGGCCGTCTCGACATCGTCGAGAACCGTTACGTGGGCATGAAGTCCCGTGGCTGCTACGAAACCCCAGGCGGCACCATCATGCTGCGCGCCCACCGCGCCATCGAGTCGATCACTCTGGACCGCGAAGTGGCTCACCTCAAAGACGAGCTGATGCCCAAGTACGCCAGCCTGATCTACACCGGCTACTGGTGGAGCCCTGAGCGTCTGATGCTGCAACAGATGATCGACGCTTCCCAGGCTCACGTGAACGGTGTTGTGCGCCTGAAGCTGTACAAGGGCAATGTGATCGTCACCGGTCGCAAATCCGACGAGTCGCTGTTCGACGCCAACATCGCCACCTTCGAAGAAGATGGCGGCGCCTACAACCAGGCGGACGCAGCAGGCTTCATCAAGTTGAATGCACTGCGCATGCGCATTGCGGCCAACAAGGGTCGCAAGTTGTTCTGAGTGTTCCAGTCGAAATGAAAAGTGGCCCCTTGTTCAGGGGCCATTTTTTTTGCCCGTAAAAAAGGCACAACGGCCCTGATGTTTAAAGTTGTTTACGGTTGTGTAAAGTCTGTCGAGGGTTCGGCGTTTCAAAAACTTTGATACTTGGCGCGCCGAGGAATGAATTATTTACACCTGAATAGGAACTATGTCTTACAGAAAATTCACTCAAGAAAGTGCGGCGTAGATGTAAGTCGCGGAAAGTTCTGTAGGAAATTTATGGTGTAAATAAATATGTTAAATGGAACTGAAATCATCAGATTTTTTTTACCCGTCCGTCCGTGTGGTAGCGGCATGCAAGGGGCATTTCCTGAAACTGGTGTGCGCTGCGTTTACGACTGGCCCCCTAACCACCGGATATTTCTCTCAAAATATGTACGAGCCCGGAAAGGTCTGAAGGGCTCCATAAAACTCGAAACATCTGAGTTGGTGATTTTTTGTAGGTTAATTCCTATCTCGTTGTGGGTTGGGTCTCTGCTTGCTGTTGCTCGGGGTGGAACGCTATGCCAACTAGGAAACGACTAGGCTATTGTGCTTGCTCTGAATAATTCGAACAGCGAAATTGGACTTTCTCATGAATAAAGTGCTGATCGTGGATGATCATCCCGTCATTCGTCTTGCTGTGCGCATGCTAATGGAGCGTCATGGTTATGAGGTCGTTGCCGAGACCGATAACGGTGTCGATGCGTTGCAACTTGCGCGGGAACATATGCCGGACATTGTCATACTGGATATTGGGATTCCCAAACTCGATGGCCTGGAAGTTATCTGCCGGCTGTCGTCGACCAAGCAGGCCACACCGTTCAAGGTGCTGGTCCTGACTTCCCAGGCCCCGGGTCATTTCTCCATGCGCTGCATGCAAGCGGGGGCGGCCGGGTACGTGTGCAAGCAGCAGGACCTGACGGAATTGCTGAGTGCCATCAAGGCGGTGCTGTCCGGCTACAGCTACTTTCCGAACCAGGCGCTGAATTCGGTGCGTTCCACCATGGGCAATGCCAGCGAGGCCGACATGGTCGAGCGCCTTTCGGGGCGCGAGATGATGGTGTTGCAGCAACTGGCGCGCGGCAAAACCAACAAGGAAATCGCCGACGGCATGTTCCTCAGCAACAAAACTGTCAGCACCTATAAGACGCGGTTGCTGCTCAAGCTCAATGCCCGCTCACTGGTCGATCTGATCGAGTTGGCTCAACGCAATGGACTGGTCTAGAGGAGGGCGCCACCACATGGCTTGATAGCCAGGCGAATCGGCAGAAAAAAGCCTCCGTCAGGGAGGCTTCCGGCCGTTCTCGGCCGATCAGAGGTCGAAGTCGTAATCGGCCAGCTGTTTTTGCAAGCGTCGCTCTTCCAGGAGGTTATCGATGGTGCGGCGTTTGCTTAGATTGGTCTTGGCTACCTCTACAGGTGTTTCCTCTCCACCGTCATCCGACTCAACAAGGTCATCTTCCACTTCCAGTTGTTCTTTGCCAGTGCTCATAAGGTTAACTCCGGGCTAAGACTGCCGTTGGCGCTCCTTATAACGATATTCCATGAGCGGGTAAAAAAGATTTTTTCAATCGATGGATCGAAAAACCAATGATCTCTCAATCGTCCGACGTCTTGTCCTTGTATTCGCACAGGTCTTCGATGCGACAGCTGCCACAGCGCGGCTTGCGGGCTTGGCAAACGTAGCGTCCGTGAAGGATCAGCCAGTGGTGCGAATCGAGCAGATACGGCTTGGGGACAAACTTCATCAGTTGTTTTTCCACTTCCACCACATTCTTGCCGCGGGCAATGCCGGTGCGGTTACTTACGCGGAAAATGTGGGTGTCCACGGCCATGGTCAGTTGCCGGAATGCCGTATTGAGCACAACGTTGGCCGTCTTGCGGCCCACTCCCGGCAGAGCCTCCAGCGCTTCACGAGTCTGCGGCACTTCACCGTTATGCCGTTCGACCAGCAGGCGGCAGGTCTCGATGACATTCTTCGCCTTGCTGTTGTATAGGCCGATGGTCTTGATGTATTCAGACAAACCTTCCACGCCCAAAGCATGGATCGCTGCCGGGGTGTTCGCCACGGGATATAGCTTGGCCGTGGCCTTGTTGACGCCAACGTCTGTGGATTGGGCCGAGAGAATCACCGCAATCAGCAACTCAAACGGCGTTGAGTAAGCCAGTTCGGTTTTGGGTTCCGGATTGTCTTCGTGAAGCCTGCGGAAAATTTCCAGGCGTTTTGCGGCGTTCATGGGGCAGGCGATTCCTTGCTGGAGGTCAGCGTGATTGTGAAAAATGGGCCCAGGCCTGCAACCCAGCGAGCAATAACCCGAGCAGGATAAACCCGGCCGGCATCAATTGGGTGGCGGCAGTGGCGCGTAACACCCCCAGGATGATCATGAGTGCGGCGAACAGAGCGACTAACCGTAGCTGCGCCTTGCGCTGGTCCGCCTCAAAGAAAGCATTATGTTCCAGGACGACGCATTGCACGCTGATCAGCGCGAGGTAGATGCCCAACTGCTGATACATCGGTAGCGCAAATGCCTGTAACAGTAACTGCGCACAGCTGACCAGCGTAGCGGCGACCGTCAGGCTGGCACCCAACCGCAGGGGCGCGCTCAGGCGTGAGCGCAGCGCGCGCATGGCCAGGCCGTAGAGCGTCACGATCAGCGCCGACAACGCCAGGAAACTCAGGGCTTTGGGCAGGGTGTCAGTCACGCCGAGCAACGGTGCCAGCATCGATGCATTGGCCAGGCCAACGGCTCTAGTCATGGGCGTCGGGCTCCAGCAGGGATGAGCGGTGCTCGTCGAAATAGCGCAAAGCGTCGTGGACGGCACTGATCACCGCTCGGGAGGTGAGGGTGGCACCGGCTATTTGATCGAAGGTCGAGCCTTGCATGTCCGTGCGCGAACGCCCCTTGAATGAAGCCAGCCAAGGGTTGCCGGGCTCGCTGATATGCCCACCCAGGCTTGGGGTTTCCGATTGCGCCAGGGTTTTGATTCCCAGCAGCTTGCCGTCGCGGTCGATGGCGATCAGCAGTTCGATCGGCCCAGCGTAGCCGCTGGTCGTCAAACGAAGCAGTACCGCGCGGGGTTGGCCCGACAGGGTCACCCGATAGCCACCCTGCAGTTGGCTCTCGGCGAGGGGCTGTGGGGCGATGGTCAGCGGGTGATCCAGTGGCTGATTGTCATAGCGGTCGGCGGGTAGCAGGTCGCGCAGCGCCTGGCGCTGTAGCGCCTGAACCTGGCGCGCGGCGTGATCGGCGGTCAGGTGCTGAAGGGTGAGGACCAGCGTGCCGCCGCCGATGGCGATCAGCAACGCCAGCAACACACCTCTGCTCGATTTCATCGGCTGACCGCTGGCTGTTTCGCTGCCACCAGGCGTTCCAGTGCCGGCACGGCCAGGTTCATCAGCAGCACCGCAAAGGCTACACCGTCCGGGTAACCTCCCCACGTGCGAATCAGATATGTCAGCACGCCCACGCCCGCCCCGAACAGCAGCCGGGCCGTGGGGCTTTTCGGGCCCGAGACCGGCTCGGTGACGATAAAAAATGCGCCGAGAACGGTGGCGCCGGTCAGCAGATGAAACAGCGGCGAGCCCTGGGAGTCAGAGCCCGAGCCATTCCAGCACAGCAAGCTGATCACAAAGAGGCTGCCCAGCATGCCCAGCGGCGCGTGCCAACTGAATACCCGCTGGCGTAACAGCCACAGACCGCCCACCAGAAACGCCAGGTTCACCCACTCGCTGCCCTTGCCGCCGAAATGCCCAAATGCCGGGCTGCGAGCGAACAGTTCATCGATGGTCAGGCTCTTGTTCAGTCGCAGGGCATCCAGTGCAGTCGCCTGGGCCCAGGCATCGGGCGCGTCGCGTTGCAGGCCGAATACCTGTTGTGCGCCGGCCAGCAGGTCCAGGCCGTGGGTGGCCGGCCAGTGCGTCATGAGTTGCGGAAAGGCCACCAGCATCAACGCATACCCGACCATGGCCGGGTTGAAAGGGTTGCGATGGCCACCGTACAGGTGCTTGCCCAGCAGCAGCCCAGTGGCGACGGCCGCCACGCACAGCCACCAGGGGCAATAGGGCGGCAGTGCCAGGGCGAGCAAGGTGGCGCTGACCAGGCTGCTCAGATCGCTGCCACGCTGCCCCCGCAGGCGTTGCACGCCCGCATCTACCAACAGTGCGCCGCCCGTCGCCAGCAACAGATTGATCAACACGCCCCAACCGTATAACCAGAACATCGCCACCGCACCCGGCAGCGTCGCCAGCAACACCCGTTGCAGGGCTTGCTGAGGCTCAAGCGTGGCCATGGGCATCCACCTGGCGCTGTGCTGCGTCGAGCTTGTCGTGCGCCTCGGACAGCTGCTGTGGATCGGCGTTCTGATCCTGGGCTTTTTTCAATTCGGCGCGACGCATTGCCAGTTGGATCTTGGCGCGCTTGAGATCGGCGTTGCTGTCGGGGGCCGGTGTTGCGGGCGCGAGGTTCACCTCCAGGGCGGTTAGTGCTTGCTCTGCGGCTTCGAACTGTCGTTGCAGGACGATCAATTGCGATTGCTGTTCAAGGGTGGGCGGATGACCGAATGCCTTCAAGGATTTGTGCAACTGCGCACGGCTCATCGCCACGTTGATCTTGGCTTTCTTGATCGCGGCATCCTGGGCTGCCTGGGCCGTATCGATCGGCACGGCGGCCAGCGGCGCGGCACGCTTGGCTCGGGCCAGGCGTTCGGCCTGCTTGTGTTCTTCTTCTCGTTGCAGGCGCGCGTTTCGTTGCTCAAAGCGTCGTCGTGCGCGGTCACGCTTTAAGCCGCGCTCGCGGCGCTCGTGGTCGTTGGTCGCCAGGCCGCCGACAATCGGCAGCACCGTCGCCAGCGGGTGCATTTCGATGCAGTCGACCGGGCAGGGCGCGACGCACAGGTCGCAACCGGTGCATTCGTCGATGATCACGGTGTGCATCAATTTGGCCGCGCCGACAATCGCATCCACCGGGCACGCCTGGATGCATTTGGTACAACCGATGCATTCGGCTTCGCGGATGTAGGCAATCTGTGGCGGCGCTTCGCCGTGGCTGGCGTCCAGCGTCAGCACCGGCACGTTCAGCAACTGCGCGAGTGCGCCGATCGTTTCCGGCCCTCCCGGCGGGCACTTGTTGATGGCTTCGCCTTGGGCAATGCCTTCGGCGTAGGGCTTGCAGCCCGGGTGCCCGCATTTGCCGCATTGGGTTTGCGGGAGCAGCGCGTCGATACGTTGAATCAGGTTCATGCTTTGATCATTGCGTTGAAACCCAGAAAAGCCACCGCCATCAGCCCGGCGCTGATCAGTTCGACCGGCAGGCCGCGGAAGGGCAGCGGAATGTCGTTGTCGGCGATCCGCTGGCGCAAGTCGCTGAACAGGCTCAGCACCAGCCAGAAGCCGAGCCCGGCGCCCAGGCTCAGTGCCGCCATGTGTGCCAGACCCTTGTCGTCTTCAATGCCCAGCAACACCACGCCCAGTACCCCGGCGTTGCCCAGTAGGAGTGGCCATAACCCCTCCGTCGGCAGTGTGGGGCGCAAGCGCGTGAGCAAGCCGAGCACCGGGCGGATCAGCAGCGCGGTCAGCGGTAAAAACACAAACAGTCGCAGGGCGGTCATCGCCAGCGGCTGCAGCAGGTAGTGGTCCAGCAGATAGCCCAGCATGCTGCTGACTGCCATCAACACGGTGGTGGCAATCCCCAATGCATGCACCCGCGAGCGTGAGTGCGCAGCCAACATCGGGTCGACGGCCAACGGCATCTGCAACACGAAGTTGTTGATCAGGGCGGCGCTGACAAGGGTGAGGAGCATATCGGTCATGGGCATGCCGGTTAAGCAAACAGGGCCTGATTATCCGGTAAGCGAGAAGGGGGTACTAGCTGAAAAGCCCTGTCGCCGCGACGACAGGGCTGTTTGCAGGGCTTACTTGATGCGTTGACCCGGCTTGGCGCCGCTGTCAGGGCTCAGCAGGTAGATTTCTTCGCCGCCGGGGCCGGCCGCCATCACCATGCCTTCGGAAATACCGAACTTCATTTTCCGTGGCTTGAGGTTGGCGATCATCATGGTCAGGCGCCCATTGAGCTTGGACGGGTCCGGATAAGCGCTCTTGATCCCGGAGAACACGTTGCGTTGCTCGTCGCCGATGTCGAGGGTCAGGCGCAGCAGCTTGTCGGCACCTTCCACGGCTTCGGCCTTGAGGATCAGCGCAACCCGCAGGTCCACGGCGGCAAAGGCGTCGAACTCGATCTCCGGGGACAGCGGCTCCTTGACCAGTTCGCCGTTGCCGGCCGGCGTCGATTCGCCGGTGTCTGTCGGGCTGGCGACCAGGTCTTCTTTCGAAGCGTCGCTCATGGCCTGGACTTTTACCGGATCGATGCGGGTCATCAACGGCTTGAACTCATTCAACTGATGGTTGCTGAGCAAGGTGGCGTGATCGTTCCAGGTCAGCGGCGCGACGTTGAGGAACGCCTCGGCATCCGCGGTCAGCAACGGCAGCACCGGCTTGAGGAAGATCACCAACTGGCGGAACAGGTTGACGCCGGTGGCGCAGATGGCCTGGACTTCCGCCTGTTTGCCTTCCTGCTTGTTCAGCGACCACGGCGCCTTGTCGGCGATCCACGCGTTGGCGCGGTCGGCCAGGCCCATGATCTCGCGCATGGCGCGGGCAAAGTCGCGGGCCTCATAGGCGTCGGCAATGCTTGGCGCGGCGGCCAGGAACGCGTCAGTCAGTTCCGGCGCGGCATTCTCGGCCACCAGCACACCGGCGTTGCCCTTGTGGATGAAACCGGCGCAACGGCTGGCGATGTTGACGACTTTGCCGACGAGGTCCGAGTTGACCTTCTGTACGAAGTCTTCCAGGTTCAGGTCGAGGTCGTCGACGCCACGGCCCAGCTTGGACGCGTAGTAGTAGCGCAGGTATTCCGGCGACAGGTGATCCAGGTAGGTGCGCGCCTTGATAAAGGTGCCACGGGACTTGGACATCTTCTGGCCGTTGACGGTCAGGTAGCCGTGTACGTTGATGCCGGTCGGCTTGCGGTAGCCCGAACCTTCGAGCATCGCCGGCCAGAACAAGGCGTGGAAGTTGACGATGTCCTTGCCGATGAAATGGTACAGCTCGGCGGTGGAGTCCTTGCCCCAGAACGCGTCGAAGTCCAGCTCCGGCGTGCGGTTGCACAGGTTCTTGAAGCTGGCCATGTAGCCGATCGGGGCGTCCAGCCACACGTAGAAATACTTGCCCGGCTCGCCTGGAATCTCAAAGCCAAAATACGGCGCATCGCGGGAGATGTCCCACTGTTGCAGCCCGGCATCCAGCCATTCGGCGATCTTGTTGGCGACGGCATCCTGCAGGGTGCCGCTGCGCGTCCAGGTTTGCAGCATCTGCTGGAAATCCGGGAGTTTGAAGAAAAAGTGCTGGGAATCCTTGAGCACCGGGGTGGCGCCGGAGATCGCCGACTTCGGGTCCTTCAGGTCGGTGGGTGCGTAGGTGGCACCGCATTTTTCGCAGTTGTCGCCGTACTGGTCCTCGGTGCCGCATTTCGGGCAGGTGCCCTTGATGAAGCGGTCGGCCAGGAACATTTTCTTTTCCGGGTCGAAATACTGGGTGATCGAGCGCGTGGCAATGTGCCCGGCGTCCTTCAACCGCAGGTAGATCTGACTCGACAGCTCACGGTTTTCGTCGGCGTGGGTCGAGTGGAAGTTATCGAAGTCCACCAGGAACTCGGCAAAGTCGGCGCTGTGTTCAGCCTGCACATTGGCGATCAGTTGTTCCGGGGTGATGCCTTCCTTTTCGGCGCGCAACATGATGGCCGAACCGTGGGCGTCGTCCGCGCAGACATAGATGCATTGATTGCCGCGATGCTTCTGGAAGCGCACCCACATATCGGTCTGGATGTACTCAAGCATATGGCCAAGATGGATCGAACCATTGGCATAGGGCAGGGCGCTGGTGACGAGGATCTTGCGTGGCTCGGACATTGGGGCTCGGCTACTTGATGAAACGGAGGTCGGTCACTATAAAGCGCCGGGAAATATATTTCACCCCGTGACGCTGTTTCAGAATCTTCCCGGCCTGCGAAAGCATGCCGTTAAGCCGCTGGAACGGTTAGGATAGCCGCCTGTTTTAGTCAGTCTTTTTTCGGGAGTAGCCCATGAGCGCCGTCAATCGCGCAGCGGTGGAAGCCGTTCTTCGCCAATACACCGACCCCTATTTGAACCAAGACCCGGTCAGCGCCGGCTGTGTACGCGCCATCGAGGTCCAGGGCGACCAGGTGTCGGTCCGGATGGAACTGGGCTACGCCGCTGGCCTGTTCAAGAGCGGCTGGGCGCAGATGCTGCAAATGGCCATCGAAGGCCTGGACGGTGTGCGTTCGGCCAAGGTCGACATTCAATGTGTGATCGCCCCGCACAAGGCCCAGGCGCAGATCCCCGGCCTGGCTAACGTGAAAAATGTGGTGGCCGTGGCCTCCGGCAAGGGTGGCGTGGGTAAATCCACCACGGCGGCTAACTTGGCGCTGGCGCTGGCGCGCGAAGGCGCTCGCGTGGGGATTCTCGACGCGGATATCTACGGCCCAAGCCAGGGCGTGATGTTCGGCATTGCCGAGGGCACTCGCCCGAAAATCAAGGACCAGAAGTGGTTCGTGCCCATCGAGTCGCTGGGTGTGGAAGTGATGTCGATGGCGTTCCTGACCGACGACAACACACCGATGGTATGGCGTGGGCCGATGGTCTCCGGCGCCTTGCTGCAACTGGTCACCCAGACCGCCTGGGGCGATTTGGACTACCTGGTGATCGACATGCCGCCAGGCACTGGTGATATCCAACTGACCCTGGCACAAAAAGTCCCGGTGGCCGGGGCGGTGATCGTCACCACCCCCCAGGACCTGGCGTTGCTGGACGCGAAGAAGGGCGTGGAAATGTTCCGCAAGGTCAACATTCCAGTGCTGGGCGTCGTGGAAAACATGGCGGTACACATCTGCTCCAACTGCGGCCACGCCGAGCATCTGTTCGGCGAGGGGGGCGGCGAGAAACTGGCCACCCAGTATGGTGTCGAGTTGCTCGCCTCGCTGCCGCTGGCAATGGTGATTCGTGAACAGGCCGATGGCGGCAAACCGACAGTGGCTGCCGAGCCCGACGGCCAGATCGCCATGGTTTATCAGGAGCTGGCGCGTCACGTGGGCGCGCGGATTGTGCTGCAGGAAGCGGCTGCTCCGGCCATGCCGACAATTACAGTCAGCGACGACTGAGCCCGTCGTAGGAAACAAGCCTCGAATTTGTCGGGGCTTTTTCTTGTCCGCAGAACGGCCGGGCATTGCTTGCTGCGCTCTTACACCGTTGCTCGTGTAAGCATTTGCTTACTTTCACGTAAGTGTTTGGTTTTTTTAGCGTTGCCGGACGTCTCGAATTGTCTGGCTATATTTCTAAACAATTGAAATATAACAATTATTTATTGGCTTTCGAGCGCGATTGCTCTGCAGGCAGCGGTTTGGGTTGCGTTGTACTTCCGTGGGAACTGGATACTATCAGCCCTGTGTCCACGGATTGACACAGCCATCAAGGAACGATGGTTTGAAGGAACGTCGCAGGATGCGATTCATCAGGATGATGAAAAAGGAATACAGGGACTAGGGAAAAAATGTGGGCGGGTCATACCGCCCCTTTTTTTGCCTGCAGAAAAGTAAAACGCCTGCCCCAGACACAAAAAAGGCCCACAAGGTTATTTCCGTGAATGGGAAATGCATAGGTAGTGTCTTTTTTTGATTCGGGCCCATCTGGCTCTGCACGGGCGTAAGGCCATTGAGTTACCTTATAAGTGCATGCTTATTTATGCCACCGTCTGGATTGAATCAAGTCGTTTCGACTTAATAGTCCCCCTTTGTGCGGCGGCAGTAAGCGTTTCGGGAACACACCTTCCGATGTGGATGGGCTGCGTGATTTCTGCTCACCAGAACAGCATCCTCAATGCCAGCGCGATCACGACGATATTAAAAACGCACTCCATCCACTGGTCACCCTTCTTTAGCGCAAACTTCGCGCCGGCATTTGCACCCAATAGCGTGCCAATAACCAGGCAAAGTCCGTACTGCCAGTTAATGATTCCGCTGACGCCGAAAATTATTAGCGAGCCCACGGAGAGGACGAGTCCGCCGACTTTGCGGGTACCCACCGATTCGCTGATGGTCTTTCTGAAAAAGATAATGAATAAATACGTCGAGAGTTTGGCTTGTCCACCGAATAACCCGCCGATCATTCCTACTGGGATGAAGAGGATATAGCCAAACAGACGCCTGATCGCAGAGGGCGGTGTTTCGCCGCTACGAGGTTTTTTTATAAGGGAGAGTGCCACCAGCAACAATGTCAGCCCGCCAATTATTTTATGCAACAGCGCGGGATCTATTTGAAGAAGAAGGCTCGCTCCTCCCAAAGCCCCGGCGAGCCCCAGTGCCGCAGCTGGCACGGCAAGCGCATAATCGACCTTTCCCTGATTATGGAAGTGCCGCAGTCCGGCAATCATGGTGCCTACCGAGGCCAGGCGTGCGGTGGCGATCGACGACTGAGGCGCAATTCCCAGCCAGATCATCACCGGGACGGTTAAAAACACACTCCCACCGGTGTTGGTCCCGACGAATCCAGTTATTAATCCGAGGAAAACCAGGCCGGCGCCAGTCAGCCACTCATGCCCCATCATGTTGAGATGCTCGCGTAGGATTAACGTGCACGGTTTATTCGCTTAAGTAAGCAGGGTCTACGCAGCGATAGCAATTTCTGTTTCGGGAATTGGCGGTCACATTCATCGCCTTAAATGGCGAAGGCCACCACGCCACGGGCTAGCGCGTCCGGTAAATGATCTGAACGCATAATTTTGGCGTTCGGAAGGCGTGTTTGCCGTTCGCGGACAAGTCGTCAACGGGCGTGGTCGGGCAGTGTTCGAGGTCGGCTTTGCCTGTGCAATTCGTAAGTTGCCGGGAGGCTGATCTCACATCCTCTCCAGGGAGTGGGCATGAGGACCGTGCTATGAATGGGGGCTACCGCGCAGCTTAGAGCTTATGCCACGAACGAATCGAATAATGAGAAAAGCGCCACCCGCGTCGCCGGCGTTTAGAAGCTACGATGCAATCCGATGTGTCTATATATCGCAAGGCTTTTAGACTCAAAAGCCTGCGCCCATTAGGCGTTATGGTCGCTCACGCACGAATTATGTACGCCAGGATATAACGCCTTAGCGGGCCTTTTTATTGGGCAGCGACGCTGTCAGCGCTCGAGATCTTTGATCTTGCCTTTCACACCGTCCCACTCTTCCGCATCCGGCAACGACTCTTTCTTCTCCGTGATGTTCGGCCAGATTTCCGCCAGTTCGACGTTCAACTGGATAAATTCCTGCATATCTTCCGGGACCTCGTCCTCGGAGAAAATAGCGACGGCCGGGCATTCAGGTTCACACAGGGCGCAGTCAATGCACTCGTCCGGGTGGATGACCAGGAAATTCGGGCCTTCGTAGAAGCAGTCCACCGGACAGACTTCTACGCAGTCGGTGTATTTGCACTTGATGCAGTTGTCGGTGACGACGAAGGTCATTTCTAATTTTCTCCTCAGGCGGCGGCAGCGAAACCCCTTATGGTGGGGCCCGCGAGGTTTGAGAGCGATAGTCTGCGGACCAGGCTAAAAAGCCCGCAGCATCCCAAACCGCGCGAGATAATATCAGCTTGCAAGCGTCTGCGTTAGATCCGTGTCTTCAGTGTGTAGAGCATTTCCAGCGCTTTTCGCGGTGTCAAGTCGTCCAGGTCAAGTTTTGCCAACTCATCCAGCACCGGATGGGGCAGGCTGGCGAACATATCACTCTGGTGTGGCGCGCTGGATTTGCTGCTGGCCTTCTTCGGGCTGGCGATCACGGTTTCGTGGGGCAGGGCGGTGGCCTCCAGGCGGCTGAGGTGCTCGCGGGCGCGGGTGATCACGTCGTTCGGCACACCGGCCAACTGCGCCACGGCCAGGCCGTAACTCTGGCTGGCCGGCCCTGGCAACACATGGTGCAGGAACACGATACGCTCGTTGTGCTCGGTGGCATTGAGATGCACGTTGGCCACCAGCGGCTCGCTTTCCGGCAGCACGGTCAGTTCGAAGTAATGGGTGGCGAACAGCGTATAGGCGCGCAGGTGCGCCAGGCGCTCGGCCGCCGCCCAGGCCAGGGACAGGCCGTCGAAGGTGCTGGTGCCGCGGCCCACTTCGTCCATCAGCACCAGGCTGCGCTCGGTGGCGTTGTGCAGGATGTTCGCGGTTTCGCTCATTTCCACCATAAAGGTCGACCGGCCACCGGCGAGGTCATCGCTGGAACCAATCCGCGTGAAGATGCGATCCACCAGGGACAGCTCGCAACTGGCCGCCGGTACAAAGCTGCCGATATGCGCCAGCAACACGATAAGTGCGGTCTGGCGCATGTAGGTGGATTTACCGCCCATATTCGGACCGGTGATCACCAGCATGCGGGTATCGTCATCCAGCGACAGGTCGTTGGCGACGAACGGCGTGGTCAATACCTGCTCCACCACCGGGTGGCGACCCTGAACGATGCGCATGCACGGCTCGCTGACAAACCGCGGGCAGTTCAAGTCAAGGTTCAGCGCACGTTCGGCCAGGTTGCTCAGCACATCCAGTTCCGCCAGTGCGGCGGCGGTGTCTTGCAACGGCGCCAAGCGGCCGATCAAATCTTCGAGCAGCGCTTCATACAGCATCTTTTCCCGCGCCAAGGCACGGCTCTTGGCCGACAGTGCCTTATCTTCGAACGCTTTCAGCTCCGGGGTGATGAAGCGCTCGGCACCTTTTAGGGTTTGACGACGTTGATAGTCGATGGGCGCCTGCTCGGCCTGCTTGCTCGGCAACTCGATGAAGTAGCCATGCACGCGGTTGTAACCGACCTTCAGGTTGGCCAGGCCGGTGCGCGCTTTTTCGCGGGCTTCCAGGTCAATCAGGAACTGCCCGGCGTTCTCGCTCAGGGACTGCAGTTCATCCAGTTCGCTGTCGTAGCCAGTCTTGAGCACGCCGCCGTCACGGATGATCGCCGGCGGGTTGTCGATGATGGCTTTTTCCAGCAGCGCCGCCAGGTCCGGGTAGGTGCCAGCAGTTACTGCGAGTTGTTGCAGGTGTGGCGTGTCCAGTTCGGCCATCGCCACTTGCAGTTGCGGCAGGGCGCTCAAGGCATCACGCAGACGCGCCAAGTCACGGGGCCGCGCGTTGCGCAGGCCGATCCGCGCCAGGATACGCTCGATATCGCCGATTTCTTTCAACTGCGGCTGCAGCTTTTCGAAGCGATAGCCGTCCAGCAGGCAGGTAATCGACGTCTGCCGCGCTTGCAATACCGTTAAATCCCGCAGCGGGCGGTTCAGCCAACGGGTCAGCAAGCGGCTGCCCATGGCGGTCTGGCAACGGTCCACCACCGATTGCAGAGTGTTGTCGCGGCCGCCGGCCAGGTTGGTGTCCAGTTCCAGGTTACGACGGCTGGCGCCATCGAGCACGACGGTGTCGTCCAGGCGCTCATGGCGCAGGCTGCGCAAGTGCGGCAGGGCGGTGCGCTGGGTTTCCTTGGCATAGCTGAGCAGGCAACCGGCGGCGCCGATGGCCAGGGTCAGGGTTTCGCAACCGAAGCCCTTGAGGTCCTGCACGGAGAACTGTTGGCAGAGGCTTTTCAGCGCTGAATCACGCTCGAAATCCCACGGCGCGCGACGCTTGGTCCCACGACGACGTTCCGCCGGCAGGTCCTTTGGCCAATCATCCGGGATCATCAGCTCCACCGGATTGATACGCTCCAGCTCCGCCAGCAGGTTCTCCCAGCCTTTGGTCTCCATCACGCTGAAGTTGCCGCTGGTGATATCCAGTACCGCCAGGCCGAACAAGCGCTCATCGCCGAGCACCGCAGCGATCAGGTTATCGCGCCGCTCATCCAGCAGCGCCTCATCACTCACCGTCCCCGGCGTAATAATGCGCACCACCTGACGCTCCACCGGCCCCTTGCTGGTGGCCGGGTCGCCGATCTGCTCGCAGATCACCACCGACTCGCCCAGCTTCACCAGCTTGACGAGGTAGCCTTCCAACGAATGGTAAGGAATCCCACACATCGGAATCGACTGCCCCGCCGACTGCCCACGCGCGGTCAGGGTAATGTCCAACAACTTGGCGGCCTTCTTCGCGTCTTCGTAGAAGATCTCGTAGAAATCGCCCATGCGATAGAACATCAACTGATCAGGGTGCTGGTTTTTCAGGCGCCAGTACTGCTGCATCATCGGGGTGTGGGAGGACAGATCGGAAGTGTTTTTACTCATCGGATAATTAGCGAATTCGTTAAAAGGAGTGGGGCAAAGGGGCGCTTGGCCCAGCTGATTTTGCGATGGCGGCAAGGTTAACACGCGAGGTCGACCGTTCGCAGGCCCGCTCAGAAGTCACGGAAAATGCATAAAAATGCATAGTCAATGCAAATTAGCATTTGCCAAGCCTGAAATCTGTCGTCACTATCCGCTTTATGCAAAAACGCAACGTTTCTATTGTCTTAAGAGAGCTGCTGGACCGCGACCGGATCTCCCCCACGGAGCTTCACCGGCGTACCGGCGTGCCTCAATCCACGCTGTCCCGGATCCTCAGCGGCAAGATCGTTGACCCCTCGGACAAGCACATCTCCCGCATCGCCGAGTACTTCCGCGTCAGCACCGACCAACTGCGCGGGCGCGCGGCGGTGGGCGTTTCGCGGGATGACGGGCGCGACCCGATGCATTCGGAACTCAAGGACATAAGCCTGTGGGATGACGACACCCCCGTGAATGACGACGAGGTGTCGATCCCCTTTTTGCGTGAGGTTGAATTGGCTGCTGGATCAGGAAGATTCGTCATCGAGGAAAGCGAAAAGGCCAGTCTGCGGTTCGGCAAGCGCAGCCTGCGGCATAACGGCGTGCAGTTCGACCAGGCCAAGTGCGTGACGGTGCGCGGCAACAGCATGTTGCCGGTGCTGCGTGATGGCGCGACGGTGGGGGTGAATGCGGGCAAGAGCGCGATTGGCGACATCGTCGATGGCGACTTGTACGCCATCAATCACAATGGCCAGTTGCGGGTCAAACAGCTCTATCGCCTGCCTTCCGGGATTCGCCTGCGCAGTTTCAACCGCGATGAGCACCCGGACGAGGACTACAGCTTCCAGGACATCCAGGATGAACAGATCAGCATCCTCGGTCACGTCTTCTGGTGGGGCATGTACGCCCGTTAACCTTCTCGCGTAAGACAAAGCCCGCCAATGAGCGGGCTTTTTTTCGTCCGTTGAAAGGCATCAAACCCTTTGCTAGCAAGGCTCTAAATGCATCAGTGCATTTTCATGCTGAAAATAAATGCACTTGTGCATTGACTGTATATGCATACATGCATATTCTTTGTCTCAAGCCGGCCAACAAGGTCCGGTGGAGGCGGCAAGGATGCTGCCAAGGAAGACAAGGAAGGCACGCAACATCGGCACGGACGCCATCGAAGCGATGGCAGGGATGCCAAGCAACACCGGCAAGGATGCCGACGCTCTTTAGTTTCACCGTTTTACAAGAACAGGCAGCGATGAACCGGCCTTAACGGTTCAGAGGGTTGGCAACTGACCCGGGTGTGCAGCGTAAAGCACCAGAAGCAGTTATCCGGCAGACAGGGATCGTGGTCGGAAAAACATCGAGGAAAGATCCGTACCGCGCCAGTAGCGCCGAAAGATTGAGGACCGCATTACTGAAAAGCCCGGGCAACCGGGCTTTTTGGAATGCCTACCTATAAATGGTTTTACCCAAACACCGGCATTCTGCCGGCATTGCTCAGCCAGGAGGCGTGACATGACAAACGAGCAGCAAGCGTTAGCGGAAATGCCTATCTGGCTGGTGATCGTACTGGCGCTGATCGGCGGAGTTTCCGGCGAAATGTGGCGTGCCGACAAGGAGGGCGCCCGTGGTTGGTCGCTGATCCGGCGCCTGGCGCTGCGGTCTGGGGCGTGCATGGTCTGCGGGGTCTCGGCGTTGATGCTGTTGTACGCCGCCGGCATGTCGATCTTGACCGCCGGCGCCCTCGGTTGCCTGACAGCCATGGCCGGTGCGGACGTCGCCATCGGCCTTTATGAACGTTGGGCGGCCAAGCGCATTGGCGTAAACGAGGCCCCGCCCTCCCGCCCGGATCAGCAGTAACCGCTGCAAGGACGCGACTGATGACATTTATCGAAAAACCTTCCCAACTGCCCATCGCAATTGGCGCAGCGCTCAAGGGCGCCTTCCCACAATTGCGCGTGGGCAATCACCAGGACTTCCAGAGCGCCGGGGATAAAACCGGCGTGCTGATTACCGTGGAACGCAACGGCCCCGGCGTTCGATCCCTTGAAGGGCGCAAGGCCCATGCACTGTCGGTGTCACTCATGGCCAGGGTTGCCAGTGGTTCGGCGCCTTACGACGCTTGCGACCTGGCCAGCCAATTGATGGATTTGGCCCTCGATAATCGCTGGGGCCTGCCGGCGGACCAGTGCGACCTGCCAACCGCCATCGTCGCGGCGCCGACCCTACAGGGCAGTACCGAAACGGACTACGACACCTGGACAGTGTCCTTCACCCAAAACATCTACCTCGGCCCGCCATTACTCGAAGATCCCACCGGAAAACCTCTGTTTGCCTGCACGTGGGAAGTCTCGAGTATCGACGATCCTGACCAATACCGACCCTTGCAGGAGTAGTCCATGTTCGATGCGCTGTTACGCATGCAACTGGGACCGATCGTCGAGCGCCTGGCGGAAATGGAGGCCCAGCTCGAAGATCTGTACCGCCGTGCTGAAAGCTACTGTCGGATCGGCATCTGCCAGCAGGTCGACGCCGCCAGCAATACCTGCACCGTCAGCCACGGTGATTTGCTCACTCCAGCGATTCGTTTTTTCAACCCCAGTGCGGGGGCGCAGACTGAAACGCGGATTCCGTCAGTGGGCGAACAATGCTTGCTGCTCAACTATGGCGGCGGGGAAGGCGCTGCGCAGTCGGTGGCGCTTTTCGGGCTCAACAGTAGTCTGTTTCCGCCGGTCTCCAGCGTTGCGTCGGTGACCCGGCGCCGCCATCAGGACGGCACACAAAGTGACTATGACGACGCCAGCCACACGTTCAACTGGACCAACGGACCAACCGTCTTCAGCGGCTCCCGCGAACAGATCGAAGCGAAGATCGGCGCCGCCACGCTGCGGCTGACCGCCAACCACATCACCTTGCAACTCGGCGCCGTCGGCCTGCTATTGGATGCTGGCGGCGTGCATTTGAGCGGCCCGCTGGTGGATCACCAGGGCCGCGTGATCAGCACCGCATAAGGATTTGCCATGATCGGAATCGATAGGAACACCGGGGCAGCCGTCGATGACTGGCTGCAATTCGTGCAGCGCGCCACCCGAGCGCTGACCACCCCCGTGGGCACTCGCCAGAAGCGTCCGTTGTACGGCTCGCTGATCCCCCAACTGCTCGGGCAGAACCTCGGCGACGACCTCTTGATCCTCGCCCAAAGCCACGCCGCCCAAGCGTTCTACAACGTCGAGAACGGCATCGCCGACTTTCAACCCCAAGTCATCGTCGCCACCCGCCAGGGCGCCGGCCTGTTGCTGCGGTTTGCCGGCACCTGGAAAAACCGCCAACAATCCTTCGAGGTCATGACATGAGCATGCTGATCCCTGGCCAGAACCAACTGGCGGAGCCGGCGATCATTACCGTCGACGCGTTCGAGCCGTTGCTGGCGGAGTTCAAGGCGTTTGTCATCGACTACGTCGCCACCCGTGCGCCGCAAAGCGCCGCCAAACTCAAGGTCAGCCTCGACAACGAAAGCGAACTGCTGACCCTGGCCCTGGAAGCGTTTTGCGTGCGCCTGCAAACCCACGAACGCAAGTACAACGCGCGCATCAAGCAGATGCTTGCGTGGTGGGCCACCGGCAGTAACCTCGACGCACGCCTGGCCGATATGGGGCTGGAGCGCCAGGTGCTGGACCCCGGTGACCCGGCGGCCTTCCCGCCGGTGCCGCCGACATTGGAAAGCGACGACGACGCACGGCTGCGCTATTACTTGGCGCCCCACGCGCCGGCGGCGGGTTCGCGCATGCAGTATCGCCGCGAGGTGTTCACCCTCGGCGAACGACCGGCGGTGAACGTGCAAAGCGCGACACCGGGTGTCGTCACGGTCACCTATACCTTCGACCCGGATGGCTATGCGGCGCAGGTCAAGGATGGCAACGGCCGACGCACCGCCCCCGGTGAGGTGAGGGTGACGGTGCTGTCCAGGGACGGTGATGGAACCCCTTCTGCCGATTTGCTTGACGGCGTGCGCAGACATTTCGCACGGCCCGATGTACGGCCGGAAACGGATCTCGTCACGGTCCAAAGTGCGCAGATCCAACGCTACAAGATTCGCGTCGTGGCCAAGATCAACGCCGGCCCGGATTCGGGCCTGACCCAAGTGGCCGCGCAGCAGTTGCTGCAAACCTACGCCGAGTCCTGCCACCGCCTGGAAGGGCGAGTGGACCCGAGCTGGATCGACTACGCCATCCACAGTGCCGGAGCGGCGCAACTGCAAATCCTTGAACCGCTGGCGCCGATTGTCTGCTCGGCGTTCCAGGCACCGTATTGCACGGGCGTCGAGGTGGAGGTGCGCACGCTATGAGTGAACCCAAATCGAGTTTGTTGCCCGCCAATAGCTCACCGTTGGAAAAGGCGTTGGACCTGGGGTTTGGCACGTTGCTCGAGCGGATCATGCCGCCGTTTCCGGCATTGATGAACCCGCTGCAAACACCCTCCGAATTCCTTCCCTACCTGGCCGCCGATCGGGGCGTCAGCGAATGGGACGCGGATGCCAGCGAGGCGGAAAAGCGTCTCACCGTGGGCTTGTCCTGGCAGATCCAGCGCCAGGCGGGCACGCCCAAGGCCTTGAGTTATGCGGTGGAGTCGCTGGGTTTCAGCCCCAACATTAGCGCCTGGTATCAACAGCGGCCGCTGGGCGTGCCTTACACCTTCGATGTGCAGGCGATCATCGGGCGCAGTTGGTCCAGCGGCGACCATAACCGCTTGATCCGCCGTATCAACGCCGCGAAGAGCGAGCGCGATCAGGCGACGATTACCGTGGTTCACCAGACGCAAGCACGCCTTGGCCTGACCGCGATTGTCCACGCCCCGTTTAACGACAGCGAGTTCAGCCTGCAGGGCGTATTACCCGAACTTGCCTTGGGCGCTCGACTTAACAGTGCCGGCGTTGCCCGGCACTACACCATTAACGACTACGACCTCAGGGCGCAGCCATGACAGATGACATTACGCGCCTGGTGCGCTTCACCTCCAAAGGTTTGGATGAAGTGCTGCAGGCAAAGAACCAGGGCTTGAAAGGCGAAATCACCCACATCGGCGCCGGCACCGGCCGCTACAACCCTGACGGCACGGAAGTGGCCTTGCGTGACGAGCGCCAGCGGGTCGCCATTGTGGATTACGAGGATTTGGGCGAGCGCCAACTCAGGATGGCCGCGCTGTTCGATGGCGAAGGCGAGTATGAGATTGGTGAGTTTGGTTTTTACCTCGCCAGTGGGACGCTGTTGGCGGTGTATTCCGTTGCAGGGAAGTTGCTGACGTATAAAGCGGCGGCGGCTCGGGTGCTGCAGAAGTTTACGTTGGATGTTTCGCCGTTGCCGGCGGAGAGCGTGACGATTGTGGTGGGGAGTGAAAACCTGAATGTGTTGCTGGCTGAGGAAATCGCGATTATGGCGGCGGCATCGGTTGGCAATATGTCTCGCCACGTCGACTTGATGCTCAGGGTTATGCACCTCGAAGCTAAATAATTGCACCTGCAAAAGTGCTGAAAAGAAAACATGACAGGGAGTTAATGATGGGGATTGAAGCGACTATTACGAAAGTTGTGGATGCGTGTAACAAACTCACGGAAACGGTTACCAATCAAATTGGGAAAATTGATGCTCGAGTAGATGTCGCATCGAGTCAGTTCACGGCTTGGCGTAATAGTGTGCAGGCGAAGGATATTAACGGGCGTGCGCTTTATAAACAAGAGATTGATCTCACCGGTTTGTCAACGGATGTGTTTTACCCAGTCTGGTGGACGATGCCTGGTAACGAAGCAGGGGAAACCGAGATCACTATATCGAGATATTTTTCGCGAGATAGCCAAAAGGCGCCGTTCGGAGAAGGAGTGGTTCACATTGCTGGCCTAAGTTTGCAACTTGAAGGTATTGGTTACATATGGAGTGGTGACTCAAATTTCATGGCAGTTAAGCGTATCTCGCAAACCTACCGTGAGACTGTACGTGGAATTTCATTTGGTATGATTTGTACTGCTCGAGCTGTAACAGGGCTAAGGCCTATGTACTTGGGGTTGGCCGCAGGGCAGTTGACCAATGCTCCACAATTTTCGGGGGTGTATCTGAGAGGTGGGTTGAGTTATTCGATCACTAAAACATTTGATTATCCAATAAGTTTTAGCAAGGTTGATAGTGAGGTGAGTATGAGCGATGACGTCACCGCTGACTGGGAAGTGCGTTGGGCCGTTAAACCTTATTCTATGGCGCAGGCTGATGCTGTTATTGGTAAGGTATATCCAAATAAGAGTTATGCATATTCTTATGATAATGATGCTCGCTACACGTCTAAAGTCTAGGGAGGATATGACATGGATTTGCTCATTGAGGACGTAATTACCCCCGCTGGTAATGTTCTTATTAATGTTCCAGCTGATATTCAGACGCTAACAGGACTTGGATTTAGTGAGGGTGCCGCACACTTGCTGATTGAGAAAGCCTCCGCAGCGGCGGCCCTAGCGACATTGATTGCTGCTCGTCGTGCCGCTTATGTCAGTGAAGCCGACCCGTTGTATCTCGAGTGGCAATACGACGGTACTGTTGAAAAAGAGAAAGACTGGCGAGCCAAAGTCGCTGAAATTAAGGTGCGTTTTCCTCTAATGGAAAACAACTGACACACAACCGCGAAAGCGGTTTTTTTTTCGCCCCCAAAGCCCCTCCCGCAGGGGCTTTGGCGTTCTACACCCGGAGATTTTCCCACCATGCCTAACCGCCAAACCTACACCGTCCTAATCCCATTCCCCACCGGCGCCGGCCATTGGTCCACCGCCGGCCAGGAATTGGAACTGCTGGACGTCGAAGCATCCGCCCTGCGCACCGCCGGCCGCTTGGAACTGACCAGCGTCCTCAATACCACCCCCAAGGAGGCTGAATAACCATGGCAGAAGTTCTGAACTTCGAGCACAACGGCATCACCGTCAATGCCATCGAATCCCCCGAGGCCATGGGCGGCCTTGGCGACAACGTCATCGGCCTGGTCGGCACCGCGCCGAATGCGCATGCATCGATCCCGAAAAACGCCCCGTTCCGTATCAACAGCTTCACCACCCAGGCGCTGCTGGACCCTACCGGCAGTGAGGCGGGCACGCTGTTTCAGGCGGTGTACCAGATCCTCAAAGTGGTCAAGGTGCCGGTCTACGTGGTGATCGTGGAGGAGGGCGCGACCCCGGCTGACACGCTCAACAATGTGATCGGCGGTAACGAACCGGTCACCGGCCGCAAACTCGGCCTGGCGGCCCTGAGCAGTGTGCCGGAAGACCTGACCATCATCGGCGCCCCAGGCTTCACTGGCACCAAGGCCGTGGCGGGCGAGTTCGCCGCCTTCGGCAAGCGCATCAAGGCCCGCGTGGTGCTGGATGGGAAGGACGCCTCTGTTGCCGATCAGGTGACCTACAGCGGCGAGCTGGGCGGTGCCGATCTTGGCTTCGACCGCTGCCTGCTGGTACACAACATGCCGTCGGTGTACTCCAAGGCCGCGAAGAAGAACGTGTTTCTTTCGCCGTCGTCCCTGGCCATCGCTGCACTGGCCAAGGTCAAGCAGTGGGAAAGCCCGGGCAATCAGGTGACTTTCGCCGAGGACGTTTCCCGCGTGGTCGAGTACAACATCCTCGACACCTCCACCGAAGGCGACCTGCTCAATCGCTACGGCGTGAGCTACTACGCTCGCACCATCCTCGGCGGTTTTTCGCTGCTGGGTAACCGCTCCATCACCGGCAAGTTCATCAGCTACGTCGGCCTGGAAGACGCCATCAGCCGCAAGCTGGTCAAGGCCGGGCAGAAGGCCATGGCCAAGAACCTCACCAAGTCCTTCATGGACCAAGAGGTCAAGCGCATCAACGACTGGCTGCAAACCCTGGTCGCTGACGAAACCATCCCCGGTGGCAGCGTGTACCTGCATCCGGAGTTGAACAGTGTCGAGAAGTACAAGAACGGTACCTGGTTCATCGTTATCGACTACGGCCGCTACGCGCCGAACGAACACATGATTTATCAACTCAATGCCCGCGATGAAATCATCGAGCAGTTCCTGGAGGACGTTCTCTAATGTTTACCAACCGAGTCAGACAGGCCATTGCGGCCACCCTCCAAGGCCTGCCGCTGTCCGCGACCGTGGAAGAATTCACCCCGCCGAAGATCGAGTTCGACATGGAGTCCATGTCCGGCGGGCGCTTCATTGCCGAGGAAATGGCCAAGAGCGGCAAAGTGCTCAATGCCAAGCTGATCCTTCAAGGCGCCGGCCCGGAAATCATGCTGGCCCTGGGCGTGCGGATGGGGGACGACATTCTGCTGAACGTGCGTGAAGCCGGCCAGGACCAGGACGGCAAGACCTACTTCACCTACCACACCGTGGGCGGCAAGCTCAAATCCCTGGAGGAGGCAAAGCTGAAGATGGGCGAGAAGGCCACCACCACGCTGGAGCTGTCTTGCCGCACCTATAACCGCCTGGAAAACGGCATCTCGGTGATCGACATCGACGTGCGTACCCAGAAGTTCGTCCTCAACGGCGTCGACATTCTGGGCGACGCCCGCCGTGCGGTGTTGATGCCGTAAGCCCTCGGGGGCGGGCTCGCTCGCCCCACACTTGACCAAGGAATTGCCCCATGGCCTGGATGCCGCCGCTGCACCTCCTGCTGTCCCCGATCACCGCCGATACCGGCGCGACGATCCAGCAGGTTCAACTCAAACCGTTGTTCTACGCCGCGCAAAAAGACGCGCTGGCCCGGGCCGGTGATGACGAGGACGACCAGTTTTTCGAACTGGCGAAACTCGCCACCGGCCTTTCGGAAAAAGAGCTCGACCAACTCAAGCGCCCGGACTACGTGAGCATCGCCCAGTACGTACACGAAATGTCGACTCGCCCGGCATGGTTCTTCCTGGACCCGCTTGAAGCGCCGACCTTCGACGAGCCTGTTCAATTGTTGCTGCCCCTGGAGGCCGCCGGCCGCACCTTCAGCGCATTGCCCCTGGAAATGCCCGCCCTGCGCGCGACCAAAGTGATGAAAAAACTCGCCACCAACAAAGAGCGCGCCGAGTTCATCACCGCCCACTGCACCGGCCTGATGATCCCCGACCTGGCTGGCCTGACCGTGCCTGACTGGACGGAGTTGCAGGAGCGCATCGATGATTTTTTAAACAAACCGGCGGACTTCTTTCGGAGCGCGACATCGAAGTGATCCTCGACGTGGTGCCGCTGATTTACTCGGTCAATGAAGCGGAAATCCTCGACTGGGACGCCGGAAAAGCACTGCGCCGCTACGACATCGCGATCAATCGCCTTGGCGTCAAACAGGAGTAGAGCGGGATGCAAGAGACTCAATACGAGATCAGGCTCGCCGAGGAAGACAAGCGCTGGATGACCTTTGCGGCCCTGTCCAACGATGCGACGCTCAACAGTGTGCTGACACCCCTTCCCGAAAGTTTTGTCGGGCCTTCCAGCCTGGATGCCGAACCGCAGCCATCGTCGGAACTCGGCCTGGCGCTGGTCACGGTGAGCCTGGATATCAACGCCTTGACCCTGGAGCAAGTGCGGCTGCGCGAGACACTGGAAACGCTCAACAGCACGTTATTCATTACCAGTGATTCACTGGCGCTCAGGACGGTCGATACCGCCTCGCAGGCGCAGAACAGTCAGCCCAAAGAACCGCCGCCGGCAGCCGACTCCTGGGTCGACAAAGGCCTACAGTTCGGGGCCGATGCGGCGAAGACCATTGCCAAGGATGTGGGCTCAAGTTTGTGGGATACGGTCAAGAGCAGGGTCTCGGGCAAGGCCATCGATGCACTGGCGCAAAAATTTCCCAAAGCCGGCAAGTGGCTCAAAGACGACAAAGACAAGGACAAGGACAAGGACTGCTGCTGCCGCGGCGAATCTCTTCGTGGCGCCACCACCCCGAGCATCATCTTGCCGCCTGGCTATGACCGTACTGGAGGGAAAAAGACTTCCGGTAAGAAAACCGGCCAGTCGACGCTGTGGCGGGCGTTGCCCGTTCCCCGTGGCCTTGGCCCGTTAAAGTATGCCGACACCGCCATCAATGTGATCCAGGGTCTACGCGATGGCGACGCGAAAACAGTCGCCACCGGCCTGTCTACTGCCGGTGGTGCCTGGGCCGGCGCCTCCGCCGGTGCGGCCATCGGCACCCTGGTTTTCCCGGGCATCGGCACGGCTGTAGGCGGCGCAATCGGCGGCTTGCTCGGCAGTGAGGCGGGCGCTTGGCTCGGGGACAAACTGTTCAGCCCAGGTGACCGCCTGCCCGCACCCAACGCCGTCAGCAAGGAGCTCAACAGCGCGCGCTCGGACAACGTGCAAGTCACCCTTGCCCCCAGCATCCAGATCACCGGCGTCAACCCTGCCGATGCCCAGCAGGTGGTCAACCAGGTGATCCAGGCCCTGCAATTCCAATGCATGCCGATGCTCTCCGACACCCTCGGGCTCCGGCGCAACGCGGCACTGGCCGATCCAGGAGGTGATTGATGCGACAACAGATGGTGCTGGGCGATTTCATTTTTGGGCTCGCCCGTGGGTTTGCCTATTCCTCGCTGACCCGTAACAGCGACGGCGGCTGGGCTGACCTGACGATTATCGCGAGCAAATCGCAGTCGCGGCAGAACGGCCAGAAACTGGAAAAACTCACCTTCGGCGGCACGGTGATGTACGGCGTGGGGATGCAACGCTTGGACGAGCTGCGCGCCCTGCAAAATCAATGCGTGCCGCTGCCACTGGTGGATGGCATCGGCCGCAACTGGGGCCTGTGGCGGATCAATTCGGTGATGGAAACCCAAAGCAACGTGATCGATGACGGCACCGCCATGCTCATGACCTGGACCCTTGAACTGGAGGAATTCGTCAATGCGTAGAGTGCGAAGTATTGCCGGTGATTCAGTCAACCTGCTGCTCTACCGCGAACTGGGACGTTGCGATGATGCCGCGGAAGAAACCCTCTGGCGCTTGAACCCCACGCTTGCCGAATACGGCCCGGTGCTACCGGCTGGCGTGTGGGTGATCGTGCCGGAAATGGCGTCGCGGCCGGCTGCGCTGCGCCTCGTTTCGGCCTGGGATTAAGAAGGAGGCTACATGGCTCAGGGATTTACGCCCATTGTGGAGTTCTATGGCGCCAACGCGGCGCTGCTCAATCAACGTCTGATGCACTGGAGCCACACCGACGCGGCGGGCATTGAGTCCGACCGCCTTGAACTGACGATCAACATCGAGGGTCTGGAGGGCCTGCCGAGCCTGAGTGGCAAGATCGGTTTGCGCGTCGGTTATAAGGAGTCTGGCTTGGTGGAAAAAGGCGAGTTTGTCATCACCCAGCGCACGCCGGTGCTGTTTCCCATGCGCCTGATGATCGTCGCCACCGCGGCGCCCTTCAGCGCGGGCGATGCCAGTGGTTATCGCCAGCGTCGATCCGCCAGTTATGGACCGATCACCCTGGGCACGCTCTTTCGCCAACTGGTCAGCCGCCACGGCTATTCACCGCGGGTGGCGCCGGCGCTGGAAGGCATTGCGATTGCTCACATCGACCAATCCAATGAAAGCGACATGGCGTTCATCACCCGCCTGGCCAAACGCTATGGCGCCGTCACCAAACCGATCAACGAACTGTACGTGCTCGCCGAGGCCGGGCAGCTCATGTCGCTCTCCGGCCAGCAACTGCCGGACGTGAAACTGTCGGTCACTCAGGACAATCGCCCCGGCAATCAAGCATTCATCACCGCCAAGCTCGACGAAACGTCGCGTTCCAAATACCAGGGCAGCCGCGTCACCTGGTGGGATGCCGCCGCGTGCAGGCAGCGCGTGGTTCAGGTCGGGATTGCGCCGTTCAAAACGTTGCGCCAGCGCTGTCAGAACGAAGCCGAGGCGCGGGCGGTGGCTGAGGGGGAGTTGCGCCGCGTGGGGCGTGAAGACCTCAAGTTGCTGATCGATTGTCCGGGGAACCCGCTGTTGTCGGCCGAAGGGTTGTTGCTGCTGGATGACAGCTGGCCTTCCTACATGCAGGGACGCTGGTCGATTACCAAGGTGACGCACGTAGGCGACCCGGTGACGGGCTATCGCAGTTCGGTCACAGCCGGCGGGTTGTCGGCGTAATGCCTTTTACGGAGTAGGACTCATGCTGATAACACTGCCCCAGTTGCTTTACGTCATGCCGGGTGCTCGCCTTAGCGCGGGCGTTTTTCTATCCTCGTTAAACACGGCATTCGCTCGGTACGCGATCAATACTCCCAAACGCCTCGCCGCTTGCCTCGCCCAGATCGGCCACGAATCCGGCGAGTTGCGCTATGTCCGCGAACTGGGCAGCGATCAATACCTGAGCAAATACGATACCGGCACCCTGGCTGCTCGCCTGGGCAACACCCCCGAAGCGGATGGCGACGGCCAGAAGTACCGGGGCAGGGGGCTGATTCAGATCACCGGGCGTCGCAACTATTTAATCTGTAGCCACGCGCTGTTTGGCGACGAGCGCCTGCTGCTGCAACCGCAATTGCTGGAACAACCGCAATGGGCCGCCGAATCCGCCGCCTGGTTCTGGCACAGCAACGGCCTGAACGAACTCGCGGACAACGACCAGTTCAGCACCATCACCCGGCGCATCAACGGTGGTCTCAACGGCCTGGAGGAGCGTTTGCGATTGTGGGCGCGCGCGAAGGCGGTGCTATGCGTTTCCTAGCGGCCTGGCGCCTGATCGGCGTATGCCTGCTGAGCGCGTTTGTGTGGCAGGTGCAAGCCTGGCGCTATGGCGCGCAGCTTGAGGCGCAATCGGCGGCCCAGGCGCAGGCGCTCAGCCAGCAAAACCAGCTAGCCTTGCGCCAGCAACAGGCGCAGCAGGACCAACGGCGGGCGCTTGAGCAACAACTCAGCGCCAGCGACCAGCAACATGCTCGGGAGTTGAGCGATGCACAACGTAATCAGGCCGCTCTGCGCGATCGCCTGGCCACTGCTGATGTGCGGTTGTCAGTCCTTCTCGACACCGGTGACTGCGCCAGTGGCTGCGCAATGCCAGCCCCCACCACCACCGGCGGCGTGGTTCATGCAGCCCCACGAGCCCGACTTGACCCGGCGCATGCTCAGCGAATTATCGCCATCACCGACGACGGTGATAACGCCGTGATCGCCTTGCGTGGCTGTCAGGCGTATGTGCGGGCCATCGTGCGTTAGTGTCTTGAGGCATGCTGCAACTTGCATGGCTGATGGGCTCCTGTAGGGTAGGCAAACGCCCGCCCACTCCAGGAGACGACCGTGAAAGAAATCACCCCACTTGCCGCTGAACTGGGTCGACGTTTACAGGTGCTCAATGCCCACGTCACCACTGCCGAGTCGTGTACCGGTGGCGGCATAGCCGAAGCCATCACGCGGATACCCGGGAGTTCGGCGTGGTTCGAGGCGGGATATGTCACCTATTCCAACCGGCAGAAGACTCGGCAGTTGGATGTGCCGGAGGCGCTGTTCGGCAAAGTGGGGGCCGTCAGTCGCGAGGTGGTCGAGGCCATGGTCAGGGGCGCCCAGGAAAAAAGCCTGGCGCGCTTTGCCGTGGCGGTCAGCGGCGTGGCCGGCCCCGATGGCGGCTCGCCGGACAAGCCGGTAGGCACGGTATGGCTGGCTTTCGGCGTGGGTGACGAGGTCACGGCCGAGCGCCAGCACTTCCCCGGCAACCGCGACGAGGTCCGCCGACAAACGGTAAAGGCCGCGCTAGAGGGCTTGTTGCGACGAGCTGCAGCAGAAATAGAAAATCAGGGGTAGGCGATCTCCGATCTTTGTGGAACAATACTGTCTACTTATACAGGTATTGGCCGTCAGGCCTTATTGATTACGTGAGGACTTTAATGGACGAGAACAAGAAGAAAGCCTTGGCTGCGGCCCTGGGTCAGATCGAACGTCAATTCGGCAAGGGTGCCGTAATGCGTATGGGCGATCACGACCGTCAGGCGATCCCGGCTATTTCCACTGGCTCTCTGGGTCTGGACATCGCGCTCGGCATTGGCGGTCTGCCAAAAGGCCGTATCGTTGAAATCTACGGTCCTGAATCTTCTGGTAAAACCACCCTGACGCTGTCGGTGATTGCCCAGGCGCAAAAGATGGGCGCCACCTGCGCGTTCGTCGACGCCGAGCACGCCCTGGACCCTGAATACGCTGGCAAGCTGGGCGTCAATGTTGACGACCTGCTGGTTTCCCAGCCGGACACCGGTGAGCAAGCCCTGGAAATCACCGACATGCTGGTGCGCTCCAACGCCATCGACGTGATCGTGGTCGACTCCGTGGCGGCCCTGGTGCCGAAAGCTGAAATCGAAGGCGAAATGGGTGACATGCACGTGGGCCTGCAAGCCCGTCTGATGTCCCAGGCGCTGCGTAAAATCACCGGTAACATCAAGAACGCCAACTGCCTGGTGATCTTCATCAACCAGATACGGATGAAAATCGGCGTCATGTTCGGCAGCCCGGAAACCACCACGGGTGGTAACGCGCTGAAGTTCTATGCTTCGGTTCGTCTGGACATCCGCCGTACTGGCGCGGTGAAAGAAGGTGACGAGGTTGTTGGTAGCGAAACCCGCGTCAAGGTCGTGAAGAACAAAGTGGCCCCGCCATTCCGTCAGGCTGAGTTCCAGATTCTCTACGGCAAAGGCATCTACCTGAACGGCGAGATGATCGACCTGGGCGTGCTGCACGGTTTTGTCGAGAAATCCGGTGCCTGGTATGCCTACAACGGCAGCAAAATCGGTCAGGGCAAGGCCAACTCGGCCAAGTTCCTGGCGGACAACCCGGATATCGCCGCCACGCTTGAGAAGCAGATCCGCGACAAGCTGCTGACTCCTGCGCCGGACGTGAAAGCTGCTGCCAACCGTGCGCCGGTTGACGAAATGGAAGAAGTCGACACTGACGTCTGAACCAAACGATGACCGTTGTGCTGGATACACTCGTCGCCGTTCGGCGCACTGCGATGGACCTACTCGCGCGCCGCGAGCATGGTCGAGTCGAACTGACGCGTAAACTGCGCCAGCGCGGTGCGTCTGCCGAGATGATCGACAGTGCCCTCGACCGCTTGACGGAAGAAGGGTTGCTGTCGGAAGCCCGTTACCTCGAAAGTTTTGTGTCCTACCGAGCGCGCTCTGGTTATGGTCCTGCGCGCATTCGTGAAGAGCTGAGCCAGCGCGGCCTGCAACGCGCCGACATCGACCTCGCCCTGCGCGAGTGCGGTATCAGTTGGCAGTCGCAACTGGAAGATACCTGGCGTCGCAAGTTCTCTGGGCATCTTCCGATTGATGCCAGAGAGCGCGCGAAACAAGGGCGCTTCCTGAGTTATCGCGGGTTTTCGATGGAAATGATCAGCCGCCTCTTCAGCGGTCGGGACATGGACGACTGAACAGAGCAAAAAGCAAAAGGCCCGCTATGAAAATAGCGGGCCTTTTTTTTGTTCAAAAATCACGCGGGCTCCGGCGCCGCCCGTTGTTGCGTCTTACCTTGAGCCTGCGCCCAGTTCTCCGGCAAGTTGATGTAATCCACCAACTCCCGCAACCGGCCCTGATCACGCCCGTTGAAGTTGAACACCAGTCGCGTCAGATGACTGAACTGCGGCTCATCGTGCTCTTCTCCGGTATAGGCGAGCTGCTGGAAGTCTCCGCTCAGCCGCAGGCTGGCGAACTCTTTTTGCACATGAGCCAGCGCCCGATCACTGAGCGGATGATGCATGCGCATCACAAACTCGCGCTTCAGCCAGCGGGTAGAGTGGAAGTTGGCGTAGAACTGGTTGATCTCGTCCACCGCTGCTTCGGCGCTGTACACCAGGCGCACCAGCTTCAGGTCAGTGGGCAGGATATAGCGATTGGCTTCCAGTTGGCTGCGGATAAAGTCCAGGGCGCCTTGCCAGAAACCGCCGCCTGGTGCATCGAGTAACACCACCGGCACCAGCGGGCTCTTGCCGGTCTGGATCAGCGTCAGCACTTCAAGCGCTTCATCCAGGGTGCCGAAACCACCCGGGCACAGCACCAGCGCATTGGCCTCTTTGACGAAGAACAGCTTGCGCGTAAAGAAGAAGTGGAAGGACAGCAGGTTCTCGGTGCCATCGATGGTCGGGTTGGCATGTTGCTCGAACGGCAAGGTAATGTTGAAGCCCAGGCTGTGCTCCAGGCCCGCACCTTCGTGGGCGGCAGCCATGATGCCGCCACCGCCGCCGGTGATCACCATCAGATCGGAGCGCGCCAGCGCCGCGCCCACTTCTCGGGCCAGGGCGTAGAGCGGGCTTTCCACCGGCGTGCGCGCCGAGCCAAACACGGTAACCTTGCGGCGCCCCTTGAACTGTTCCAGCACGCGGAAGGCGTGGTCCAGTTCGCGGATAGCTTGCAAGGTGATTTTGGCGTTCCAGCGGCTGCGGTCGTCTTGGGCCATGCGCAGCGCGGTGAGGATCATGTCGCGATAAAGAGGAATATTCGGGCTGTCGGGGGCGATCAACTGGAGTTGAGCTTCGACCTGCTGCGTGAGGTCGACCCCGTTCGCTTCAAAATGCTGGAGCAGGCGCTCATTCGGTTCGTAAGGCATTCAACTTCTCCTTCTTCACAGAGCCTGGGCTGGCGGCGAGATTCGTCCGTGGCCACGACACGGCATGTGTCGCAGCGTGCCAAGGCATTGCACAGTGTTCGCCAAGCGGCAAAGCGCGGCTCTGTATGTTCCTTGTGATTTAAAAACCTTTGTACTGCACGTGGCAGAAGGACAACTCTGTTTTGCCCTGAAAGTGTTACAGAACAGCGTGGGAATTGGGGCTGGCGGGCTGTCAGGATGAGTCGATCATGGGCCGAAAAACCCTTGGCTGGCAACCGCTTATTGGTCTCACGTCACAACGTGCAGCGCTTGGTGGAAAACGCAAACGAGGGAAGCGCGCGCCACTGGACAGCAGCGCGCGAGGGGCATGTGCGACTTACTTTTTCTTCTTCGCCGCCGCCGGTGCCGGGCAGTCCGCTTCGACGAATTTTACCGATGCCACCGGGCGGTTGGTCTTGTTTTCGGTGATCTCGTAGCGCATCACCGCGCCCTTGGCCATCAGCTCACGGTAACCCTTGTTCAGGCACACGCTTTGCCCCAATTGGAAATACACCGCCTTGGGGTTGGCGCGCATCTGTTCGGCACGATCAGGCTGCACGCTGAGGTGATCGATCAACTGCAGGCCTTCAACGGTGTAGGCCATTTCCAGGGTTTTTTCATCGATTTCCCGGGGCAGGTCCTTGTTGCTTTCAGCCGCGACGCTTTGCAGCTTCTTGTTCATTTGGGCCTCCAGCAGCGAGGCCGCCTGGGCGCCAACAGGCAAGACCAGCGCAAGGGCGACGGATGGGGCGACAAGACGCAGCATGGAACGCAGCATGAAACTCTCCTGATTCGGTTACTGGTGCATAGACCAGCCACTGGGCTGTGCGTTCAGTGGCGCGCAATTATAGGTGAGCCCCGGCCAGTACAGCCAGGCGTATTGCTGGGAAGTGAGTGTGGCTCTGGTAAACTGCGGCCACTTAAGCCTTCCTCGAGTTCCCTCAGTGTCGATTTTCCCTTCCGTGCGGCGCATCCGATGAGCCACGCCGTCTCTCGTCTGCGTACCCAGCGCCTGGCGCGCGCCATCAGGCCTTTCGTCAATCGGGGTTCGCGTGCCGAGCGCTGCCCCGGCTGCCGGGTGATCCCCGCGTATTGCTTGTGTGCCTGGCGGCCCAAGGTCCAGGCCCAGTCTGCGATGTGCCTGTTGATGCACGACGTCGAACCGATGAAGCCCAGCAATACCGGCTGGCTGATCGCCGATGTGATCGATGACACCAGCGCGTTCGCCTGGTCGCGCACCGAGGTTGATCCCGAATTGCTCACCCTGCTGGCTGACCCGCAGTGGCAACCCTACATCGTGTTCCCCGGCGAATTCGTGACGCCGGAACGGGTGGTCAGTGAGGTCAGGGTAGGGGAGGGCAAGCGCCCGCTGTTTATCCTGTTGGACGGCACGTGGAGCGAGGCGCGCAAGATGTTCCGCAAAAGTCCCTATTTGGAGCATTTGCCGGTCCTCAGCCTGGCTCCGGAACAGCTGTCGCGCTACAAACTGCGTCGTTCCAAGCGTGATGATCATTTCTGCACCGCCGAAGTCGCCGCGCTGTGCCTGGAGCTGGCCGACGACTGCGCGGCCAGCGAAGTGCTGGACGCTTACCTCGACGTGTTCAGCACCCATTATCTGGCCGCCAAGTTCCAGTTACCGCTGGACTTGACGGATATCGTCCATACTCGTCTAGCGCCCTACATCCCGGCGGTATAACCAGACGACGTTTGCATGATGGCACTGTGAATCCAACCGCCGCTAAACTGCCCATTGGCGTAGTGCTTGACCACCCAGGCTACGCTGGGCATGCTGGGCGCCGATCAGGGCGCAACCGTGAATTTCCAACGTCGTTTCAGGTGCTTTTGACGTTGAGCATGCCCTGTGGTGATGGCTGCCTGGCCGTTGCCTTGTGTATTGGCGAACCCTGAACCCATCAGGGCTGCCAAAAAAAACAGGATCATTTAATCAATGGCCACATACGAAATCCTGATAGCTGATGACCACCCGCTGTTTCGCAGTGCGCTGCATCAGGCAGTAACGCTGGGCCTGGGCCCGGATGTACGTCTGGTTGAAGTGGCCAGCATTGCCGAGCTGGAAACCCGCCTCACCGAAAAATCCGACTGGGACCTGGTGCTGCTCGACCTGAACATGCCCGGGGCCTATGGATTTTCAGGGCTGGTGCTGTTACGCGGGCAATACCCGCAGATCCCCGTGGTGATGGTCTCGGCCCAGGAAGAAGCCGATGTGGTGGTGCGCTCCAAGGAGTTTGGTGCCAGCGGTTTCATTCCCAAGTCGAGCTCCATGGAAGATATCCAGAAAGCCGTGCGCACGGTGCTGGATGGCGATGTGTCCTGGCCGCCGCAGGCGTTTGAAGAAATCAATGTGTCCGACGAAGCCAAGGCTGCCCGTGATGGCCTGGCCAGCCTGACGCCCCAGCAGTTTCGGGTACTCACCATGGTGTGCGAAGGTTTGTTGAACAAGCAGATCGCCTACGAGTTGAGCGTGTCGGAAGCGACCATCAAGGCCCACGTCACCGCGATCTTTCGCAAGCTGGGGGTGCGCACGCGAACCCAGGCGGCGTTGCTCTTGCAACAACTTGAGTCAATTTCGCAGCATTAAGCTGTTGCCGATTCACGCTTTTTTGACTTTGCGTGATCTAGTTTTCCCACTTCTTTGGTTCAGTTGCCTACATCTATGTCGCCTTTCAAGGGTCAAACCGGTATCAAACGTATCTTTAACGCAGGGGGCTATTCCCTGGACGGCCTGCGCGCAGCCTTCACCGGTGAGGCTGCGTTCCGTCAGTTGGTGTTGCTGAACGTCATCCTGATCCCGCTGAGTTTTTTCCTGCATGTCAGCCGCGTCGAACGGGCGCTGTTGATTGCGGTGTGCCTGCTGGCATTGATCGTCGAGTTGCTCAACTCAGCGGTGGAGGCGGCCATCGACCGCATTTCCCTGGACCGCCACCCGCTGTCGAAAAACGCCAAGGACATGGGCAGCGCCGCGCAATTCGTGGCACTGACCATGATCGCCCTGGTGTGGGCCGTAATCCTGATCTAAGCCTCAGGCAATGCTCGGCAGCACGATTTCGTCGCTGCGCTGAACCCCGGCGGTAAAGGCGCGGCACAGTTCCAAAAACTCGCGCATCGCCGAGGTCTGGTACTTCTGCTTGTGCCAGATGAAGTAGAACTGCCGGGCCAGGTCCAGGTCCGGGGTTTCTACCGGCACCAGGCTGCCACGGCGGAAGGCATCGCGCAGCGCCAGCCGGGAAATGCAGCCAATCCCCAGCCCCGACTCCACCGCACGTTTGATCGCTTCGGTGTGTTCCAGCTCAAGGCGAATATTCAGTGCGCTGCGATGATGACGCATGGCCTGATCAAAGGTCAGCCGCGTGCCCGAGCCTTGTTCGCGCAGAATCCACGCTTCATGGGTCAATTCTTCCATGGTGGCTACGCCGCGCTGGGCCAGGTGATGCTGAGGCGCGCAAAACACCACCAGTTCATCTTCCACCCAGGTTTGCACTTCGATATCCGGGTGGCTGCAGTCGCCTTCGATTAGACCCAGGTCAATTTCGTAATGCGCGACCTGGTGCACGATGTGCGCAGTGTTCTGCACATGCAGCTTCACCTGGCTCTCGGGGTGCTGCTGCATGAAGCTGCCAATCAGCAGCGTGGCCAGGTAATTGCCGATGGTCAGCGTGGCGCCGACGGCCAGCGAGCCGAAACCGGACTTGCCGTTGAGCAGGTCTTCGATCTCCTTGGACTGGTCCAGCAGGGCGACCGCCTGGGGCAACAACTGACGGCCGAGGGCGTTGAGGCTCAGGCGTTTACCCGCCCGATCGAACAATTGGCAGCTGGATTGACGCTCCAGCTCGGTGATTGAGGTGCTGGCGGCGGATTGAGATAAGGCCAGAAGGCCAGCAGCGCGTGAGACGCTTTCCTGCTGGGCGACGGCGACGAAGACTTGCAGTTGACGGAGAGTAAATCGCATATCGATATAACCGATAACCCTTATCTTAATAATCCAGTTAACAGATATTGTCGCCGCGATTAGAATGCTGTGCAATTGCGCACTTATCATTTGGCGCAGACCCATCTCCAGGAGTCCCCCGTACATGAGCAACATGAACCACGAGCGTGTCCTCAGTGTTCATCACTGGAACGACACTCTGTTCAGCTTCAAGTGCACCCGCGATCCGGGCTTGCGCTTCGAGAACGGTCAGTTCGTGATGATCGGCCTGCAACAGCCCAACGGCCGCCCGCTCATGCGCGCTTATTCGATCGCCAGCCCGAACTGGGAAGAGCATCTGGAGTTCTTCAGCATCAAGGTGCCCGATGGCCCGCTGACTTCCCAGTTGCAGCACTTGAAGGAAGGCGATGAGATCATCATCAGCAAAAAGCCGACAGGCACTCTGGTGCTTGACGATTTGAAGCCGGGCAAGCACTTGTACCTGCTCAGCACCGGTACGGGCCTCGCGCCGTTCATGAGCGTGATCCAGGACCCGGAAACCTATGAGCGTTTCGAAAAAGTGATCCTGTGCCACGGCGTGCGTTACGTCAACGAAGTCGCCTACCGCGAATTCATCACCGAGCACCTGCCGCAGAATGAATTCTTCGGCGAAGCCCTGCGTGAAAAGTTGATCTACTACCCCACCGTGACCCGCGAGCCTTTCGAAAACCAAGGTCGCCTGACCGACCTGATGCGCAGTGGCAAGCTGTTCCGCGATATCGGCCTGCCACCGATCAACCCCGAGGACGACCGCGCCATGCTGTGCGGCAGCCCAAGCATGTTGGACGAGACCAGCGAAGTGTTGAACAGCTTCGGCCTGAAAGTTTCGCCACGGATGCGTGAACCGGGTGACTATCTGATCGAACGCGCCTTCGTCGAGAAGTAAACGCGGTCAAAAAAAATGAGGGAGGGGGCTTGCTCCCGATAGCGGTCTGCCAGTTGATACGACTGGCCCTGAACCACCGCTATCGGGAGCAAGCCCCCTCCCTCATTTGTTTCCGGCTTATTTAGCTGCAATCACTTCCAGCACGCAGATGACACCCGCCTCGGGATAGTGCCAACGCACATCCACGTCCCAGAACCGCGCCCCGTATTCACGCTCAGGCCCAGGCGTTTGATAGGCCGGCCGCGGGTCTTGTGCCAAACACTGTTCGATCAACTCCACCAGCGGTTCAGCAAGGCGCTGAGCGTGGCCTTGTGCCTGGTGCAGAGCCGTCTTCAGCCACTGCACGGGAATCAGTTGCGGCGCGTTACTGGCGATGCCGTTGGTGGCGCTGTCGATGATGTCGGCATACGGCACATATGGCTTGATATCCAACACTGGCGTGCCGTCGAGCAGATCGATCCCGGAGATCCACAGCCGGCCCGGTTCGACCTTGTCCAGCTTCACCACCGACTGGCCAATCCCGTTGGGCCGGTGGGTCGCGCGGGTGGCAAACACGCCCATGGACGTGTTGCCGCCCAGGCGTGGCGGGCGCACTTTCAGGCGGGGCTTGTCTTCGAGGGCCTGGTGGAACAGAAACAGCAGCCACACATGGCTGACCTGCTCCAGGCCCTGCACCGCCTCGCCGTGGTCGAACGGCGCGACCAGCTCCAGCACGCCGCGGGCGGCAGGCGCCAGTTGCGGTTGGCGCGGGATGGCGAACTTCTCCTTGAAGCAGGAGCGCACGAAGCCAACGGGCGAGACCTGGTAACTCATGGCTTACGCGCGAACCCGCAGGGTCAGGCCCTTGAGGAAGTTGCGCAGCAACTGGTCGCCGCAGGTGCGGTAATTGGTATGGCCGAACTTGCGGAACAGCGCGCTCAGCTCAGGCTTGGACACCGGGAACTCGGCGGCCTTGAGGATGGCGTGCATGTCGTCTTCCTTCAGTTCGAAGGCCACGCGCAGCTTCTTGAGGATGATGTTGTTGGTCACCGGGGTTTCGATCGGCTGCGGCGCACGGCTGTCGTCCTTGCCGCGCTTGAAAACCACCAGGCCGTCAAGGAAGTGCGCCATGACCTCATCCGGGCAGAATACAAAGCCTTCTTCCTCGTCTTTCTTGAGGTAAGTCAGCAGGTCTTCCTTGGTCACGTCCATGCCGCCGAGTTTGATGAGTTCGACCATCTTGTTGTCACTGATGTCGAGCATGTAGCGCACGCTGCGCAGTACGTCGTTGTGAATCATGGTGGGCAATCCTGGTTTTCAACGGTGGACACCGCCCACGTAGGCGGTGTCAAAAAAAGGGGAGTGGCTTAGAACTTCTCTTTGCCAGACAGGTAGCGCCATTGGCCCACCGGCACCTTGCCGATGGACACACCACCGATGCGGATGCGACGGATGGCGATGACTTTCAAGCCGACGGCTTCGCAGAACAAGGCAATCACCCCAGGTTGCGGGTTTTTCATCGCAAAGCGCAGGCGGTTTTCGTTCTGCCAACTGGCTTTCACCGCCGGCAGCTCTTTGCCTTTGTAGGTCAGGCCGTGGTTGAGGCGGTTCAGGCCGTGAGCAACCATGTCACCTTCGACCTCCACCACGTATTCCTGCTCGATCTTGGCGGCATCGGCGGTCAACTTGCGCAGAATCTTCCAATCCTGGGTAAACACCAACAGGCCGCTGGCCTTGGCTTGCAGGTCGGCGCTGGCGGTCAGGCGCAGGAAGTGGCCCTTGAGTGGGCGCTTGCTGAAGCGGTGTTCTTCCGACAGCGTTTCGGCGCTGATCGAAGCCATCGCCGTCTCGGCATTCATGCCGACAGGCGCGTGCAGCAGGATGGTCACCGGCTCTGGCGCGGTGGCCCTGGCCTCGGGGTCCAGTTCGACCTTCTGGGTGGTGACCTTGAACTGCGGTTCGTCAATCACTTCACCGTCCACCGAGACCCAGCCGCCTTCGATAAACAGCTCAGCCTCCCGACGGGAGCAACCGACCAGTTCGATAAGGCGTTTGGAGAGGCGTATGGGGTCAGTCATGACAAAGGCCGTAGCAAAAGGGGGCCGCTATTGTACCTGTGTGGACGCGGTTAATCCCGGCCCCATTTCATTTAGCCCCGACGCGCCTCTTGCTGCACCTGGCGCAAACGCATGTGTAGCAGCGGATAAGGTTGCCCAAGGCCATCGTGCTCCGTGCGGCCGATGACCTCGAAGCCTTGCTTGAAGTAAAAACCCAGCGCCTGCGGGTTCTGTTCGTTGACGTCCAGCTCATCGGCGTTCATGCGCTCGATTGCATAACGCAGCAATTGTCGGCCCAGGCCCTGGCCACGGTGCTGTGGGTCGATAAACAGCATCTCGACCTTGCCCGCGGCCACCCCGGCGAACCCGGTGATGCGTTGGTGTGTGTCCTTGGTGCAGATCAGCATGACCGCATCCAGGTAGCGGGTCAGCACCAGGTTTTTCAGCAACATGATGTAGCTGTCCGGCAGAAAATCATGGGTGGCACGCACCGAAGCCTCCCAAATACGCGCCAATTCCGTGAAGTCGCTGGTTTTTGGGGTGTGGATAACCGAATGCTGACGCATGCCCGCTGCCCTTTTGTAGATGATCGGTACCGATGGGCAAGACGATAGACCTAAAAAAGCCCCGCATCTTGTCCAGAGGCAGGGCTTTTCGAGTTTTTTTACCGGTGCCTGATGCTATCAGTCGCGCTTTTCAGCCCACAGGTCGTATTCGTCGGCATCGGTCACGGTGCACCAGACCTTGTCACCCGGTTTCAAACCGCTGGCATCGTCGATAAATACGTTACCGTCGATTTCCGGTGCGTCGAAGAAGCAGCGGCCCACGGCGCCTTGCTCGTCGACTTCGTCGATCAGTACTTCGATTTCCTTGCCGATGCGCAGTTGCAGGCGCGCCGAGCTGATTGCCTGCTGGTGCGCCATGAAGCGCTCCCAACGGTCCTGCTTGATGTCATCCGGCACCACGGCCAGGTCCAGCAGGTTGGCCGGAGCGCCTTCCACCGGCGAGTACTGGAAGCAGCCGACGCGGTCCAACTGGGCTTCGGTCAGCCAGTCGAGCAGGTACTGGAAGTCTTCCTCGGTTTCGCCAGGGAAGCCAACGATGAAGGTCGAACGGATGATCAGATCCGGGCAGATCTCGCGCCAGTTCTTGATACGCGCCAGGGTCTTGTCTTCGAAGGCCGGGCGTTTCATGGCTTTGAGCACTTTCGGGCTGGCGTGCTGGAACGGGATGTCCAGGTACGGCAGGATCTTGCCGGCGGCCATCAACGGGATCAGCTCGTCTACGTGCGGGTACGGGTACACGTAATGCAGGCGCACCCACACGCCCAGGCTGCTGAGGGCTTCGCACAGTTCGGTCATGCGGGTTTTCACCGGCGCGCCGTTCCAGAAGCCGGTGCGGTATTTCACGTCGACGCCGTAGGCGCTGGTGTCCTGGGAGATCACCAATAGCTCTTTCACGCCGGATTTGACCAGGCGCTGGGCTTCGTCCAGCACGTCACCCACCGGGCGGCTGACCAGCTTGCCGCGCATCGACGGGATGATGCAGAAGCTGCAGCTATGGTTGCAGCCTTCGGAAATCTTCAGGTATGCGTAGTGGCGCGGGGTCAACTTGATGCCTTGCGGCGGCACCAGGTCGATCAGCGGGTTGTGGTCCTGGCGCGGCGGCACCACTTGATGCACGGCGTTGACCACCTGCTCGTACTGCTGCGGGCCGGTCACGGCCAACACGCTCGGGTGTACCTTGCGGATATTGCCTTCTTCGACACCCATGCAGCCGGTGACGATGACCTTGCCGTTTTCCTTGATGGCCTCGCCGATCACTTCCAGGGACTCTGCCTTGGCCGAGTCGATGAAGCCGCAGGTGTTGACCACCACCACGTCCGCGTCCTGGTAAGTGGACACGACGTCATAACCTTCCATGCGCAGTTGCGTCAGGATGCGTTCGGAGTCGACCAGAGCCTTTGGGCAGCCCAGGGAAACAAAGCCGACCTTGGGGTTGGCTTTTGCGATGGTGGTGGACATGTCTAACCTCGGTATTGAATGACGCCGCCAGTCGGGCACGACAAGGCGGTAGACGGGCACTTAGCGCTCTCGTGAGAGAGGGTGCTTTTGTGCCTCTGATCAAAAAGTGCGCAATTCTAGCGATGGGCAACGCACTTGACCAGCTTTATGCAGGGAAATACGACGAGTGCTGCGCTATGCTTCGCGCCGTTGCTCACGGGTGAAATCCCTGGGTCAATTAAACGTCTGTTACGAGAAGTAAAACAGCGCATGCTAAGGTCAGCTTAGATGCATTGTTTATAAGAGACCTCAGGTCATAGGGCAGGAGTGGTTGATGGGTCAGGCAAGTAGTCAGGCAGCGGGTGCCGAGCATTCCAACGCCAAGCCGATTGGCATGCTGGTGGCAGCGGTCGGGGTGGTTTACGGCGATATCGGGACCAGCCCGCTCTACACCCTTAAAGAAGTGTTCAGCGGTGGTTATGGGGTTCAGGTCAACCATGACGGAGTCTTCGGGATCCTGGCGCTGATCTTCTGGTCGCTGATCTGGGTCGTTTCGATCAAGTATGTGTTGTTCATCCTGCGCGCCGACAACCAGGGCGAGGGCGGCATCATGGCCCTTACCGCGTTGGCGCGGCGGGCGGCGTCGCCGTATCCGAAACTGCGCTCGGTGCTGGTGATTCTCGGTTTAATCGGTGCGGCGCTGTTTTACGGCGACAGCATGATCACCCCGGCAATCTCGGTGCTCTCGGCGGTAGAAGGCCTGGAACTGGCCTTTGATGGGCTGGAACGCTGGGTCGTGCCGTTGTCGCTGGTGGTGCTGGTGGGCCTGTTTCTGATCCAGAAACATGGCACCGACCGCATCGGCAAGCTGTTCGGGCCGGTCATGGTGTTGTGGTTCCTGGTGCTGGCGGGCTTGGGGGTGAATGGCATCAGCCAGCATCCGGAAGTGCTCAACGCGTTGAACCCGGTGTGGGGTGTGCGTTTCTTCATGGTCCACCCTGGCATGGGTGTGGCGATTCTCGGCGCCGTGGTGCTGGCGCTGACCGGTGCCGAAGCGCTGTACGCCGACATGGGCCACTTCGGGCGCAAGCCTATCGCCCGTGCGTGGTTCGCCCTGGTGCTGCCAGCGCTGGTGCTCAACTATTTCGGCCAAGGTGCGCTGCTGCTCGAAAACCCCGAAGCGGCGCGTAACCCGTTCTACCTGCTCGCACCGAGCTGGGCGCTGATTCCGTTGGTGGTGTTGTCCACCCTGGCCACGGTGATTGCGTCCCAGGCGGTGATTTCCGGCGCGTTCTCCCTGACCCGTCAGGCGATCCAGCTGGGTTACATCCCGCGCATGCACATTCAGCATACGTCCAGCGCCGAACAAGGCCAGATCTATATCGGCGCGGTGAATTGGTCGCTGATGGTCGGCGTGATCCTGCTGGTGCTGGGCTTCGAGTCGTCCACCGCACTGGCTTCAGCCTACGGCGTGGCGGTGACCGGCACTATGCTGATCACCAGCATCCTGGTGTCGGCAGTGATGCTGTTGCTGTGGAAATGGCCACCAGTGCTGGCGATTCCGGTGTTGATCGGTTTCCTTTTGGTCGACGGGCTGTTCTTCGCCGCCAACGTGCCGAAAATCGTCCAGGGTGGTGCGTTCCCGGTATTGGCGGGGATCGTGCTGTTTATCCTGATGACAACGTGGAAACGCGGCAAGGAACTGCTGATGGACCGCCTCGACGAAGGCGGCCTGCCGTTGCCGATCTTTATCAGCAGTATCCGCGTGCAGCCGCCCCATCGCGTGCAGGGCACCGCAGTGTTCCTCACCGCACGGCCCGACGCGGTGCCGCATGCGCTGTTGCACAACCTGCTGCATAACCAGGTGCTGCACGAGCAAGTGGTGTTGCTGACGGTGGTCTACGAAGATATTCCCCGCGTTCCCGCCGCACGGCGCTTCGAGGTGGATGCCTACGGCGAAGGGTTCTTCCGCGTGATCCTGCACTTTGGCTTTATCGATGAGCCGGACGTGCCCCAAGCGCTGAAGCTGTGCCACCTGGATGATCTGGATTTCAGCCCGATGCGCACCACGTACTTCCTCAGCCGCGAAACGGTGATCGCCTCGCGTATCAAAGGCATGGCCCGCTGGCGCGAAGGTTTGTTTGCGTTCATGTTGAAGAACGCCAACGGCAACCTGCGTTTCTTCAAACTCCCGGTCAACCGGGTGATCGAGCTGGGCACCCAGGTCGAAATGTAAGCAGAAGTTGAACGGGAGCCGGCAATCGGCTCCCGTTTTACCTTCTGAACCCTGTGCGATCCCTTGTTGTCGACTAGGCTCTAAGCACTGTTGTGTAGGAGCGGGCTTGCCCGCGAAAAACCTTAATAGTAACGCGTCGATCCTGGATAAACGCGGCGCCCATGAGGCTTTCGCGAGCAAGCTCGCTCCTACAGAAGTACCCAAAAAGCCCAGAAGAGGTGCGCCATGAGTCAGTTGCTCGAACCCTACACCCTGCGCCAATTGACCCTGCTCAATCGCATTGCCGTGTCGCCGATGTGCCAATACTCCAGCGTCGATGGCCTGGCCAACGACTGGCACCTGGTCCACCTCGGCAGTCGCGCCGTCGGCGGGGCCGGGCTGATTTTCACCGAAGCCACCGCCGTCACCGCCGATGGCCGTATCACCGCCGAAGACCTGGGCCTGTGGAACGACGCACAGATCGCCCCGCTGCAACGCATCACGCGCTTTATCGCGGCCCAGGGCGCGGTGGCCGGGATTCAACTGGCCCACGCCGGGCGTAAGGCCAGCACCCATCGGCCGTGGATCGGCAAGCACGGCAGCGTCAAGCCGGAAGACGGCGGCTGGGTGCCGGTGGGGCCGTCGCCGATTGCCTTTGACCCGAACCACACGCAGCCCCGTCCACTGGACGACGCGGGGATCGAGCAAGTGATCGCTGACTTTGTCGCCGCTGCCAAGCGCGCGTTGACCGCCGGTTTTGAAGTGGTGGAGATCCACGCCGCTCACGGTTACCTGTTGCATCAATTCCTCTCGCCCATCAGCAATCAGCGTCAGGACCAGTACGGCGGAACCTTTGAAAACCGTATCCGCCTGGTACTGCAAGTCACCGAAGCGGTGCGCGAAGTCTGGCCGCAAGACCTGCCGCTGTTTGTGCGGGTGTCGGCCACCGACTGGGTGGAAGACGGCTGGAACCCCGATGAAACCGTGGAGCTGGCGCGCCGCCTGAAAGACTTGGGCGTCGACTTGATCGACGTGTCCTCCGGCGGCACCGCCGCCAACGCCGAGATCCCCATCGGCCCCGGCTACCAGACGCGGTTTGCCGAGCGTGTGCGCAAAGAGTCGGGTATCGCCACCGGCACCGTGGGCATGATTACCGAGCCGGCCCAGGCCGAACATATCCTGCGCACCTGCCAGGCCGACATCATCTTCCTCGCCCGAGAACTGCTGCGTGACCCTTACTGGCCGTTGCATGCCGACGATGACCTGGGCGGACGCCTGGCGACCTGGCCGGCCCAGTACCAGCGGGCGACCCATCGGGATCAGCCGATTCATGAGTCTGATCTCAGGGATTGATCCTTCATCGGCTCCAACAAAACCCACCCTGACCCGGTGGGTTTTTTTTTGCCGGGAGCTGTGGGATATGGCTGTAGGTATTTATTCCTGAGCCAATTATTTAAGTGAATACTCTAAAAAAATCCCACACGGCACGAGATTGTTTCTACGCTTAGGGTAAGTCTGATTTCTGGCCCAGGGAGTCAGTCGGTTTGTCTACCGAGGCATTGTGCTTCACGGCAGGCGGGTAATGGGCACACGGAGTTTTTGATCGATATCAGGAGAAACAGTCCATGGCCAAGTCCTATGGTGTAGCGGGTGTGGTGGCGTCTTTTCTGAACTGCGGGGTGTCCTTGCGCGCCCGAAGGTTGAGTTCCGATGAAGCTGAATTGCTGGCGCAGTATCGCGCCCTGACCGAGAACGATCAGGTGGCTATGCGCTATCTGATTGGAGCGATGAAGAGTGTGTCGCGGTTCTGAAAGCGAGGGCCGCTACTTGAAACGGTTTGAATCATCAGGGAAGTCTCGATTGTCCGAAAAGTCTGGATCGTCGTAGAAATCGAATTCGCCAAAGGCTGAAAGCAGATCGTCTTCCATTGCGGCGCGTTCTGCTTTGAGCCAGTGCTTCAGGCCTTTCGGACTCTCGATTTCAACCATTAGTTGTTCCAAGTCGCCCAGTTGATGCTGGAGGTCTTTGAGCGCGCGATTGACGTGCGTGCGGCTGTTAGCCAGCGTCACCTCGGCAAAAGGTTGGACATCGAACTGGCGGACAAAATCAAAGGCAATGGCACTGATTTCCATGACCAGTTCGTCGTACTGCTCGCTCAGCACATGGTTGTAGTGGAGCAGTCGCTCATCCGACATATTCTGCAGGGTTGTCGCATCAAGATGCTCCGCCTCCAGTTGCAACTCCAGCAGTGCCAGCAGGTTACGTTCTGCATAGGCCTGATTGGCGCGCTGCATCAGGACGGTTTTGCGCTGGCGCTCAGCATCGTCGGTTTCCCGGTCGGGATGCAGTGCGCTGGCCAGTTTGCGGTACACCTCGCGCATTGACTGACTGGCTTGTCTGGCCTGCTCTTCAAAGCGCTTTTCACGAGCGGTAGAGGTTTTTGGTGAACGCTCATCCTGCTGTTTTTTCTCCTCCATCAGGTGCTCTTGCAGGTGTTGCGCAAGGGCTTCGGGAGAACTGAAGTCGAAATCTTCGCCCAGCTTTATGCCATAGGCTTGCTCCATGGCTTCTTTGATAATCAGGTTTTCCTGGCGTTCGTCGTCATCGAAGTCACCTTGACTGTGCTTGTTATACAGCGCCTTCATCTGCTCACGATGGGTGTCATCCATCAGCGAGGTGGCCAATTCACAGATAACCGCCTGTAAGGTCTTTCGGTCAGCCTTTGCCAGCTTGATACGATCACTGGCTCTATCGAGCGCACTCAATAGAGCAGCCTGGCGCTCAGCGTACTGGACTTTTAGCGGCATGAATTCTTCATGCCAGCGTTGATGGTATAGGGGCAGGGCTGCTTCCCAGGCTTGGAGCGTTAGACGTTGCTTGTCGATTTTTTTCAACAGAGCATTGAATTTACGCTGTGCAGCAGAGAGTTTGGGCGTGGTTTTTGCCGAAATAGTCAGCTGCGAGACGTTTGAATCAGTAGACATGGGCATCACTCGGCAGTCGGGCGCGTGTGGCAAAAATCCTAGCATGCGCCGTAGCTGTGTCTATACATCGACGGATGAGGCGGGTGTCTGGCGTGTCCGATCGTTCCATACCTTGGAAACAATCGGACGGCTTTGGAGCGGTTTATCGTCGAATCAGGTGTACTTACGCTGCTCTGGCGCCGGCGGGAAGTATTGATACAACCAGGTTTCACTCAAGGTGCGGTCCTGGGTGCGGATAAACAGGCGCAGCTCCACCGGCTCCACGCTGTCGCTGGTCGGGTACCAATCGAAGAGGATGCGATAGCCCTTGATGTTGTCCAGCACCAGCACGCTGAAGTCTTTCACTTCACCGTGGGAGCAGGTCACCACCGGCTCGATGCCGGTGCCAGGTGGCAGGCGATCCAGGCCGCCGCCCTTGAAGTCCACAGCAAACCGCCGCGCCCAGACTAGCGGGTAATGCTCGCCCGGTGCCCAGCCCTCGGTGAAACCGCCCATGCCTGAACGCGTGGCATCGACTTGCGCCAACGGTGTGCTCACCGGCGGCAGGGCGCTCCAGTACAATTTGTAGCCATAGTTGAGCGAGTCACCGGCGGCCACGGGTTTTTTCGGGGTCCAGAAGGCCACGATGTTGTCCAGGGTTTCGCCGGTGGTCGGGATCTCCAGCAGGTCGATCGAGCCTTCGCCCCACGCGGTGGTCGGTTCGACCCACAGGCTTGGGCGCTTGCTGTACCAGTCGACGGTGTCCTGGTAGCTGGCAAATTCATGGTCGGTCTGCACCAGGCCGAAGCCTTTCGGGTCGGTGTCGGCGAACGCATTGAATTGCAGCTTGGCCGGGTTGTTCAGCGGACGGCAGATCCACTCGCCGTTGCCGCGCCACATCGCCAGGCGGTCCGAGTCATGGATTTGCGGGTGGAGGGTGTCGCACATGCGTCGTTCGTGGGTACCACAGCTGAACATGCTGGTCATCGCGGCAATGCCCAGTTGTTCGATGGCGGTGCGCGCATTGATGTTCGCGTCGATGGCCATCACCACCTGGTTGGCCTGGCAGTCGATATCGAAACGGTAGGCGCCGGTGGCGCTCGGCGAATCGAGCAGGGCGTAGACCACAAAGCGCGTGGCGTTTTTGTCTGGGGTTTCGAACCAGAACTGCGTGAAGTCGGGGAATTCCTCGCGCTTTTTCGCGTAGGTGTCAATCGCCAGGCCCCGTGCGGAAAGTCCGTACTGCCCGGTGGAATCCACCGCGCGGAAGTAACTGGCGCCGAGAAACGACAACACGTCATGGCGATCCAGCTCCGGCGCCTTGAACAGCTTGAAGCCGGAGAAACCCAGGTCGCCGGTCAGTTGTTGGGTGTCGACCGTGGATTTTTCATAGTTGAACAGCGAAGGGCGGAAATGCACTTCGCGCGCTTCACGGGTCTTGGGGTCGACGCTGTGCATGCGCACGGGCGTCTTGAAGCCCATGCCGACGTGGAAAAACTGCACGTCCAACTGGCCGTTCAATTCTTTCCACAGCGAATGGTTGCCGTCGTAGCCGATGGCATTGAAATTTTGCGGGGTCATTGTCGCGAGGGTGGGCGGCAGCACCTGTTTGGTGTCTTTATACGCGGTCCCGGCGAGTTGCTTGGCCTGGGCCTTCAGCGTTTCGAAATCGAACGCCACGGCCTTGCCGTCGGCGGCGCGGTTCCCGGCCCAGGCCTGCGCGGCCAATAGGCCGCTGGCCGATAAACCGGTGTAAGCCGCAATGGCCATGGACGCTTTGAGCAAATTCCTGCGGTGCATAGAGACAACCTGTCGTGAGCAAATCCCGCGCCGGCCCTGGCACGTGCTGGATCAGAAATTTCGGTTCGGACATGCCTTCGGCCAAACGCAACGGACATTAAACAGACGCCGGATAGCTTAAGCGGTTCGATGACGTAGGAAAAATGATTGATAGCGGGATGATGGCTTGGCAAATGCGACAAGACATTTCCGGGCTGTGACTGAGCACATTACCCAGGAATTATGAAGATCCAATGTGGGAGGGGCTTGCTCCCTCCCACATCGAGACTGTATTCCAGCCCACTTCCCCTACTGCCCGATACGCCGCATCCGGGTTGGCGATGCTCACATGTCTTACAGTCAAGGCATCAGGGCGAGGTTCAGTGCTTGAACATCACATGGCGAACGGTGGTGTAGTCCTCCAGCCCATACATGGACATGTCTTTGCCATACCCCGACAGTTTCTGACCGCCGTGAGGCATTTCGCTGACGAGCATGAAGTGGGTGTTCACCCACGTGCAGCCGTATTGCAAGCGTGCGGCCAAGCGGTGGGCACGTCCGACATCAGCGGTCCACACAGACGATGCCAAGCCGTAGTCCGAATCGTTGGCCCAGCCGAGTACCTGTGCTTCATCACTGAACTTCGTCACCGACACTACCGGCCCGAACACCTCGCGGCGCACGATCTCGTCGTCCTGCTGCGCATCGGCCAAAACCGTCGGTTCAAAGAAGAAACCGTTGCCTTCCACCGCTTTGCCGCCGGTCACCAGGCGGATGTGCGGCTGCGCCACCGCACGTTCGACGAAACCGGCCACGCGCTCGCGGTGTTGCGCGGTGATCAGCGGGCCGAGCTCGGTGGTCGGGTCATCCTGCAAGCCGTACTTGATGCTGGCGACTGCGGCGCCGAGCTTCTCGACGAACGTGTCGTAGATCTCCGCTTGGGCATAGATGCGGCAGGCAGCGGTGCAATCCTGGCCGGCGTTGTAGAAACCGAAGGTGCGAATGCCTTCCACCGCCGCCTCGATGTCTGCGTCGTTGAAAATGATCACCGGCGCCTTGCCGCCCAGCTCCATGTGCATGCGCTTCACGCTGTCGGCGGTGCTGGAGATGATGTTGGCGCCCGTGGCGATGGAGCCGGTCAGCGACACCATGCGCACTTTCGGGTGGTTCACCAACGGGCTGCCCACGGTAGGCCCACGGCCGAAGACCAGGTTGAGTACGCCGGCCGGGAAAATCTCCGACGCCAGTTCAACCATGCGTAGCGCGGTCAGCGGAGTTTGTTCCGACGGCTTGAGCACCACGGTATTACCGGCGGCCAGGGCCGGAGCGATTTTCCAGGCGACCATCATCAATGGGTAGTTCCACGGGGCGATGGAGGCGATCACCCCCACCGGATCGCGGCGGATCATCGAGGTGTGGCCCGGCAGGTATTCACCGCCGGCCGAGCCGCTCATGCAGCGGCTGGCGCCGGCGAAGAAGCGGAACACATCGGCAATCGCCGGGATCTCGTCATTCAGCGCAGCGCTGTAGGGTTTGCCGCAGTTGTCCGACTCCAGCTTGGCGAGCTCTTCGCCGTGGGCTTCGATCACGTCCGCCAGTTTCAACAGCAGCAGCGAGCGATCCTTGGGCGCGGTTTGCGACCAGCTTTCAAACGCCGCATCGGCGGCACGCACGGCGGCGTCGACCTGGGCTTCGCTGGCTTCCTTGATTTCCACCAGCACACGGCCCAACGCCGGGTTGAACACCGCTTGTGCCGGGCCTTCGCCTTCGACCAGTTGGCCGTTGATCAAGAGTTTGGTTTGCATGGTTCACGCCTCCAAAAAATCTATTGTTATTGCCCTGAAGCAACCGGGTCTGAATGTGGGAGGGGGCTTGCTCCCGATAGCGGTGTGCCAGTCAATACAGGTGTGTCTGATGTACTGCTATCGGGAGCAAGCGCCCTCCCACAGTTGAACCCGGTTCCTTCAATGGAAAAGTTATTTACCGCCACTGCCTGCCACGCTTTCACCGCCGCGGGTCAGGTAATAGGCACCCAGAATCGGGAACATCGTCACGATCATCACCAGCATCGCCACCACGTTGGTCACCGGCACATCCCGCGGGCGACTCAACTGGTTGAGCAGCCACAGCGGCAAGGTGCGCTCATGCCCGGCGGTGAAGGTGGTGACGATGATTTCGTCGAACGACAGTGCAAACGCGAGCATGCCGCCGGCCAGCAGCGCCGAGCCCAGGTTGGGCATGATGATGTAGCGGAAGGTCTGCCAGCCGTCGGCGCCCAGGTCCATCGAGGCTTCGATCAGGCTGTGGGAGGTGCGGCGCAAGCGGGCGATCACGTTGTTGTAGACGATCACCACGCAGAAGGTCGCGTGGCCGACGATGATGGTGAACATCCCAGGCTCGATGCCCAGCGTCTTGAAGGTCGCCAGCAGGGCGATCCCGGTGATGATCCCCGGCAGCGCGATCGGCAGGATCAGCATCAGCGACACGCCTTGCTTGCCGAAGAACTCGCGGCGATACAGCGCGGCTGAAGCGAGGGTGCCGAGGACCATGGCGATCAGGGTAGCGATCGCCGCGATCTGCAGCGACAGCTTGATCGCTTCGAGTACGTCGGGGCGCGCGAAGGCCACGCTGAACCACCTCAGAGTGAAGCCCTGGGGTGGAAAGCTGAACGCGGCTTCCTCGGTGTTAAAGGCATAGAGAAAGATGATCAGGATCGGGAAGTGCAAAAACACCAAGCCGCCCCAGGCCGCCATCTTCAAGCCCAGTGATGATTTCTCAGAGTGCATCGAAGGCCCCCAGGCGTTTGACGATGGACAGGTACACCGCGATCAGCACGATCGGCACCAGGGTGAACGCCGCGGCCATGGGCATGTTGCCGATGGCGCTTTGCTGGGCGTACACCATGCCGCCGACGAAGTAACCCGGCGGGCCCACCAGTTGCGGCACGATGAAGTCGCCCAGGGTCAGCGAAAACGTGAAGATCGAACCGGCCGCAATCCCCGGCACCGACAGCGGCAGTATCACCTGCATAAAGGTCTGGCGCGGCTTGGCGCCCAGGTCTGCCGAGGCCTGCAGTAACGACGGCGGCAAACGCTCCAGCGATGCCTGGATCGGCAGGATCATGAACGGCAGCCAGATGTAGACGAACACCATGAACCGCCCCAAGTGCGAGGTGCTCAAGGTGCTGCCGCCCACGCCGGGAATCCCCAGCACGAACTGCAACACCGGCTCCAGGCCCAGGTGTTGCACAAACCATTGCGCCACGCCGCCTTTGGCCAGTAGCAAGGTCCAGGCATACGCCTTGACGATATAGCTGGCCCACATCGGCATCATCACCGCGATATAGAAAAACGCCTTTGTTTTGCCCGTGGTGTAGCGCGCCATGTAGTAGGCGATCGGGAAGGCGACGACGGCGCTGGCGATCGACACCACAATCGCCATGCTCAGGGTGCGCAGGATGATGTCGAAGTTCGACGGCTGGAACAGCGCGGCGAAGTTGGCCAGGGTCAGGTCCGGCGTGACGGCCATGGTGAAGTCGTCGAACGTGTAGAAGCCTTGCCACAGCAGGGTCAGCAACGAGCCCAGGTAGATCGCGCCGAACCAGATCAGCGGCGGTATCAGCAGCATCGCCAGGTAGAGGTTGGGCTTGCGGTACAGCAGGTTGGAAAACCTGCGCATCGGCGGTTGGGTCAGGGCCAGGCTCATGTCACACCTCGCCTGCGTGGTCGGCCAGGGTGGTCATGGCTGCCCGCGCCCAGCGCACGCTGATGGGCTGGCCGACCTGATAGCCGTTGCTGGTGTCCAGCCACTGGTTATTCGCCTGGCTGATGTTCAACGCCTGGCCGTTCGCCAGTTTCAGTTCATAGCGGGTGGCGCTGCCCTGGTACTGGATGTCATGCAGCAGGCCGCTGATTTCCACTTCGCTGGCCGCCAGCGGGCCTTCGGCGAAGCGCACGTGCTCGGGGCGGATCGAGAACGGCTGCGGGCTGCCGCTGAGGCGCTGGGCCAGCTCGCCGCGAATTACGTTGGAGGTGCCGACGAATTCGGCGACGAACGCGGTAGCCGGCTTCATATAGAGGTTGCGCGGGGTGTCGACCTGTTCGATGCGGCCCTTGTTGAACACGGCCACGCGGTCAGACATCGACAGCGCTTCGGTCTGGTCGTGAGTCACGAAGATAAACGTGATGCCGAGCTGGCGTTGCAGCTTTTTCAGCTCGCTTTGCATCTGTTCGCGCAGCTTGAGGTCGAGGGCGCCCAACGGTTCATCGAGCAGCAGGACGCGCGGGCGATTGACCAGCGCGCGGGCCAGGGCCACCCGTTGGCGCTGGCCGCCAGAAAGCTGCACCGGCTTGCGCTCGCCGTAGCCGCCGAGGGCGACCATGGCCAGGGCTTCTTCAGCGCGGTTGAGGCGCTCGGTCTTGCCCACTCCTTTGACTTTCAGGCCGTAGGCCACGTTGTCGCGCACATTCATGTGGGGGAACAGCGCGTAATCCTGGAACACAGTGTTGACGTCACGCTGATACGGCGGCAAGCCGGCGGCTTCCTCGCCATGAATCCGGATCGAGCCGGCGCTCGGCTGCTCGAACCCGGCGATCAGGCGCAGGCAGGTGGTCTTGCCCGAGCCGGAAGGGCCGAGCATGGAAAAGAACTCGCCGTCCTGGATATCGATGGAAACTCGGTCAACGGCTTTCACTTCGCCGAACTGACGGGAAACGTGGGTGAATTGGACTGCAAGCGTCATGGTGCGGTGCTCCCAAAAGGCGCGGGTCGTCGCAGCGGCCCGGCCTGGACTTCTGAAAAAACAGAACATCTGTGAATGCGGTCAACCCTGTGGGAGGGGGCTTGCTCCCGATAGCCGTACATCAGACACACATCTGTCGACTGACACACCGCTATCGGGGGCAAGCCCCCTCCCACAGGGGCCGGCGTCGACTGTAAGGGCCTTAGCGCCCGCCCATGATCGCGATGTAATCCTGGGTCCAGCGGCTGTACGGCACGAACTTGCCGCCTTCAGCCTGCGGGGTTTTCCAGAAGGCGATCTTGTCGAACTGGTCGAAACCGTTGGTCTTGCAGCCCTCGGCGCCGAGCAATTCGCTGCCGGTGCAGGCCGCCGGCACCGCCGGCAGGGAGCCAAACCAGGCGGCGACATCGCCCTGGACCTTCGGCTGCAGCGACCAGTCCATCCACTTGTAGGCGCAGTTCGGGTGCTTGGCCTCGCTGTGCAGCATGGTGGTGTCGGCCCAGCCGGTGGCGCCTTCCTTGGGAATGGTCGAGGCAATCGGCTGTTTCTCGTTGATCAGGCCGTTGACCTGATACGGCCAGGCGCTGGAGGCGACCACGCCTTCGTTCTTGAAGTCACTCATCTGCACGGTGGTGTCGTGCCAGTAGCGGTGGATCAACGGTTGCTGCGCGCGCAGCAGTTCGAGCACGGCTTTGTACTGGGTTTCGGTCAGTTCATAGGGGCTCTGGATGCCCAGTTCCGGCTTGGTCGACTTGAGGTACAGCGCCGCATCGGCGATGTAGATCGGGCCGTCATAGGCTTGCACGCGGCCTTTGTTCGGCTTGCCGTCCGGCAGGTTCTGCGCCTCGAACAGCACGTTCCAACTGGTGGGCGCGGTCTTGAACACGTTGGTGTTGTACATCAGCACGTTTGGCCCCCACTGGTACGGGGTGCCGTAGGTTTGTTGGCCGACCACGTATCACGGCGCATCTTTCAGGCGCGGGTCGATGTTCTTCCAGTTGGGGATCAACGCGGTGTTGATCGGCTGCACCCGCTTGCCGCCGATCAAACGCAGCGAGGCATCGCCTGACGCGGTGACTAGGTCGTAACCGCCCTTGGCCATCAAACTGACCATTTCGTCAGAGGTGGCGGCTGTTTTCACATTGACCTTGCAGCCGGTTTCCTTCTCGAAACCTGTGACCCAGTCGTAGGCTTTGTCGCTTTCGCCACGTTCGATATAGCCGGGCCAGGCGACGATATCCAACTGGCCTTCGCCGGCACCTACCGCCTTGAGCGGTTCGGCGGCCTGCAGGCTGGCGCTGGCCAGCAGCGCGGTGGTCAGGGCACTGAGCAGTGCGGTCTTATGCGCGGACATGGGGAATCCCTCTTCTTTAATTATGGTCGGGGCAGTTTTTTGCAGCCGGTGACGCATGAGCTTAGTTGTTGTTTTAAAGGTGCTGGCCGTGGCGGGCCATGATGTGCCGCACCACGCTGTAGTCCTGTAGCGAATCGCTGGACAGATCTTTGCCATACCCGGAGCGCTTCAAGCCGCCGTGGGGCATTTCGCTGACCAGCATGAAATGGCTGTTGATCCAGGTGCAGCCGTATTGCAGGCGCGCCGCCACCTGCATCGCCTTGTCCAGGTTCTCGGTCCACACCGACGAGGCCAGGCCGTATTCGGAGTCGTTGGCCCAGTCCACCGCCTGTTCCAGTTCGTCGAAGCGGGTCACGGTGACCACCGGGCCGAACACTTCGCGCTGGACGATTTCATCCCTTTGTTTGCAGCCAGCGAGCAAGGTCGGCTGATAAAAGAAACCCGCGCCGGAATGCACGGCGGCGCCGGTGACTCGCTCGATATGCGGCTGGCCGAGGGCGCGTTCGACAAAACTGGCGACGCGGTCGCGCTGGCGCGTGCTGATCAACGGGCCAAGCTCATTGTCGGCGTCGCGCTTGCCGGCAAAGCGCAGGCTGCTGACCGCCGCACCCAGGTCGGCGACCAATTTGTCGTGAATCCCCGCCTGGGCGTAGATGCGGCACGCGGCAGTGCAGTCCTGGCCGGCGTTGTAGTAACCGTAGGTGCGCACGCCTTCGACCACGGCTTGCAGGTCGGCGTCGTTACACACGATCACCGGCGCCTTGCCGCCCAGTTCCAGGTGCGTGCGTTTAAGGGTTTTCGACGCGGCTTGCAGGATTTTTTGCCCGGTGACGATATCGCCGGTCAACGACACCATGCGCACCTTCGGGTGGCTGACCAGATGGCTGCCGACGCCTTCGCCGCCGCCACACAGAATGTTGATCACCCCACGTGGCAACAATTGGCTGAGGGCCGGGGCCAGGGCGAGGATCGACAGTGGCGTGTGTTCCGACGGCTTGAACACCAGGGTATTGCCGGCGGCCAGGGCCGGGGCGATCTTCCACGCGGCCATCATCAGCGGGTAATTCCACGGTGCAATCGAAGCCACCACGCCAATCGGATCACGCCGCACCATGCTGGTGTAGCCCGGCAGGTATTCGCCGCTGAGCTGGCCCGTCTGGCAGCGCACGGCGCCGGCAAAGAAGCGGAACACATCGACGGTGGCGCTCAAGTCATCCTGGCGCGCCAGGTGCAACGGCTTGCCGCAGTTTAGGGATTCGAGGCGGGCCAGGTAGTCGGCTTGGTGCTCGATGGCGTCGGCGATGCCCAGCAGAATGTTTGAACGTTGCTGCGGCGTGGTGCGTGACCAGCCGGCAAATGCGCGGTGGGCCGCGAGGATGGCGGTTTCAACCTGTTCGGTGCTGGCTTCGGCGATCTGGGTCAGCACTTCACCCGTGGCTGGGTTGAGAATCGGTTCGACAACGCCCTGGCCCTGGACCAGTTCGCCGTCGATCAGCAACGCAGTGAGCAGCGGGGTGGGCGCAGCGGACATTTTTCGCGATCTCTTTTCTTGTGTGGTCATGGGCGTTCTCTTACAGGGCGCCCGACCGTCTCTCATGGATGTACCGAGACTAGAGGTCAGACGCGAGGCCAACAAATACTAAATACTGAATGCAGCATTCGATTAAATAGATGGCTTGCGTGGATGGGGCTGTTCCCGTGCCACGGTCAGGAACGGGTCGACCAGCGCCGGCCGTGCGGTGCCACGGCGCCAGGCGAGGCCGACGTCGAGGGTCTGGCTGAGGTCGGCGAGGGGGCGCGCTTCAATAATGTCGCCTTCCAGGGACCAGGGGCGGTAGGTCATGTCCGGCTGGATCGACACGCCCAGGCCCGCGGCCACCAGGCTGCGCACGGCTTCGGTGGAGGCGGTGCGCAAGGTGACGCGTGGTTGCAGGCCGGCTGCGGCCCACATGCGTTGGGCGTTGTCGCCCATTTCGTCGACGTTCAGTTGAATCAACGGCTCACGCGCCACATCGGCCAGGTTGATGCTGTCGTGCTCCAGCAGTGGATGTTGTGCCGGCAGCCACAGGCGGTGGGGCGAGTGGGTGAGTACTTCGGTCTGCAGCGCGTGTCGGTCTTCGAGGTTGGAGAGGATCAACACGCCCACATCGATCTCGCCGCTGACCAGCAAATGCTCGATGTACGGGCGCTCATCTTCCATCACGCGGATTTCCACATTGGGGTAGGCGCGCTGGAAACGGGTGAGCAGGTCGGCCAGGTAATAACCGGCCACCAGGCTGGTTACGCCGATGATCAACTGCCCGGCCACCTGATCGGTGCTCTGCTGCAGGCTGCGCTTGGCGTTGTCGACGGTGGCCAGGATCAAGTGCGCCTGGCGCAAAAACTGATGGCCCTGGTGGGTCAGGGTCATGCCCTTGGCGTGGCGGTTGAACAGGTTGACGCCGATTTCCTGCTCCAGTTGCTGGATCGCCAGGGTCAGGGTCGACTGCGAAATAAACGCGGTTTGCGCCGCCGCGGAGATCGAGCCGGTCTCGGCCACGGCGATGAAGTGCCGGATTTGACGCAAGGTCATCATGCTGGAATTACCAGTGGGGTGTTTTTATCGACTGACTCGAGTGTATATCGATTTAACCGAAGGATAGCCGCGTTACATCTGGAAGCACTCTAGATCGGGGTTTTTTGGCGCTTAGTTTTACGCTGGGAGCCTATTGGTCCTACGAACCCTGGTGTCTGGAGGCTACGCATGAATACCCGTGGATTACTCGATCAACTGCTCAAGTCTGGTCAGGACATGTTGCAGAACAAGGCCGGTGGCCAGCGCAAATCCGACGACCAAGGTGCCCTCGGCGGGTTGCTCGGCAGTGGCGGGCTCGGCAGCTTGCTCGGCGGCGCCGGTGGTGGAGCCCTGGCGGCCGGGGCCATGGGCCTGCTGCTGGGCAATAAAAAAGCGCGCAAGTTTGGCGGCAAGGCCCTGACCTATGGCGGGTTGGCGGCATTGGGCGTGATCGCCTACAAAGCCTACGGTAACTGGCAGGCGCAACAGGCCGGCGCGCCCCAAGGCGAGCCGCAAACCATCGACCGCCTGCCGCCGGCCCAGGTCGAGCAACACAGCCAAGGCATCCTCAAGGCATTGGTGGCGGCGGCCAAGGCCGACGGGCATGTGGATGAGCGCGAGCGCGCGCTGATCGAAGGTGAATTCACCAAGCTGGATAACGACCGCCAATTGCAAAGCTGGCTGCATGGCGAGCTGAACAAACCCCTCGACCCGGCCGACGTGGCGCGGGCGGCAAGCACCCCGGAAATGGCCGCCGAGATGTACATCGCCAGTGTGATGCTGGTGGATGAGGAGAACTTTATGGAGAAGGCGTATCTGGATGAGCTGGCGCGGCAGCTTAAGTTGGAGCCCGGTTTGAAGGTTGAGCTGGAGAAACAGGTACGCCAGGCGACGCTTTAGGGATCGTTCCCACGGATGGGCGCGATCAGGTAGTGATGGGTCTATCGGGTGCGGTTAAGGAGGACCCCATGGCGTGGCCAGTTGCAGCGTCATGAGGTAACGCTCCTCTGTGGGGCGTCTATCGTCCTTGAATCGTCCAACCACCAGCATCACTTGATACTGGTCACTTGCTCGCCAATAGGCTGTGCCGCCTCGGTTCACATTGCGTAGCCGGGCACGCCATTCCGGGGTGTCGGCGAATGGGGGGTTGGACGCGACACGGATGGGCGCCCAACCCGCCTTGCGCCATTGCTCCTGCAAATCCAGTACGACTTTGAGGGTGTCGTCGAGCAATAGTGGCTCGATTTGAGGTGACATACGAATACTGCCAACTCGCTCATCATCGAAGCCTATCGTGAAGAAGCGGGCCAAAGGGGTTACGAATCCGTATTTTGGATCTGTGTAGCGAAGTCGAGCATCGGATTTCGGCATTCTGAACCAGTGGTGTCCGGGAATCGCCGGCCCAATGCTTGCGCTGGAGCGCTGACGCATGTCTTCCCAGGGCTCGCCAAGCATCAGTGCTATTTCCGGATCTTCCGCGCTCAGGCGTATCGCTACCCATATGAGTGATGCTGCAACGACCAGTCCCGTTCCGCCACGTCGCCAACCTAGCTTCGCGATTCGATTCATCGGCCCCCCCGGCTTTCAGCGATGTCTTCTAGCTCGAGTTCGATTCGATACCGCTCAGTGCTATTTAGTAGTGTGTGAAACCGCGCTGCAGCCTTGAGCACGAATGCCATACGCTGGTCGATATCGGCTAGATTGGCGAAGGGGTTGTTGCTGAAATCAATGGTCCGACCGTCATCAGCGGTGCTGCATTGGTTTGCCAGTGTCAGTTCAATGGCTTGAGCGATCCCGGACGGTATACCCGTGACGTATGAAAGATGGTTGCTACGTAGCAGAGCCACTAGTTTTCGATCACCGTACATGGTCGGTTGAAGAATGTTTCGTTGTTCGTGGTCAGCCAGATGCTCAACACTTTTAGCAATGTCTCCATCGTCAATAGCCTTGAATGCATGCAATATTTCCGGGTAATCCCCCCCAAACCTCAACTTATCCTGCCCCACCGGCCACAACACCCGCTGTAGCCCATCCTCAAAAATGTTCTGGCGCGCGGACAGGCAGGTCTCAAGCAACCCCAACCCCTGCTCCTTATAAAACGCATGCAACGGAAACACATCCAAAAACAGCGTGGTATTTCCCATCGCCATCATCTCGTACACATGTTGATAAAGCTGCTGCACGCTCGATAACAGTTCACCCTCGCGCCGCCAATCAACATCAGGCATTGGGTTATTGCGGCTGGCTTGTTCATGGTCCCGCAGGCGCCGCTCATACTCCCGCAGCTTTGCCTGCCGTTCACGTTCCTCGGCGCTGAACAACCCCCAAACCCCTTTCCGGGCACTTCTTCGCAATTGCTCCGCAGCTTCATATTCCGCCTGAATCCTCTCGATGGATTGCGCCGCGTGCAGCAGGCCACAGCCCACTTGCTTGGACGCAAACGCCGCAAGACCGGCCCACTGGAAACGCTGATCCAGGCGCCATAGCTGGGCGTAGGCAGCATTGATGGCACGGTTACGCGCTTTGGGATCGGTAATCATCGCGCCACCCGGTGCCACGATGGCTTCGGCTCGGTTCTGATACTCACGCCAGATGTTCTCGCAGGTTGGTCCCCGTGCTTCGTTGAGACTTGGCGTGAACTGACGGGGCGTAGGTGTGAAGTGGGTAGAGGAGGGCGTACTGGATTCAGTGTATTGGGTGGTGGCTTGCGTGGCGGCTCTGGCTTGGGGTTGAGGCGTGTCTTCGATAATCTGCGAGCTGAGCGTCTGATTGGCAATCAGTCGCGGACGGGGGGTGCACTTGCAGTAACAGAGGTCGCCTTCCAGCGCGAAGTTAACTCCATTTGTTGTGTCTACCAGGCGGGGGCCGTCGCAGACGATCACCCCAATGGTCTCGCAGGTCGGGCAATAAACCTCATCGCCTTCGCGTGCCTGGTCCATTCCGTTAATGCTGCAATTCGTACAGCCGGTGCGCACTGTGCCGTTGGCGGTGGTTTTAGCACCTACGGTGATGTGGTAACGCTCCATCCTAGATGTATCCTTTTGTAATCTTTAGGAAGGAGCACGCTAGATGAGGTGAGAAAAGGCGAGAAGTCAGATGCTTCTTGGTCTGATGTAGGGTGGTTCTTTAATCCCTAGAGGCTGTTTTTGCATTCTATGTACGCCACATCGAAACCCATTGATAAATGAGGGCTTCTGCTCAGCTATACTCCCCCTCATTTGAATGGCCCCTCGAGGAAACACTGTGAAGAATTGGACCTTGCGCCAGCGGATTATGGCGAGCTTTGCGGTCATTATCGCGATCATGCTGCTGATGGTTGTGGTGTCCTACTCACGGTTGCTGAAGATCGAAGCCAGCCAGGAATCGGTCCGTGACGATGCGGTGCCGGGGGTTTACCTCAGTTCGATGATCCGCAGCGCATGGGTCGACAGCTATTTGCTGACCATCGATATCATTGGTCTGCGCGCAGATAAAACCCTTACCAGTGCCGATAAGACCGACTTCAAGTCCTTCGAAGCGCGTATTGAACAGCAGATGGCCAACTACGAAAAAACCGTCAACAGCCAGGCTGATCGCATGGAGTTCGATAACTTCAAGGCGGCGCATATCAACTACAACAAGGCCCTCGTCGAGGTGCTGGCGCGCATCGAAGCCAATGACCTGCCGGGTGCGAACGTCTTGCTCGAAGAGCAATTGACGCCGATCTGGATCGAAGGGCGCATGAAGCTCAATGACATCATCACCGAAAACAAGGGAGTGTCTGACCTCGCCACGGCGGCCATCGACGAGTCGGTGCTGTCGGCCAAGATCAGCATGGCGGTGTCGCTGATCATCGCCATCTTCGCCGCCGGCCTGTGCGGCCTGCTGTTGATGCGCACAATCATCGCGCCGATGAAGCGCATCGTCGAGATCCTCGACACCATGCGTACCGGTGACCTGAGCAAGCGCTTGAACCTTGCGCGCAAGGACGAATTCGGCGCTGTCGAAACCGGCTTCAACGACATGATGACCGAACTGACGGCCCTGGTGTCCCAGGCCCAGCGTTCGTCTGTGCAGGTCACGACCTCGGTCACCGAGATTGCCGCCACTTCTAAGCAACAACAGGCCACGGCCACGGAAACCGCCGCAACTACCACCGAGATCGGCGCCACTTCGCGGGAGATCGCTGCCACTTCCAAAGATTTGGTCCGTACCATGACCGAAGTCTCCACCGCCGCTGACCAGGCCTCGGTCGCCGCCGGTTCCGGCCAGCAAGGCTTGGCACGCATGGAAGAAACCATGCACTCGGTGATGGGCGCTGCCGAATTGGTCAACGCCAAGCTGGCGATCCTTAACGAGAAGGCCGGCAACATCAACCAGGTGGTGGTCACCATCGTCAAGGTCGCCGACCAGACCAACCTGTTGTCCCTCAACGCCGCCATCGAGGCCGAGAAAGCCGGTGAGTACGGCCGCGGCTTTGCCGTGGTGGCCACCGAAGTGCGCCGCCTGGCCGACCAGACCGCCGTCGCCACCTACGACATCGAGCAGATGGTGCGCGAGATCCAGTCGGCGGTGTCTGCCGGGGTGATGGGCATGGACAAGTTCTCCGAAGAAGTGCGCCGGGGCATGTTCGAAGTGCAGCAAGTGGGCGAGCAACTGTCGCAGATCATCCATCAGGTCCAGGCCCTGGCGCCGCGGGTGTTGATGGTCAACGAAGGCATGCAGGCCCAGGCCACCGGTGCCGAGCAGATCAACCACGCGCTGGTGCAATTGGGCGATGCCAGCAGTCAGACGGTCGAGTCCTTGCGCCAGGCCAGCTTTGCCATTGATGAACTGAGCCAGGTTGCGGTCGGTCTGCGCGGCGGCGTGTCGCGCTTCAAAGTCTGATGAGCGACCTCGCGGCTAAACACGGCGCCGTCCCGGCAGCGAAAAAGGCGTTGTTCCTGGTGTTCCACATCGGCGACCAACGTTATGCCCTCAAGGCCACGGAAGTGGCCGAGGTACTGCCGCGCCTGCCGCTCAAACCCCTCGCCCATGCACCGCTGTGGGTGGCGGGCATCTTTGCCCATCGCGGCGCGATGGTGCCGGTTATCGACCTCAGTGCCTTGACCTTCGGCAAGCCGGCCCAGGCGCGGACCAGTACGCGGCTGGTGTTGGTCAACTACAAACCTGAGCCCTGGCTCGAGGCGCGTTGGCTGGGGCTGATTCTGGAGCAGGCCACCGAAACCCTGCGTTGCGACCCGGCGCAATTCAAGCCATACGGTCTGGACAATCCCCAGACGCCCTACCTGGGGCCGGTGCGCGAAGATGCCTTGGGTTTGATGCAATGGATCGGCGTCGCGGATCTGCTCACCAACGAAGTGCGCGCCTTGCTGTTTTCTGCCGAGCCGAGCCTATGAGCAACGACCCGCGCTTCTTTGCCTTCTTGAAAGAACGCATCGGCCTGGATGTGGCCTCGGTGGGCGAAGCCATCATCGAACGCGCCGTGCGCCAGCGCAGTCACGCCGTAGAGGCCCAGACGGCGGATGAGTACTGGCACCATCTGCAGCGCTCCCACGACGAACAGCAAGCGCTGATCGAAGCGGTGATCGTGCCCGAGACCTGGTTTTTTCGTTACCCCGAATCCTTCGCGACCCTGGCCCGCCTGGCCAAGGCGCGTCTGGCCGAGATCAACCAGTTGCGCGCGCTGCGCATTCTCAGCCTGCCCTGTTCCACCGGCGAAGAACCCTATTCGATCGCCATGGCCTTGCTCGATGCTGGCCTGGCGCCGCACCAGTTCAAGGTGCAGGGCATGGACGTCAGCCCGTTGTCGGTGGAGCGTGCCCTGCGTGGCGTGTATGGCCGCAACTCGTTTCGCGGCGGCGACCTTGAGTTTCGCGACCGCCACTTCACCGAGCAGGTCGATGGCTATCGCATCGACGACCGGGTGCGCGAACAGGTGCGCCTGCAAGTCGGCAACCTGCTCGACCCAGGGTTGCTCGCCAATGAGCCGAGCTACGATTTTGTGTTTTGCCGCAACCTGCTGATCTATTTCGACCAGCCGACACAAAAACAAGTGTTCGACGTGCTCAAGAACCTGACTCACGTGGACGGCGTGCTATTTATCGGCCCGGCCGAAGGCAGCCTGTTGGGGCGGCATGGCATGCGCTCGATCGGCGTGCCGCAGTCGTTTGCATTCAGCCGACACACCGAGCCGGTCAAGCCTGAGCCGGTCTTTGTGCCGATGCCCGTGCCCCCGCCTCGGCACAGCGTCGCACCGATCCCGCCCAAGCCGCGCCCGTTCAGTACGCTCAGCGCGCAGGTGGTGCCGATCAGCGCGCCGCCGTCGGATGCTAGCGACCTGCTCAGCCAGATCGCGATCCTGGCCAACGAAGGCAAAAGCGCCGAAGCCCGTGCCGCCTGCGAACGCTATTTAAGCCAACATCCGCCGGCCGCCCAGGTGTTTTACTGGTTGGGGCTGCTCAGCGATGTGGCCGGCAGCGCCCTGGACGCCCAGGGGTTTTACCGAAAAGCCTTGTACCTGGAACCGCAGCACCCGCAGGCCCTGATGCAACTGGCCGGGCTGCTCGAAGCCCAGGGCGACACTGCGGGGGCGCGCCGTTTGCAGGCGCGAGCCGCGCGTAGCGAGCTGACAGTGAGCAAAAACCATGAGTAGCCCCAACGCGCTCGACACTGCAGGCCTGGACCTGACGATAGCCGACGCCCAGGCCATCGACGATTGCTGGAACCGTATCGGTATTCACGGTGATAAGTCCTGCCCGTTGCTGGCGGACCATATCCACTGCCGCAACTGCTCGGTGTACTCTGCCGCCGCCACCCGCTTGCTGGATCGCTATGCGTTGCAGCACGACGATCGGCGCCCGGTCGCCGCTGCCGAAGCGGGCGAAGACATCCTTACCCGTTCCCTACTGATATTCCGCCTCGGCGAAGAATGGCTGGGGATCGCCACCCGCTGCCTGGTGGAAGTGGCGCCGCTGCAACCGATTCATTCCCTGCCACACCAACGTTCCCGCGCATTGCTTGGCGTGGCGAACGTGCGCGGTGCGCTGGTGGCGTGCCTGTCGCTGGTGGAGCTGTTGGGCCTGGACACCACCGGCCACGGGCCCCCCGGCGGGCGTATCATGCCGCGCATGTTGATCATCGCCGCGCAGGACGGCCCGGTGGTGGTGCCGGTGGACGAAGTCGAAGGTATCCATGCCATCGACGAGCGGACGTTGACGGCGGCGTCAGCCTCCGGCACCCAGGCCAGCGGCCGCTTCACCCAGGGTGTGTTGCAGTGGAAGGGCCGCAGCCTGCGTTGGCTGGACGAGGCTCAGTTGCTGTCTGCCGTGACCCGGAGCCTCACATGACCCCCGACCAGATGCGCGATGCCTCGCTGCTGGAGTTGTTCAGCCTGGAAGCCGATGCCCAGACCCAGGTACTGAGCGCGGGCCTGCTAGCCCTGGAGCGTAACCCGACTCAGGCTGACCAGCTCGAAGCCTGCATGCGCGCTGCGCACTCGCTCAAAGGCGCGGCGCGGATTGTCGGGGTGGACGCCGGGGTTAGCGTGTCGCATGTCATGGAAGATTGCCTGGTCAGCGCCCAGGAAGGTCGCCTGTATCTGCAACCGGAGCATATCGACGCGTTGCTGCAAGGCACCGACCTGTTGATGCGCATCGCCACGCCTGGCAATACCGTGGGGCCGGCGGATGTTGAAGCGTATGTGGCATTGATGGAGCGCCTGCTCGACCCGTCGCAGCCAACCGCCAAGGTTGCGCCGCAGTCCGCGCCTGCCCCTACGCCTGCGCCCGCCCCGGTGATCGAAGCGCTGCCCGCCGAACCCGAGCCTGCGCCGCCCCTCGGTAGCGAGCCGCCGCGCCAGAACAAACGCATGACCGAAGGTGGCGAGCGCGTCCTGCGTGTGACCGCCGAGCGCTTGAACAGCCTGCTGGACCTGTCGAGCAAATCCCTGGTGGAAACCCAGCGGCTCAAGCCTTACCTGGCCAGCCTGCAACGCCTTAAACGTATCCAGGGCAACGGTGTGCGTGCGCTTGACCACCTCGACGGCCACCTCAAGACCGCCGGCTTGAGCCTGGAGGCCCAGGAGGCCTTGGCCGATGCCCGCCGCCTGCTGAGCGAAGCCCAGGCCCTGCTGGCGGAAAAAACCGTCGAGCTCGATGAGTTCGCCTGGCAGGCAGGTCAGCGCGCCCAGGTGCTTTACGACACCGCGCTGGCCTGCCGCATGCGCCCGTTTGCCGATGTGCTCGCCGGCCAGGCGCGCATGGTGCGCGACCTCGGCCGCAGCCTGGGCAAGCAGGTACGCCTGGAGATCGAGGGCGAAAAGACCCAGGTCGACCGCGACGTGCTGGAGAAACTCGAAGCGCCGCTCACCCACTTATTGCGCAATGCCGTCGACCACGGCATTGAAGCGCCCGAGCAGCGCCTGCTGGCGGGCAAACCGGCCGAAGGCTTGATCCGCCTGAGAGCCTCCCACCAGGCGGGTTTGCTGGTGCTGGAGCTGAGCGATGACGGTCACGGCGTCGACCTCGAACGCCTGCGTGGCACGATCGTTGATCGGCACCTGTCGACCCAGGAAACCGCTTTGCACCTCAGCGAGGAGGAGTTGCTGACGTTCCTGTTCCTGCCGGGCTTCAGCCTGCGCGACAAGGTCACCGAAGTGTCCGGGCGCGGCGTCGGCCTGGATGCGGTGCAGCATATGGTCCGCCAACTGCGCGGCGCGGTGGTGCTGGAGCAAGCGCCGGGGCAGGGCAGTCGCTTCCATTTGGAAGTGCCGTTGACCCTGTCGGTGGTGCGCAGCCTGGTGGTGGAAGTCGGCGAAGAAGCCTATGCCTTCCCGCTGGCGCATATCGAGCGGATGTGCGACCTGGCGCCCGACGACATTGTGCAGCTCGAAGGCCGCCAGCATTTCTGGCATGAAGGCAGGCATGTCGGCCTGGTCGCCGCCAGCCAGTTGTTGCAGCGCCCGCCGGGGCAAGGAAATGAAGAGACGTTGAAGGTGGTGGTGATCCGCGAACGCGATGCGGTGTATGGCATTGCCGTGGAGCGTTTTATCGGCGAGCGCACGCTGGTGGTGCTGCCGCTGGATGATCGGTTGGGCAAGGTCCAGGATATTTCCGCCGGCGCGCTGCTGGACGATGGCTCGGTGGTGTTGATCGTCGACGTCGAGGACATGCTGCGTTCGGTGGACAAACTGCTCAACACCGGTCGGCTGGAGCGTATAACCCGGCGCAGCCAGCAGGCCGTCGAAGCCCCGCGTAAACGGGTGCTGGTGGTGGATGACTCGCTCACCGTGCGTGAGTTGCAACGTAAATTGCTGCTTAATCGGGGTTATGAAGTGGCCGTCGCCGTCGATGGCATGGACGGCTGGAACGCCTTGCGCTCCGAAGACTTCGACCTGCTCATCACTGACATTGATATGCCTCGTATGGACGGGATCGAATTGGTCACACTCTTGCGCCGTGATACTCGCCTGCAATCGTTGCCGGTGATGGTGGTGTCCTACAAGGATCGCGAAGAAGACCGACGCCGTGGACTCGACGCCGGCGCCGACTACTATTTAGCCAAAGCCAGTTTTCACGATGACGCCCTGCTTGACGCCGTGGTGGAACTGATCGGAGACGCGCGGGCATGAGGATTGCGATCGTCAATGACATGCCCATGGCGGTGGAGGCGTTACGCCGCGCCGTGAGCTTTGAACCCGCGCACCAGGTGGTGTGGGTGGCCAGTAATGGCCTGGAAGCGGTGCAGCGCTGCGCCGAATTGACCCCGGACCTGATCCTGATGGACCTGATTATGCCGGTGATGGACGGCGTGGAAGCCACTCGGCAGATCATGGCCCAGACCCCGTGCGCGATTGTGATCGTCACCGTCGACCGCCAGGCCAATGTCAGCCGAGTGTTCGAAGCCATGGGGCACGGCGCTCTGGATGTGGTGGATACGCCGGCCCTGGGCGTCGGTAATCCCAAGGACGCCGCCGCGCCGTTGTTGCGCAAGATCCTCAATATTGGCTGGCTGATCGGCCAGCGCGGCAGCCGTGTGCGCGCCGAAACCGCGCCGCCGCGCAACACCGGCAAACGCCAGAGCCTGGTGGCGATCGGTTCTTCGGCCGGCGGTCCGGCGGCCCTGGAAATCCTGCTCAAGGGCTTGCCCCGGGACTTTCCCGCCGCCATTGTGCTGGTCCAACATGTGGACCAGGTGTTCGCCGCCGGCATGGCCGAGTGGCTGAGCAGCGCTTCCGGCCTGCCGGTGCGCCTGGCCCGCGAAGGTGAGCCACCACAAAGCGGGGTGGTGCTGCTGGCCGGTACCAATCATCACATCCGCCTGTTGAAAAATGGCACGCTAGCCTATACCGCCGAGCCGGTTAACGAGATTTACCGGCCGTCCATCGACGTATTTTTCGAAAGTGTGGCCAGCCACTGGAATGGTGATGCCGTCGGCGTACTGCTGACCGGCATGGGCCGCGACGGAGCCCAGGGGCTCAAATTAATGCGAGAACAAGGATATCTGACCATCGCCCAGGACCAGCAGAGTTCGGCGGTGTATGGCATGCCCAAAGCGGCGGCGGCGATTGATGCTGCTGTTGAAATTCGCCCACTGGACAGAATTGCGCCCCGGTTGCTGGAGGTATTTTCAAAATGATCGATACCCTCGGCGATGCTGGCTTGCAGGTGGTAATTCAGGTGACTGCACATGAGTGATTTACAGATCGACGGCATCAAGACCGACGAAAATGCCGCCATGGTGTTATTGGTGGACGACCAGGCCATGATCGGCGAAGCCGTGCGGCGCGGCCTGGCCCATGAAGAAAACATCGACTTCCACTTTTGCGCCGACCCGCACCAGGCCATCGCGCAGGCGATCCGCATTAAACCTACAGTGATCCTGCAGGACCTGGTGATGCCCGGCCTGGACGGCCTGACGCTGGTGCGCGAATACCGCAATCACCCGGCCACGCAGAACATCCCGATCATCGTGCTCTCCACCAAGGAGGACCCGCTGATCAAAAGCGCGGCGTTCTCGGCGGGGGCCAACGACTATCTGGTCAAGCTGCCGGACAACATCGAGCTGGTGGCGCGTATCCGCTATCACTCACGCTCCTACATGACCCTGTTGCAGCGTGATGCGGCCTATCGCGCGCTGCGCGTCAGCCAGCAGCAACTGTTGGACACCAATCTGGTGTTGCAACGCCTGATGAACTCCGACGGCCTCACCGGGCTGTCCAACCGCCGTCACTTCGACGAATACCTGGAGCTGGAATGGCGCCGGGCCATGCGTGACCAGGCCCAACTGTCGTTGCTGATGATCGACGTGGACTTCTTCAAGACCTACAACGATAGCTTCGGCCACGTCGAAGGCGATGAAGCCCTGCGCAAAGTCGCGGCCGCCATCCGCGAAGCCAGCAGCCGCCCTTCGGACCTGCCGGCGCGCTACGGCGGCGAAGAATTCGCCTTGGTACTGCCAAACACCTCGCCGGGCGGCGCGCGCCTGGTCGCCGAAAAACTGCGCATGGCCGTCGAAGCCCTGAAAATCCCGCACATCGCCCCGGCTGAGGGGGCGAGCCTGACCATCAGCATCGGCCTGTCGACCATGACGCCGGTGCAGGGCACCGATTGCCGGCAACTGATCATGGCGGCGGACAAGGGGTTGTATACGGCCAAGAACAATGGGCGCAATCAAGTGGGTATCGAGTAATTTGAGGCCCGTGCAGATCCAAATGTGGGAGGGGCGGTGCGACGACTCGACTTGCCCCCCGATGGCGGTGTGACAGTCACCTGGTGTAGGTGTGACACACTGCCATCGGGGGCACGCCCCCTCTCACAGTGGATATTCACTGTTCTTGAACCTGCCTTTTCGCCAAGCGGACTGCCGTTTGCGCCGGTTTGTCGTTATACTCGTCGGCTTTCAAAAGTTCGCCAACGAGTGCTGCCCGCCATGGAAATCAACCCGATCCTTAACACCATCAAGGACCTGTCCGAGCGCTCCGAAACTATTCGGGGGTATCTTTGACTACGATCAAAAGCATGAGCGTCTGACCGAAGTCAATCGCGAGCTTGAAGATCCGAGTGTCTGGAACAACCCTGAATACGCCCAGGAACTGGGCCGCGAGCGCGCGGCGCTGGCGCAGATCGTCGACACCCTTGACGAGTTGAACACCGGTCTGGCCGATTGCCGCGACCTGCTGGACATGGCTGTCGAAGAAAACGACGAAGGTGCAGTAGGCGATGTCGTCGCCGAGCTGGCCCGTCTCGAGGAAAACCTCGCCAAACTTGAATTCCGCCGCATGTTCAGCCACGAAATGGACCCGAACAACGCCTACCTGGACATCCAGGCCGGTTCCGGCGGCACCGAAGCACAGGACTGGGCCAACATCCTGCTGCGCATGTACCTGCGCTGGGCCGACAAACGCGGTTTCGACGCAACCATCATGGAACTGTCGGCCGGTGAAGTCGCCGGCATCAAAGGCGCGACCGTGCACATCAAGGGTGAATACGCCTTCGGCTGGCTGCGTACCGAGATCGGCGTGCATCGTCTGGTGCGCAAGAGCCCGTTCGACTCCGGCAACCGTCGCCACACCTCGTTCAGTGCGGTGTTCGTCTCGCCAGAGATCGACGACAAGGTCGAAATCGAGATCAACCCGTCCGACCTGCGGATCGACACCTATCGCTCCTCCGGTGCCGGTGGTCAGCACGTCAACACCACCGACTCGGCTGTACGTATTACCCACGTGCCGACCAACACCGTGGTCTGTTGCCAGAACGAGCGTTCCCAGCACGCGAACAAGGACACCGCCATGAAAATGCTGCGGGCCAGGTTGTACGAGCAGGAAATGCAGAAACGTAACGCCGCTTCCCAGGCGTTGGAAGACACCAAGTCGGATATCGGCTGGGGTCACCAGATCCGTTCTTATGTTCTGGATGCGTCGCGGATCAAGGATCTGCGTACTAACATCGAGCGCAGCGACTGCGACAAGGTGCTCGACGGCGATATCGACGAATACCTGGAAGCCAGCCTCAAATCGGGGCTGTAAACCGCCAGCCCGACCTCAAGTCCCCCGTCAGTGGCGGGGGCAACGAACCTGTGATGGAAAATTTAAAGACATGAGCGACCAACAACTCGACCCGCAAGCCCTGCAACAGGAAGAAAACTCCCTGATCGCCCTGCGCAAGGAAAAGCTTGCTGCCGAGCGCGCCAAGGGCAATGCCTTCCCCAACGACTTCCGCCGCGATGCCTACTGCGAAGACTTGCAGAAACAGTACGCGGACAAGACCAAGGAAGAGCTGGCAGAGGCTGCGATCCCGGTCAAGGTGGCGGGTCGCATCATGCTCAACCGTGGCTCGTTCATGGTGATCCAGGACATGTCCGGGCGCATCCAGGTCTACGTCAACCGCAAGACCCTGTCGGAAGAAACCCTGGCCGCCGTGAAAACCTGGGACCTGGGCGACATCATCGCCGCCGAAGGCACCCTGGCCCGTTCTGGCAAAGGCGACCTGTACGTTGAAATGACCAGCGTGCGCCTGCTGACCAAATCCCTGCGCCCGCTGCCGGACAAGCACCACGGCCTGTCCGACACCGAGCAGCGCTATCGCCAGCGCTACGTTGACCTGATCGTCAACGAAGACGTGCGCCACACCTTCCGCGTGCGTTCGCAAGTGATTGCCCACACCCGCGCCTTCCTGATGAAGCGCGACTTCCTGGAAGTGGAAACGCCGATGCTGCAGACCATCCCCGGTGGTGCCGCAGCCAAGCCGTTCGAAACCCACCACAACGCGCTGGACATGGGCATGTACCTGCGTATCGCGCCTGAGCTGTACCTCAAGCGCCTTGTTGTCGGCGGCTTTGAGAAAGTGTTCGAGATCAACCGCAACTTCCGTAACGAAGGCGTCTCGACCCGGCACAACCCAGAGTTCACCATGTTGGAGTTCTACCAGGCCTACGCCGACTACGAAGACAACATGGACCTCACCGAAGAACTGTTCCGCGAACTCGCGCAGCTTGTTCTGGGGACTACCGACGTGCCGTATGGCGACAAGGTGTTCCACTTCGGCGAGCCGTTCGTGCGTCTGTCGGTCTTCGACTCGATCCTCAAGTACAACCCTGAGCTGACCGCCGACGACCTGACCGACATCGACAAGGCTCGCGCCATCGCCAAGAAAGCCGGCGCCAAGGTGCTGGGCTTCGAAGGCCTGGGCAAGCTGCAGGTGATGATTTTCGAAGAGCTGGTGGAGCACAAGCTGGAACAGCCGCACTTCATTACCCAGTACCCGTTCGAAGTGTCGCCGCTGGCCCGTCGCAACGATGACAACCCGAACGTCACCGACCGTTTCGAACTGTTCATCGGCGGCCGCGAAATCGCCAACGCCTACTCCGAGCTGAACGACGCGGAAGACCAGGCCGAGCGCTTCATGGCCCAGGTGGCCGACAAAGACGCCGGCGACGACGAAGCCATGCACTACGACGCTGACTTCGTGCGCGCCCTGGAATACGGCATGCCGCCGACCGCAGGTGAAGGTATCGGCATCGACCGCCTGGTGATGTTGTTGACCAACTCGCCGTCGATTCGCGATGTGATCTTGTTCCCGCATATGCGGCCACAAGCGTAAGCGAAGCGAAATCCGAAGCCGCCTTTTATAAGGCGGCTTTTTTATGCGGCGTAAATAAGCGTCAAGCAAACAGCGCCAGGTTTTGATCTTTTCAAGGATGTGTGTCGTGAACCGCGTAATTGCTCAAGAAGGCGCCGCTGGCATTGCCGCTGCCGTGGTTGAAAGCGTCCAGTACCAGGGCCGTAAGGCCAGTCGTCGGGGCAGCGAGCAACGCAGGCAGGACATTCTCGATGCCGCCATGCGCATCGTGGTGCGTGACGGCGTGCGGGCCGTGCGCCACCGCGCAGTGGCGGCGGAGGCTGGGGTGCCCTTGTCGGCGACCACCTATTACTTCAAGGACATCGATGACCTGCTCACCGATACCTTCGCCCAATACGTCGAGCGCAGCGCCGCGTTCATGGGCAAGCTGTGGGTGCGTAACGAAGGCTTGCTGCGCGAGATGGTCGCGTATGGCGACGGCAGCCCGCGGTCGCGTTCGCAACTGGCCGATGACATTGCGCGGCTGACCGCCGATTACGTGCAGCGCCAATTGAGCAATCGTCGCGAGTACCTGATGGCCGAACAGGCCTTTCGCCAGGAAGCCTTGCTCAACCCGCGCCTGGCCGAGCTGGTGCGTTCCCACCAGCAGATCCTGCTGCAGGGCACCGGGCAGTTTTTCCAGGTATTGGGCTCGCGCGAGCCGCAACAGGATGCCAAAGTGTTGACGGCGATTATCGGTCGGATGGAATATCAGGGCCTGCTGGACGGCGCGGAGCCGCTGAGCGCTGACGAAATGCTTGAGATCCTCAAGCGTTACATGCATTTGGTGTTGGCCTCGGTCTGACACCGGGAGTGTCCAATGAAAGCCTGGCGTGTCGCGGTCATCGCCTTGTCGTTCCTTTTACTCAGCGGTTGCCTGGTGACCTTCAAGGAGCCGCTGCCGGCCAGTGAGGCGGCGCCTGCTGCGCTGTTGGGCCAATGGACGAGCAAGAATGCCTGGGGCGAGCCGCTCAACCTGCGGATCAGCCGCGTCGGCGAACACCGCTACAAAGCCGTGAGCTACCCTCAGGCCAAGCCTGGCCAGCGTGATGAGTACGTGTTCAGCGTCTCGCGCCATGGCAATCGCTGGTATCTGTCGGCGCCGTTGCCGGGCAAGTTCGGCGGGCATTACGTCCTGGCGGGGTTCGAGCTCGACGAAACGCACGAATTGGTGGTCTATAACCTCGACCTTGAGCAAATCCACCAGGCCATCGGGCAGCAGGCGTTGCACGGCAGCACCGTAGACACCGTGGAAGGTGCCGGCGTACTGGTCGACAGCCCCATGAACCAGGTGTTTGCCTACCTGGATGACCCGGCCAATGCCGATGTGTTCGTTGAAGCCGTGCGCTACCGGCGTGCGGACAAATAACGTTTAAAGAGGAAGTACCGGGTGGACGATTACCAGCAGACGATACGCAGCTTGTCCGATCGCATTGTGCTGGCGCAAACACCGATCCGCGTCCTCGATGCGGTGAAATGGGACGAGAACATTCGCCAGGGTTTCCTCAAGGGCAAGGGCAAGGTAATGCCGGCGGTGGACCGCGATTACTACCTGAACCGGCCACTGTCGTTCGATTCGAGCGCGGTAAAGCTGGAGTTTCAGAACATCGAGCGCGACATCACCCGCCGCCTCGGCCAGTTCAGTCCCGTGGGCCAGATCATGCGCCGCATGTGCCGGGAGTACCGCATGGTGGTGCGCATGCTCGAAGCACGTGGTACCGAGGATTTCGGCCTGATTTCCCAGGAGCTGTACGGCGCCGCCTCCGATGCCTTCCACGCTGGCGATCCGACCCTGGCGGACCTCGGCCTGATGCTGTCCGACTACTTGAACAATATCGACGGCCGTGGCGACCTGAAGGACGAGGCCAAGACCCTCACCGCCAAGGACGCGGTCAGCCTGCTGCAAACCCGCCTGAACAAGGTGTTTGGCGAGGCCGAGGAAACCATCCGCGTGTTCGAGTCCGACGGGATCGTCGCCGACGCGGCGGCGGGTGCCGACTACATCAAGATCCGCGCCGATGCGATGTTCAACGACCGCGACGTGCGCGCCCTCGAAGTGCATGAAGGCCTGGTGCATGTGGGCACCACCCTCAACGGCCAGAACCAGCCGATCTGCACCTTCCTGTCCAAGGGCCCGCCATCGTCCACCGTGACCCAGGAAGGCCTGGCGATCCTGATGGAAATCATCACCTTTGCCTCCTACCCGAGTCGCTTGCGCAAGCTGACCAACCGCACCCGCGCGATCCACATGGTGGAAGAGGGCGCCGACTTCCTGCAGGTGTTCGACTTCTTCCGTGAACAAGGCTTTGAAATGGCCGAAAGCTACGGTAACGCCAGCCGGGTGTTTCGCGGCTCGGTGCCGAATGGTCTGCCGTTTACCAAGGATTTGTCCTACCTCAAGGGCTTTATCATGGTCTACAACTACATCCAGCTGGCCGTGCGCAAAGGCAAGCTGGAACAAGTGCCGTTGCTGTTCTGCGGCAAGACCACCCTGGAAGACATGCGCACCCTGCGTCAGTTGGTCGACGAAGGCCTGGTGGTGCCGCCCAAGTACCTTCCGGAGCAGTTCCGGGACATGAACGCACTGGCGGCGTGGATGTGCTTCTCCAACTTCCTCAACCATTTGAGCCTGGATCGGATCGAGGCGGATTACTCCAACATCCTGTAAAGGCTGAACTGACCCAACCGGTTCAACAAGGTAGGAGGGGGCTTGCTCCCGATAACGGTGTCAGTAAATGCAACTGTGACTGACCCACCGCCATCGGGGCCAAGCCCCCTTCCACAGTTGGACCTGCACGCGCCTGAACATTTCGACGATCAGCGAGGCTTCAACGGATGAGAATCCTCGGCATTCTTTGCCTGCTACTCACACTGAACGGTTGCAGTTCCCTGCTGTTCTACCCGGAGCCCGGCTTGCCGTTCACGCCGCAAAAGGCGCACCTGGAATATCGCGACGTCACGCTCACCACTGCCGACGGCGTCAAGCTGCATGCCTGGTGGTTGCCGGCCAAACCCGGGGTGCCGCTCAAGGGCACGGTGCTGCACCTGCACGGTAACGGTGGCAACCTGGCCTGGCACCTGGGCGGCAGTTGGTGGTTGCCGGAGCAAGGCTATCAAGTCCTGTTGCTGGATTATCGCGGCTATGGGCTGTCGCAAGGAAAGCCATCGTTACCGGCGATCTATCAGGACGTCGACGCGGCTTTCAGTTGGCTCGACCAGGCGCCTGAAACCCAGGGCCAGCCGTTGATCGTCCTCGGCCAAAGCCTGGGCGGCGCGCTGGCCGTGCATTACCTGGCGACCCACCCGGAGCGGCAGACCCAACTCAAGGCCCTGGTGCTGGACGGCGTGCCCGCCAGTTATCGTGACGTAGGACAATTCGCCCTGAGCACCTCCTGGTTAACATGGCCGTTTCAAGTGCCCTTGTCTTGGCTGGTGCCCGACGCCGACAGTGCGATCAATGCCATGCCCCAGTTGACCGGGGTGCCGAAACTGCTGTTCCACAGCCTGGATGACCCCATCGTGCCGCTGTCCAATGGCATTCGTTTGTATCAGGCCGCGCCTGCACCCAGGGTGTTGCAACTGACCCGTGGCGGCCATGTGCAGACCTTTGCCGACAAGACCTGGCAAACTGTGATGCTGCGTTATCTGGATGACCCGCTGCATTTCAACGGCCTGCGCCGCCTGGGCGAAATTCCGAATTACCCTATTCCTAAAGTTGACTCATCAGAGAGCCCGCAATGAGCGAAGAACGCAACATGATCCCGCTGATCCTCACCGGCATCGGCACCATCATCGGCACCGTCGGTTGCCTGTGGTTTTATGGCTACCTGCATTTCGCCAAACCGGACGATGCGTTGCTGCTCAGCGACTTCACCATGCTCAAGACCGTGCCTGGCGAGGACTACAAGATCTCCCTGACCCCGGCGGCGCAAGTGGCGCAATGCGTCGATGGCGTGCTGGTGATGTTCGATACCGAGCAAAAAGGCCTCAGCGGTGTGCTGGTGAACAACAAAAAGCAGGCCGTGCGTTGCGTGGGCCAGGAAACCCCGCAGTTGCAGCAGTAGCCAGTTGCGGGCAGTACCGTCCGGCTTGAAATTCCTGGAACCGTTTTGCGTAAGACGCCACTGATTGGCTTGTCAGCGTTGCTGATAACAATCCTTACGAAAAAATCCGGGAGAGCGCAATGGCTATCAGTGCAATCGATAGAGCGATGGGCATGGTCAATGGGCAGAACCGCCTTGATCAGGGTGGCTCGCAAGAGGCTGGTCAGCAGCAGGGGAAGATGGAACCTGAGCTGATCAAGAAGCTTCTGGACATGTTGGCAGGTGCTGGTGCCGGCGGTTCTCAGGGCGCTGGCGGTTCCGGCGGACAGCCGGATATGGAGCAACTGAACAAGATGATGGGCGGTCGCCAAGGCATGCAAGCGATGATGCCGGACAGTGATAACGGTCGTAAGATCGGCGGTTGATAGGCAAAAAAACCCCACCGTTCAGGTGGGGCTCTTGTTTCCAGCATCCATCAATCAGTAAGCGACGGACGAACGTGGCTTGACTGGCTGGTTGTCGTTGGAAATGGTCACTTCTACGCGGCGGTTCATGGCGCGGCCCGACACGCTGCCGTTATCGGCAACCGGGTATTCCTTGCCATAGCCCTGGGTCACGATGCGTGAAATGTCCACGCCTTGCTGGGCCAGTGCGCGCTGTACGGAGGCCGCACGGCGCTCGGACAGGCTCTGGTTGTACGAATCGGAACCGGTGCTGTCGGTGTAGCCTTCGACGATCACTTTACGGTCCGGATTATCGCGCAGGAACTGCGCCAGCTTGGCGATATTGACCATGCCGTTGGGGTTCAGGTCGGACTTGTTGGTGGCAAACAGCACGTCACCAAAGGTCACCAGGGTGCCGCGCTCGGTCTGCTTGGCGTTCAGGCTGTCTTGCAGTTGCTTGATCTGCGCATCACGGGCATCGAGCAGGGCGCGGGCGCGCTCGTCACCGGCGTTTTTCAACTTGGCTTCGGATTCGCGCAGCGCGATGGTGTCTTTGGCCAGTTCAACGCGCTGGTTGGTCAGGTACGCCAACTGGTCGACTTTCTTCTGGTCTTCCTTGTCGCGGTAAGCCTTGTCCGCCTTGTCCAGCCATTCGCTGGCGTCCTTGGTTTCCAGGGCCGCTATCTTGGTGGCTTGCGGGTTGGCTTGCAGGGCCGAGAAGTTGGTCCGTGCATTTTCCAGGTTCGCGTTCGGCGGGGTGGAGCAAGCCGCCAGAGCAACGCTTATCGCCAGCAGGGCAGGGATCATCAATTGTTTGCGCATAGTCGTGTCGTCCTTTCAATTCGATATCAGGTGCGATGCAGCCAAGGGGCGGCGCCTTATTTCTGCTGGATAGCGGCCGGGCGCATGCCTTCCTTGCGCAGCTCGTCAACCGCTTTCTGGGAGTCCTTCACCGCCAGTTCGGCCTTGGCGGCCTGGGCCTTACGCTCAGCGACGCGGGCGTCCCACTCGGCTTGCTCGGCCAGGCGACGGGCTTCGTCATAGTTCTTGTCGTGCATGGCGATTTCGGCTTGCTTGAGCTTGTCCTGGGCCGACTTCATTTCCACGGCGGCAAACTCGGTGCCGCCGGCGCTGACGGCGCTGTTGACCGCAGACTGGGTCACGGCGTATTGCTCGGTTGGTGGGTTCCCGGCGCAGCCCGCGAGGACGAAGCTGGTGCCGATCGCCAGCGCGGCCAGTTTGAGCCCGCGCAGGTGGTTAAACGTGGATTTGGCAGTGCTGGTCTTCATCGTTTTCAACTCCATTGGATAACGCCTCAAAAACATCAAAGTCCATCTCACTGGTCAGCGGCTGCGGGCCCGGCGGTAAAGCGCGAAACGCCTATTCAAACGGCCGTTCCAAGTGATGGCTTACTGGCTGTGACCTGGGGATTTTTTCAAAAGTTCAGTGAGGATGGCGATTTGCCAAAAAAAATACCTGACTAAATGGTCAGTACTTTTTGGCTTGAACTTTCGCCGCGCGCAGAGGTACTCCGGGCCCTTGTGAGGCCCGGAAATACGTGGGATGAAGAGTGTTTAAGGACGGTTTGTCAGTGCTTCGGTTCGTCGGCACTGGCCGACATGTCGTGCAGATAGCGGCGCGACAACGTCAGAAAGCGCGGCGTAGGGCCAACGTCTTCATACAGCGGATCGCCCTCTTCGTCGGTGGCAATCACATGCTGGCCCTTGATGTACGGAAAGCTGGCTTCCAGCTCTTCAAGGGCGGCGCCGATCAGCTCGCCGAGCAACTCTTGTGGATGGCGCTTGGGGTACATATCTGCAATGGCCGCCAGCCTGGCGGCGGATTCCACGTCCAGATGGATCGCGTACTCCGTCTTGGTCAGGTGACCCTTGGCGTTTTCTTCCCAATGCTGGGCCAGTTCTCGAATTTTCATGGCAACCTCAATAAAACCCACGGTAACGGGCGGTGATGAGTGACCAGCCGCCTACGTGGATAAACACGGCGGCTCAATATTCAGACTAGCTGTAAGCCACAAGGTTTAACGTCGTTTGTGGTTGGCCTTGTCAGACAGTGACGCGAGCGGCACTCTGAAGGACTGCGCGTCCCGGATTTCTGCCTGGAGATTGGCTGATGAGTGATATCGATGCACGTTTGCGTGAGGATGTTCACCTGCTGGGTGAACTGTTGGGCAACACGATTCGAGAGCAGTACGGCGATGATTTTCTCGACAAGATCGAGCAAATTCGCAAAGGCGCCAAGGCTGACCGCCGTGGCGCGGCGGCCGAGCAGGCGGCGGGCGAGGAACTCAGCGCCAGTCTGAACCAGTTGCAGGAAAACGAACTGCTGCCCGTCGCCCGGGCCTTCAACCAGTTCCTCAATCTGGCCAACATCGCCGAGCAGTATCAGTTGATTCATCGGCGCGATGAGTCGCAACCGGCGCCCTTCGAATCGCGGGTGTTGCCGGAGTTGTTGGCCCGCCTGCAACGCGAAGGCCACAGCAATGAATCCCTGGCCCGTCAGTTGGGGCGCCTGGAGATCGAGCTGGTCCTCACTGCCCACCCCACTGAAGTGGCCCGTCGCACCCTGATCCAGAAATACGATGCGATTGCTGCGCAGTTGGCACTGAAGGATCACCGTGACCTCACCACGGCCGAGCGCGAGCAGATCCGCGAGCGCCTGCAACGGCTGATCGCCGAAGCCTGGCACACCGAAGAAATCCGCCGTACCCGGCCTACGCCTGTGGACGAAGCCAAATGGGGCTTCGCAGTGATCGAGCACTCGTTATGGCAGGCGATCCCGAATTACTTGCGCAAGGCCGACCATGCGCTGTACGCCGCGACCGGCCTGCACCTGCCTTTGGAGGCGGCGCCGATTCGCTTCGCCTCGTGGATGGGCGGCGACCGTGACGGCAACCCGAATGTCACCGCGCCGGTCACCCGCGAAGTCTTGCTGCTGGCGCGCTGGATGGCGGCCGATCTGTACCTGCGCGATATCGATCACCTGGCCTCGGAGCTGTCGATGCAGCAGGCCAGCCCGGCGTTGCAAGCCAAGGTTGGCGACAGCGTCGAGCCATATCGCGCGCTGCTCAAGCAACTGCGTGATCGCCTGCGTGCGACTCGCCAATGGGCCCACGCGTCGTTGAGCGCGGGCATCCCGGCGCCGGCGGATGTGTTGCAAAGCAACCGCGACCTGCTGGACCCGCTGGAGCTGTGCTACCAGTCGCTGCATGAGTGCGGCATGGGCGTGATCGCCGATGGCCCGTTGCTCGATTGCCTGCGCCGTGCGGTCACCTTTGGCCTGTTCCTGGTGCGGCTGGATGTGCGCCAGGACGCCAGCCGCCACACGGCGGCGATGACCGAAATCACCGATTATCTCGGTCTGGGTCGTTACGAAGACTGGAACGAAGAGATGCGCATCAGCTTCCTGATGAAGGAACTGGCCAATCGTCGACCGCTGCTGCCGGGCTATTTCAAACCGTCGGCCGATACCGCTGAAGTATTGAACACCTGTAGGGAAATCGCCGCCGCACCGGCCGCGTCCCTGGGTTCGTATGTCATCTCGATGGCCGGTGCCGCGTCGGATGTGCTCGCGGTGCAACTGCTGCTCAAAGAGTCGGGCGTGCAACGGCCGATGCGTGTGGTGCCGCTGTTCGAAACCCTGGCCGACCTCGACAACGCCGGCCCAGTGATCGAAAAACTGTTGCTGCTGCCGGGTTACCGCGCACGGCTGCAAGGCCCGCAGGAAGTGATGATCGGCTACTCGGACTCGGCCAAGGACGCTGGCACCACCGCCGCAGCCTGGGCGCAGTACCGAGCGCAGGAACGCCTGGTGGATATCTGCCGCGAGCAACAGGTGGAACTGCTGTTGTTCCATGGCCGCGGCGGCACCGTTGGGCGAGGCGGCGGCCCGGCCCACGCGGCGATTCTGTCGCAGCCGCCGGGCTCGGTGGCAGGGCGTTTCCGCACCACCGAACAAGGCGAAATGATCCGGTTCAAATTCGGCCTGCCGGACATCGCCGAGCAGAACCTCAATCTGTACCTGGCGGCGGTGTTGGAAGCGACGCTGTTGCCACCGCCGCCACCGGAGCCGGCCTGGCGCCATTTGATGGATGAATTGGCAGCAGACGGTGTCAGCGCCTACCGCGCCGTGGTGCGGGAAAATCCGCAATTCGTCGAGTATTTCCGCCAGTCCACCCCGGAGCAGGAATTGGGGCGCCTACCTTTGGGCAGTCGCCCGGCCAAACGCCGTGCCGGCGGTATTGAAAGCCTGCGGGCGATCCCGTGGATCTTCGGCTGGACCCAGACCCGCCTGATGCTGCCCGCCTGGCTCGGCTGGGAAGCGGCGCTGAGCAAGGCCCTGGAGCGCGGGGAGGGTGAGTTGCTGGGGCAGATGCGCGAGCAATGGCCGTTCTTTCGCACCCGCATCGATATGCTCGAGATGGTGCTGGCCAAGGCCGATGCCGATATCGCGCGGCTCTATGACGAGCGTTTGGTGCAGCCGGAGCTGTTGCCGTTGGGTGCGCATTTACGCGACCTATTGTCGCAGGCTTGCCAGGTGGTGCTTGGCCTGACCGGCCAGTCGCAACTGCTTGCCCATAGCCCGGATACCCTGGAGTTCATCCGTCTGCGTAACACCTACCTCGACCCCTTGCACTTGTTGCAGGCCGAATTACTGGCGCGCTCGCGTCGCCAGGAAGCGGCGCAAGACAGCCCTCTGGAACAGGCGCTGCTGGTGTCCGTGGCCGGTATCGCGGCCGGCTTGCGCAACACCGGCTGAGGTTTTTTGCATGTTCTCAACGGCTTGCGGATAACCCACGACGGCCGCCCTGAAAAAGGCGGTCGGCGTTTAGAGGGTCGGGTTGCACCCAGGCACACCCCACCTATGACGCACGTGTGGTGCGGGTTTTTCCTACTTTTGGCGGCTTGTGTGGTTAGGGCCTGCTGTGTATCTTGATCAGCCTTTGGCCGTTTGTGCGGCCTGGGCCCACATTTTTACGAGATTGGCCCCACGCGGCGAATCCGAGCGTCATCTCTATAAAAAATTGAGGAGCACATCGATGCGCGTCATTCTGCTGGGAGCTCCCGGGGCCGGTAAAGGTACTCAGGCAAAGTTCATCACTGAAAAGTTTGGCATTCCACAAATCTCCACCGGTGACATGCTGCGCGCTGCGGTAAAAGCAGGCACCGAGCTGGGTATTCAAGCCAAGAGCATCATGGATGCCGGCGGCCTGGTTTCCGATGACCTGATCATCGCACTGGTCCAGGACCGTATCGCACAACCTGATTGCGCCAATGGCTTCTTGTTCGACGGCTTCCCACGCACCATTCCCCAGGCGGAAGCCCTGGTGACGGCGGGTGTCGAGTTGGACGCAGTGGTCGAAATCGCGGTTGAAGATGAAGAGATCGTCCAGCGTATCGCCGGTCGTCGCGTTCACGAGGCCTCGGGTCGCGTGTACCACACCGTCTACAACCCGCCGAAAGTGGAAGGCAAGGACGATGTCACCGGCGAAGACCTGGTGCAGCGTAAAGACGACACTGAAGAAACCGTGCGTCATCGCCTGTCGGTCTACCATTCCCAGACCAAACCGCTGGTGGACTTCTACCAGAAGCTGTCGGCTGCCCACGGCAAGCCGAAGTACAGCCACATCCCTGGCGTCGGCTCGGTGGAAGCGATCACCGGCAAGGTGCTAAAAGCGCTGAGCTGATCGAATGATCGGCTTTACGCACAACGGCCCGCTTGCGGGCCGTTGTTGTTTATACTGGCGCACTTTTTTCGACTTGGACACCGACACCGATGAGCACCCTGCTGGCCCTGGACACTGCGACTGAAGCTTGCTCGGTTGCCTTGCTGCACGATGGCAAGGTAACGAGCCACTACGAGGTGATCCCGCGCCTGCACGCGCAGAAGCTGTTGCCGATGATCAAGCAACTGCTGGAGGACGCCGGCACGAGCCTGTCCGCCGTGGACGCCATCGCCTTCGGCCGTGGCCCGGGCGCCTTTACCGGTGTGCGCATCGCCATCGGCGTGGTCCAGGGCCTGGCCTTTGCGTTGGAGCGCCCGGTGTTGCCGGTGTCCAACCTCGCCGTGCTGGCACAGCGGGCGTTGCGCGAACACGGTACACGGCAAGTGGCGGCGGCGATCGATGCACGGATGGATGAAGTCTATTGGGGCTGCTACCGCGAAACCGACGGCGAGATGCGGCTGGCAGGCGCTGAGGCCGTGCTGCCGCCCGAAGCGGCGGTGTTGCCGAGCGATGCCAGCGGTGACTGGTTCGGTGCCGGCACGGGCTGGGGCTATGGCGAACGCATCGGCGTGTCGCTGGTTGGCCAGGACGCTGCAATGTTGCCGCATGCCGAAGACTTGCTGACCCTGGCGCGCTTTGCGTTCGAGCGTGGCGAGGCGATTGCTGCCGACCTCGCAGCGCCGGTGTACCTGCGCGATAAAGTCGCGCAGACCAAGGCCGAGCGCGGCCTTTGACCTGTGGCGAGGGAGCTTGCTCCCGCTGGGGCGCGAAGCGGCCCCTAAAATCTGGGACCGCTGCGCAGCCCAATGGGAGCAAGCGCCCTCGCCACACCAAGGGCGCCATACCAAAAAACGCGCCAATCGTCAGAATTTGCTCCAGTGTTTAAACCTTTTTCAATTTATGTGTTCTAGTTATCACCAGAGCATTTGCGCGTTATGGATTGCGCCACTAAAATGCCATCACCGATACCGAGTTCGCATCGATGCGTATAGACGGATTTTCCTCACAGTCCTACCCCCTCAAGCGTAAGCCGCGTAAGGCAAACGTCACGGTAGACGAATCCGTCGAGGATTCGCCGGACTTCATCGAGGTCCAGTCCGAAGCGTCGTCCAGCCCCCAAGGCGCCGCAAACGCACGTATCGGCGGTCTTCCCGCCCGTCAGCAAGACATGCTCTTCCCGCGCTCCATGAGCAAAAGCGTCGCCACCGCCCTGGCCAGCTACCTGACCACCGCCGGCTTTGTCGAATGGGATATGGAAGTGCTGGGTCTCGACATCCACATCTGATGCGCCTGCCTTATTTTATCGGTTGCCCGTCCTGGAGTGAAAACGCCTGGCGCGAGTACCTGTACCCCGTCGATGCCCGCTCCAGCGACTACCTCGCGTTGTACTCGCAGGTCTTCAATGCGGTTGAAGGCAATACCACTTTTTATGCGCGCCCGTCGGCTGCCACCGTGCAGCGCTGGGCCGAGATCATGCCCGAGGATTTTCGCTTCACCGCCAAATTCCCCCGTGACATCAGCCACGGCGGCGACCTGCGTGAGCAGTTGCCGGCGGCGCACAGTTTCGTCGGGTTGATGAGCCCGCTGGGTGAGCGCGTCTCACCGCTGTGGCTGCAACTGTCGGCGAGTTTTTCGCCGCAGCGCCTCGGCGAACTGGCCGGGTTTATCGACGGGCTGGAACGCCCCTTGGCTGTGGAAGTGCGTCACCCGGAGTTCTTCGCCAAGGGTGATGCCGAGCGGATGCTCAACCGTCTGCTGCGCGACCGTGGCGTCGAGCGGATCTGCCTCGACCCTCGCGCCCTGTTCAGTTGCACGTCGACCTCGGCGGCCGTGCTGCATGCCCAAGCAAAAAAGCCCAAAGTGCCACCGCGCCCGGCGGCGTTGACCCTGTTTCCCCAAGTGCGGTTTATCGGCCATCCCGAGCTTGAGGCCAACGACCCGTTCCTGATCCCATGGGTGGAAAAGATCGCCGGTTGGATCGAAGAAGGGCGCACGCCCTATGTGTTCCTGCACACCTCGGATAACCGCCTCGCCGCGCAACTGGCGCTGCGTTTCCATGCCAAGTTGATGGCACGTTTGCCCGGCCTACCCGCGTTGCCGACCTTGCACCGCGAACCCGCAGCCGAGCAACTGGGGTTACTCTAAGGCTTCTTTTCCCGCCAGGAGTCAGTCATGGATGCCCAAACCCTTCGCGCCGAAACCTTCAAGGCCCTGCATGAGCGCGATCGTGCGTTCGTAATGCCCAACCCGTGGGACGCCGGCTCAGCGATCATGCTCGCCAGTCTCGGCTTTGAAGCCCTGGCCACCACCAGCGCAGGCTACGCGTTCAGCCTGGGGCGCCCGGATGCCGAAGGGGCGTTGTCCCTGGAAGACACCTTGGTCAATGCCGCAATGATCGCCAAGGCCACGGCGTTGCCGGTGGCCGCCGACCTGGAGAACGGTTTCAGCGACACGCCCGACGGTTGCGCCCAGACCATTTTGCGCGCCGCTGCCTGCGGTATCGTCGGCGGCTCCATCGAAGATGCCACGGGTATCGCCGTCGACCCGATCTATCCCTTTGACCGCTCCGTCGAGCGTGTGGAAGCCGCCGTCGCTGCGGCGCGCAGCCTGCCATTCCGGTTCATGCTGACGGCCCGCGCAGAAAACCTCCTGCATGGTCGCCTGGATTTGCCTGACACTATTCGCCGGCTGCAGGCCTACGCCGAAGCCGGTGCGGACGTGCTCTATGCGCCAGGGCTGCGCAGTGCCGAGGAGGTGCTGGCGCTGGTCAAGGCCGTGGCGCCAAAGCCGGTGAATGTGCTGATGTCCGGCGGTCTGAAGCTCAGCGTGGCGCAGTTGAGCGCGATGGGCGTCAAGCGTATCAGTGTGGGCTCGGCCATGGCGCTGGCGGCGTATGGCGAGTTCTACCGGGCGGCGCAGGAGGTGTACGAGTCTGGCACCTTCACCTTCACCGAACGCTCGATGCCCTACAGTCAGGCCAGTCAATTCTTCAAGGATTAAGCGGTGCGTGTTCTTAAGGCGATGGGGCGCTGTGTTGAGGCTTAAGCAGCCAGGCGCAGGTTGTTGACGACCAGCGGGCGGGCCCAGTGGTAGTCGAAGTCCAGAGCCTTTTGTTGGGCGGCCAGTTCTTCTTGCGGGAACGGTGTGGCGGCCGGTGGCAGCAGGTCCAGTTCGAATTCGGCGATCGGCAAGTGCAGTGGGCGCGGTTGCGGCGCTGGGCCGGGTTCCGGCAGAGGTTGGCCGGCGCTCAGTACGATCGGGCGCACCCAGCCGCTTTCAAAACTCTGCTGGCGCTGCTGGGCAACGATTTCTTCTTGCGGGAACGGCGTGGCGGCCGGTGGCAACAACTCGGTTTCGAATTCGGCGATCGGCAGGAACAGCGGCTCAGGCGGGGCGATCTCGGTGTCTTTCACGTCGCATTCACGTTGGGTGAGGATTTGCGACAGCAGGTCGGCGCCCGCGCTGGGCTCCACTGCTGGGTCCAGCGGCGCCGATGCCTTGGCGGCGAGCGCATCCGGCGTTTCACCGAGCTGCTCGGCCAACGCGCGGGCGAAGAAGTCCTGCCACACATGACTGACTCCGGCCAGCGCTTGAGTATTGCGCAGGCCGTAGTTGTTGTGGGTCGGCAGTACACCGATGGTTAGCGGAAGAATGTCTGACATTTTTCTCGGTCGACGCTCAGCTCTGGCAAAATACCTGATCCTTGTTTCTATCGGCCGTTATTGGCCGATCCTTAATATTTTTGAGCGTAGCGATTCATGAGCGAACAACCAGCGGCCAGCCGCATCCAGGTCGAGGCCTTGGCCGACGGCTTCCAGGCCCGTGCCGAACAGTGGGCTGCGCTGCTTGGCTTGCCGTTACAGCTGACGGATGCGGAATTTTCCCTGCAAGTCGGGGAACAAGGCCTGCAGTTGCAACAGCTCGGGCCTGACGCGCCGGGGCCGGTGCGCGTGGATTTTGTCGAAGGCGGCGCGGCGCACCGGCGTTTGTACGGCGGCGGCAGCGGGCAGATGATCGCCAAAGCCGTCGGTATCGCCCAAGGCGTGCGCCCACGGGTGCTGGACGCCACGGCCGGGCTGGGCAAGGACGCGTTCGTGCTGGCCAGCCTGGGCTGCGAGATGAGCCTGATCGAACGTCAGCCGCTGATCGGCGCGTTGCTCGAGGACGGCCTGGCGCGCGCTGCCGATGATTTTGAGGTGGCACCGATCGTGGCGCGGATGACGCTGCTCAAGGGCAATTCCATCGAGGTGATGCTCAACTGGCAAGGCGAGCCGCCCCAGGTGATCTACCTTGATCCGATGTTCCCGCACCGTGAGAAAACCGCCTTGGTGAAGAAGGAAATGCGCCTGTTCCGGCCATTGGTGGGCGACGACGCGGACGCACCGGCCCTGCTGGCGGCGGCGCTGGCCCTGGCCAGCCATCGCGTGGTGGTCAAGCGCCCGCGCAAGGCGCCGTGTATCGAAGGGCCCAAGCCGAGCCATGCGCTGGATGGTAAGTCCAGCCGCTACGACATCTATCCGAAAAAAGCACTCAAGCCCTAAGCCATACGCTACAAGCGGTCACCCGTTGCCGCTTGCAGCGGGTTCTCTGCGATAGGCCCGCATAAACAATCCCACCACATCCTGCACATGGGCTTCGGCCGCGTCCTCGCTTAACTGCCCGCCACAGCCATACAACAAGCAGAAGTTCGCGGTGCCCTTGAGCAGGCAGAAGAAGTGTTCGGCTGCGGTAAAGGGCTTGTCGATGCTCAGCGCGCCGCTCTGGTCGATGCGCCCAAGTAGACGCTCCATGCCTTGCAACATGCGCATCGGCCCGGCTTCGAAGAAGACCTGTGAGAGTTTTACGTCCTGATTGCCGGTGGTCATCATCAGGCGGTGCAGGCTCAACGATTCCTTGCTGTTGATCAGCCGATGGAAGCGTCGCCCGATATTCAGCAGCACCGTCTCCACAGGCACGCCTTCGGGCAGCTCGAAGTACATCACCGGCAACTGTTCTTCGCACTTGGCCACCACGGCTGCGGTGAACAAGGTCTCTTTGTCGGTGAAGTGGCTGTAGACGGTCAGTTTCGATACGCCGGCCTCAAGGGCCACGGCATCCATGCTGGTATTTGCGTAACCGTTGCTCAAAAACAGGATTTTCGCTGCTTCGAGGATTGCCTGGCGTTTTGCCATGTCCTTGGGACGCCCAGGGCTGTTGGTGTTGACGGGATTGTAGGACATTTCCACCTTTAATACTGGACTGGTGAGTTTGGTATTAATAACATACTGCCCAGTATAATTATTCCAAGCTCCATTTGCGAAAGGTCCTTCAGCATGCGCAGCATTCTCTTGCCCCTTGCGTTGCCTGCCAGTCTGCTGGTTTTACTCGCCGCCTGCGGCCATGAAGAATCGGCCCAGACCACCCTCCGCCCGGCCATGGTGGTGCAACCACAGCCTTCGGCGCAGGCGATGGACAGCTATCCGGGCGAGGTGCGCGCGCGGTATGAGCCGGACCTGGCCTTTCGCATCGGCGGCAAGGTCAGCCAGCGGCTGGTGGAAGAGGGCGCGCGGGTCAAGGCCAATCAACCGTTGGCGGAACTCGACCCGCAGGATGTGCGCCTGCAACTGGAAGCCACTCGCGCCCAGGTGACCGCCGCCGAGGCCAACCTGAGGCTGGTGCGTGCCGAGCGTGACCGCTACAAGACCCTGATGGACCGTCAGATGGTCAGCCGTTCCCAGTACGACAATGCGGAAAATCTCTACCGATCGGGTGAAGCACGCCTCAAGCAGATCAAGGCCGAGTTCGATGTATCCAGCAACCAGGCCGGTTATGCCGTACTCCGCGCCCCGCAGGATGGCGTCGTCGCCAAACGCGCGGTGGAAGTCGGCCAGGTGGTCGCCGCGGGCCAGACCGTGTTCACCCTGGCCACCGATGGCGAGCGTGAAGTGCTGATCAGCCTGCCCGAGCAAGGCTTCGGCCGGTTCAAGATCGGTCAGCCGGTGTCGGTCGAATTGTGGAGCCAGCCGGACCAGCGGTTTGCAGGACGTATTCGTGAACTGTCGCCCGCCGCCGATCCGAAATCGCGCACGTTCGCCGCTCGCATCGCGTTCAGCGGTGGCAAGGTTCCGGCAGAACTGGGCCAGAGCGCCCGCGTTTTCATACAGGCCGACGGCGTTATTCCGCTGTCGGTGCCGCTGTCCGCCCTGAGCGCGGAGAACGGCGCGTCCTACGTCTGGCGCGTGCAGCCGGATAACACCCTTGTGCGTACCCCGGTGCGTATCGGTGCCTTTGGCGAAAAAACCGTACCCGTGCTCGAAGGCTTGAGCCCCACCGACTGGGTGATTGCCGCCGGTGTCCATGTGCTCCATGAGGGCCAACAAGTGCGCCCGGTGGATCGCTCCAACCGGGTGGTGAATCTGGCGGTCAAGGAGTAGTCCCCGATGGGTTTCAATCTTTCCGAATGGGCGTTGCGTAATCGCCAGATCGTACTGTTCCTGATGATCCTGCTGGCGGTGGTTGGGACTCTGTCCTACACCAAGCTGGGGCAAAGCGAAGACCCGCCGTTCACCTTCAAGGCCATGGTGATTAAGACCAACTGGCCCGGAGCCACGGCCCAGGAGGTGTCGCGCCAGGTCACCGAACGCATCGAGAAAAAGCTGATGGAGACCGGCGAGTACGAGCGCATTGTCTCTTTCTCGCGCCCCGGCGAGTCCCAGGTCACTTTCGTCGCCCGCGATGCCATGCGCTCGGCGCAGATTCCCGAGCTGTGGTATCAGGTGCGCAAGAAGATCAGCGATATTCGCCAGACCTTGCCGCCGGATATCCAGGGGCCGTTTTTCAACGATGAATTCGGCACCACCTTTGGCAACATCTACGCCCTGACCGGCGACGGTTTTGACTATGCGGTGCTCAAGGACTACGCCGACCGCATCCAGATTCAACTGCAACGCGTGCCGGATGTGGGCAAGGTCGAACTGCTCGGCCTGCAGGATGAGAAGATCTGGATCGAGTTGTCCAACCTCAAACTCGCCACCCTCGGCTTACCGCTGGCCGCCGTACAACAAGCGTTGCAGGAACAGAACGCCGTCTCCACCGCCGGCTTCTTTGAAACCCCGACTGAGCGCGTGCAACTGCGGGTGTCGGGCAATTTCAAGAGTGTGGAAGAGATCCGTAGCTTCCCGATTCGCGTAGGCGACCGCACCTTTCGTATTGGCGATGTGGCCGATATTCACCGTGGTTTCAATGATCCACCGGCACCGCGCATGCGCTATATGGGCGAAGACGCGATCGGTCTGGCCGTCGCCATGCACGAGGGCGGCGACATTCTGGTGTTGGGCAAAGCCCTCGAAGATGAGTTCGCACGCCTGCAGAAGAACCTTCCGGCGGGCATGCAACTGCGCAAGGTGTCGGACCAACCTGCTGCGGTGAAAACCGGTGTCGGAGAATTCGTCCAAGTGTTGGCCGAGGCGCTGGCCATTGTCTTGCTGGTGAGCTTTTTCTCCCTCGGCGTGCGCACTGGCATGGTGGTGGCTTTGGCGATCCCGCTGGTGCTGGCAATGACCTTTGCCAGCATGTATTACCTCGGCATCGGCCTGCACAAGATTTCCCTCGGCGCCCTGGTGCTGGCCCTGGGCTTGCTGGTGGATGACGCGATCATCGCCGTGGAAATGATGGCGATCAAAATGGAACAGGGTTACGACCGGCTTAAAGCGGCCAGTTTCGCCTGGACCAGTACCGCGTTCCCGATGCTGACCGGTACGCTGATCACGGCGGCCGGCTTCCTGCCGATTGCCACCGCGCAATCGAGTACTGGTGAATACACTCGCTCGATCTTCCAGGTGGTGACCATCGCGTTGCTCGCCTCGTGGATCGCTGCCGTGGTGTTCGTGCCGTATCTGGGTGAAAAACTCCTGCCGGACCTGGCGAAAATTCATGCGGCCAAACACGGTGCCGACGGTCCCGATCCTTACGGCACGCCGTTCTACCAGCGCGTCAGACGTTTGGTGGGGTGGTGCGTCACTCGACGCAAGACCGTGATCGTCCTGACCCTGCTGCTGTTTATCGGCTCGGTCGCACTGTTTCGTTTTGTGCCGCAACAGTTCTTCCCGGCTTCCGGCCGCCTGGAGTTGATGGTCGACCTGAAACTCGCCGAGGGCGCGTCCCTGAGCAACACCGCTGGCCAGGTCAAGCGCCTGGAAGCCCTGCTCAAGGAGCACGCCGGTATCGACAACTACGTGGCCTATGTCGGCACCGGCTCGCCGCGCTTCTATCTGCCTCTCGACCAGCAACTGCCGGCCGCCAGCTTTGCGCAATTTGTGGTGTTGGCCACGTCCATCGAGGAGCGCGAAAGCCTGCGTATCTGGTTGATCCAAACCCTCAACGAGCATTTTCCCGAGTTGCGTTCACGCGTCACACGCCTGGAAAACGGCCCACCCGTGGGTTACCCGGTACAGTTTCGCGTGACCGGCGAGCACATCGACGAAGTCCGTGCGCTGGCGCGGAAAGTGGCGGCCAAGGTGCGCGAAAATACCCACGTGGTGAACGTGCATTTGGACTGGGAGGAGCCGAGCAAAGTCGTCTACCTCAATATTGACCAGGACCGCGCGCGCGCCCTCGGTGTGAGTACCGCCAACCTGTCGAAATTTCTGCAGAGTTCTCTGACCGGTGCCAGCGTCAGCCAGTACCGGGAGGACAACGAGTTGATCGAAATCCTCCTGCGCGGCACCGTTTACGAGCGCACCGAACTGTCGCTGCTGCCCAGCCTGGCCGTACCGACGGACAACGGTAAAAGCGTTGCGCTGTCGCAGATCGCGACCCTCGAATACGGCTTCGAAGAAGGCATCATCTGGCACCGCAACCGCCTGCCCACGGTGACCGTGCGCGCGGACATCTACGGCAAGGAACAGCCGGCGACCCTGGTTCAGCAGATCCTGCCGACCCTCGAAGGCGTGCGCGCCGAACTGCCGGACGGCTACCTACTGGACGTCGGCGGTACCGTCGAGGATTCCGCCCGTGGGCAGAATTCGGTCAAGGCCGGCGTGCCGCTGTTTATCGTGGTGGTGCTGACGTTGCTGATGCTGCAACTACGCAGCTTCTCACGCACGGTGATGGTATTTCTCACGGCGCCCCTGGGCCTGATCGGGGTCACGCTGTTCCTGCTGGTGTTCCGCCAACCCTTCGGCTTCGTGGCCATGCTCGGCACCATCGCCCTGTCAGGGATGATCATGCGCAACTCGGTGATCCTGGTGGACCAGATCGAACAGGACATCAAGGCTGGACTGGCGCCGTGGCAGGCGATTATCGAAGCCACCGTCCGACGCTTCCGGCCGATTGTTCTCACTGCCCTTGCGGCGGTACTGGCGATGATCCCGCTGTCCCGCAGTGTGTTCTTCGGACCGATGGCGGTGGCGATCATGGGCGGGTTGATTGTGGCGACGGCGTTGACCCTATTGTTCCTGCCAGCCCTGTATGCTGCGTGGTTCCGAGTGAGGAAGGACGTCGCATAATCATGCTGGCCACTGTTTCAGCCTTAGTGTTGTTGTTGCTCGCCCCCGGCCCGACCAACACCCTGCTTTTCCGCGCAGGGGTGTTGTTCGGGTTTCGGGCTTCGTGGAAGCTGGCCTTCATCGAGTGCCTGGCGTACCTGTTACAAGTGTCGCTGTGGGGCTCGGCGTTGCTCTACCTTTCGGCATATGCCCCGTGGGCCTTGAAATTGACGCAGTTGGCCGCCGGCGCTTACTTGCTTTTAGTGTCGTATCAGTTGTGGTTACGCAAAAAAGCTCAGGACGTTCCAACCCAGGATCGATTCACCGGGTTGTCCTTTTTCTGGTTGACGGTGATGAATCCCAAGGGGTTGTTGATTGCCTCATTGATCGCGCCGATCAATACCTTTACCACTTGGGCCGGTTACCTGGTTTTCATGAGCGCCCTTGCGCTGGTCGTAGTGCCGGTAGGGGCGGCCTGGATAGCGTTCGGTGCAGGGGTCGTCGGGCGTCAACAGGGTTGGTTGAGTCCGCTTGCGATCAATCGGGTCGCTGCCATCGCCATTGGCTGTTTTGCCACGCTTCTACTGGGTCGCCTGGCTGACTCGATTTTCAACTGAAGCGACGCAGTATTTCACACGCAGGAAGGAACCATTTTTACCCTTGCGTCCACACAGTATTAGCCGACCGAGCCGTTCCCGCGTATGAGATGCGGGGCGGGGAGTTGGCTTTAATCTGAATAGGACGGGGTGTGTATGCTTTTACCTTTGCTGGCGTTACCGATGCAATTCGCGGGCTCGATGCTTGGGCTTGGAAATATGTTTGGACAGAATCAGCCAAACGCCAATCGCGATATCAATATTAATATCAACAACGATAACCATAACGTCAATGCGGCTTCGTCCAGCGCTCATAGCGCGCACATGTCTCACGGGGCCGCCCGACGCGCTTCGCACATCCACTATTGAGCCTATTCGTCAACGCCGCCGGGCGTGAGCGTGGGGCGCTGGGTTCGGGGACTTGATAGACGGTTCGGCGAAAAAAACAAGGCCCTGACGATGTCAGGGCCTTTTTTCAGCTCACGTCGTGTGGCGTTAAAGCGCGCCAAACACCTTCTTCGCCAAACTGGTCGCTGCCGCCGCCGGGTTTTTGCGAATCGTCTCTTCCTGCTGCGCAATCATCTTGAACAAACCATCCAGCGCTTGTTCCGTCACATAGTTTTCGACGGTGGCACTGTTGGCATCGACCGCGCCAAACGCTGCGGCCTTGCCTGCCAGGGCGTTGTACTGCTGGGCCACGCCGACCTTGTCGGTGGCGGCCTTGACGATCGGCAGGAACTTGGCGCGGATGGCTTCGCGGCTGCTTTTGTTCAGGTACTGGGTGGCCGAGTCCTGGCCGCCGGTGAGGATGCCCTTGGCGTCGGTTACACTCATGTTTTTCACCGCGTTGACCAGGATTGGCTGGGCCTGGGTCACGGCGGTTTCAGCGGCTTTGTTCATGCTGGTTTCGAGCTGCTCGACCTGTTCACCCATGCCGAACATCTTCAGCTTGTCGGCGACTTTGCCCAGTTTTCCCGGCAGGCCGATCTTGACTTCGGGGTTGTTGCTGAAACCACCCGGTACACCCAGTTGTTTCACGGCGATCTGCGCGCCTTGGGTCAAAGCATCCTTGAGGCCGCCGGTGGCGTCGCCCTGGGACAGGCTGCCAAGGGACAGCGCCATGGCATTGGCACCGAGCAGCAGGCCAGCGCACAGGGCAGTGAGGCGAAGGGAATTACGGAGCATGGACGCTTCCTTATGATCTGCAAATAATCAGTGTGCGACCGCATCAACCCGCAGGCGCAGCGGTTGGGAGTCTTGACCATTGAGTTGCACGGCGTGCCGCTCGGTGGTGATAAACAGTAGCTTGCCATCCACTTCGATGCGAGCGCTGACCGAGTAACTGTGGCCCGGCTTGACCTGGGCCGGGTCGTAGCTCAAGTGGAACGGCAGCGGCACCTGGCCTTTGACCGGGCCTTTCTGCTCGGCCAGGGTCACGGCCGGAGCGTCCATCAGCGATACGTCCTGCAGGCTGACGCTCAAGATGGCTGTCGGCGGCAGCGCGATGCGTTGCAGGTAGAACACTTCGCCATCAAGGCTGGCCTTGGGCGCGGGGTTCATCGAATGGCAGGCCCCGAGCAGGGCGGTGAGGCCCAGGAGGATGATCTTTTTCATGGTGCAGCTCCTTTTCAACGGCGCCGTAATCCTGCGACGCCTTATTCGATCTAGCGGCTTTATTCCGGTTTGAGGGCTTCAGCTTCGACCGGCGCTTCGGCCGCGCCGTCGACGCGATGCAGCGCGACCTGACGGATCGACAAGCGAATCTCGGCCGGCAGCACCCGTTTCGCCGCGCCTTCAGCCAGTTCACCGAGCTGGTCGTGATAGCTCAACTTGCCGGCTTCGTCGCGGCGCAGCACATCTTGCTCCAGCAACGTCTGAATAAAATGTCGGAAAAGGCTCTTGTCGAAGAACTCCGGGGCGTTGAGTCCATGCAGGATCGATAGGCGCTGGGCCATGATCGTACACAGGTCTTCCAGCTCTTCGGCGCTGATGCTGCTCTGGCCGCTGTTGAGCAACAGCGAGATCGCCATGTAGAAGCGTTGCAGGGTCTGGGCGATGCTTTTGGACAGCAGTGTCAGCAGCACAAAGTGCCGCGAACTTGGCGCCGGGCGTAGGTACACGTTGTTCTCGAAGCGCAGCAGGCCTTGTTCGACAAACGCCTCCAGCCATTGGTCGACCACCGGGTCCAGTTCCTCCAGCGACCAGCGGATAAACAGCTCCGATTGCAGGTACGGGTACAGCGCATGGGTGTAGCGCAGAATCTGCTCGCGGCTCATGCGCGAGCTGCTCTGGAAGAAGCTCGCCAGCAGCGCCGGCAAGGCAAAGATGTGCAGCACGTTATTGCGGTAGTAGGTCATCAGGACGGCGTTTTGCTCGTCCAGGTACAGAATCTTGCCGAGGGCATCGCTCTGTTCCGACAGCAGGTTCATGTCCTTGACGTGCTTGATCAGCGCCATGCCATCACCCTCGGGCAGGGTGGTATGGGGCGAGTAGGGCACACGGCGCAGCAGCGCCAGGTACAGGTCCAACTGGCGGGCCATGGCCTGTTCATCCAGGGCCAGGCGCGTGGTCGACAGCAACGCCAGGGCCACCAGGTTCACCGGGTTGATCGCGGCCGCTTCGTTCAAATGGCGCGCCACCTGTTCGCTGAGGCGGTTGGTGGTTTGGTTGAGCCACGCCGGTTTGTAGTGCGGCCCCAGTTCCTGTGCGCGCCAGCCCGGTTGCTCGGCATCGAGGAATTGCGCCAGTTTGATCGGTTCACCGAAGTTGACGGCGACCTGGCCAAAACGCTGCTTGAGCGCACCGATGACCTTGAAAATATCGAAGATCGACTCTTTCTTCTTGCTCGCGCCGCGCAACTCACCGAGGTAGGTGCGGCCTTCGAGCACTCGCTCATAGCCGATATACACCGGCACGAACACGATCGGCATACGCGAGGAGCGCAGGAAACTGCGCAACGTGATCGCCAGCATGCCGGTTTTCGGTTGCAGCATGCGCCCGGTGCGCGAGCGTCCGCCTTCGACGAAGTACTCCACCGGGAAACCTTTGGTGAACAGGGTGTGCAGGTACTCGTTGAACACCGAGGTGTACAGCGGGTTGCCCTTGAAGGTGCGCCGCATGAAAAACGCACCGCCGCGGCGCAGCAGGCTGCCGATCACCGGCATGTTCAGGTTGATGCCGGCGGCAACGTGCGGCGGTGTCAGGCCGTTCTTGAACAGCAGGTAGGACAGTAGCAGGTAGTCGATGTGGCTACGGTGACAGGGGACGTAGATCACTTCGTAACCCTGGGCAACCTTTTGCACGCCCTCGATGTTGTTGACCTTGATGCCGTCGTAGATTTTGTTCCAGAACCAGCTCAGCACCACTTCCAGGAAGCGGATCGCGGTGTAGGTGTAGTCCGAGGCAATTTCATTGCCGTAGCGCAGCGCCTGGGCCTTGGCTTTTTCCGGGCTGATCTTCTCGCGTTCAGCTTCATCAAGGATGGCCTGGCGCACCAGCGGCATATTCACCAGGCCCTTCACCAGGTTACGGCGGTGGGACAGGTCGGGGCCGATCACTGCGGTTTTCAGGTTACGAAAGTGTACGCGCAGGATGCGTTGGGCCATGCGCACGGTGCGTTCGTGGCCTTTATTGTGCTCGATCAATTCACGCAGGTTGATTGGCGCGGAGAATTGCACGCGGGTCTTGCGCCCTAGAATCAGGATGCTCAGCAGCCGGCGCAGGCGCCCGGTGACGGCCCAGCTGTCGGCGAACAGCAGTTTCCAGGGGCTGGACTCGCTGTCGGGCGACTGCCCCCAGAACACGCTGACCGGAATGATTTGTGCATTCTCTTGTGCGTGTGCGCTGAGGGTGTTGACCAGGCGGGTCAGGGTGGGCGGCGCGCCGCGCTTGTCCTGGCGGCCGAGCCAGTCGGGCTCCGGCGTGAGGTAGAAGAATGCCGCAGGTTCCAGCAACGGGCCGACCGCTACCGGCAGCACCGGGCGCGGCAGGCCGGCCTTGGTGCACTCGGTATCGACCACGGCCAATTCGGTGAGCGAGGGTGATTGCAGGACGTAGAACACCGGCCGGCTGCGGTCGAGGTTAAGGGTAAGGGCCGACTGGTTGATCGTCTCTGAGCGAACCCAGAGGTACAACAGTCGGCGCAAGGTGCCAAACACCAGACGGCGGAACGGGGAGCGGGTCATAGGCGAGCTGCTTCAAGTGGAAAAAACCGAGCAAGTGCTCGGGCGGGTAGTGTGCCGTATTCGCCGAAAATCGGCAAAAAAGCAGCGATGTAAAGTTGAGTTGATCGTTTTTGAGCCTGTCATATACTCGGCAGTTCAACGCGAGCGACTCAACAATAACAATCATGTGGGAGTGAACAGATGACAACGCGCGAAACCGGTAATGTGAAGTGGTTCAACGATGCCAAGGGGTATGGTTTTATTCAGCGTGAAGACGGCAAGGATGTGTTTGTACACTACCGCGCCATTCGCGGTGAAGGTCACCGTTCCCTGGCCGAAGGCCAGCAGGTGGAATACGCCGTGGTGAGCGGCGAGAAGGGCTTGCAGGCGGAGGATGTAGTCGGTTTGTAATGCGGATTTTTGTTACAGCCTAGAAGCCATGTGGGAGGGGGCAAGCCCCCTCCCACATTTTGATTGGGTTCACACATTCAGATCAGGTGGTTTTCCAGGTGATTTGCTCTTCACCGTCTGTGCTGATCCGAATCCAGGTGTCGGCGCTTTCCTCACCTTCTTCCTCTACCCAACTCCCCGGCGCGCAACGCACTTCAACGTTCAGCGCGGCAAAGGCGGCGCGGGCGCAGGCGATGTCGTCTTCCCACGGGGTTTTGTCGCTTTCCAGGAACAGGCTGTTCCATTTGCCTACCGCCTTGGGCAGCCAGGTCACCGGCACGTCGCCGGCTTTGCACTTGTAGGTCTGGCCGCGTTGGACCCAGTCGGAGCAAGGACCCAGGGCGGCGCCCAGCCAGGCGGCGATGGCCTTGTAGTCGACGTCGGCGTCCTTCAGGTAAATCTCGATATCAGGTTGGCGCATGGATGTTCCTCGTTGCGGGATTCGAAAATCCATTCGCGGATTCAGGGTGGGCGTAGTGCCCGAAAAGTCGGTTATTGAAGCACGAAATAGTCGTAGCGCATCGATACGGTGACCAGCAGCGGTTCGACGGCCTCGATCACCTCGGTGCGGCGCTCGGCGCTGGCGCGCCAGCCGTGAGGCGTCATGGCCAGCAGGTTGGCACGGTCCTTCGGCTCCGCCAGGCTCAGCGTGAACTCGAGGGTTTCGCTGTGCTGCAGGCTCATACCGTCCGGCACCAGGGCCAGGTGTTTGTCGTCGGTGTACTCGCGCACTTCGTCGTACAACCGCTCGCGCAGCTCCATCAGGTGGCCGCGGGTCGGGCCGACTTTCATCAAGCCGCCGCCGGGGCTGAGCAGGCGTTTGGCCTCTTGCCAGTCCAACGGGCTGAACACGCTGGCGAGAAACTGGCAACTGGCATCGGCCAACGGCACGCGGGCCATGCTGGCGATCAACCAGGTCAGCGCCGGGTTGCGCTTGCACGCACGCTTGACCGCTTCCTTGGAAATATCCAGGGCATAGCCGTCGGCGTGGGGCAGGGCGTCGGCGATTTGGGCGGTGTAGTAACCCTCGCCACAGCCGATGTCCACCCAGCGCTGCGGTGCTTGTTCCGCGGCCAGTTGTGCCAGGCGCTTGGCCACCGGGGCATAGTGCCCGGCGTTGAGGAAGTCGCGGCGCGCCTCGACCATGGCGAGGTTATCGCCCGGGTCGCGGCTGTTTTTATGCTGCACCGGCAACAGGTTCAGGTAACCCTGGCGCGCGCGGTCGAAACGGTGCCCGGCCGGGCACGCCACGCCATTGTCCACCGCGTTGAGCGGTGCGCTGCAAATGGGGCAGGCTAGCATCAGGCGAGCAACTTGATCAGGGTCTGGTAGTAGATCTCGGTCAGCACGTCGAGGTCGCTGGCCAGAATGCGTTCGTTGACCTGATGGATCGTCGCGTTGACCGGGCCCAACTCGACCACCTGGGTGCCCAGGGTCGCAATGAAGCGCCCGTCGGACGTGCCACCGCTGGTGGACGCCTGGGTCTCGCGGCCAGTGATCGCCTTGATGCTGGCAGACACCGCATCGAGCAAGGCGCCCGGCTCGGTGAGGAACGGCAGGCCGGACAGCGCCCACTCCACGTGCCAGTCCAGGCCGTGCTTGTCGAGGATCGCGGCAACCCGCTGTTGCAGGCCGTCCACGGTGGATTCGGTGGAGAAGCGGAAGTTGAACACCGCCGTCAGCTCGCCGGGGATCACGTTGGTGGCGCCGGTGCCGGCGTTGAGGTTGGAGATCTGAAAGCTGGTCGGCGGGAAGAAGCTGTTGCCGTCGTCCCAATGCTCGGCGGCCAGTTCAGCCAGTGCCGGGGTGGCCAGGTGGATCGGGTTCTTCGCCAGGTGCGGGTAGGCCACGTGACCTTGCACGCCGCGCACGGTCAGGGTGGCGCCGAGCGAGCCACGACGGCCGTTCTTGACCACATCGCCGACCAGGCTGGTGCTTGACGGTTCGCCGACGATGCACCAGTCCAGACGCTCTTTGCGCGCGGCCAGGCGTTCGATCACGGCCTTGGTGCCGTGGTGCGCCGGGCCTTCTTCATCGCTGGTGATCAGGAAGGCCACCGAACCCGTGTGGTCCGGGTAGTCCTGCACAAAGCGCTCCGATGCCACCAGCATCGCCGCCAGGCTGCCTTTCATGTCCGCCGCGCCACGGCCGCAGAGCATGCCGTGGTCGTCGATCAGCGCGTCGAACGGGTCGTTCTGCCAGGCCTGCACCGGGCCGGTCGGGACCACGTCGGTGTGGCCGGCAAAGCACAGCACCGGGCCGTCGTGCTTGCCGTGGGTGGCCCAGAAGTTGTCCACGTTTTCGATGCGCATCGGCTCAAGCTGGAAACCGGCGTCGCCCAGGCGCTGCATCATCAGCTTTTGGCAATCGGCGTCGATCGGCGTCACCGAGGGGCGGCGGATCAGGTCGATGGCAAGTTGAAGGGTCGGCGAAAGGTCGGCATGGGCCGTCATGGGGGGAACTCCGGAGCTTTTATAGGTGAGCAGGCAAGGCACACAAAACGGCCGTTATCTTATAGCAAAACGGCGGCCAGAGGCCGCCGTTTAGTGCATTGCGCAAGTTTTTACAGCGCGGTGGCCGGCTCTGCCTTCGGCGCCGGTTTGGGCAGCGACGACAGGAACGCCATGATCAACGCCGCCACATACGGCAGTGATTGCACCAGCAGCATCACCACCCAGAAGCGCATGTCGGCGCTCGGCAGGCCCTGCACCAGGTAGATGCCCAGCGCAGCGCCCCACAACAGCAGCATGATGAACATCTCTTCGCGGGCTTCGGAAATCGCTACCCAGAAGCCGTGGTTATCCGCGTTTTTCGGTGTACGAAAGAACGGAATGCTGGTGGTGAAGAAGCCATACAGCACCGCTTTGGCGATGGTGTGCGACAACGCCAACCCGGCCAGGGCCGCACAGAACGCATCCTTGAGGTTTACCCCCACGGCGCGGCGGTACAGGAAGATGATCTTGCCCACCTTAAACACGAACAACGCCAACGGCGGGATCGCGAAAATCAGCAGCGGCGGGTCGACCCGGGTCGGCACGATGATCATCGCCGCCGACCACAACAGCGCGCCGACGGTAAAGAAGATGTTCATGCCATCCGCCACCCACGGCAACCAGCCCGCGAGGAAGTGGTAGCGCTGGCCACGAGTCAGCTCGGTGTCCTTGCCGCGCAACAGGCTGGCGGTGTGACGCTTGATGATCTGGATCGCGCCATAGGCCCAGCGGAAACGCTGTTTCTTGAAGTCGATGAAGGTGTCGGGCATCAGGCCTTTGCCGTAGCTGTCGGGGTAATACGCGGCCGACAGGCCTTTCTCGAACACACGCAGGCCAAGTTCGGCGTCTTCGCAGATGCACCAGTCGGCCCAGCCCAGCTCTTCGAGCACCGAGCGACGGGTCATGGTCATGGTGCCGTGCTGGATGATCGCGTCGCGGTCGTTGCGGGTGACCATGCCGATATGGAAGAAGCCTTTGTATTCGGCGTAGCAGAGCTTCTTGAAGGTGCTTTCGTTCTGGTCGCGATAATCCTGTGGCGACTGCACCACGGCGATTTTCGGGTCGGCGAAGTGCGGCACCATGTGCTTGAGCCAGTTCGGCGACACGCAGTAGTCCGAGTCGATCACCGCGATCACTTCGGCATCCTTGGCGGTGTGCGGGATCAGGTAGTTCAGCGCGCCGCCCTTGAACCCGGCCAGGGGCGAAACGTGGAAGAACTTGAAGCGTGGGCCCAGGGTTGCGCAGTAGTCGCGCACCGGTTCCCACACCGCCGGGTCCTTGGTGTTGTTGTCGATGATCAGGACTTCGTAGTCCGGATAGTCGAGGGCGGCCAGGGCATCGAGGGTCTGTTTGACCATCTCTGGCGGCTCGTTGTAGCACGGCACATGGATCGACACTTTCGGACGGTAGTCCGAGTCCCCCACGACCGGCAGGAATTGACGCCGACGCTTGTGGGTCCAGACCGCTTCCGCCAGTTCATGGGCTTCGGCCAGCAGCACGATAAACACGCCCAGGGCGCCGAGTGCCAGGAGGAAACCCACCGTCAGGCTGAACCAGGTGCTGTATTGCTGGCTGTAGTCGTAGCCGATCCACACCAGCACCGAGCCGCACAGGAACGCGGTAAAAGTCAGGAAGGTCCGGCCGCGTTGACGCAGGGCCGAGCCGTCGATCATCAGCAGGGTCAACGACAGCAGTGCAAGCACCACCGAGCCGATGGCCAGCACGCGCCATTGCGGGATCGCGACCACTGGCCCTTCGAAGTTGAATTTTTGCTGGCGTGCGGCGTTGTACACGCCCCAGTAAGCGCCGACCGAGCCTTCGTCGCTGGCTTTCCACGGCTGGTCGAAGGCCTCGATCACGAAGTAGTTGAAGCCCTGGCGGTTGAGCTTGTTGACCAGCGTGCGCAGGTAAATTGCCTGGTCGGCGGGGGACGCATCAGCACCGCCACGCATGCGGCCGTTGCTCGGCCAGCCGACTTCCGACAGCAGCAGCGGCTTTTTCGGGAAGGCCTTCTTCAGATCCCGTGCACGGTCGAGTACGAATTGGCCGGCCTGGGCCACCGGAATGTGTTCCCAGTACGGCAGGATGTGCGCGGCGATCAGGTCGACGTGCTTGGCCAACTGCGGGTTGTGCTCCCAGATGTGCCACTGCTCGGAGGTGGTCACCGGCACCTTGACGGCGGCGCGCACGCGATCCAGCAGCACGATCAGTGCTTCAGGGGTGATTTCTTCACGGAACAGCGCTTCGTTGCCGACCACCACGCGCACGACACTGCGCGAGCTGTTGGCGATCTCGATGGCGCGCTGGATCTCGCGTTCGTTGCGCTCCAGGTCCGGGCTGATCCAGATCCCCAGGGTGACGCGCAGGCCGAACTCTTCCGCCAGCTTGGGGATATCCCCCAGGGTGCCGTCGACCGAGTAGGTACGGATGTTGTCCGTCAGCTTGCTCATGATCGCAAGATCCTGACGCATCTGGTCGTCGGTCGGGTACTGGTCTTTCTGTGGGTACTGGCCTTGCTGAAACGGCGAGTAGGAAAAACCGGAGATCTGTTCAGGCCAGTTGGGGGTGGTGACCGGGCGGTTGATCAGCGCCCAGAAGCCGGTGAACAGTGCGGCAATTGCCAGCACCACCACCAGGTTGAGTCCAAATTTACGCGATGACATGGTGATTTCGGGTTCCAAAAGGTGTGGAACGAAAAGAGGTGTCGGCCTACACCGAACGGCGCGCATCCTACACCGGCCCTTCCCTGAGCGTACAGCAGACTGAGAAAAGCCGGACGTTAGTCCGCGAATGTCCAGCTAAGTTCTTTACTTGTATCGCGAAGTTTCGAACTTGTCGTGGCAAAGCCCTATAATGCGCGCCGGTTTTTGGGGTAATGGTCATGAGTACAGAAGATCCGCGGTTTGCAGGCGTCGCCCGGTTGTATGGCATTGAAGGCCTGGAGCGCTTGAAAGCGGCCCATGTGGCGATCGTTGGCGTCGGCGGCGTAGGCTCATGGGCGGCGGAAGCCATCGCCCGTTGTGGGGTGGGCGAGATCTCGCTGTTTGATTTGGATGATGTTTGCGTCAGCAACAGCAACCGCCAGTTGCATGCCCTGGACAGCACCGTGGGCAAACCCAAGGTCGACGTGATGGCTGAGCGCCTGCGCGGCATCAACCCGGATTGCACGGTGCATGCGGTGGCGGACTTCGTCACCCGCGACACCATGGCCGAGTACATCACCCCCAACATCGACTGCGTGATCGACTGCATCGACGCCGTCAACGCCAAGGCGGCACTGATCGCCTGGTGCAAGCGCCGCAAGATCCAGATCATCACCACTGGCGGTGCTGGCGGGCAGATCGACCCGACGTTGATCCAGGTCTGCGACTTGAACCGCACCTTCAACGACCCGCTCGCCTCGAAAGTGCGCTCCACCCTGCGCCGTGACTATGGTTTCTCGCGCACGGTGACCCGTCATTACAGCGTGCCGTGTGTGTTCTCCACCGAGCAACTGCGCTACCCGAAGCCGGACGGCAGCATCTGTTTGCAAAAGAGTTTTGTTGGCGACGGGGTAAAGCTGGACTGCGCCGGCGGGTTTGGCGCGGTGATGATGGTGACGGCCACCTTCGGCATGGTGGCGGCGACCAAGGCGGTGGACAAGATTGTGGCCGGGGTGCGCCGGCCTTCCGAGCGAGTCAAACCTTCTTAAATCTCAAGGCCTTGCTTCATTCAAATGTGGGAGGAGGCTTGCTCCCGATAGCGGCGGTTCAGTCAATGTATTCAGTGACTGACACTCTGCTATCGGGGGCAAGCTCCCTCCCACATTTGGTTTTATGTACGGCTTAGTTCGCGCATGCGCTGCAGCACGGCATTCAGGCCATTGCTGCGCGACGGCGACAACTGGCGCGACAGCCCCAGTTGATTGAACCAATCCGGCAAGTCGACCGCCTGCAACTCGGCAGCCGAGAGCCCGTTGACCCGCGCCAGCAGCAACGCCACCAGCCCGCGAATCATGCGCGCATCGCTGCTGGCGGCGAACTGCCAATGGCCGTCGGATAAACGCCCCACCAACCACACCAGGCTCTCGCAGCCCTGCACTAGGTGGGTGTCGACTTTGTCTGCATCCGCCAATGCCGGCAGCCGCTCGCCCCATTGCATCAGCAGGCGCGCGCGTTGCTCCCAACTGCCCACCGCCTGAAACGACTCAAGCGCGCTGACTGCCTCGACCGGCAGGCTCATCGCAGCATATCCAGCGCCTGGTCCAGCGCGTCAAAGAAGCGCTCCAGATCATCGGAATCGTTGTACAGCGCCAGGGATACGCGAATCGCCCCCGACAAGTGCATCGCCTTGAGCAGCGGCATTGCGCAATGATGGCCGGCGCGCACGGCAATGCCCTGCTCGGTCAGCAAGTGAGCAAGATCGGCGTTATGCACGCCTTCCACCACGAAACTGACCAACGCCACCTGCGGCGCGCCGAGCACGCGCACGCCATTGCGCGCTTTCAGCCCGCGCAACAGGTAGTCGTGCAGCGCAGCTTCGTGGGCGATGACCGCCGGTTGACCCAGTGAATTCAGGTAATCCAGGCTGGCACCCAGGCCGATCACGCTGGCAATCGGTGGGGTGCCGGCCTCGAACCCCAGCGGCGCAGGGCGGAAGCTGGCGTTGTGGTAATCGGCCTGTTGCACCATTTCGCCGCCGAACTGCCAGTGGCGCAACTGATGCAGGGCTTGGGTGCGGCCATACAGCACGCCGACGCCGTCCGGGCCGTAGAGTTTGTGGCTGGAAAATACGTAGAAGTCGCAGCCCAGGGCTTGCACGTCGTGGCGGCCATGGACGATGCCCTGGGCGCCATCGACCACGCTCAGCGCGCCCTCGGCCTTGGCCATTGCCAGCAGGTGTTCCAGCGGTTGCCAGGTGCCCAGCACGTTGGACAGTTGGCTCACCGCCAGCAGGCGTGTGCGCGGGCCGATCCGCGCGGCGGCGGCCTCAAGGTCGATCATGCCGTCGTCGCCAACGGGCAGGATCACCAGTTCCAGCGCGCGACGTTTGGCCAGTTGCTGCCAGGGCAGCAGGTTGGCGTGGTGTTCCAGGGCGCTGATGACAATTTCATCGCCCGCATTGAATAAGTGCTCGAGGCCATAGGCCAAGAGGTTCAGCGCCGACGTCGCGCCATGAGTGAAGACGATGTGCCCGCTGTCTCCTGCATTCAACCACTGCGCGACCTTGCTGCGACTGTTCTCGAAGGCCTGGGTCGCATGGGCGCCCGGCAAATGTTGGGCACGGTGAACGTTGGCGGCGCCATTGGTGTAGTAATGGCTGATCGCGTCCAGCAGGGCTTGGGGTTTTTGCGCGGTGGCGGCGCTGTCCAGATAGGTCTGGTCTTGCCGTTGCAGGGTGGCGATGGCCGGAAAGTCGACGCGCCAGGGGGAGGGCACAAGCATGGTGTTCAAGACTCGTATAAGCGAGCCCCGGTGCGGGGCTCGCTAGTGGCATCGAGTCGCTGCTTAGTTGTGAGCGTGCAGCGCTTCGTTCAGTTCGATGGCCGATTTGTGGGTTTTGCACTCCACGGCACCGGTCTCGGAGTTACGGCGGAACAGCAGGTCCGGCTGGCCGGCCAGCTCACGCGCCTTGACCACTTTAACCAGTTGGTTGCGCTCGTCGAGCAGCGCAACCTTGGTCCCGGCGGTGACGTACAGGCCCGATTCCACGGTGTTGCGGTCGCCCAGCGGGATACCGATACCGGCGTTGGCGCCGATCAGGCAGCCTTCGCCGACCTTGATCACGATGTTGCCGCCACCCGACAAGGTGCCCATGGTGGAGCAGCCGCCGCCGAGGTCCGAGCCTTTGCCGACAAATACGCCTGCCGAGACACGGCCTTCGATCATGCCCGGGCCTTCGGTGCCGCCGTTGAAGTTGACGAAACCTTCGTGCATCACGGTGGTGCCTTCGCCCACGTAGGCGCCCAGGCGGATACGCGCCGCGTCAGCGATACGCACGCCGCTTGGTACGACGTAATCGGTCATTTTCGGGAACTTGTCCACCGAGAACACTTCCAGCAGCTCGCCACGCAGGCGCGCTTCCAGTTGGCGTTCGGCCAGCTCATTGATGTCGATCGCGCCCTGGCTGGTCCAGGCCACGTTCGGCAACTGCGGGAATACACCGGCCAGGCTCAGGCCGTGGGGCTTGACCAGGCGATGGGACAGCAGGTGCAGCTTGAGGTAGGCCTCAGGCGTGGAGGTCAGTGCGGCGTCTTCGGCCAGCAGGGTGGCGACCAGCGGGGTATGGCTTTCAGCCAGGCGGTTCAGCAGGGCCGCTTGGGTCGCGTCGACGCCTTTGAGTGCGTCCGCCAGTTGCAGGGCTTGGGCGACGGTGAACGTGATCGCCTGGTTGCCTTCGCTGTAACCTAGGATCGGCGCGATGGCTGCGACGATTTCTGCCGACGGGTGGAGCAAGGGTTGTGCGTAAAACACTTCCAGCCAAGCACCTTGGCGGTTCTGAGTGCCGACGCCGAAGCCCAGGCTGAACAGGGAATTGGACATGCTGTTACCTCTACAAAAATGGAATGGCTGGCCTACTTGAGGGCCGCCGAATAAGTGTCTGGCTTGAAGCCAATCAGGGTTCTGTCACCGAGATCAAGCACTGGGCGCTTGATCATCGACGGTTGTGCGAGCATCAATTCAATGGCTTTCGACTGATCGAGATCGGCTTTGCGTTCGTCTTCGAGTTTGCGAAAGGTGGTGCCCGCACGGTTCAAAACCACCTGCCAACCGTGCTCGTTGCACCATTGGGTCAAGTGTTCGCGGTCGATACCGGCCGTTTTGTAGTCGTGGAACGCATAGCTCACGCCGTGCTCGTCGAGCCAGGTGCGCGCTTTTTTCATGGTGTCGCAGGCTTTGATGCCGAAAAGGTGCAACGTTTTGCTTGATACGGTCAAGGAATTGCCCCCCTTTGGACCAATGAAAATGAAAGGTCTCGGATTATGCCACGACCAGCGGGTTTGGGTGCCGCTCGTCTCTAGCGTGGATTGCCCAGTGCGACTATTGTGCGAAAGCCATCGCACAGCATAGGCGGCTAATATGGCACTTCAAGGGTGAGTTGTTGCCTGATGTGCGTCGTTGCAAGTCGATTGTCCGGGAAACCCGCGTTATGCAAACCGCCTACACCGTTCTTATCCTGCTGATGCTGGTCAGCGTTTCGCGTCTGGTCTGGCGAGTCATCCCGCTGCCGTTACCCCTCGTGCAGATTGCCGCCGGGGCCTTGCTGGCCTGGCCCACGCTGGGGCTGCATGTCGCGTTGGACCCGGAGTTGTTCCTGTTTCTGTTCCTGCCGCCGCTGCTGTTCTCCGATGGCTGGCGCATGCCCAAGCGCGAATTGTGGCGCCTGCGCGGGCCGATTCTGACGCTGGCGGTAGGGCTGGTGCTGTTTACCGTGGTCGGCGCCGGCTACTTCATTCATTGGCTATTGCCTTCGATTCCGTTGCCGGTGGCCTTTGCCCTGGCGGCGGTGTTGTCGCCGACGGACGCCGTGGCGGTGTCGGCCATTTCCCAGAACCGTTTACCCACGCCCTTGATGCATATGCTCCAGGGCGAGGCCTTGATGAACGATGCCACGGGCCTGGTGACGTTCAAGTTCGCCCTGGTGGCAGCCTTGACCGGGGTGTTTTCCCTGGCGGATGCCAGCCTGACCTTTGTACTGGTGGCCATGGGCGGTCTGGCGGTTGGGATTGCGTTGAGCTGGCTGGTGGGGCGCCTGCGTGTCTGGATGATTGCGCGAGGGTGGGACGACCCGGCCACCCACGTTGTGTTCATGTTGCTGCTGCCGTTTGCCGCCTATGTTCTGGCCGAACGCCTGGGCGCATCGGGCATTCTCTCGGCGGTGGCGGCGGGCATGATGCAAAGCTGGCTGGACCTGCTGCCCCGCCAGACCAGCACGCGCTTGCTCAATCGCAGTGTGTGGTCGCTGCTGGAGTTTGCCTTCAATGGCTTGATTTTCCTGCTATTGGGTCTGCAACTGCCGGACATTATCAAGGCGGTGGTGAGTCATGAAACCACGCTGTGGCCGACCCTGCTGTATCGCTGCCTGGACGTGATCGCGATCTTCCTGGTGCTGTTGGTATTGCGGTTCATCTGGGTGCAAAGCATCTGGCGTCTGTCGGGTGTGCTCCGGCGCCTGCGTGGGAAAAGCGAGCTTACCCTGGTGCCGACGGCGCGCTCCTGCTGGCTGTTGACCGTTGGCGGCGTGCGCGGGGCGGTGACGTTGGCCGGTGTGATGTCGGTACCCTTGCTGCTGGCGCCGGGCGAGGCATTCCCGCAGCGCGATCTGTTGATCTTTATCGCGGCCGGGGTAATCCTGCTGTCGCTCGTTGCGGCGTGTATTGCGTTGCCGCTGCTGCTGCGAGGCATTGAAAAAAGCCCCGATGAAAAACATCACAATGAAGTGCGCGAGGCTTGGAAAAAGACCGCCGTGGCCGCGATCCATGCGCTTGAGGTCGAAGATCCTACCGAGAGCGCTCCCGCGGACGCCGCTCAGGCCGCACTGGCTACCGAGCTGAAGGCGCGACTGATGTCGGAATATCGGCATCAGTTGGATGTCTTTAACGACTCCGCCGAAGCCCAGGCGCTCGCGTTGCAGATGGACCAACTGGAGCGAAAACTGCGGCTCAAGGCCCTGCGCGCGCAGCGCTTGGAGTTGTATAGCCTGAGCCGTCATCACCGGATTGGGGATGACGTGTTGAGGGAAGTGTTGAGCGAGCTGGATATGAGTGAAGCGAACCTGGGATCGCCGAAGTAGGCAATTGGCTGTCGCTGCGCCCCATGCCCCCGACGCTGAGTGCGCAACGCCTTAAACGGTGCAGTCGAAGTCGGCATCACGAAAGCGTGGATGACGGATCACCGGGGGGGTGGGCGCCGCTTGGGGGGCGGGGTAGGCTTTTTTTGCCCAGGCAATGTCTCCGTCACTCAGTGACCAGTTGTCGATGTGCGCCCGCTTTCCATCGGTCAGGTCCGGGCTGACGGCATAGTGCATGACCGATTCAGGGTCATAAGGCAGCAAGTCATAAGCGCTGCTCCGCGTCAGCGGCAGGATGTTGTCCTGTACCGCATACGGGTTGGTGGTGCCTCGGTAGGCCGCTTGGATATTTTCACGGTTCCAGGGGATGTTGGCATCGGGATGCTGGTGGGCGTGATGGGCGCCCAGCATGTGCCCGAATTCATGGATGACGATGTATTCGAAGCGGGGGTCGTTGTGATTCATGGGCAGGCTCATGGTCGGCATCCAAAACGGTATGTTTCGCGCATCGGTGCCTATGGATGAAGCGCCACCGCCACCGCCGTCGCCCGGCGGGCTCTGTGCGATACGGATATCGCCTCGCTCGCCCGAGACAAAATCAAACTTCAGATTGATGTGGGGCAGCCAATGGCTGGCGGCTTTTTTGACGGCCAGCACGTATTTATCGTCCATTTCATACTCATACATGGCGATCGTGAGGGTCGTGTTTTGGGGCCAGTATTTGCCGGGTTCACCGACATTGCGCCGGCTTCTCGAAAGACTGTGCGTTGGCGTGGCGCTACCGGCGCTTTCGACAGGCGGCCGGAGCGTGCCAGGCGGATAAGAGGATTCAGGCGAGGGATTTATCATTGAACGTTTCCTGCGGCAGGTCGGGACGAGACAGTGGTTAATTCGTCCCAATTGCAGGAAAGTTCCCGGTGGTATTGAGTGAATACGTGAGCCTATGTTTATCCGCTGCGCGCGCTACGTCGGGTTGACCGGGGGGTACAGCCTTCTGATTGCTTGCTGGTCGCCCGCAGAAAGGGTGGTGTTTTTAGGGATGGCCTGCCCGTTGCGCCTCAATTCAGCCGGAATTTCATAATGCATCACGGACTGCGGATCGTATGGGGTGATCTGCAAGCCGGGTCGGTTGTCTGGCTCAAGGATGTGCTCGCGTACCATGGCTTCGCTGAAAGCGTCGCTGGTGTAGTAGTCATACACCTGGGGCCTGTCCCAATCCAGGGTGTTCTGCGGGTGCTGGTGCTCGTGCAATAACCCGAGGGCGTGGCCGAATTCGTGCAGGGCCGTACTGCGGAACTTCTTCGAGTCGTCCGTGCGGTCGAGGTGCATCGTGGGTTGATCTTCATCGATGTGCCTGGCCTGCGTGCCAATGGCGGACCAATTGCCCTTGAGCCCTTCATCGTCAGAAATACGAATATCGCCGGTCTTGCCATCGACGATATTGAAGCGCAGTGCCGGCGTGTGGTGGGCCCATTCGCGGATAGCGTCCACCACCAGCGCTTTGCTTTTTTCGTCCCTCAGGTCGAGCGCAACGGTGATCACGCCGTCCGGCCAGCGCTTGTCGCTGTCGGCGATGCCTCTTTTTGTTCGCCCGGCAGGTTCGGGAGGGGTGATGTCATTATTCGGGGACGGCTGATAAGCGGGGGCAAGGGCGAGGGACTGGCTGATTAGGCTCATAGGCGCTACTCGTCGGAGGTTTGCCTATAGGTGGTGAGCGAATGAGGAAGGTTCCCGCACTGCGTTGCACAGTGCGGAAGTTGAAGAGGTTACTTCCTGCGCTGAATGAAGTCGCGAATCCGCTCAGCCGCTTCCACGCACTCTGCCAACGGCGCAACCAATGCCATGCGCACGCGGCCGGCACCTGGATTGACACCATCTACATCCCGCGACAGGTACGAACCTGGCACTACGGTCACGTGTTCTTGCACAAACAGATCGCGGCAGAAGGCGGCATCGTCACCGTCTACATTCGGCCACAGGTAGAAACCGCCGTCGGGGGCTTGCACGTCCAGTACCGGCTTGAGGATCGCCAGCACCGCGTCGAATTTCTCGCGGTACAGGTCACGGTTGGCCAGGACGTGGGCTTCGTCCTGCCAGGCCGCAACGCTGGCCAGTTGGGTTTGCACCGGCATCGCGCAGCCGTGGTAGGTGCGGTACAGCAGGAAGGCCTTTAGGATGTCGGCGTCGCCGGCCACGAAACCGGAACGCAGGCCCGGCAGGTTGGAGCGCTTGGACAGGCTGTGGAACACGACGCAGCGCTTGAAGTCCTGGCGGCCCAGTTCGACGCAGGCGCTCAACAGACCCGGCGGTGGGCTTTGCTCGTCGAAGTACAGTTCGCTGTAGCACTCGTCGGCGGCAATCACGAAGTCATATTCGTCGGCCAGGGCGATGAGTTTCTTCAAGGTGTCGACCGGGATCAAGGCGCCGGTCGGGTTACCTGGGGAGCACAGGAACAGGATCTGGCAGCGTTTCCAGATGTCCGGCGTCACGGCGTCGAAGTCCGGGTTGAAACCGTTGGCGTCTAGGCACGGTAGGTAGTGCGGCTTGGCCCCGGCCAGGAACGCGGCACCTTCGTAGATCTGGTAGAACGGATTCGGGCTCACCACCAGTGCATCGTCACTGCGATTGACCACTGCTTGGGTGAAGGCGAACAGCGCCTCGCGGGTGCCGTTGACCGGCAGAATGTTACGCGTCGGGTCCAGCCAGCCCTTGGGCACATTGAAGCGGCGTTCGCACCAGGCCGCGATGGCTTCGCGCAGCGCTGGAATGCCCAGGGTGGTTGGGTACACCGCCATCTGGTCGAGGTTATTGCTCAGCGCCTCGGCGACGAATGTCGGTGATTTATGCTTGGGCTCGCCGATGGACAGCGCGATTGGGCGTTTGTCCGGGTTCGGCGTCACGCTGCCGAGCAGCGCGCGCAATTTTTCGAACGGGTAAGGCTGCAACTGGTTCAGGGCGTTGTTCATCGGTGGATCTCATGCAAGGCGTTAAAAACTGGGCGAGTATCAAATCGTCAGGCGCGTCAGTTCGACGCCGGGTTCCTGGGTCACGCTCAGTTGCTGGACGATTGCATCCTGCAGGCGGCGGCACAGCTCGGGGTCGGACAGCGGTTGGTTATCGGCATCGGTAATGAAGAACACGTCTTCCACGCGCTCGCCGAGGGTCGCAATCTTGGCGTTCTGCAGTGACAGGTCGAACTCCAGGAAAATCCCGCCGATCCGCGCCAGCAGGCCCGGGCGATCCGGTGCGCTGAGTTCCAGCACCGTCACCGGGCGCTGGGCGTCATTGGAAATGGTCACCTGCGGCGCAAACGCAAAATGCTTGAGCTGGCGCGGCACGCGGCGTTGGATGATGGTCGGGTAGTCATCCGGGTTGCGCAACGCTTCGGTCAGGCCTTCGCGGATCTTTTTCACCCGCGCCGGGTTATCGCCGATGGACTCGCCTTCGGTGTCGAGCACGATGTAGGTGTCGAGGGTGAACTGGCTGCTGGAGGTGATGACCCGGGCGTCGTGGATGTTCAGGTTGAGCTGGTCCATGGCCGCCACGGTCACGGCGAAGAAGTCATGCTGGTCGGGGGCGTAGATGAAAATCTGCGTGCCGCCTTCGAACTCGCGTTGGGTCGTCTCTTTGATCAGCACCAGCGGGCCGCCATCGGCCGGTTGCTGCAAGATCGCGTCGCTGTGCCAGGCCACATCGCCGGCGGTGTGGCGCAGGAAGTAATCGTCGCCCAGTTGCGACCACAATTGCTCGACGTCGTCTGGGTCGTTGCCGCCGCGCACCAGGATATCCAGGGCCGCGCTTTGGGTGCGGCGGATCTGTTCTTCGCGGTCCACCGGGTTTTCCAGGCCTCGGCGCAGGGCGCGCTTGGTCTCGGTGTACAACTGGCGCAGCAGGCTCGCGCGCCACGAGTTCCACAGTGTCGGGTTGGTGGCGTTGATATCGGAAACCGTCAGCACATACAGGTAGTCGAGGCGGGTCTCATCGCCGACGATCCCGGCGAAGTCGTGGATCACCTGTGGGTCGGACAAGTCCTTGCGTTGGGCGGTGGTCGACATCACCAGGTGGTTCTGCACCAGCCAGACAATCAGGCGGCTGTCCCACAACGGCAACTGGTGGCGCTGGCAGAACGCCTCGGCGTCGACCGCACCGACTTCCGAATGGTCACCGTGGCGGCCTTTGCCGATGTCATGGTACAGGCCGGCCAGGTAGATCAGTTCGGGCTTGGGCAGCTTGGCCATTAGCTTACTGGCCAGCGGGAACTTCTCTGAAACCTGGGAGTACTGCAGCTTACGCAGGTGCTTGATCAGGTTCAGGGTGTGGGCGTCCACGGTGTAGATGTGGAACAGGTCGTGCTGCATCTGCCCGACGATAAAGCCGAACTCCGGCAGGTAACGCCCGAGGATGCCGTAGCGGTTCATCCGCCGCAGGTTGCGGTGGATGCCGATCTTGCACTTGAACAGCTCGATAAACAGGCTGGTGTTACGGATGTCGTTGCGAAAGTCATCGTCGATCAGGTGACGGTTTTCGCGCAGCAGGCGAATCGTGTCGGCGCGCACGCCTTTGATTTCCGGCTGTTGGGCCATCAGCACGAAAACTTCCAGCATGGCGAACGGTGTGCGGCGGAACACGTTGTCGTTGCGCGCCTCGATATAACCGTCATGCAGTTGGAAGCGCGCGTTGATCGGCTGCGGTGGCGCTTCGTCTTCCGGGGCCAGGATCACTTCTTCGAAGTGCTGCATGATCAGGTCGCTGAGCTGGGCAATGCTCATGACCACCCGGTAGTACTGCTGCATGAAACTTTCGATGCTGGTCTTCGCGTCTTCACCTTCGAAACCCAGTAGGGTGGCGATGGACCGCTGATGGTCGAACAGCAGGCGGTCTTCGGAACGCCCGGCGAGCATGTGCAGGGCGTAGCGCACTTTCCAGAGGAATTCCTGGGACGAGGCGAGCAGGGTGTTTTCGCTCTCCACCAGAAAGCCTTCACCGGCCAGGGCGCGCAGGTTCAGGGTGCCGTACTGGCGACGGGCGACCCACAAAATTGTCTGGATATCGCGCAGGCCACCGGGGGAGCCTTTGACGTTGGGTTCCAGGTTGTATTCGGTGTCGTTGTACTTGTGGTGCCGGGCTTTCTGCTCGGCGCGCTTGGCCAGGAAGAAGTGCTTGCTCGGCCACATTTGCGTGGTGCTGGTGACTTCGAGCATGCGCTGACGCAGACGCTCGGGGCCGGCGATGGTGCGGCTTTCCATCAGGTTGGTGATGACGGTGAGGTCGGCGCGGGCTTCTTCGGCGCATTCGGCCACCGAACGCACGCTCTGGCCGACTTCCAGGCCGATGTCCCACAGCAGGGTCAGAAAGCGCTCGATGGAATCGCGAAAGATCTCATGGTCGGCGCTGTCCAGCAGGATCAGCAGATCAATGTCGGAGTAGGGGTGCAGCTCACCCCGGCCGTAGCCGCCGACCGCCACCAGGGCGATATCGGCGTCTTCGCTCCAACTGAACTGTTCCCAGGCCTTTTGCAGGATGTTATCGACGAACCAGGCACGGTCCTCGATCAGCCGACGGATGTCCCGGCCACTGCGAAAGCGCTCGTCGAGCACCTCGCGGGCCTGGCGGATAGCCTTCTTGAAGGCGGCGATAGGGCTGGCCTTCAGCGCCAGTTCGGCCTGGAACTGGCCACGGTCGAAGAGTTCGGGGTCCACCTGGGGCATCGTTCGGCTTTCCTTTCTAGCTATCAGTCAGTCACAACACAGTTTGGGAAAACCAGGGCAGCCGTTACGCCGAAATGCGTGGGATTGTGTCGTCCGCGCGCAGGGTGAAGATTTCGTAGCCGGTGTCGGTGACCAGCAGGGTGTGTTCCCACTGGGCGGAGAGCTTGCGGTCCTTGGTGATGGCGGTCCAGCCGTCGCCCAGTACCTTGGTGTCAGCCTTGCCCTGGTTGATCATCGGCTCAATGGTGAAGGTCATGCCGGCTTTCAGTTCCATGCCCGTACCGGCACGGCCGTAATGCAGGATCTGCGGCTCTTCGTGGAACACCTTGCCGATGCCGTGGCCGCAGAACTCGCGAACCACCGAGAAGCCGTTCTTTTCAGCGTGCTTCTGGATCACTTCACCGATATCGCCCAGGCGGCAGCCGGGTTTGACGATTTCAATGGCCTTGTACATGCATTCCTGGGTCACCTGGGATAGGCGCTCGGCCCAGACCGGCACTGTGCCGACGTGGAACATGCGGCTGGTATCACCGTGGTAGCCGTCTTTGATGACCGTGACGTCGATGTTCAGGGTGTCGCCATCTTTCAGCGGCTTGTCGCCTGGAATCCCGTGGCAGACCACGTGATTGATCGAGGTGCAGATCGACTTGGGGAAGCCCTTGTAGTTCAGCGGGGCAGGGATAGCCTTTTGCACGTCGACTATATAGTCGTGGCAGATGCGGTCCAGTGTTTCGGTGGTGACGCCGGGCTTGACGTGTTCGGCAATCATTTCCAGCACGTCGGCCGCCAGTTTGCCGGCAACGCGCATGCCAGCGATGTCTTCGGCGGTTTTCAAGGTAACAGTCATACAGGCTCTCTCTAGCGCGAGGCGCTGAAATCAATACGGTTTACGGGTGTGCGGCAAAAGGTTACAGAATTCGCACAAGCCCCAAAAAACCTGATTCTACCAGACGCGGGCGGCAAATCATGAGCGTCTGGCCGTCGGTTGTCTCTATAAAGTGGGGTGATAGTGGCGCTATTCAAAGGGTTGCGCAAAAGTCGTTGGCGGCAAATGTGATTGCGGGTTTCGTTTTTGCCCTTCGTGTGGTATAAAATGCGCCGCTTTCCGGGGATACCCCGCAGAGCTTAAATCCACACACGTGTCGACACGATGACCTGGGTGCCGGAGGCCTTGATGCCGCTGGTTGGTCATTGGGATACGTGGAGGCCAAACCCGACTTATTAAGGAACTATCATGTCCCAAGTCAACATGCGCGATATGCTGAAGGCCGGTGTGCACTTCGGTCACCAAACCCGTTACTGGAACCCGAAAATGGGTAAATACATTTTCGGCGCACGTAACAAGATCCACATCATCAACCTTGAAAAAACCCTGCCAATGTTCAACGAAGCTCTGACTTTCGTAGAGCGCCTGGCCCAGGGCAAAAACAAGATTCTGTTCGTCGGCACCAAGCGTTCCGCTGGCAAGATCGTTGCTGAAGAAGCAGCACGTTGCGGTTCGCCGTACGTCGATCACCGCTGGTTGGGCGGCATGCTGACCAACTTCAAAACCATCCGTGCTTCCATCAAGCGTCTGCGTGACCTTGAAGTGCAAGCCGAAGACGGTACTTTCGCCAAGCTGACCAAGAAAGAGGCGCTGATGCGCACTCGCGACCTGGAAAAGCTCGATCGTTCCCTGGGTGGTATCAAGGACATGGGCGGCCTGCCTGACGCACTGTTCGTTATCGACGTTGATCACGAGCGCATCGCGATCACCGAAGCCAACAAACTGGGCATTCCTGTTATCGGCGTAGTCGATACCAACAGCAGCCCTGATGGCGTTGACTACATCATCCCAGGCAACGATGACGCCATCCGCGCTATCCAGTTGTACATGGGTTCGATGGCTGATGCTGTCATCCGTGGTCGCAACCACGTTGCTGGTGGTACCGAGCAGTTCGTTGAAGAAGCTCCGGTAGCCGCAGCTGAGTAATTGACGCCCTGGCGTTGACTCAGTAAGCAAAAAGGGGGCTTGGCCCCCTTTTTGCCCCCTCGAAAACCATTTGTCGGCAGCGCAGCTACATCATCTGTAACGTGCAGCGGCCTACAAGGGAGATTCGGGAAGAATTGATCGCCCGTTTGATCGGGTGGAATGGTTGAAAACCTATCCAAGAGGATTTTGAAATGGCAGAGATTACTGCAGCGTTGGTTAAAGAACTGCGTGAGCGTACCGGCGAAGGCATGATGGATTGCAAAAAGGCCTTGACCAAGGCCGGCGGCGACATCGAAAAAGCCATTGATGACATGCGTGCTTCGGGCGCCATCAAGGCTGCCAAGAAAGCAGGCAACGTAGCTGCTGAAGGTGCTATCGCTCTGGTTGAAGACGGTAAAGTCGCTGTTCTGCTGGAAGTGAACTCGCAGACCGACTTCCTGGCTCTGCAGGATGACTTCAAGGCATTCGTTGCTGCCAGCGTCAAGAAAGCATTCGACGACAAGCTGACCACTGTTGAGCCGCTGATCGCTGCTCAAGAAGCTGATCGCCTGGTTCTGGTCGGCAAGGTTGGCGAAAACGTCAACATCCGTCGCCTGGCTCGCATTGAAGGTGATGTTGTCGGCGGTTACCTGCACGGCAACAAAATCGGCGTTGTGGTTGCCCTTAAAGGCGGCAACGTTGAACTGGCCAAAGACATCGCTATGCACGTAGCGGCCAGCAACCCTGAATTCCTGCTGCCATCGGAAGTGTCTGCTGACGCAATCGAGCGCGAAAAAGCCGTGTTCCTGAGCCTCAACGCTGACAAGATCGCGGGCAAGCCAGAGAACATCGTTGAAAACATGATCAAAGGCCGTATCAGCAAGTTCCTGGCTGAAGCGAGCCTGGTTGAGCAGGCGTTCGTCAAGAACCCTGAAATCAAGGTTGGCGAACTGGCTAAGAAAGCCGGTGCTGAAATCGTTTCCTTCACCTACTACAAGGTAGGCGACGGTATCGAGAAGCCGGTCGACAACTTCGCTGAAGAAGTTGCTGCCCAGCTGGCTGCCGCCAAGCAATAAGACAGTTTTCAACTGTCGCCCGAAAGAGGCTGCCCGCTCACGCGCGCAGCCTCTTTTCAAATGGGAAGGTCGATTTTATTTGGCTTCCCCTCGGAACTGGCTTACAAAGCCGTGTTCCGATGGCGCTGTAGCAGCGTCCAGCTAGAGTGAACGCAAGCCGTAAACGGCTCGCCAAGAATTTTTAAAAATACGCCGCAGGAGAGATTCGCAATGGCTCAGCAGGGCAGTGGTTATCAGGCTCGCTATAAACGCATTCTACTCAAGCTTAGCGGCGAGGCCCTGATGGGCTCGGAAGAGTTCGGGATCGATCCCAAGGTGCTCGACCGCATGGCGCTGGAAGTCGGCCAATTGGTCGGCATCGGCGTACAGGTCGGCCTGGTGATTGGTGGTGGCAACCTGTTCCGCGGTGCAGCACTGAGTGCTGCGGGTATGGATCGGGTCACCGGCGACCACATGGGCATGCTGGCCACTGTGATGAATGCCCTGGCCATGCGCGATGCCCTGGAGCGTGCCAACATCTCGGCGATCGTGATGTCGGCTATTTCCATGGTGGGCGTGACCGATCACTATGATCGCCGCAAAGCCATGCGCCACCTGAACTCCAAAGACGTGGTCATCTTCGCTGCTGGTACGGGCAACCCGTTCTTCACTACCGATTCGGCCGCATGCCTGCGTGCGATTGAAATCGATGCGGACGTCGTGTTGAAAGCCACCAAAGTGGACGGCGTTTACACTGCAGATCCATTCAAAGACCCGCATGCCGAGAAGTTCGATCATCTGACCTACGATGAAGTGCTGGATCGCAAGCTGGGCGTGATGGACCTGACGGCAATTTGCCTGTGCCGCGACCACAAGATGCCGCTGCGCGTATTTAATATGAACAAGCCCGGTGCCCTGCTGAACATCGTACACGGCGGCGCGGAAGGGACTCTGATCGAGGAAGGCCAACAATGATCAACGAAATCAAGAAAGACGCTCAAGAGCGTATGCAGAAATCCCTGGACTCTCTGAACCATGCATTTGGTCAGATTCGTACCGGCAAGGCTCACCCAAGCATTCTGGGTAGCGTGATGGTGCCGTACTACGGCACGGACACCTCCATCACCCAAGTGGCCAATATCACCGTAAAAGACTCGCGCACCCTGCAAGTCGTAGCCTTTGAGCGCAACATGCTCGCGGCGGTCGACAAGGCGATCCAGAGCGCCGGCCTGAACCTCAACCCGACCAACCTGGGCGAGTTGCTGCTGATCTCCATGCCTGCCCTGACTGAAGAAACCCGCAAGGGCTTCACCAAGCAGGCGCGCAGCGCAGCGGAAGATGCACGTGTTGCCGTGCGCAACATCCGTCGCGATGCCCTGGGCGAGCTGAAGAAGCTGGTCAAGGACAAGGAAATCAGCGAAGACGAAGAGCGCCGTGCGGCGGCCGACATCCAGAAGCTGACCGACAAGGCCGAAGCTGATATCGATGCGGCCACCAAGCAAAAAGAAGCGGACTTGATGGCCGTATAAGGGTCAGGGCGCTTTCATGGAAAAGACCAAGCAGACTGTGCCCTCCGCGGTGCCGCGCCATGTCGCGATCATCATGGATGGGAATAATCGCTGGGCGAAAAAACGCTTTTTGCCCGGTGTCGCCGGGCACAAAGCGGGTGTCGATGCAGTGCGGGCAGTGATTGAGGTGTGCGCCGAGGCCAAGGTCGAAGTGTTGACCTTGTTCGCGTTCTCCAGTGAGAACTGGCAGCGTCCGGCCGAAGAAGTCAGTGCCTTGATGGATCTGTTCTTCAGGGCCTTGCGTCGTGAGGCCAAGCGCCTCAACGATAACAACATCACTTTGCGCATCATTGGTGATCGCTCGCGGTTCCATCCGGAGCTGCAAGCGGCCATGCGTGAGGCCGAGGCCATTACTGCTGGCAGTAACCGTTTTGTGCTGCAGATCGCCGCCAACTATGGTGGCCAGTGGGACATCGCCCAGGCTGCGCAACGGCTTGCCCGCGAAGTGCAGGCTGGCCATCTGCGGCCGGACGAAATCACGCCCGAACTGTTGCAAACCTGCCTGGTCACCGGTGATCTGCCGCTGCCGGACTTGTGCATCCGTACCGGTGGCGAGCACCGCATCAGTAATTTTCTGTTGTGGCAGTTGGCCTATACCGAGCTGTATTTCTCCGACCTGTTCTGGCCGGACTTCAAACACGATGCCATGCGTAACGCGCTGGCCGATTTCGCTTCCCGTCAGCGTCGCTTCGGTAAAACGAGCGAGCAGATCGAAGCTGGAGCCCGGGTTTAAATGCTTAAACAACGAATCATCACTGCACTGATTCTGCTGCCGATTGCCTTGTGTGGCTTTTTCCTGCTCGACGGTTCCGGCTTTGCGCTGTTCATCGGCCTGGTCGTAACACTCGGCGCCTGGGAATGGGCGCGCCTGGCGGGCTTCAGCGCCCAGTTGCCGCGCGTGGCGTATGCCGCCATCGTGGCCCTGTTGCTGTTTCTGATGTACATCCTCCCGGATCTCGCTCCTTGGGTGTTGGGCGCAGCGGTGTTGTGGTGGGCGTTGGCGACCTTCCTGGTGCTGACCTATCCGCGTACCAGTAGCCAGTGGTCCAGCGTTGCCTGCAAGCTGGTGATCGGTTTGTTGATTCTGCTGCCGGCCTGGCAAGGGCTGGTGGAAATCAAGCGCTTCCCGATCGGTAATGAGTTGATCCTGGCGGTGATGGTGTTGGTCTGGGGCGCCGATATTGGTGCCTACTTCTCCGGTCGGGCTTTGGGCAAGCGCAAGCTGGCGCCTGCGGTCAGTCCGGGAAAGAGCTGGGAGGGCGTATACGGCGGCCTGGCCTTGACCTTGGTGATCACGCTCGTGGTCGGGGTTGTGCGTGACTGGTCGGTGAAAGAGCTGTGCCTGGCCTTGCTGGGGACGGCCATCGTCGTGTTTATCTCGGTCGTGGGCGACCTCACCGAGAGCATGTTCAAGCGCCAGGCCGGAATCAAGGACAGCAGTAATCTGTTGCCGGGCCATGGCGGCGTGCTGGACCGTATCGACAGTCTGACCGCTGCGATCCCGATTTTTGCCGTGCTGTTGTGGATGGCTGCGTCGTGAGCCGCCTGCAGCAGGTCACCGTGCTGGGTGCGACCGGCTCGGTAGGGTTAAGCGCCCTGGATGTAATCGCTCGCCATCCGGAACGCTATCAAGTCTTCGCATTGACCGGTTTCTCTCGCCTGACTGAGCTGCTGGCGCTGTGCGTGCGCCATGCGCCGCGTTTTGCTGTAGTGCCTGGGGCCGTTGCTGCTCGGGGCTTGCAGGATGACCTGCGCGCCGCTGGCCTTGCCACTCAGGTGCTGGTAGGCGAGCAGGGCTTGTGCCAGGTGTCGGCCGATGCCGAGGTGGACGCTGTGGTGGCGGCCATTGTCGGGGCCGCTGGCTTGCGCCCGACCCTGGCCGCTGTCGATGCAGGCAAGAAAATCCTGCTGGCCAATAAAGAAGCGCTGGTCATGTCCGGCACACTCTTTATGCAGGCTGTGCGCAAGAGTGGCGCGGTATTGCTGCCGCTCGACAGCGAGCACAACGCGATTTTCCAGTGTATGCCCGGTGATTTTGCCCGTGGCTTGAGCCAGGTCGGCGTGCGCCGGATTTTGCTGACAGCGTCCGGTGGGCCTTTCCGTAAAACTCCGTTGGCGGACTTGGAGCATGTGTCTCCGGATCAGGCGTGCGCTCATCCGAACTGGTCCATGGGGCGCAAGATCTCCGTGGATTCGGCCAGCATGATGAACAAGGGCCTGGAGTTGATCGAAGCCTGCTGGTTGTTCGATGCGCGGCCTGATCAGGTCGAGGTGGTGATTCACCCGCAAAGTGTGATTCATTCCCTGGTCGACTATGTGGATGGCTCGGTACTGGCGCAGTTGGGTAACCCCGATATGCGCACGCCGATCGCCAATGCCCTGGCCTGGCCTGAGCGGATTGACTCCGGTGTTGCACCGCTGGACCTGTTCGCTATTGCTCGCCTGGACTTCGAGGCGCCGGACGAGCAACGCTTTCCGTGCCTGCGTTTGGCGCGACAGGCCGCGGAGGCGGGTAACAGTGCGCCGGCGATGCTCAATGCGGCTAACGAAGTGGCTGTGGCAGCGTTTCTCGCACAGCGCATCCGCTTTCCGCAGATCGCGAGTATCATCGAGGATGTTCTGAGTCTTGAGCCCGTAGTGGCTGTGAATGATCTGGGGGCAGTGTTCGAGGCGGATGCCAAGGCCCGCGTCCTGGCCGAGCAATGGTTGGGCCGCAACGCGCGTTAGTCTGTGGGCGCGTTTGCGTCTTCAGGCACTGGATTGGAATGCGGAGAAATTAGATGAGTGCGCTTTACATGATTGTCGGCACCCTGGTTGCTCTGGGTGTGCTGGTTACCTTCCACGAATTCGGCCACTTCTGGGTGGCGCGTCGTTGCGGCGTCAAGGTACTGCGCTTTTCCGTCGGTTTCGGCATGCCGTTGCTGCGTTGGCACGACCGCCGCGGCACCGAGTTCGTGATCGCTGCCATTCCCTTGGGCGGCTACGTCAAGATGCTCGATGAGCGCGAAGGCGAAGTGCCGGCGGATCAACTGGACCAGTCCTTCAATCGTAAGACCGTTCGTCAGCGCATCGCTATTGTCGCCGCCGGCCCGATCGCCAATTTCCTGTTGGCCATGGTGTTCTTCTGGTTCCTGGCCATGCTCGGCAGCGAACAGATACGCCCGGTTATCGGTGCGGTTGAGGCGGACAGCATGGCGGCGAAGGCCGGATTGGTCGCCGGGCAGGAAATTGTTTCCATTGATGGCGAGCCAACCACGGGTTGGGGGGCGGTCAATTTGCAGTTGGTGCGTCGCCTGGGCGAAAGCGGCACTGTCAATGTCGTGGTGCGCGAGCAGGACTCCTCGTCCGAGACCCCGCGTGAACTGGCTCTCGACCATTGGCTCAAGGGTTCCGATGAGCCGGACCCGATCAAGTCCTTGGGGATTCGCCCATGGCGCCCGGCCTTGCCGCCGGTGCTCGCCGAGCTCGATCCGAAAGGCCCGGCCCAGGCCGCAGGCCTGAAAACTGGTGACCGCCTGCTGGCCCTCGATGGCCAGGCGCTGGGCGACTGGCAGCAAGTGGTCGACCTGGTGCGTGTACGGCCTGATACCAAGATTGTGCTGAAAGTTGAGCGTGATGGTGCTCAAATCGACGTTCCCGTGACCCTGGCTGTTCGCGGGGAGGCCAAGGCGGCCGGGGGTTACCTCGGTGCTGGCGTGAAAAGTCCGGAGTGGCCACCATCGATGGTGCGTGAGATCAGTTTCGGGCCGCTGGCAGCAATTGGCGAGGGTGCAAAGCGCACTTGGACCATGAGCGTGCTGACTCTCGAGTCGCTCAAGAAAATGTTGTTCGGCGAGCTCTCGGTAAAAAACTTGAGTGGGCCGATAACCATTGCTAAAGTGGCGGGCGCTTCTGCCCAGTCGGGTGTCGCGGATTTCCTGAATTTCCTGGCTTATCTGAGTATTAGCCTTGGGGTTCTGAATTTGTTGCCCATTCCAGTATTGGATGGGGGGCATCTGTTGTTTTATCTGGTCGAGTGGGTGCGTGGTCGCCCCTTGTCGGATCGGGTGCAGGGTTGGGGGATACAGATCGGTATCAGTTTGGTGGTCGGGGTGATGTTGTTAGCCCTGGTCAACGATCTGGGACGACTGTAACGCTTCGCTGAATTGCGAATCTGCCGCATTTTGCGGCAGTTTGTTTATTGCCAGTTGGAATAAGAAAGGACTTCATGAAACGTCTGCTGCTAACTGCGGTTCTCACCGTATTGATGATCGCCGAAGTTCACGCCGAGTCCTTCACTATCTCCGATATTCGCGTCAACGGCCTCCAGCGGGTTTCCGCGGGTAGCGTCTTTGGTGCCTTGCCGTTGAACGTCGGGGAACAGGCTGATGACCGTCGCCTGGTGGAATCCACTCGTGCGCTGTTCAAAACCGGGTTCTTTCAAGATATCCAACTGGGTCGCGAAGGCAACGTCCTGGTCATCACCGTCGTCGAGCGACCTTCCGTCGCCAGTATCGAGATCGAGGGTAACAAGGCGATCTCCACTGAAGACCTGATGAAGGGCCTCAAGCAATCCGGCCTGGCCGAGGGCGAGATCTTCCAGCGCGCCACCCTTGAGGGTGTGCGTAACGAACTGCAACGCCAGTACGTTGCCCAGGGCCGCTACTCCGCGACCGTGGAAACGGAAGTGGTTCCGCAGCCTCGTAACCGTGTCGGCCTCAAGGTCAACATCAACGAAGGCACCGTGGCGGCCATTCAGCACATCAACGTGGTGGGCAACACCAAGTTCGCTGATGAAGACCTGATTGGCCTGTTCGAGCTCAAGACCACCAACTGGTTGTCGTTCTTCAAGAACGACGACAAGTACGCCCGTGAAAAACTTTCCGGTGACCTGGAGCGTCTGCGTTCCTACTACCTGGACCGTGGCTATATCAACATGGATATCGCTTCGACCCAGGTGTCCATCACCCCTGACAAGAAGCACGTGTACATCACCGTCAACGTCAACGAGGGTGAGAAGTACAAGGTCCGCGACGTCAAACTCAGCGGCGACTTGAAAGTGCCTGAAGACCAGGTCAAGTCCCTGCTGCTGGTGCAGAAAGACCAGGTGTTCTCGCGCAAGCTGATGACCACTACGTCCGAACTGATCACCCGTCGCCTGGGTAACGAAGGCTATACCTTCGCCAACGTCAACGGCGTGCCGACCCCGCATGATGATGACCACACCGTGGACATCACCTTTGTGGTCGACCCAGGCAAGCGTGCCTATGTGAACCGCATCAACTTCCGTGGCAACACCAAGTCTGCGGACGAAGTGCTGCGTCGTGAAATGCGTCAGATGGAAGGTGGCTGGGCGTCGACTTACCTGATCGACCAGTCCAAGACCCGTCTTGAGCGCTTGGGCTTCTTCAAGGAAGTCAACGTCGAAACCCCGGCCGTACCGGGCGTGGACGACCAGGTTGACGTGAACTACGCCGTCGAAGAGCAAGCCTCTGGCTCGATCACCGCCAGCGTCGGTTTCGCACAGAGTGCCGGCCTGATCCTCGGTGGTTCGATCACCCAGAACAACTTCCTCGGTACCGGTAACAAGGTTTCCATCGGCCTGACCCGCAGCCAATACCAGAGCCGCTATAACTTCGGTTATGTCGACCCCTACTGGACCGCTGACGGTGTGAGCCTGGGCTACAACGCCTTCTATCGCACTACCGACTACAAAGACCTCGACGTTAACGTTGCGAGCTATGCGATCGACAGCCTGGGTGCGGGCGTCAACATCGGTTACCCGATCAGTGAGACCTCGCGTCTGACCTTCGGCCTGACCGCGCAACAGGATAAGATCAAGACCGGTGTGTACACCGTGGATGAGATCTTCGACTTCACCCGACGTGAAGGCGACCAGTTCCTGAACTTCAAGGCGTCTGCCGGCTGGTCCGAGTCGACCCTGAACAAAGGCGTACTGGCCACCCGTGGTCACTCCCAGAGCCTGACCCTGGAAGCCACCACGCCGGGCAGCGACCTGTCGTTCTTCAAGCTCGACTACCGTGGCCAGTTGTTCCAACCGCTGAGCGACAACTACACCATGCGCCTGCACACTGAGCTGGGCTATGGTGACGGTTATGGTTCGACCAGCGGCTTGCCGTTCTACGAGAACTACTATGCGGGTGGTTTCAACTCCGTCCGCGGCTTCAAGGACAGCACCTTGGGACCTCGTGGTACCCCTAGCCGTGGCGCTGGCGTGACGGGTAACACCGGAACCGTGGCGGACACGGACACTAGCGCGCTGCCATTCGGTGGTAACGTGCTGATCCAGGGCGGTGCGGAGATCCTTTTCCCACTGCCGTTCGTGAAAGATCAGCGGTCCCTGCGTACTTCGGTTTTCTGGGATGTGGGTAACGTATTCGACTCCAAGTGCGATCAGGTCACTAACCCGACTGGCGTGAAGTCCAATACTCAGTGTAACGAAGTAAGCCTCAGCAACCTGGCGAGCTCCGTAGGTGTTGGCGTGACGTGGGTGACTGCGCTCGGTCCGTTGAGCTTTGCTCTGGCCATGCCGATCAAGAAACCGGATAACGCTGAAACCCAGATTTTCCAATTCTCCCTCGGCCAGACGTTCTAAGCGTCTGACCCAAGATAACGACAACGGATTCTGTAGGAGTACATCGTGCGTAAGTTGACTCAATTGGTTCTGCTGGCAACTGTGCTGGTAACCACCCCGGCCTTCGCCGAGATGAAAATCGCCGTCCTGAACTATCAGATGGCCCTGCTGGAGTCCGATGCGGCCAAGAAGTACGCGGTGGATGCCGAGAAGAAATTTGGTCCGCAACTGACCAAGCTCAAAACGTTGGAAAGCAGTGCCAAGGGCATCCAGGATCGTCTGGTAGCCGGCGGCGACAAGATGCAGCAAGGCGAGCGCGAGCGCCTGGAGCTTGAATTCAAGCAAAAGGCCCGTGACTACCAGTTCCAGTCCAAGGAGCTGAACGAAGCCAAGGCTGTTGCTGACCGCGAAATGCTCAAGCAGCTCAAGCCGAAACTCGACAGCGCTGTGGAAGAAGTCATCAAGAAAGGTGCCTTTGACCTGGTGTTCGAGCGCGGCGCCGTGATTGACGTCAAGCCTCAATACGACATCACCCGCCAGGTGATCGAGCGCATGAACCAGCTGAAGTAAGCCATGACCGCGATTATCAAGCTCGGCGAGTTGGCCGAGTTCCTGGGAGCCACCTTGCGTGGTTCCCCGGAGAAAGAAATCACTGGGCTAGCCACCTTGCAGGAGGCTGGCCCATCTCAGTTGAGCTTCCTCGCAAATCCCCAATACCGTAAATACCTGGCCGACAGCCAAGCCGCAGCCCTGCTGCTGAAGGCTGCCGACGCCGAGGGTTACGCCGGGGATGCGCTGGTGGTGCCTGATCCGTACCTCGCCTACGCGCGGGTATCCCACCTGTTCGATCCGAAACCCAAGGCAGCTGGAGGAATCCATCCGTCGGCGGTCATCGCCGATGATGCCCAGGTTGACCCTGCGGCGAGCATTGGCGCTTTTGCCGTGATCGAAAGTGGCGCGCGCATTGCCGCCGGCGTCACCCTAGGCGCTCACTGCTTTGTTGGTGCGCGCTGTGAAATCGGTGCCGATGGCTGGCTGGCGCCTCGTGTGACCCTGTACCACGACGTGCGTATCGGGCAGCGCGTGGTCATTCAGTCGGGCGCGGTGATTGGTGGGGAAGGCTTCGGTTTTGCCAATTCGAAAGGTGTCTGGCACAAGATTGCCCAGGTCGGCGGCGTATTGATCGGCGACGATGTGGAAATCGGCGTCAATACCGCTGTTGATCGCGGGGCTTTGGCCGATACCGTGATCGGTAATGGCGTGAAGCTCGATAACCAGATCCAGATTGCCCACAACGTACAGATTGGCGATCACACCGCCATGGCGGCCTGCGTAGGCATATCCGGCAGCACCAAGATCGGCAAGCATTGCATGCTCGCCGGTGGCGTAGGGCTGGTGGGCCATATCGATATTTGCGACAACGTCTTCATCACTGGCATGACCATGGTCACCCACTCGATTACCGAGCCTGGTGCCTATTCTTCCGGTACCGCCATGCAGCCTGCGGCTGAATGGCGCAAGAGTGCGGCGCGTTTGAGACACATCGACGACATGGCTCGACGTCTCAAGCAGCTGGAAAAGCGTGTTGGGGACGTGACCCCTGGCGGTAATGCTTCATCAGAAGGCTGATACCATTTCCATATCAAGTGTGCACAGCCGCTAGACTGCCTCCTTGATTTGCTAGCGGGGCGTGCGTTTAGTCGCCCGCCCCCAATCTTTATTACAGGCTTCCCCCCGAAATGATGGACATCAACGAGATTCGCGAATACCTGCCTCACCGTTACCCGTTCCTGCTGGTGGATCGTGTAGTGGACCTGAATGTTGAGGAAAAGCGCATTCGTGCCTACAAGAATGTCAGCATCAACGAACCGTTCTTCAATGGCCACTTTCCCGCGCATCCCATCATGCCGGGCGTGTTGATCATCGAAGCAATGGCCCAGGCTGCCGGTATCCTTGGTTTCAAAATGCTCGACCTCAAGCCTGCCGACGGCACGCTTTACTATTTCGTGGGCTCCGACAAGTTGCGTTTCCGCAACCCGGTCACCCCGGGTGACCAGTTGATCCTGGAAGCCAAGTTCATCAGTTGTAAGCGCCAGATCTGGAAGTTCGAATGCCAGGCCTCGGTGGATGGCAAGCCAGTGTGCTCCGCCGAAATCATCTGCGCGGAACGCAAACTATGAGTTTGATTGACCCTCGCGCAATCATCGATCCGTCGGCCGTACTGGCCGCCGACGTTGAGGTCGGCCCTTGGTCGATCGTCGGCGCAGGTGTGGAAATCGGCGAGGGGACTGTCATCGGGCCGCACGTGATCCTCAAGGGACCGACCCGCATTGGCAAACACAATCGCATCTACCAGTTTTCCTCGGTAGGTGAAGACACCCCCGACATGAAGTACAAGGGTGAAGAAACACGCTTGGTAATCGGTGATCACAACATCATTCGTGAAGGCGTGACCATTCACCGTGGCACCGTGCAGGACCGTGCCGAGACCACGCTGGGTGATCACAACCTGGTCATGGCCTACGCGCACATCGGCCATGACAGCGTGATCGGCAACCACTGTATCCTGGTCAACAACACCGCGTTGGCAGGCCATGTACACGTTGACGATTGGGCGATCCTGTCCGGTTTCACCCTGGTGCATCAGTACTGCCACATCGGCGCCCATAGTTTTTCCGGCATGGGCACTGCCATCGGTAAGGATGTCCCGGCGTTCGTCACGGTTTTCGGTAACCCTGCCGAAGCCCGCAGCATGAACTTCGAAGGCATGCGCCGTCGTGGTTTCAGCGAAGACGCGATCCACGCCCTGCGCCGCGCCTACAAGGTGGTTTACCGCCAGGGCCTGACGGTTGAGCAAGCGTTGACTGAACTGACCGAGCCGGCAGCATTGTTCCCGGAAGTCGCGGTGTTCCGTGACTCGGTCCAGGCGTCGACTCGCGGCATCACTCGCTGATCATGGCCAATCTGCGTATCGCATTGGTCGCCGGGGAAGCTTCCGGCGATATCCTGGGCGCGGGCCTGATGCGGGCGCTTAAGGCCCAGCATTCGGCGGTCGAGTTTATCGGTGTGGGTGGCCCGTTGATGCAGGCTGAAGGCCTCACGTCTTACTTCCCCATGGAACGCTTGTCGGTCATGGGGTTGGTGGAAGTGCTGGGTCGTCTGCGTGAGCTGCTGGCGCGGCGCAAGTTGCTGATTCAGACCCTGATCGAAGAAAAGCCCGACGTTTTCATCGGCATCGACGCGCCGGATTTCACCCTCAATATCGAACTCAGGTTGCGTCAGGCTGGGATCAAGACCGTGCATTACGTCAGCCCGTCGGTCTGGGCGTGGCGGCAGAAGCGCGTGCTGAAGATCCGCGAAGGTTGCGACCTGATGCTAACCTTGCTGCCGTTCGAAGCCCGATTCTACGAAGAGAAGGGCGTGCCGGTGCGGTTTGTCGGGCACACGCTGGCCGACACTATCCCGCTGCACGCCGACCGCGCTGCGGCGCGTGCCGACCTGGGCTTGCCCGACGGCCCGCTTGTCGCGCTGATGCCAGGCAGTCGCGGTGGCGAAGTGGGTCGCCTTGGCGCATTGTTTTTTGACGCCGCCGAACGCCTGCAGGCCTTGAAGCCTGGCGTGCGCTTCGTACTGCCGTGTGCCAGCCCGCAACGTCGCGCACAAATCGAAACATTGCTGCAAGGGCGCAACCTGCCGTTGACCCTGCTCGATGGTCAGTCGCACCTGGCCCTGGCGGCTTGCGATGCGGTGCTGATCGCCTCGGGCACTGCGACCCTGGAGGCGTTGCTGTACAAGCGCCCGATGGTCGTGGCTTACCGCCTGGCGCCGCTGACCTTCTGGATTCTCAAGCGCATGGTTAAAAGCCCCTACATCTCCTTGCCCAACCTGCTGGCCGAGCGCCTGTTGGTGCCGGAATTGTTGCAGGACGATGCTACGCCCGAAGCCCTGGCGCAGACGCTACTCCCCTTGATCGACGGCGGCGAAGAGCAGACTCGCGGTTTTGACGCCATCCACCGCACCTTGCGCCGTGATGCGTCAAACCAGGCCGCCGATGCCGTGCTGACGTTGATCGGCCACAAACAGGACGCCCTATGACGAAGCAAATGGGGCTGGATTTCAGCCAGGTCGCGCAAGCCCACGAACTGGTGGCCGGCGTGGATGAAGTCGGGCGCGGCCCGCTCTGTGGCGCGGTGGTCACGGCGGCGGTGATTCTTGACCCGAACCGTCCGATCCTCGGTCTCAACGACTCGAAAAAACTCACCGAAGCGCGTCGGGAAAAACTCTTCGACGAGATCTGTGAAAAAGCCCTGAGCTGGCATATCGCCCGGGCCGAAGTCGAAGAGATCGACGAACTGAATATCCTCCACGCCACCATGCTCGCCATGCAGCGCGCCGTCGAGGGCCTGCATATCACGCCGAAACTGGCGATGATCGACGGCAACCGCTGCCCGAAACTGGCGATGCCGGCTGAAGCGGTGGTCAAGGGCGATAGCAAGGTGCCTGCCATCGCGGCAGCCTCGATTCTGGCCAAGGTCAGCCGTGACCGTGAAATGGCCGCGTTCGAATTGATCTATCCGGGCTACGGCATCGCGGGCCATAAAGGCTACCCGACGCCCGTTCATCTGGAAGCGCTGGCCCGTCTTGGCCCGACGCCAATCCACCGTCGCTCGTTCGCCCCGGTGCGCCTGGCTTACGAACAGCGCGAGAGCCTCAGCGAGGTTTAGTCGCGAGGCTGATGTTTTTGCCCAGGCCCGGTACAATCCCGGGCCTTGTTGTTTCTACGTTTAAGACAGGATCACTATGCCGGCTTCATTCGTTCATCTACGCCTGCACACTGAGTACTCCCTGGTCGACGGCCTGGTACGGATCAAACCGCTGGTCAAAACCCTGGTGGGCATGAGCATGCCTGCGGTGGCGGTCACCGATCAGAACAACATGTGTTCCCTGGTCAAGTTCTACAAGAACGCCATGGGCGCTGGCATCAAGCCGATCTGCGGCGCCGACCTGTGGCTGTCGAACAAAGACCCGGATAACTCCCTGAGCCGCATCAGCCTGTTGGCGATGAACGGCGTCGGTTATCGCAACCTCACCGAACTGATTTCCCGTGGCTTCATTGATGGCCAGCGCAACGGCTCGGTGATCATCGAGCGCGAGTGGGTGGCCGAGGCCAGCGAGGGCGTGATCATGCTCTCTGCGGCTAAAGAGGGCGAGATCGGCGTCGCACTGCTGGGCGGCAACCCGCAGGAAGCCGAAGTGCTGGCCCGCGAGTGGATGGCGGTGTTCCCCGACCGCTTCTACCTGGAAGTCCAGCGCACCAACCGCCCCAACGATGAAGAACATCTGCACGCCGCCGTGGCCCTGGCCGACAAGCTGGGCGCGCCGCTGGTGGCGACCAACGATGTGCGCTTTATCAAGAAGGAAGATTTCGAAGCCCACGAAACCCGCGTGTGCATCGGTGAAGGCCGGGCCCTGGATGACCCGCGTCGCTCGAAAAACTACAGTGAAGAGCAGTACCTCAAAAGCGCCGAGGAAATGGCCGAGCTGTTCAGCGACCTACCCGAGGCCCTGGAAAACTCCGTCGAAATCGCCAAGCGCTGCAATATCGAAGTGAAGCTGGGCAAGCACTTCCTGCCCAACTTCCCGATTCCCGATGGCATGACCATCGATGAGTATTTCCGCAAGGTGTCGTTCGATGGCCTGGAGGATCGCCTCTCGGTCCTTATGCCCAAGGACACCACCGACGATTACGAAGCCAAGCGCCAGGTCTATATCGATCGGCTGAATTTCGAGCTGGATATCATCATCCAGATGGGGTTCCCCGGTTACTTCCTGATCGTGATGGACTTTATCCAATGGGCCAAGAGCAACGGCGTACCGGTCGGTCCTGGCCGGGGGTCGGGTGCCGGCTCGTTGGTCGCGTATGTGCAGAAGATTACCGACCTCGACCCGTTGGAATATGACCTGCTGTTCGAACGGTTCCTTAACCCGGAACGGGTTTCCATGCCCGACTTCGACGTCGACTTCTGCATGGACGGTCGCGACCGCGTGATCGAGTACGTGGCCGATAAGTACGGTCGCAACGCCGTGAGCCAGATCATCACGTTCGGCTCCATGGCGGCCAAGGCGGTTATCCGCGACGTCGCCCGGGTGCAGGGCAAGTCCTACGGCCTGGCGGATCGCCTGTCGAAGATGATCCCGTTCGAAGTCGGCATGACCCTGGAAAAAGCCTACGAGCAGGAAGAAATCCTGCGCGACTTCATCAAGGTCGATGAAGAAGCCGCCGAAATCTGGGAAATGGCGCGCAAGCTCGAAGGCGTGGTGCGTAACGTCGGTAAACACGCCGGTGGCGTTGTGATCGCGCCGACCAAGCTCACCGACTTTTCGCCGATCTATTGCGACGAAGAAGGCGGCGGCCTGGTGACCCAGTTCGACAAGGACGACGTGGAGGCGGCCGGCCTGGTGAAGTTCGACTTCCTCGGCCTGCGGACGCTGACGATCATCGACTGGGCGCTCAAGACGATTAACCGCGAACGCGCCAAGGTCAATGAAGAACCTCTGGATATCGCGTTTATCCCGCTGGACGACAAACCGACCTACAGCCTGCTGCAAAAAGCCGAAACCACCGCCGTGTTCCAGCTTGAGTCGCGCGGCATGAAAGAGCTGATCAAAAAGCTCAAGCCCGACTGTCTGGAAGACTTGATCGCACTGGTGGCCCTGTTCCGTCCGGGCCCGCTGCAATCGGGCATGGTGGATGACTTTATCAACCGTAAGCACGGTCGCGCCGAACTGGCCTACCCGCACTCGGACTACCAGTACGAAGGCCTCAAACCGGTACTGGCACCGACTTACGGCATCATCTTGTATCAGGAACAGGTGATGCAGATTGCCCAGGTCATGGCCGGATACACCCTCGGTGGTGCGGACATGCTGCGTCGCGCCATGGGTAAGAAAAAGCCCGAGGAAATGGCCAAGCAGCGCGGCGGTTTCATCGAGGGTTGTGCCACCAACAATATCGACGCCGACCTCGCCGGTAACATTTTCGACCTGGTGGAAAAATTCGCCGGTTACGGCTTCAACAAATCCCACTCCGCCGCCTACGGCCTGGTTTCATACCAGACCGCTTGGCTGAAGGCCCACTACCCGGCGCCGTTCATGGCTGCGGTACTCTCGGCGGATATGCACAACACCGACAAGGTCGTGACCTTGATCGAGGAAGTGCGCACCATGAAGCTGCGCCTCGACGCGCCGGACGTGAACGCCTCGGAGTTCAAGTTCACCGTGAACGACGAAGGCCGCATCATTTATGGCCTGGGCGCGATCAAGGGCGTGGGCGAGGGGCCGGTGGAAGCAATCACCGAAGCGCGCCAAAACGGCCCATTCAAAGACCTGTTCGACTTCTGTGCACGGGTCGACCTCAAACGCATCAACAAACGTACCCTCGATGGCCTGATCCGCAGCGGTGCCCTGGACCGTCTCGGCCCGTATTTCCATGATGAACCGAAGGCCTACCAGGCGAATATCGATCGCAATCGGGCGGTGCTGCTGACCGCCATGGAAGAAGCGATCAAGGCCGCTGAACAGACCGCCCGCACCCACGACAGCGGCCACGCCGACCTGTTTGGCGGGTTGTTCGTCGAGGAAGACGCGGATGTGTACGCCAACCATCGCAAGGCCAAGGAGCTGACCCTCAAGGAACGCCTCAAAGGTGAGAAAGACACCCTGGGCCTGTACCTGACCGGTCACCCGATTGACGAATACGAAGGCGAAATCCGTCGCTTCGCCCGTCAGCGCATCATCGACCTGAAACCGGCACGCGACACCCAGACCGTCGCCGGCATGATCATCGCCCTGCGGGTGATGAAAAATAAGAAGGGCGACAAAATGGGCTTTATCACCCTTGATGACCGCTCTGGCCGGATCGAGGCGTCGCTGTTTGCCGACGCGTTCCATTCCGCCCAGTCGCTGTTGCAGACCGACGCCATGGTCGTGGTGGAAGGCGAGGTCAGTAACGACGACTTCTCCGGTGGCCTGCGCCTACGGATCAAGCGGGTGATGAGCATGGAAGATGCGCGCACCAACCTCGCCGAAAGCCTGCGTTTGAAGGTCAAGACCGAGGCGCTCAAGGGCGATCAGCTACGCTGGCTGGGCGACTTGCTCAAACGCCACCGTGGTGCTTGCCCGGTGACCATGGAATACACCGGTAACGACGCCAAGGCCATGCTGCAGTTCGGCGAGACCTGGCGAATTGATCCCGCTGATGGCTTGATTCAAGCATTGCGTGACCAGTTCGGTCGTGACAACGTCTTCCTCCAATACCGTTGACGATCAGGTGGTTGCAAATCGCCTGATCTCGACCAAACATTTAATCTCGACCTAGACGCGCCTCTCCCTTAAGGTAGGGCGCGAACAGACAACCGGCTGGCCAGGCACTCCTTGGCCGTCGACCCAAGACGGACGCTTATGAACCCGAATTTTCTTGATTTCGAACAGCCGATCGCTGACCTGCAAGCCAAGATCGAAGAACTGCGCCTGGTCGGCAATGACAATTCGCTGAATATCGGCGATGAGATCGCTCGCCTGCAAGACAAGAGCAGCACGCTCACCGAAGACATCTTCGGCAAGCTGACCAGTTGGCAGATCGCGCGCCTGGCCCGCCACCCGCGCCGTCCGTACACCCTGGACTACATTCAGCACATCTTCACCGAGTTCGACGAGTTGCACGGCGACCGTCACTTCTCCGACGACGCGGCCATCGTGGGCGGTATCGCTCGCCTGGACGACCAGCCGGTGATGGTGATCGGTCACCAGAAAGGCCGTGAAGTACGCGAAAAAGTTCGCCGTAACTTCGGCATGCCGCGTCCGGAAGGCTACCGCAAGGCCTGCCGCCTGATGGAAATGGCCGAGCGCTTCAAGATGCCGATCCTGACGTTCATCGACACCCCGGGGGCCTACCCAGGTATCGACGCCGAAGAGCGTAACCAGAGCGAAGCGATCGCCTGGAACCTGCGCGTTATGTCCCGCCTGAAAACCCCGATCATCGCCACCGTGATTGGTGAGGGTGGTTCCGGCGGTGCGTTGGCCATTGGTGTCTGCGACCAACTGAACATGCTGCAATATTCGACCTATGCGGTGATCTCGCCGGAAGGTTGCGCCTCGATCCTGTGGAAAACCGCCGAGAAAGCGCCGGACGCTGCCGAAGCGATGGGTATCACGGCCGATCGCCTCAAGGGCCTGGGTATCGTTGATAAAGTCATCGCCGAGCCATTGGGCGGCGCCCACCGCGACCCGGCAGCCGCTGCTGCGAGCATCCGTGCCGAACTGGGTTCGCAACTGGCGATGCTCAAGAAGCTGGATAACGAAGCGCTGTTGGCCCGTCGTTACGAACGCCTGATGAGCTACGGTCTCTAAGTCGCAGCAGTAAAAAATGTGGGAGGGGGCTTGCTCCCGATTGCTGAGTGTCAGTCAATGCATCGGGTGACTGGCCCGCCGCTATCGGGAGCAAGCCCCTCCCACATTTGCTTTGTGTATGCTTGGCCAACGTATTCCAGGTTTGCGGCGGTAACATCTGATGAAACCATTACTGCCCGCCAAAATCCTGCAATCCCTGGCCCCCTGGCGCGACGCCTCGGCCTGGCATATCGCTTTTTCCGGCGGGCTTGATTCCACTGTCCTGCTGCACCTTCTGGCGACGCTGGCCAAAACTGAAAAAATTCCTACGCTTGGCGCGGTTCATGTCCACCATGGCCTGCAGGCGGCGGCTGATAGCTGGCCGAGTCATTGCCAGTCGGTTTGTGACGCCCTTGGGGTCCCCTTGCGAGTCATGCGCGTGCAGGTGCGGGCCGGTGCAAGCCTGGAGCGCGCGGCGCGTGACGCGCGCTATCAGGCGTTCAGTGAGGTGGTCGGGGCAGGGGCGGCGTTGCTCACCGGCCAGCATCGCGACGATCAGGCCGAAACCCTGCTGTTTCGTTTGCTGCGCGGCGCGGGGGTGCAAGGGTTGGCGGCCATGCCGATGCAGCGGCCGCTGGCGGGCGGTCATCTGCTGCGGCCGTTGCTGGGCAGTTCACGTGCCGAGCTGCAGGCCTATGCCCAGGCGCACGAGTTGACGTGGATCGAAGATCCTTCCAACGCCGACCCACGCTTCTCGCGAAATTACCTGCGTCATCGTGTATTCCCGCGGCTGACCGAGCGCTGGCCGCAGGCCGTTGCGAGCCTTGCCCGTGCCGCTGAGCATTTGAGCGAAGCCCAAGGTCTGTTGGATGAGTTGGCGGGTATCGACCTGCAAGCCGCCGACCAGCCTTCGCCTTTTCCGTGGCTGCCCTTGCCGTCATTGGCCCTGGCGCCGTTGTGTGAGCTTTCCGACGCGCGGCAACGCAACGCCCTGCGCCATTGGCTGAACCCGCTGACGCGCTTACCCGACAGTGACCACTGGGCCGGCTGGCATTCCCTGCGCGACGCCAAGCTCGATGCGCAACCCCTGTGGCGCCTTGCCGACGGCGATCTGCATCGTTGCGGCGAGCGTATCTGGTGGCTGCCCTCCAGTTGGTCGGAGTTTTCCGACGCATCGGTGAGCTGGGCGCAGCCGCAAAACCCACTAGAGTTGCCGGGTAATGGCCAACTCCGATTGATCGGCCAGGTGCCCGAGGGCGTTCTGCAGGTTCGCTATCGCCAAGGCGGCGAAATCATCGACATCCCGGGTCGCGGTCGGCGTGATTTGAAGCGCCTGCTCAACGAAAGTAGGCTGCCGGGCTTTATCCGTGGCAGATTGCCGCTGCTGTATCGGGGCGGGCAATTGCTGGCTGCGCCCAGCCTTGCAGGGCTTTGGAATGCGCCGAATGACGGCTGGGAATTACATTGGATGCCACAGACCTGCGATCAAGGTTTGAGCTGATAGCGCCTTTCCGGTAGACTACGCTCCCTTCTTGATACAACTTCTGTGGATTCGCCTGAATCGCAGCAGTTGCCGATTACCAAGCAGTCTTTGCTGGGCGATTCCAAAAAATGTGTAGCGATCAACGTACCGGTGTTTCATTGCTGGTCTGTCACCACGCGGCGGTTTTTTTGAAAGGTGCACTGTGATTAATGCAGGTGATCGGGGGCTTCGGCCTTCCTTCGCTTTCCCCGGCGGCTCGGACCGCTTTAACGCAGACTTCTAGGGTTTTTCATGACGCGCTACATATTCGTCACGGGCGGTGTTGTTTCTTCATTGGGGAAAGGCATTGCCTCCGCTTCATTGGCGGCCATCCTGGAGGCGCGGGGACTTAAGGTCACCATGCTCAAGCTGGACCCGTACATCAACGTTGACCCGGGCACCATGAGCCCGTTCCAGCACGGTGAAGTGTTCGTCACACACGACGGCGCAGAGACCGACCTGGACCTGGGCCACTACGAGCGGTTCATCCGCACGACCATGACCCAGAACAACAACTTCACCACCGGCCGTGTCTACGAACACGTGCTGCGCAAGGAGCGCCGTGGTGACTACCTGGGTGCAACCATCCAGGTGATTCCGCACATCACCGACGAAATCAAGCGCCGCATCATCAAGGGTGCAGGCGATGCCGACGTGGCGATGGTCGAGATCGGTGGCACCGTGGGTGACATCGAATCCCAACCGTTCCTCGAAGCCATCCGCCAGTTGCGTTTCGAAGTCGGCGCCAAGCGCGCGATGCTGATGCACCTGACACTGGTGCCTTACATCGCCACTGCCGGCGAAACCAAAACCAAGCCAACCCAGCACTCGGTCAAGGAACTGCGCTCCATCGGCCTGCAGCCGGACGTGCTGGTGTGCCGTTCCGATCACCCGATCGATATTTCCTCGCGTCGCAAGATCGCGCAGTTCACCAACGTTGAAGAACGTGCGGTGATTGCCCTGGAAGACGCCGACACCATCTACAAGATCCCTGGCATCCTGCATTCCCAGGGCCTGGATGATTTTGTGGTCGAGCGTTTCGGCCTGCAATGCGGCGGCGCGGATCTGTCCGAGTGGGAAGCCGTGGTCGACGCCAAGCTCAACCCTGAGCACGAAGTCACCATCGCCATGGTCGGCAAGTACATGGAGCTGCTGGATGCGTACAAGTCGCTGATCGAAGCGATGAGCCACGCCGGTATCAGCAACCGTACCAAGGTCAACCTGCGCTATATCGATTCCGAAGACATCGAGAACCAAGGCACCGCCCTGCTCGAGGGCGTTGACGCGATCCTCGTTCCAGGCGGTTTCGGCCTGCGTGGCGTGGAAGGCAAGATCACCGCCGTCCAGTACGCTCGTGAACACAAGGTGCCGTACCTGGGGATCTGCCTGGGCATGCAAGTGGCCGTTATCGAGTTCGCCCGTAACGTGCTGGGCTGGAAAGACGCCAACTCCACCGAGTTCGATCATTCCAGCGGCCATCCGGTCGTAGGCCTGATCACCGAGTGGGAAGACGCCACCGGCGCCGTTGAAACCCGTACCGAATCGTCCGACATGGGTGGCACCATGCGCCTCGGCGCGCAAGACTGCCTGCTGGAGACGGGTTCGCTGGTTCACGACTGCTACGGCAAGGACGTGATCGTTGAGCGTCACCGTCACCGCTACGAAGTGAACAACAACCTGCTGCCGCAGATCAAAGCAGCCGGCCTTAAAGTCTCCGGCCGCTCGGGCGATGGCAAGTTGGTCGAAGTGGTCGAGGCGCCGGATCATCCGTGGTTCGTGGCGTGCCAGTTCCACCCTGAATTCACCTCGACGCCGCGCGACGGTCACCCGTTGTTCAGCGGTTTCGTTAAAGCAGCACTGACGCAACATCAGAAGAAGGCGTGAACCTGATGGCCCAGAAGATCATTCGCGTAGGCGACATCGAGATTGCCAACGACAAGCCAATGGTGCTGTTCGGCGGCATGAACGTGCTGGAAAGCCGCGACATGGCGATGCAGGTCTGTGAAGAGTACGTGAAGGTTACCCAGAAACTGGGTATCCCTTATGTGTTCAAGGCCAGCTTCGACAAGGCCAACCGTTCGTCTGTGACGTCCTATCGCGGCCCGGGCCTTGAAGAAGGCATGCGGATCTTCCAGGACATCAAGCAAGCCTTCGGCGTGCCGATCATCACCGACGTCCATGAGCCTGAACAGGCTGCCGTGGTCGCCGAGGTATGCGACATCATCCAGTTGCCGGCCTTCCTGTCGCGCCAGACCGACCTCGTGGTCGCCATGGCCAAGACCGGCGCGGTGATCAATATCAAGAAAGCCCAGTTCCTCGCGCCCCAGGAAATGAAACACATCCTGAACAAGTGCGTGGAAGCGGGTAACGACCAGTTGATCCTCTGCGAGCGCGGTTCGAGCTTCGGCTACAACAACCTCGTGGTGGACATGCTCGGTTTCGGCATCATGAAACAGTTCGAATACCCGGTGTTCTTCGACGTGACCCACGCGCTGCAAATGCCGGGTGGTCGCGCCGATTCCGCTGGCGGGCGTCGTGCCCAGGTCTTGGACCTGGCCAAGGCGGGCATCAGCCAGTCCCTGGCCGGCCTGTTCCTGGAAGCCCACCCGGACCCGGACAACGCCAAATGCGACGGTCCTTGCGCCCTGCGCCTTGACAAACTGGAGCCATTCCTGGCCCAGCTCAAGCAATTGGACGAACTGGTCAAGAGTTTTCCGACGGTAGAGACCGCGTAAGCGCCATTTCTCCGGTAAAGTATCCCACGCTAAATGCTCAGGCCCTGGGGCCTGAGCCTTGTCGTCTGCAAGTCTGCCCCGTTGTTTCCCCCTTGCGGTCGATCAAAAGATTTCCTTCAGCTGCGTCGTTTTCGTCAACTTTGGAGTGTTTACAACAATGGCAAAAATCGTCGACATCAAAGGTCGTGAAGTTCTCGACTCCCGTGGCAACCCCACCGTCGAAGCCGACGTGCTTCTCGATAACGGCATCATCGGCAGCGCCTGCGCGCCGTCCGGTGCTTCCACAGGTTCGCGCGAAGCGCTGGAACTGCGTGATGGCGACAAGAGCCGTTACCTGGGCAAGGGTGTCCTCAAGGCGGTAGCCAACATCAACGGTCCGATTCGTGACCTGTTGCTGGGCAAAGACCCGCTGGACCAGAAAGCCCTGGACCACGCGATGATCAAGCTCGACGGCACTGAAAACAAAGGCAGCCTGGGCGCCAACGCCATCCTCGCCGTGTCCCTGGCTGCCGCCAAGGCCGCCGCCCAGGACCAGGACCTGCCGCTGTACGCCCACATCGCCAACCTCAACGGCACGCCGGGTGTGTACTCGATGCCGGTACCGATGATGAACATCATCAACGGTGGCGAACACGCCGATAACAACGTCGACATCCAGGAATTCATGGTGCAGCCGGTTGGCGCCAAGACCTTCTCCGAAGGCCTGCGCATGGGCACCGAGATTTTCCATCACCTCAAGGCTGTCCTGAAGGCCCGTGGCCTGAGCACTGCCGTGGGTGACGAAGGTGGCTTCGCGCCGAACCTGGCGTCCAACGAAGATGCACTGAAAGTGATCTCCGAAGCCGTGGCCAACGCCGGCTACACCCTGGGCACCGACGTGACCCTGGCCCTGGACTGCGCTGCCAGCGAATTCTACGAAGACGGTAAGTACAACCTGTCCGGCGAAGGCCAGGTGTTCAACTCCGAAGGGTTTGCCGAGTACCTCAAAGGTCTGACCCAGCGCTACCCGATCATCTCGATCGAAGACGGCCTGGACGAGTCCGACTGGGACGGCTGGAAAATCCTTACCGATAAGCTCGGCGAAAAAGTCCAACTGGTTGGCGACGACCTGTTCGTGACCAACACCAAGATCCTGAAAGAAGGCATCGACAAGAAGATCGCCAACTCGATCCTGATCAAGTTCAACCAGATCGGCACCCTGACCGAAACCCTGGAAGCCATCCAGATGGCCAAGGCTGCGGGCTACACCGCCGTGATCTCGCACCGCTCCGGTGAAACCGAAGACTCGACCATTGCCGACCTGGCCGTGGGCACGTCGGCGGGCCAGATCAAGACCGGCTCGCTGTGCCGTTCCGATCGCGTATCCAAGTACAACCAATTGCTGCGTATCGAAGAGCAACTGGGGGGTAAAGCCAAGTACAACGGTCGCGGCGAGTTTCGCGGCTGATCAGTAAATGGTAAAAAGTCGGCGGGTTGTGTCGGAAAAATCACGAGAATGTGAAATTCGACGCTAATCTGATGGCGATCAAGCACAAGCCTGGGTCTTCCAGGCTTCGTGCTATCAGTTACTTTAAAAGTTCTGCATGGCTGTCTTTTTTCACTGGATACCCGATATTCGATGCGCAGTCCCAACTGGTTGTTCCTCGTCTTGCTCTTGTTGCTGGCTGGCCTGCAGTACCGCCTATGGGTGGGTAATGGCAGCTTTGCGCAGGTAGAAGACCTGACCCAGCAAATTGCTGACCAGCACGCCGAAAACGAACGCCTGCTGGAGCGCAATCGTGTCCTCGATGCCGAGGTGCTTGAGCTGAAAAAAGGTACGGAGACCGTCGAAGAGCGGGCTCGTCATGAATTGGGCATGGTCAAGGAGGGCGAAACCCTCTACCAGTTGGCCCAATGAATCACTGTTTGCCGGCCTTCTGGGCCGTGATTCCTGCCGCGGGCGTCGGTGCCCGTATGGCTGCAGACCGTCCCAAGCAATACTTGCAACTGGGCGGGCGCACTGTTCTCGAACACAGCCTTGGCTGTTTTCTCGACCACCCCTCGCTCAAGGGCCTGGTGGTCAGTCTTGCCGTTGATGACCCTTACTGGCCCAGCCTGGCGTGTGCCGCTGACTCGCGTATTCAGCGGGCGGACGGTGGTTTGGAGCGTTCGGGCTCGGTGCTCAATGCGCTGCTGCACCTCAATGCACTGGGCGCCAGCGATGATGACTGGGTGTTGGTACACGATGCCGCGCGGCCTAACCTGAGTCGTGATGACCTCGACAAGTTGCTCGCCGAACTCGCGGATGACCCCGTGGGTGGCTTGCTGGCCGTGCCGGCCCGCGACACCCTCAAGCGCGTCGACAAGCACGGGCGTGTGGTCGAAACCGTCGACCGCAGCCTGATCTGGCAAGCCTACACGCCGCAGATGTTCCGCCTGGGCGCGTTGCATCGCGCGTTGGCCGACAGCCTGGTGGCCGATGCGGTGATCACCGACGAAGCCTCGGCCATGGAATGGTCCGGCCAGGCGCCGCGTTTGATTGAGGGGCGCTCGGACAATATCAAGGTGACCCGGCCTGAGGATTTGGAGTGGCTGCGGTTGCGGTGGGCTAACCGGCGGTAGTCAGTTGCACCGAGTTGATGCTTTCGCGAGCAAGCCCGCTCCCACATTCGATCGCGTTTATCCTGTAGGAACACGGTCGAGTGTGGGAGGTGGCTTGCTCCCGATCGAGGTGGGTCTAAACACTGATTAATCAACGGCTGTACTCCGGCCGCTCGGCCAATCCCTCCTTCAAGAAATCCACCAGCTTCCTGACCTTCGGCGACAAATGCCGCTGCTGCGGATACAACGCCCACACCGCCGTATTCGGCGGCTGATGCGCCTCCAGCAACGACACCAACGCGCCACTGTGCAAATGCTCCAGCACGTAATAGTCCGGCAACTGGCACAAGCCCACCCCTTGTAACGCCGCGTCCAATACCGCTTGCCCACTGTTGCAGCGCCAGTTGCCTTGCACCCGTTGGGAAAATTCGCGCCCATCCTGGGCCAGTTGCCAGATGTCCGAGCTGCCGACCAGGCAGTTATGCCGACTCAATTCCGACAAGCTATGTGGCCGCCCATACCGCGCCAGGTAGGACGGCGACGCGCACAAGTACATGCGTCGCGGCGCCAGGCGGCTGGCGACCATGCGCGAGTCTTGCAGGCGCCCCAGGCGAATTGCCAGGTCGAGGCCTTCGTGGACCAAATCCAACTGGCGATTGCTCAGCTCGATATCCACCCGCAGTTGCGGGTAAAGCCCCATGAACCGCGTCACCAGTGGCACGATAAACCGCTCGCCATACGCCACGGCGCAGGTCATGCGCAGCATACCCTTGGGCTCGCTGGCGAGGTCGCCGACGGCGCGCAGGGCTTCTTCGCGGCCATCCTGCAGGCGCTGGCAGTGCTGTAGAAAGGTCTGGCCGGCTTCGGTCAGGGTCACTTTGCGCGTACTGCGATACAGCAAGCGTGTTTGCAGTCGCTCTTCCAGGCGTGCCACCTGTCGGCTGATGTGGGACGAAGACACCCCAAGGCGTTCCGCCGCCGCCGTGAATTGGCTGCATTCAGCGACGGCGACGAACTCATCGATGCCTTCCCAGCGGTTTTCCAGCATGGCGATTATCCCCGTACAGCAATAAAGTTTTGCTTTTGCCTGGATTATTAATCAGTCAGCCATGTTTTACACTCACCGCCTCAGTTTTTAACTCCCTGGAGAAACCCGGATGATCAAGTCCCGCGCGGCTGTAGCCTTCGAAGCCAAGAAGCCCCTTGAGATCGTAGAAGTGGATGTCGCCATGCCCAAGGCCGGCGAAGTGCTGTTGCGCGTGGTAGCGTCCGGCGTGTGCCATACCGACGCCTACACCTTGTCGGGCGCCGACCCGGAAGGCATCTTCCCGTCGATTCTCGGCCATGAAGGCGGTGCCGTGGTTGAAGCGATCGGCGAGGGCGTGACCTCGGTTGCCGTCGGCGACCATGTGATCCCGCTGTACACCCCGGAATGCGGCAAGTGCAAATTCTGTCTGTCGGGCAAGACCAACCTGTGCCAGGCCATTCGTGCCACCCAGGGGAAAGGCTTGATGCCGGACGGCACCACGCGTTTCTCCTACAAGGGTCAGCCGATTTTCCACTACATGGGCACCTCGACCTTTTCCGAGTACACCGTGCTGCCGGAAATTTCCGTGGCGAAGATTCCTAAAGACGCGCCGCTGGAAAAAGTCTGCCTGCTGGGATGTGGCGTCACCACCGGTATCGGTGCGGTGATCAACACCGCCAAGGTCAAGCCCGGCGACACCGTCGCCATCTTCGGCCTCGGCGGTATCGGCCTGTCGGCGGTGATCGGTGCGGTAAAAGCCAAGGCCGGTCGCATCATCGCCATCGACATCAACCCGGCCAAGTTCGAAATCGCCAAGCAACTGGGCGCCACCGACTGCATCAACCCGAAAGACTACGACCGCCCGATCCAGGACGTGATTGTCGATTTGACTGACGGCGGCGTGGACTTTTCCTTCGAGTGCATCGGCAACGTGCAACTGATGCGCGCCGCCCTTGAATGCTGTCACAAAGGCTGGGGCGAATCGGTGATCATCGGCGTTGCCGGTGCCGGCCAGGAAATTTCCACCCGTCCATTCCAACTGGTGACCGGCCGCGTCTGGCGCGGTTCGGCCTTCGGCGGCGTGCGTGGTCGGACTGAATTGCCCAGCTACGTGGAAATGGCCCAGAGCGGCGAGATCCCGTTGGACACCTTCATCACCCACACCATGGGCCTGGAAGACATCAACAAAGCGTTTGAGCTGATGCATGAAGGCAAGAGCATTCGTACCGTCATCCACTTCTGAGGTCGGCCATGAGTCTGGAAAACCTGTCGTGCCAGAAGAGCTTCGGCGGCTGGCATAAACGCTACAAGCATCATTCTGACGTGCTCGGTTGCGACATGACCTTCGCCGTCTACCTGCCGCCGCAGGCGGAGCAGGGCGGCAAGCTGCCGGTGGTGTACTGGCTGTCCGGGTTGACCTGCACCGATGAAAACTTCATGCAGAAAGCCGGCGCCCAGCGCATGGCGGCCGAACTGGGGCTGATCATTGTCGCGCCGGACACCAGCCCCCGTGGCCCCGGTGTGCCGGGCGATCCGGACAACGCCTGGGATTTCGGTATTGGGGCCGGTTTCTATCTGAATGCCACCCAGGAACCCTGGGCCAAGCATTATCGGATGCATGACTACGTGGTGCAGGAATTGCCGGCGTTGGTTGAAGCGCATTTCCCAGCTTCGGATAAACGCGGTATCAGCGGCCACTCCATGGGCGGTCACGGTGCGCTGGTGTGCGCGTTGCGCAACCCCGGGCGTTACCTATCGGTGTCGGCGTTTTCGCCGATCAACAACCCGATGGATTGCCCATGGGGCCAGAAAGCCTTCTCCCGTTACCTGGGCGAAGAACGCTCGAAGTGGCGCGAGTGGGACGCATGCGTGCTGATCAGCGAAGCCTCGGAAAAACTGCCATTGCTGGTGGATCAGGGCGACCGCGACGACTTCCTTGCGGTGCAGCTCAAGCCCGAAGCCTTGCAGCAAGCGGCGAAAGCGGCCAATCACCCGCTCGAACTGCGCCTGCAACCCGGCTACGACCACAGCTACTTCTTTATCGCCAGCTTCATCGAAGACCATTTGCGACATCATGGTCGTGCTTTGCTCGGTTAATATGCGACAAAAGTAGGTAGAATCACGCCCTGAATTAAATCGGGGCGTTTTTTTATGCGTATTGGCCACGGCTACGATGTGCACCGTTTCGCTGAAGGCGATTTCATCACTTTGGGCGGTGTGCGCATTGCGCACCACCATGGGTTGCTGGCTCATTCCGACGGCGATGTCGTGTTGCACGCCTTGAGCGACGCCTTGCTCGGCGCAGCCGCGCTCGGCGATATCGGCAAGCACTTTCCGGACACCGACCCGACCTTCAAGGGCGCGGACAGCCGCGTATTGCTGCGCCATGTGGTCGGACTGATCCACGCCAAAGGCTGGAAAGTCGGCAACGTCGATAACACCATCGTGGCCCAGGCGCCGAAAATGGCCCCCCACATCGAGTCGATGCGCGCGCTGATCGCCGCGGATCTGCACATTGAATTGGATCAAGTGAACGTGAAAGCCACCACCACCGAAAAGCTCGGGTTTACCGGTCGTGAAGAGGGCATCGCGGTGCACTCCGTCGCCTTGTTGCTGCGCGCATGAACGACCAGCAACTGTTGGGCCCGCGGGCCTATGGCGAGGCTTTGGGCAGCGCCGTATTGAAGGCTACCGCTGAAGATTTCCAGGTCGATGAAGTGCTCGATATCCCGCTGACCGGCGAGGGTGAGCACCTGTGGCTGTGGGTGGAAAAGCGTGGCCTCAACACTGAAGAGGCCGCCCGCCGGATCGCCAAGGCCGCCGGCGTGCCGTTGCGCACCGTCAGTTATGCCGGGCTCAAGGATCGCCAGGCGTTGACCCGCCAGTGGTTCAGTGTGCAACTGCCGGGCAAGGCTGATCCGGACCTGAGCGGCGCGGAAAACGACACCCTCAAGATCCTCAAGACCGGCCGTCACAAGCGCAAGCTGCAACGGGGTGCCCATTCGGCCAACGGCTTTACCTTGCGCTTGACGCAACTGGCGGGGGATCACGCGGCCATTGATGCGCGCCTGCAACTGATCGCCCAGCACGGCATTCCCAATTATTTCGGCACCCAGCGTTTTGGCCACAACGGCGGCAATGTGGTGGATGCGCGTGAGTGGGCGGCCCGCAAGGCCTTGCCGGAGCAGCGCAATGTGCGTTCGCGGTTGCTGTCGACGGCGCGCAGTTTCCTCTTCAACAAAGTGTTGGCAGCGCGTGTCGCGGACGGTTCCTGGCAGCGTGCCCAGGTCGGCGATCTTCTGGCCTTCACCGACAGTCGCAGTTTTTTTCCGGCGGGGGAGGCTGAATGCAGCGACCCGCGCCTGGCGATCCTGGACCTGCACCCCACCGGACCGCAGTGGGGCGAAGGCGATTCGCCGGCTACCGGTGCAACCCATGCACTGGAGCAGGCGGTTGCCGCCGGTGAAGCCGACCTGCGCGATTGGCTGGTGAATGCCGGCATGAGCCAGGAACGTCGCATTCTGCGACTGCCCATTGGCGGGTTGACGTGGCATTATCCCGGGCCTGACATTCTGCAATTGGAATTCGTCCTACCGGCCGGATGCTTCGCCACTGTCTTGGTGCGCGAGCTTGTTGATCTGGTGCCGGTGGGGCAGACGGACAGCCCATGCGTATTCTGATATCAAATGACGACGGTGCCACCGCACCTGGCCTCGCCGCGCTTCATGCTGCGCTGGCGGATTACGCCGAGTGCGTGGTGGTTGCCCCCGACCAGGACAAGAGCGGCGCCAGCAGTTCGCTGACGCTCGACCGTCCGCTGCACGTGCACGTTCTGGCCAATGGCTTTATCAGCGTGAACGGCACCCCCACCGACTGCGTACACCTGGCGATCAACAGTTTGTTGGATCAGGAGCCGGATCTGGTGGTGTCGGGCATCAACCTTGGCGCCAATCTGGGAGATGACGTGCTGTATTCTGGCACCGTGGCGGCCGCCCTTGAGGGGCGCTTCCTGGGTCGGACGTCGTTCGCCTTCTCGTTCGCCTCGCGCCAATTGGATAACCTGCCGACTGCCGCCTATTTTGCGCGCAAGCTGGTGGAAGCCCATGGTTCCCTCGATCTGCCGCCCCGGACGGTGCTTAACGTCAATATCCCCAATTTGCCCATCGAGCATATTCGCGGCATCCAGCTCACGCGCCTGGGCCATCGCGCCCGTGCGGCGGCACCGTTGAAGGTGGTCGACCCACGTGGCAAGGAAGGTTATTGGATCGCCGCCGCAGGCGATGCCGAAGACGGCGGCCCGGGCACCGATTTTCATGCGGTTATGCAAGGCTATGTCTCGATTACCCCGTTGCAACTCGATCGCACCTTCAGTGATGCCTTCAGTAGTCTCGATGGCTGGCTGGAGGGCTTGCGCTGATGGCTCGTGAACAAGACGACCTGCTGCGTCGCGGTATAGGGATGACTTCGCAACGTACCCGCGAGCGTCTGATCCAGCGCCTCTACGAAGAGGGTCTGTCCAATGCCCAGGTGTTGGAAGTGATCCGGCGCACGCCTCGGCACCTGTTTGTCGATGAGGCCCTGGCCCATCGCGCCTATGAAGACACGGCGTTGCCGATCGGGCATAACCAGACCATTTCCCAGCCGTATATGGTCGCGCGCATGAGCGAACTGCTGCTGGAGGCTGGCCCGTTGGACAAGGTGCTGGAGATCGGCACCGGTTCGGGTTACCAGACTGCGGTGCTGTCACAGTTGGTGGAGCGTGTGTTCTCGGTGGAGCGCATCAAGGTGCTGCAGGATCGCGCCAAAGAACGACTGGTGGAACTGAACCTGCGCAACGTGGTGTTCCGCTGGGGCGATGGCTGGGAAGGCTGGCCGGCGCTGGCGCCATACAACGGCATCATCGTCACCGCGGTTGCCACCGATGTGCCGCAGGCGTTGCTCGATCAGCTGGCTCCTGGCGGTCGGCTGGTGATCCCGGTGGGTTCCGGTGAAGTGCAACAATTGATGCTCATTATCCGTGAAGAGGAAGGCTTTTCGCGGCATGTGCTCGGTGCTGTGCGTTTCGTGCCGTTGCTCAATGGCCCGCTCGCCTGATCATTTATTCGCGCGCAGTGAATTCTGTTGGCGGGGATGTGTCTTACGGCGGGGTCTATAGAGTCAACATGATCGGTCGTTGGTTTAAACGCGATGAATTTTTCGTTTCAGTCGTGTGCCAGTAAAAAGCCAATGCCCAGTTATACTTACGACATATTTCAAGCCTGATACAGGCATTCATGTTCAGCCACCACAAAGGGAGCGGCGGGTGAGTCTCACAGGTCTTGCGCAGCGTATGAGTAAAACAAGCTTTCAGCGACTGGTGCTTGGCCTTGTCTTGAGTTCCTTATTGGCGGCTTGTTCGAGCACGCCTTCCGGGGGCGCGAGGGTGGTTGACCGCACCAACGCAGCACCGCAAAAGCCGACCGTGACCACGGGGCAATATGTGGTGCGTAAGGGCGATACGATGTTTTCCATCGCCTTCCGTTATGGCTGGGACTACAAGGCACTCGCCGCGCGTAACAGTATTCCTGCGCCATACACGATACATCCAGGTCAGACCATTCGCTTCGATGGACGCACCGGTTCAACGCCGACGGCAGTTGTGACAAACACCGGATCTTCGCCCTCGTCTTCGAGCAAAACCACGATCATCACCCGGCCTGCAGGCACCGCCGCACCTGCGGTTGCGAGCAAGCCGGCAGCCGCGCCGCTGCCGCCTGCGGGGCCTGCACCGAGCGGTTGGGGATGGCCTTCAAACGGTGTATTAATTGGAAAATTCTCTTCAAACGGCAGTTTGAATAAAGGCATTGATATCGCCGGGGATTTGGGACAGCCTGTTTTAGCTGCGTCTGATGGGACAGTGGTGTACGCCGGGAGTGGTTTGCGGGGCTACGGCGAGCTGGTCATCATCAAACACAGCGATACCTACGTCAGTGCTTACGGTCACAACCGTAGGCTGTTGGTTCGGGAGGGGCAGCAGGTCAAAGTCGGACAGACAATTGCCGAAATGGGGTCAACTGGTACAGACCGGGTGAAACTGCACTTTGAGATTCGCCGCCAAGGGAAGCCTGTAGATCCGCTGCAATTTCTACCCCGTCGTTGATGTGTTGCCAGCCTGTTCCCTCGCGTAGAAGGAACAGGCTCCAGCGTTGCCAAGGATAAAGGCGTCGCTTGAGCTTGAGGTCGAACTCACCAAAGGACTATAACAATGGCTCTCAGTAAAGAAGCGCCGGAGTTTGACATCGACGATGAGGTTCTCCTTATGGAGACCGGTGTCGCTATGGACTCGATGTCGAATGAGGGATCTGCGGTACCTTCAGTTCGCACCAAATCCAAGAACTCCACTGCGTTAAAACAGCACAAGTACATTGACTACACGCGGGCGCTCGATGCGACCCAGCTGTACCTCAATGAGATCGGTTTTTCCCCTCTGCTGACTCCCGAAGAAGAAGTCCATTTTGCGCGCTTGTCGCAAAAGGGTGATCCGGCTGGGCGCAAGCGCATGATTGAAAGCAACCTGCGTCTGGTGGTGAAAATCGCCCGACGCTACGTCAATCGTGGGCTGTCCCTGTTGGACCTGATCGAGGAGGGCAACCTCGGCTTGATCCGGGCGGTGGAGAAATTCGACCCTGAGCGGGGGTTTCGCTTCTCGACCTACGCCACCTGGTGGATTCGCCAGACCATCGAACGGGCGATCATGAATCAGACCCGCACGATCCGCTTGCCGATCCATGTGGTCAAGGAACTCAACGTCTACCTGCGGGCTGCGCGTGAGCTGACCCAAAAACTCGATCATGAACCCTCGCCCGAAGAAATCGCCAACCTGCTGGAAAAGCCGGTAGGCGAGGTCAAGCGCATGCTCGGTCTTAACGAACGCGTGTCCTCGGTCGACGTCTCGCTGGGCCCGGATTCGGATAAAACCCTGCTGGACACCCTGACGGATGATCGCCCGACGGACCCTTGCGAGCTGTTGCAGGACGATGATCTCTCCCAAAGCATTGACCAGTGGCTGTCGGAACTTACAGACAAGCAGCGCGAGGTGGTGATTCGCCGCTTCGGCCTGCGCGGCCATGAGAGCAGTACCCTGGAGGATGTAGGCCAGGAGATTGGCCTGACCCGTGAGCGGGTGCGGCAGATCCAGGTAGAAGGGCTCAAGCGCTTGCGTGAGATCCTGGAGAAGAATGGCTTGTCGAGTGAGTCGTTGTTCCAATAGCGACGCAGTTTGAATGTGGGAGGGGGCTTGCCCCCGATGGCAGTGGTTCAGTCACTGGATGTATCGACTGACCCACCGCTATCGGGGGCAAGCCCCCTCCCACATTTTTGAGCATGGTATTTTATTTATGTATGCCCAAATCCCAGGCATAAAAAAACCCCGCTTTTAAGGGCGGGGTTCTTTCGACTAAGTCAGTACAAGTTAGATAACTTGAACTTCTTCAGCTTGCATGCCTTTCTGACCGCGGGTAGCGATGAAAGAAACCTGTTGGCCTTCTTTCAGGCTTTTGAAGCCGTCGGATTGGATAGCTTTGAAGTGAACGAACAGGTCGTCACCGGATTGTGGAGTGATGAAGCCGAAGCCTTTTTCATCGTTGAACCACTTAACGGTACCAGTTTGGCGATTAGACATGGTGTATCTCCTTGGACAAAGTTAACTGCGACTCAGGAAAAGCCCTGGCCGAGACTGAGTGCAAAGAGCAGGAAAAATTCTTGGAGATGGTTGGATCGAAATTCAACATATCGTGTAGAGATTCTCAGTGACACAAGCAGCACAGTGGCGCCACCTTAACCCTTTTTCCGGAACGTGCCAATGGTATTTCCGAAGGTTTCTCTATTTTCGTGATTGGCGGTGGTATTTACGTTCACTGCGCACGCCGATTTGGGGCCCGGCCCCGCTGGCTGCGGCGTATATAAGGCGGGCATAGATCAAGACATTCATTAACAAAAGCCCCACGCCCTTTGAACCCCAACGCCCACCCCGGTAAGATGCCCAACAGAATTTTTCCACCTCGCTATTCAGGACACCCGCCATGAGCATCAAATCGGACAAGTGGATTCGCCGCATGGCGCAAGAGCACGGCATGATCGAACCGTTCGTTGAGCGCCAGATCCGTGGTGAAGGCGCTGATCGTGTGATTTCGTATGGTGTTTCCAGCTACGGCTACGACGTGCGTTGTGCCGATGAATTCAAGGTGTTCACCAACATCAACTCGGCCACCGTCGATCCGAAAAACTTCGACGAAAAGAGCTTCGTCGACGTCAAGAGCGACGTGTGCATCATCCCGCCCAACTCCTTCGCCCTGGCGCGCACCGTGGAATTTTTCCGTATTCCCCGCGACGTGCTGACCATCTGCCTGGGTAAAAGCACTTACGCGCGCTGCGGCATTATCGTCAACGTAACGCCGCTTGAGCCTGAGTGGGAAGGCCACGTCACCCTGGAATTCTCCAACACCACCACCCTGCCGGCGAAGATCTACGCCAACGAAGGCGTGGCGCAGATGCTGTTCCTGCAGTCCGATGAGGCCTGTGAAGTGTCCTACAAGGACCGTGGCGGCAAGTACCAGGGCCAGCGCGGCGTCACCTTGCCACGCGCCTGATAGAAACGTCCTACGCTTAAAGGGAATTAGTCTGGGGAAAGTGACTCTATTGGGTGTACTGCCTCGGTGCGTGCAAAACGCGCCGAGCCACGCTTGAGGAGTACCTTATGAAGATCGACCCGCGAATCAGCGCCGAACTCGCCCGGCTTGAACCCAACCAGATTGGTGTTCTGGCCTGGTCCCTGATGGCCGACCCTGCCTATGCGGGCGGTATCCCCGGTCAACCTGACCCCGATTTCCCGGACCCTACCGAACCTCGCGAGCCTGGCGAACCGACCCTTCCGGACGAGCCACCACCCGCGCCGATCGCCTGAGGCCTGCAGGTTGGGAAATGGTCAGTTCTCCAACAGACTGGCCAGGTCGCCTGGCGGTCGATCACAGAAGTCCGCCGCTGGTGGTCCTGCTCCACTGAATATCCTCAGCAAAGGCCCCAAACGCCGTCAGCAGGCCGCCTGCGGGGTTTGCCGCGATCAAGCTCATGCGCCGGCTCGGCAGGCCCTCAGAGCGCTCAGGCGGGGCTGGGGGCGAGCAGGGTGTTTGCGGTAACGCTTAGCAAAAAAATTACTTCAAATTGCCACTCAGGAATTGTTGCAGGCGCTCACTCTTCGGGTTGCCCAGCACATCTTCTGGCGTGCCTTGCTCTTCCACCAAGCCCTTGTGCAGGAACAGCACCTGGCTCGACACCTTGCGCGCAAAGCTCATCTCGTGGGTCACCATGATCATGGTGCGGCCTTCCTCTGCCAGGCCCTGGATCACCTTCAGCACTTCGCCCACCAGCTCCGGGTCGAGGGCCGAGGTGGGTTCGTCGAACAGCATCACCTCCGGCTCCATCGCCAAGGCGCGGGCGATGGCCACGCGTTGCTGCTGGCCACCAGAGAGAAATGCCGGGTATTGATCGGCCACGCGGGCCGGCAGGCCGACTTTGTCCAGGTAGCGACGGGCACGGTCCTCGGCGTCTTTCTTACTGCAGCCCAGCACCCGGCGCGGGGCCATGGTGATGTTTTCCAGCACGCTCATGTGGCTCCACAGGTTGAAGTGTTGGAACACCATCGCCAGGCGCGTGCGCAGGCGCTGCAGCTCGGCGTCGTCGGCCACGCGCATGCCGTGGCGGTCGCTGACCATACGGATCGGCTTGTCATCGAGGGTCATCGCACCGTCGTTGGGCGTTTCCAGAAAGTTAATGCAGCGCAGGAAGGTGCTCTTGCCCGAACCGCTGGCGCCGATCAGGCTGATCACGTCACCGGTCTTGGCCTTGAGCGAGACGCCTTTGAGCACTTCATTGTCGCCATAGCTTTTATGCAGGCCTTCAACGGTCAGTTTGTACATGGGGCGTGCATCCTCAAGGCGAAAGTAGGTAGCCGCTGCGGTAGGCCTCTGAGCCTGCAACGTGGCCGATGACCATCCCTGCAGTGGCCATGCGCCGCAGCGAACGGGCGTAAAGCAGGCCGGCGCTTTTGCAATGCACAGGCGTTACGCGGTCAGTAATGGGGTCGATGATTTCGGCGATCAGTTGCCCGGCTTCGAGGTATTCACCGGGCAAGGCGCTGAACACCAGCAAGCCGCCGACCGGCGTCGCTACCGGTTCGACGCCCGCCAGCGGGGTGGCCGGGTAGGGCAGGTCGGGCAGCGGTGCCACGTCGCCGGCAATCGCGCCGAAGTGAATCAGGTAGTCGATGATCGCCTGGCAGTCGAGGCCGGCCAGGCCATGGTTGACGTCGCCCTGGCCGCGCAGTTCGACGGTCACCGAAAAACAGCCCATGGGGATCGGGAAGCGTTCGCCGAAGCGTTGCTGCAACTGCCACCACACCAGGGTGAAGCACTCATCGAAGGATTGCCCGCCGGAATCGGTGGCCAGCAAGTTGGCCTCCGAGCCGATATACCGCGCCAGCGGCTCCACCTGCGGCCAGGCCTCGGGCGTGGTGTACAGGTGCGCCACGGCTTCGAAGTCGCAATGCAGGTCCAGCACCATGTCGGCATCACAGGCCAGGCGTTGCAGCACCAGGCGCTGGGATTGCAACTGGGTCGTGACGGTTTGCTCCGCCAGGGCGCTGGACAGCGCCTCGCGGATCAGTTCGACGTTGCGCTGGGGATCCTCCCCGAGCAAATCCTTGACCTGATCACCCACCTCTTCACTGAGGTCGACAAACAGGCGATTGAAGTTCTGCCCGCTTTCCAACTCATAGCGGCCCAGTGGGATGTCCATCAACACTTGTTCGAGGCCCGCCGGGTTGGCGATGGGTACCAGCACGACTTCGCTGCGCAAGCGCCCGGCGGCGGCCAGTTGCGCCAGGCGTGCCTTGAGGTGCCAGGCCACCAGCATGCCCGGCAGTTCATCGGCATGCAGCGACGACTGGATGTAGATCTTGTGTTCGGCCTGCTCCGGGCCGAAGTGGAAGCTGTGAATCTGCCGCGCCGTGCCTGGCACCGGCGCGATCAGTTCATGGATCTGATGACGCATGAAGGCTCCTTAATGGCTCGGCCCGAGGAAAGCCAGCCAGCGGCGCTCCGCCAGACGAAACAGACCGACCAGGGCAAAGGTCACAGTCAGGTAGATCAGCGCAGCGATGCCGAATGATTGAAAGGTGAGGAAGGTGGCCGAGTTGGCGTCCCGGGCTACTTTGAGAATGTCCGGGATCGTCGCGGTAAACGCCACCGTCGTCGAGTGCAGCATCAAAATCACTTCATTGCTGTAGTACGGCAATGAACGGCGCAGGGCCGACGGCATGATCACATAGGCATACAGCTTCCAGCCGCTGAGGCCGTAGGCTTTGGCCGCTTCGACTTCGCCGTGGGCCATGCTGCGGATCGCCCCGGCGAAAATTTCGGTGGTGTAGGCGCAGGTGTTGAGGGCGAAGGCCAGGACCGTGCAGTTCATCGCGTCGCGAAAGAACGCGTCCAGCACCGGCTGGGCGCGCACGGCGGCAATGCTGTAGATGCCGGTGTAACAGATCAGCAATTGGATATAGAGCGGCGTACCACGAAACAGGTAGGTGTAGAACTGCACCGGCCAGCGCACCAGAGGGTTACGCGACACCCTGGCGATGGACAGCGGGATCGACACCAGAAAGCCGATCACCAATGAGGCGCTGAGCAGCCACATGGTCATGGCCAGGCCGGTGATGTGCTGGCCGTCGCTGTAAAGGAATGGGCGCCAGTATTCCTGCAAGAGTTCGATCATCGCACGGCCTCCCGGGAGCCTGCCGAATAGCGACGTTCAAGACGGCGCAGGACAAAGTTGGACGCACTGGTGATCAGCAGGTAGATCAAGGCGGCAACCACCAGGAAGTAAAACAGTTGATAGGTGCTCTTGCCGGCATCCTGCGCGGCCTTGACCAGGTCTGCCAGGCCGATGATCGACACCAGCGCGGTGGCCTTGAGCATCACCATCCAGTTGTTGCCGATGCCCGGGAGGGCAAAGCGCATCATTTGCGGGAAGGTCACGTAGCGAAACCGCTGCCCGCGTTTGAGGCCATACGCCGTGGCGGCTTCCAGTTGGCCACGGGGCACCGCGAGGATCGCGCCGCGAAAGGTTTCGGTGAAGTACGCACCGTAAATAAAGCCCAGGGTGATCACCCCGGCGCTGAATGGGTCGATTTCGATGTATTCCCATTCCATGAAGTCGGTAAGACCGGTCAGCCAGGTTTGCAGGCTGTAGAAAATCAGCAGCATCAGCACCAGGTCGGGCACGCCACGAATCAGCGTGGTGTAGAGCTGGGCGGGAATGCGCAGGAAGGGCAGGCTGGACAGTTTGGCGCTGGCGCCGAGCAGGCCCAGCAACACGCTGACGGCCAGGGACAGCACCGACAACTTGATGGTCATCCAGGTGCCTTGCAGCAACAGCGGGCCGAAACCCTTCAAACTGAGCGCGCTCAGCCCGAGGGTTTGCAACAGTTCTTCGAACATAAATCAGGACCTATGGCGATAAAAAAGCGCCCCTTGCGGGAAGGGGCGCCCCAGGCATTATTTGCCGCTGTACAGGTTCAGATCGCCAAAGTGTTTCTTCTGGATGCTGGCGTAGGTGCCATCATCATGTAACGCTTTGATACCTTTATCCAAAAAGGCCTTCAGCTCAGTGTTACCTTTTTTGATACCGACCGCCGTTTTCGACGGCAGCAATGGGTCGTCGATGGCCGCGCTGACTTCATAACCGGCACCGGCCGGCGACTTCAGGAAGCCCAGTTCGGCTTGCAGCATGTCCTGCACGGAGGCGTCGAGACGACCGGAGGTCAGGTCAGCGTACACCTGGTCCTGGTTGGCGTAGGCCTTGGTGGTCACACCGGCTTTATCCAATACGGCCTTGGCATAGGCTTCCTGGATGGTGCCTTGCTCGTAGCCCACGGTTTTGCCCTTGAGGGACTCAGGCGTCGAGTAACCGGCGCCCTTCTTGAATACCAGCGAAGTCGGGCCGGAGAACAGCTCGTTGGAGAAGTCGATGGCCTTCATACGGGCTTCGGTGACGGTCATGGACGAAATCACGCCGTCGAATTTGTTGGCTTTGAGGCCTGGAATCATGCCGTCGAAGTCGCTTTCGACCCACTTGCACTTGACCTTCAGCTCGGCGCAGATCGCATTGCCCAGGTCGATGTCGAAGCCCACCAGGCTGCCGTCAGCCGCTTTGGACTCGAACGGTGCGTAGGACGGATCGACACCAAAACGCAATTCCTTGTATTCCTTGGCCAAGGCGGAACCTGCGGCCATGCACAGAGCCAGTGCAGAAAGGGTCAGCAATGCTTTTTTCATTATGTAATCCCTGGAAACCAAGATAAGCGCTTGTGGCGCGTTTAGGACTGTTACTGAACGGTGTCAGACGGATCACAAGTAGCAATTTCTGCACCATAGTTCCGAATGTCGCTCCGAATGATCGTTTTAAAAGGTGGGAAGAGGGAGCTATTAGTATAGGAGATGCCCGAAAGTGGGCATTGAAAATCGGCTGCACCATTTTGGATCGAGCGCAGATTAAAAAATGTGGGAGCAGGCTTGCCTGCGATGAAGCCGTGTCAGTCACTCTTTCAGTGACTGATCCACCGCTATCGCAGGCAAGCCAGCTCCCACCTGTTGGTACGGTTACTTGCCGGGAGTGAGGGTCAACCTGGCTTTCCCATACACCTTGTCAAAGTTCTGCGGCTGCATCGGGAAGCTCAGGTATTGCGCCTTGAGCGACGGATCGATGCCATTGGCATAGTTCGGGCTGGCCGGGTTGCCGGACTGGCCGATGCCGCCCTGGCCCATCATCGGTTCCGCCTGGCCGAAGTCGACAATCATGCGCAGTGCCGGCACTTGGGTGGTGTCGAAACTTTGCCCCCAATTGTACGGGGCCGGGTTCAGGGTGTTGTGGTCGCCGCCGCTAGCCAGCGGGCCGCGAATCACCTGGCCATTACTGTTCTTCCAGGTGGTGCTGTGCAGTTTGCCCCACTGCCAGGCCTTGTGATCGGCACCCAACTGGCTGTCGCCGGCAGTGATCGCGGCGGCCAGGCTGCGGGCGAGGATTGCCGGTTTGTCTTCTTTCTGCGGGGTGCGTACATCGTCCCAGAATGGGCTGTCTTCACGGCCCAGCAGGTGGTCGGCCTGAGCGGCGTATGACAGGTTGGCGTTGCTGATAAAGGCTTTCCAAGTGGCGCTGTTTTCCGGGCCGAGTTCGTCGAGGAAGATCTGTTTGCTGCTTTCCTGCAGGAACAGCTCATAAATCGCCGCGTCGGCTGACGTCGGCGCCAGGCGGCCGTCAAACGCCATCAGGCGATTCAGCGCTTCACGGGCCTTGGTCTGTTCGGCTGCGGGCAGCGCAGCGATCGCCTGTTTCAGCGGCTGCGCCATGCCAGGCGCCTGGAACATGTTCTTGAGCTTGGCGGCGAACGTGGTGGTCTGGTCGTATTGCATGGCGATCATGCTGCGGCTGTCATGCTTGCCGGCATTGGCCAACTGCGCCAGGCGCTCGCTGCGCTCCGGAGCATCCCACGAGTTGGACAGTTGCATGCCATAGCCGCGCGGCGCGGTACGTTGGTTGGCGGTGCCGATCCAGCCTTGGGCCGGGTCCTGGTCATAGGGGTGCAGCATCGCGTCGGCGTAACCGTCCCAGTCAAAGCGCGCATCCCAGCCCGGTGAAGGCAGCAGGCCTTCGCCTTCGCGGCGGTTGGGGAAGCGCCCGGTAACCTGCCAGCCGATGTTGCTGGCGTCGGCGAACACCATGTTCAAGGCGATGGCGCGGATTTCCCGGGTCGCGTCCGAGGCTTTGCCGGCGTTTTGCGCACGGGACAGGTCGAAGAACGCATCCAGGCTCTTGTCGTCCTTGAAGTCCGCCGTTTGCAGGGCCAGACCCAGTCCCGTTGTTAGCGCCTGGCTACTGTTGAGCAGGGCGCCGTGGCGGGTTTCGTACACCACTTCGCGAATCGAGCGTTGGCCTTTGATGAAAAAGGTCTCGTTACGCACACCGGCCGGCAGCCATTTGCCGTTGCTCTCGTAGTACAACGCACTGCCCTGGCGTTTGACCTTTTCCAAGAACAGGTCCTGCGTGTCGCCCTTGACCGTGCTCATGCTCCACGCCACTTTGCCGTTGAAGCCGGACAGCAGGGTTGGCAGGCCGGCAATCGAGGCGCCGACGGCCTGGTATTTCGGGGCGCGGATCTGTACGTAATTCCATGGCGACGGTGCTTGCGGCTGGGCGGCGAGGTCGTTGGCCAGCAGGCTTTTGCCGCTGCGGCTGCGTTGCGGGCCAATCGCCCAGTTGCTCGAGGTGGTGACCGCCAGTGAGTTGAGGCTGCTCAGTTGCTGGCTGACCGTCTCCAGCCCGGCCAGGCCCGTGATCTGGCCCAGGTTCACACCCTTGAGTTTGTCGGCTTCGGCCAGGGGGATCGGTTCATCCGGCGCACTTGGGGTGAGCCAGGCGAGTTTGTCGACGCCGACCTTTTGCCCCAGTACCAGGGACGACAATTCTTCCTGCAGGTTGGCCGACTCGCTGAAATTCAGCAGGCAGAACAACAGCGCCGAATCTTCCGGCTTCCAGTACTCGGGTTTGTAGCCGGTCTGGGCGAGGTCCGGCGGCAGCTTGTCGCGGTAGCGGAACAAGTAGGCGTTGACGCCACGGGCATACACTTCAAAGAAGCGCTTGAGACGTGGCGACGAGGCGTTGTACAGCTCGCCGGCGCTTTTCTTGAGATTGACCGCGCGCATGAATCGGTCGACATCCAGCACCTCGGGGCCGGACATTTCCGCCAGGCGGCCTTGGGCCAGCAAACGCAACGTGACCATCTGCGTAATGCGGTCGCTGGCATGCACATAGCCGAGGCTGAACAGTGCGTCGTGGAAGGTGTTGCTTTCAATCAGCGGCATGCCCTGGGCATTGCGGCGTATCGAAACATTCTGCGCGAGGCCCTTGATCGGCTGTACGCCGGTAACGGGTGGCAGGGTGTCCTGGGTGCTCTGGAGTTGGCAACCAGCCAGGCTTAATGCGCTGGCCACTGCCGCGGCAACGCCGAACCGGGGAAGAAAATGTGAGAGGGCTGGCGAGGCCATGGCAAAGCTCCTGCGGGGGTAGCGTCAGTAAAGGCGCTACGTTAGTGAGCGCGGTGAAACGACGCAAGCAGGAGCTAAGGCTTATTTTCAGGAGCGTGGTATCAAGCGCCGTGGCACTTCTTGAATTTCTTCTCGCTGCCGCATGGGCATGGATCGTTACGGCCAACGTCCTTCAGGGCATTGCGCACCGGCTCCTGGTGAGCATGGCCGCAGTTCGGGCCGTGGACATGGCCGTGGTCGTGATCATGGTGATCGTGATCGTGATCGTGGTTGCAGTCAGGACCATGGACATGGGGTTGCTGAGTCATCGATGTCGCTCCGGAATAAAATCGCCGGGGATTATCTCGCCATTGTGGTCCACGCGCACGTCATTACCGATGAATAATCCGGTTTTCAGCTCGCCTTCCAGCCGATACGGCACGGGCCGCTCGGGTTTTTTCAGCATCTGCACCACATCACGGATTTGCGGCCAGAGGTTGGTGCGCACCGAGATCTTGAAAAAGGCATGGCCACGCGGCGGCACGGTGAGCCATTCGTTGGATTCGCCTTCGGTCAGCAGCAGGTTGCCCAGGGTGACCTTGTAGATCAGGCCCCGCACCGTCAGATCGGCGTCGTCGCGGTTGTCCACGCGAAAATACAGCTTGAACTTCTGCTCCAGTAACTTGGCCCGTATCACTTCGACTTTCACCAGCGAGACGTGGGGCGGGGGCGTGTCGTCCTCGAACCACGAGGCGCAGCCGCTCAAGCCAAGGGTCAACGCCAGCAACAAGCTGTAAATCCGGAGCATGGCGTGATCCCTGTCAGGTGATTAGAGGTAGCTGGAGCAGCACTTCTTGAACTTCTGCCCGCTCCCGCAGAGGCACGCGTCATTGCGTCCGGCCTTCATCTGCACTGTCGGGTCGATGAAGTACCAGCGCGCCTCATTCTGTACGAAAGAAGACTGTTCGCGGTGGCTATGTTCGCCGGTGCTGTCATGCCAGCGTGCAGTAAAGGTCACGAACGCATGTTCCGGCTGGCCGCCGAACACCTCGGAGCTTTCCACCTCCAGGCCGAGCCAGGTGCTCTGGGCACTCCAGGCGGCAATGGCGTCACGGTCCAAGGCGGCCTGTTGCGCGGGCAGGGTGGTGGCCACCAGGTAGTCCACCAGGCCCAGCACGTAGGCGCTGTAGCGCGAACGCATCAGTGCGCTGGCACACGGCGCCGGGTGGCCGGCGTGATAATGGCCGCAGCAGGCATCCAGCAGGTTGCCGCTGCCGCAGGGGCAAATGGCTGTAGTCATTGGGTTACCACCAATACTTTCCGAAGTTTTCCGGGTTGGCCCAGAAGCGGGCGTTGAGCCAGTCCGGCACCTGTTTATAGTCAAGCAGATCATAGGTAAACAGCGTCAGCACCTGCTCATCGCGCTCGAAGCGCTCACCGGCCTGCAGGGCCAGGGAGAAGAAGTCAGTGTCCTTCCAGTCGCAGGCTCCCAGGTCCACCAGCACCGCAATACGGCTGGCATTGAGGTTGCGAATGCCACCCAACAGGGTCAGGCCTTGTGATTTTGACAGGTGCTCCAGGCAATCGACCACCAGCGCCAGGTCAAAACGCTGCGCCGCCAGTTCCGCCGGCAACGCGCCAGGCGCCGCGACGGACACCTGGGTCTCAGGGTGCGCCTTTTGAAAGGCTTGCAGTGCCGGGAACTGGCTGGCACCCAACAGCAACAGGCGTTTGGGCTGCTGCAAATCGAGCAAGGCAGCCAGGGCTTGCTGGGGTGTACGAGAAGAAATACCAGCGGTCATCAGAGATCCTCACATCATGACCCTAGAGACTAGCGCGGCTGAGCGTGCGGGCCTAGAGCGGGTGGCTGAGAAAAGTCCCTCAAGTGCGGCCGGCCTCAATGAATACGGGGGTGTGGCGTACTGGCGCAGTTGAAAGGAGCGGTCTTTACTCCACCCATCGGCCCCCGCCGATCCCCCCAGGAGAAATCAGATGAGCATCATGCGGACAGCTCTACCCTTGGTTCTGCTAACCGGAGTATTGACAGGTTGCGCAGGTTTGCAAAAAACCGATTGGCCCACCTGCGCCGCCGTTGGCGGTGTGACCGGTGCGGCGATCGGTGCGACGGAAAGCTCAGCCTACGCCGGCTACGGCGCGTTGTTGGTCGGCGGCATGGCCGGTGCCTATTGCTGGGTACACGGCGATGGTGACGAAGACGGCGATGGCGTGCCGGACAGCCGTGACAAGTGCCCCGGCACGCCGAAAGGCGTGCAGGTCGATGCCAATGGTTGCCCACCTGCGCCACTCGCCGTTGTGGTTGAAGAGGTGGTTGTGGTCAAGGAAGAAACCATCGTGATTCGCGATGTACACTTCCAGTTCGACTCGGCCAAGCTGACGGCGGCGGACAAAACCAAACTCGACACCATTGCCACCCGCCTGAAACGGGAGGCCCCGAGCGCCCAGTTGCGGGTCAGCGGGCATACCGACAGCGTCGGCAAGGACGTCTACAACCAGAAACTCTCGGAAAAACGCGCCCACTCGGTGACGGAATACCTGATCGGCTCCGGCGTGCCTCGCAGTAACTTTGTATCGGTGACCGGCGCGGGCGAAAGCCATCCGGTGGCTGACAACAAAACCGCTGAAGGACGTGCCCTGAACCGCCGCGTAGAAATCCAGATCAACCGCTGACAGCCCTTGCCCCTGTGGGATTCCACAGGGGCATCGTTGGCGATCCTCGCTGAAACCGACGCCTTCTCAAGTTTTTTGATCCTTCACTGGCAAATCGCCTGTAGAAGTCGTTACTGTGCGCCCAAAGAAAAATTTGAAATAACAAATTCCCCATCACTCAGGAGCCCCATGATGCGTAAGGTTTTTCTGTTGGCCCTGTTGGTCAGCCCCGTTGCCCTGGCCCAGAACGTCAGTGTTGAAACCAATTCGTTGATGCGCTTGCCCAGCAGTACCAGCGTACTGCAGTTGGAACGCCTGGACGTGGCGGACTACGGCACTTTGCTCATCCCGGCCACGATCAGCCAGGTCTCGGTGGAGGTGTTGCACCTGGGCCGCGAAGCACGCATCGCCATCGCTCCCGGTAACACCGTGCTGCAATTGCAGGTGCGTCAGGCGCAACTGGAGCACGGCAGCCAGATCACCTCGCGTGGTGCTCCGGGTACTCATGAAAAACCAGCCAAGGCCGGGCGTGACCTGACCTTGCGCATCAATGCCCTGACGGCGCAAGAGCTGTCGGTGGATGCCCGTGGTGGTACCGGCGCCCAAGGTTATGCCGGGCTGGATGGCGCCAACGGCGAAGACCCGGGTTGCACTTGGGGTTCCGCCGGGCGCGGTGCCAACGGCGATAACGGTGGCGACGGGTTGGCTGGCGCGGCGGGCGCGCAGGTGCGGGTCGAGCTGCCGCAGGACTTTCCGAGCGACAAGATCAAGGTCTGGGTCGATGGCGGCGCGGGCGGCTTGGCAGGGACGGCGGGCAAGCCCGGAAGGGGTGGGCAATCCAAGGGTTGCCTGGTGTACCGCGCCGATGGTGGTGACAAAGGCCGGCCTGGGCTGGAAGGGCAACCGGGGCCGGCTGGTCCTGCTGGCTCTGTAACCGTCCAGCGACTTTGAGTAGTTCGTTCTGACGCCATCGGGAGCAAGCTCCCTCCCACATTTTGAATGCATTTCAAGTGTGGGAGAGGGCTTGCTCCGGATGGCGGTTTAAGGCGCGTCTCAGAACATCGGCCGAGCCGAAGCAATCGCGACCACCACCAACCCCACGATCAGGTTAATGCCCACCAACTTGCGAATCTGCCCCAGTGCAGCCGCACCCGCCGGCCAATCCTCAGCCGCCACCGCTGTGCGCAATTCAGGGAGCTTCAACGCCTGGATGCGGATAAACAGCGCGGTCATCACCACATACAACCCCATCATCACCTGCACGTAACGCGGTGCGGTTTCAAACCCGCTGAAGCGCAGTTGCAACAGGCCGACACCGCTGATCGGCAAAACCAGCACCGCCACCCAGACCCACACGAAAAAACGTTGAAACACATTTACCCACAGCTTGAGCCGGGCAGGGCCCTCAAGCGCCGCCACAGCGGCGGGGCGCAGGATCATCCAGGCGAAAAACATGCCGCCGACCCAGATCAGGGCGGCCAATACATGCAGGGTGTAAACGAGGCTGAACACGGTCATTGCGGTACTCCGTTCTGCGCGGGATTAATTAGCGAGGTATGATAGCTGCCGATCCGAACCACTGAAAATTTATCCAGCGTTTTTGCGCCCGACTATCCATGATCAGCACTGAACTCAAAACCACGATCCAGGGCGCCTATTCGCGTTTTCTCGAAGCCAAGAGCTTGAAACCGCGCTACGGCCAACGCCTGATGATCGCCGAAGTGGCGAAGGTCCTCGGGGATATCGACACCGACGACGAAGGCCGGCGCAGCGGCGACCCTGCGATCGTGGCCGTCGAGGCCGGCACCGGCACCGGCAAGACCGTGGCCTACAGCATTGCGGCGATTCCCACCGCCAAGGCCGCCGGCAAGCGCTTGGTGATTGCTACCGCCACCGTCGCCCTGCAGGAGCAGATCGTCTACAAAGACCTGCCCGACCTGATGCGCAACAGCGGCCTGAACTTCACCTTCGCCCTGGCCAAGGGCCGCGGCCGCTATATGTGCCTGTCCAAGCTCGACGTGCTGCTGCAGGAAGGCCACGCGCAAACCGCCACGGCGTCGCTGTTTGAAGAAGAAGGCTTCAAGATCGAAGTCGATGAAGTCAGCCAAAAACTGTTTACCAGCATGATCGAGAAACTGGCCGGCAATAAATGGGACGGCGACCGCGACAGCTGGCCCACCGCCCTGGAAGACGCCGATTGGGCGCGCCTGACCACCGACCACAGCCAATGCACCAACCGTCATTGCCCCAATTTCGGCCAGTGCGCCTTCTATAAGGCGCGCGAAGGCATGGGTAAGGTCGACGTGATCGTCACCAACCACGACATGGTCCTGGCCGACCTGGCACTGGGCGGCGGCGCCGTGCTGCCGGACCCGCGCGACACCCTTTACGTATTCGACGAAGGCCACCACCTGCCCGACAAGGCCATCGGCCACTTCGCCCACTACACGCGCTTGCGCTCCACCGCCGACTGGTTGGAGACCACCGCCAAGAACCTCACCAAACTGCTGGCCCAGCATCCGCTGCCCGGCGACCTGGGCAAGCTGATCGAGCAGGTACCGGAGCTGGCGCGGGAGATCAAGACCCAGCAGCAGTTCATGTTCAGCGCCTGCGAGCAGGTCGCCGACTTCAAGCCCGGCGAAGACGTCGAAGGCCGCGAGCGCCCGCGCCATCGCTTTGTCGGTGGACTGATTCCCGAGCACATGCGCGAAATGGGCGTCGAGCTGAAGAAGGGCTTTTCGCGCCTAACCGATCTGTTCACTCGCTTGACCGACCTGCTCAAGGAAGGCATGGACGGCGAGGTCAATATCGGCATCGCCAGTAACCAGGCCGAGGAGTGGTACCCACTGTTCGGCAGCCTGTTGTCCCGTGCCCAGGGCAACTGGGAGTTGTGGACCGCCTTCACCGTCGAAGACCCGGAAGACAACCCGCCCATGGCGCGTTGGCTGACCCTGTCGGAAAGCGGTGCGCTGTTTGACATCGAGGTCAACGCCAGCCCGATCCTCGCGGCGGAAATGTTGCGGCGCAACTTGTGGAACGTGGCCTATGGCTGCCTGGTTACCTCGGCCACACTGACCGCCCTGGGCACCTTCGACCGCTTCCGCATGCGTGCGGGTCTGCCGAAAAAAGCCGTCACCGCCGTGGTGCCGAGCCCGTTCCATCACGCCGATGCCGGCGTGCTGCGCGTCCCCGACCTCAAGGCCGACCCCCGGGATGCGCCGGCCCACACGGCGGCGATCATCCGTGACTTGCCGGAGCTGGTGGAAGGTTCGCGCGGCACACTGGTGCTGTTCTCGTCGCGCAAACAGATGCAGGACGTGTTCGACGGCCTTGACCGCGACTGGCGCAAGCAGGTGTTTATCCAAGGCAACCTGTCCAAGCAGGAAACCCTGAACAAGCACAAGGCGCGGGTCGATGGCGGGGATTCCAGCGTGCTGTTCGGCCTGGCGAGCTTTGCCGAAGGCGTGGACTTACCCGGTGCCTACTGCGAACACGTGGTGATCGCCAAGATCCCGTTCTCGGTGCCGGATGATCCTGTCGAGGCCGCCCTGGCCGAGTGGATCGAAGCGCGCGGTGGCAACCCGTTCATGGAAATCTCGGTGCCGGATGCGTCCCTGAAGCTGGTGCAGGCCTGCGGGCGCTTGCTGCGTACCGAAGAAGACCGGGGCACCATCACCTTGCTCGATCGCCGCCTGGTCACCCAGCGCTATGGCAAGGCTATCTTGAATGCCTTGCCGCCGTTCCGGCGCGAAATTTCTTAAGCCTCAGTGGGCGAATTCGCCCACTTCGTGGTCTATCTCACTGCCTCGCTCTATGTCATCAGGCCATTTATCGGCCGTTTGGGAGAACCTTGCTCGTATGATTCGCACGCTGCCCGCCCTTTTTGCCCTGCTGTTCGCCGCGCCCCTGCTGGCCGCACCCGCCGGGCAACAAACGCTGTTCAACTTCGTCCGGCCTGCCGATGTGGTCAAGGTGGCGACCCAGGACGCCAGCCTGCCGCAATACAACGCCGAACAAACCCCTGAAGGCGAAGTGCTGCGCCGCATCACCTTCAACCCGGCCGCCGAACCGAGCCTGGTGCTCAGCCCGCAGACCGGCGCCTGGGACTGGTCGCAATCCAGCGCCATGAGCCTGCGTATCCAGAGCGCCATGGACTGGGCGCTGACCCTGTACGTCAAGGTGCAGAGCAATGACGGCAAGACCCTGGTCAGCCGCATCGACCTGCCAGCCGGTCCGGCCCAGACCCTGTTGATCCCCCTGCAAGCCAACTCGCCGTTGAGCCAGGGCATGAAGGCCGGCCCGCCGATGCCGATCAGCGTCGACGGCCAGCGCGTGTTGCTGGCCAGCAGCGCCGGGGAAATCGACCGCAGCCAGGTGGTGTCGGTGACCCTGTCGATGATCAAGCCGAATGTCGCCCAAAGCATTCTGCTGGAGCGCTTTGGCGTGCAGGACAGCGAGCCGGTGCTCATGGCAGCCTACGGCGAACTGGTGGACGCCTATGGCCAGTCCACCCGCGCGCGCTGGCCGGAAAAGGTCAGCAGCGACGAGCAACTCAAGGCCGCCGCTGCCAAGGAGCAGCAACAACTCAAGGCTTGGCTGGCCGAGCGGGATAAATCCTCCCTGGACCAGTACGGCGGTTGGAGCAAGGGCCCTGCGTTCGACGCCAGTGGCTTTTTCCGCACCGAAAAGCGCGACGGTCGCTGGTATTTGGTGACGCCGGAGGGGCATCCGTTCTATTCCCTGGGCGTCAACACCGTGGCGTCGGATAACAACCAGACTTATGTGGCGGGCCGTGAATGGATGTTCGCGGCGCTGCCCAAGGCCGGTGAACCCCTCGACAAATACTACGGCAGCGCTGACAACCGCACTGGCAACGGCGCGGGCGAAGGGCGCAGCTTTGGCGCGGGGCGTTGGTACGATTTCTACCGCGCCAACCTGCAGCGCACTTATGACACTGAAGGTTTCGACCAGAAGCGCTGGGTCAGCCACACCCTCGACCGCTTGCAGGCCTGGGGTTTCAACACCGTCGGCAACTGGAGCGCTGCGCAACTGGCCAGCGCGGACCGCGTGCCGTACACCTTGCCGCTGTCGATCGTCGGCGATTACGCCAGCATCAGTACCGGCACCGACTGGTGGGGCGGCATGCCCGACCCGTTCGACCCGCGTTTCGCCATGGCCACCGAGCGCGCCGTGGCCATCGCTGCCCGTGATCACCGTGACGATCCGTGGTTGATCGGCTTCTTTGCCGACAACGAACTGGCATGGGCCGGTCCCGGTGAGGATGCAAAATCCCGCTTCGCCTTGGCCTACGGCACCCTGCGCATGACCACCGACGTACCCGCCAAGCGTGCGTTCCTCAAGCAATTGCGCGACAAATACCGCAACGAAGAAGGCCTGTCGAAAGCCTGGGGCATCCACCTGGCGGGCTGGGAGTTGATGGAAGATCCGGGCTTCGAGCCACCGATGCCCAACCCCGAGCATCCGGAAATCGAAGCCGACTTCAAATACTTCCAGAAGACCTTCGCCGATACCTACTTCAAGACCATCTCCGATGCGCTCAAATGGCACGCGCCCAACCAGTTGCTGCTGGGCGGGCGTTACGCAGTGAGTACTCCGGAAGCGGTGGCGTCCTGTGCGCAGTATTGCGACGTGTTGAGCTTCAACATGTACACCCTCAAACCTCAGGACGGCTATGACTTCGCCGCCTTGCGCGCACTGGACAAGCCGGTGTTGATCACCGAGTTCAACTTCGGCTCGGCTGACCGCGGCCCGTTTTGGGGCGGTGTAACGCAATTGGCCAGGGAAGAGGATCGCGGCGCCGCGTATGCCAACTTCCTCAAGCAGGCTATGGCCGAGCCGTCGATTGTCGGTGTGCACTGGTTCCAGTATCTGGACCAGCCGGTGACCGGTCGCTTGCTGGACGGCGAAAACGGCCATTTCGGTCTGGTCGGTATGACCGATGTGCCGTTCCAGGGTTTTGTCGACAGTGTGCGTAGAAGCAACCTGGCGGCGGTCGACCAACTGGGCAAGGAGGCCGAAAAGGCCAAGGCGGCCCGTGCGGTTCGCGAGCATGGAGGCAGCACGCCGGGGCGTGACGGCAAAGATGCGGGGCCGGGCGCCGGACATGCCGGTGGGCATTCCGGAAATGGTCATTGATTCAGCGTTGACGGGTTCACAAATCCTACAAGGGCTGGAACAATGTCGGCCACTTTTTACAGCGTTTTCCGAGGGGGCTTAGGTGCAGGTTCAGGGTCATTACGAGCTCCAGTTTGAAGCGGTACGTGAAGCGTTCGCCGCGTTGTTCGATGACCCGCAAGAGCGTGGTGCGGCGCTGTGCATCCAGATCGGCGGGGAAACCGTGGTCGACCTGTGGGCCGGCACCGCCGACAAGGATGGGGCACAAGCGTGGCACAGCGACACCATTGTCAACCTGTTCTCCTGCACCAAAACCTTCACCGCCGTCGCCGCCCTGCAATTGGTGGCCGAAGGCAAGCTGCAACTGGATGCGCCAGTGGCCAACTACTGGCCGGCGTTTGCTGCGGCCGGTAAAGAAGCCATCACCTTGCGCCAGTTGCTCTGCCACCAGGCCGGGTTGCCGGCGATCCGCGAAATGCTGCCCGCCGAAGCGCTGTACGACTGGCCATTGATGGTCGACACCTTGGCGGCCGAAGCCCCGTGGTGGACGCCGGGCCAGGGCCACGGCTACGAGGCGATCACCTATGGCTGGCTGGTCGGGGAATTGCTGCGCCGTGCCGACGGGCGCGGGCCGGGCGAGTCCATCGTGGCGCGGGTTGCACGCCCGTTGGGGCTGGACTTTCATGTGGGCCTGGCGGATGAAGAGTTTTATCGCGTTGCCCATATAGCACGCAGCAAAGGCAACATGGGCGATGAAGCCGCGCAACGCTTATTGCAAGTAATGATGCGAGAACCTGCGGCCATGACGACACGGGCATTTGCCAATCCGCCGTCTATTCTGACCAGCACTAATAAACCGGAGTGGCGGCGTATGCAGCAGCCAGCGGCAAATGGTCACGGTAATGCGCGCAGCCTGGCGGGTTTTTATAGTGGTTTATTGGACGGTAGTTTGCTGGAAAGCGACATGCTCGAACAGTTGACCCGTGAACACAGTATCGGGCCCGATAAAACCTTATTGACCCAAACCCGTTTCGGCCTGGGCTGCATGTTGGATCAACCGCAACTGCCGAATGCGACCTTCGGCCTTGGCCCGCGTGCATTTGGACATCCTGGTGCGGGTGGTTCGGTGGGGTTTGCCGACCCTGAACATGATGTAGCGTTCGGTTTTGCGACTAATACATTGGGGCCCTATGTACTTATGGACCCGCGGGCGCAGAAGTTGGTCAGAATATTGGCCGGTTGTCTGTAAACCCCTTGCTGTTTCACGTTTTTTTGTTACAAAGGCAAGTATAAGAAGGCGCGAAGCGAAATATTGTAACTTTAATGTTCTGGACGCGTCTGTTTAACGGGTCATTCAGACCCCCGGTTTTTTCTCATTTTGTGGATATCTCATGTTATCGAACAAGTCCTTGGCACTGGCGCTGTGCCTCACTATTACTGGCTGCGCACAAACACCACAAAATGATGCCGAGGGCGGGCATTGGTGGTCATTTGGATCTGACAAGGCTGCTACCAAGGACGCAGTGACCCAAACCGACGCCAAACCGGACGCCAAACCGGACGCCAAACCGGACGCCAAACCCGCCGCCGGGGCCAAGCCTGCCGCGCCGGTAACTGCCGCCGCTAGCGCCAAGCCTGCCGCACCGGTAGCCGCCGCTCCTGCTCCAGCCCCGGTGGTCAAAGCGGATACCGGCTCTAGCTGGTGGCCGTTCTCCTCCAAGAGCACCGACGAAAAGGCCGCCGATGCCAAGGCTGACCTGAAGGCCGACCTTAAGGCTGCAACCCCGGCGCCAGCCGCTGCTCCTGCTGCCCCCGTCATCGCCAAGACCGACTCCGAGACTCACTGGTGGTGGCCGTTCGAAAGCACGTCCAAGCCTAAGCCATTGGCCAAGGTCGACGTGACCAACGTGCCGATGCCCGACCCGAAAATCACCCAAGCCTGGCTGGACGACTATGAGCCGCGCCTGCGCGCCGCCATCAAGGACAGCAACCTGCAACTGGAACGTCGCGACAACGTACTGGTGGTGATTGCCCCGGTAGACGGTTCCTACAACCCGAAACGCCCGACGATGTTGCTGCCGGTTACCTTGGGGCCGTTCACTCGCGTCGCCAAGGCTGTTGAGGCTGACCCGAAGACCGCCGTGCTGGTCCTAGGTCACGTTGACTCCACCGGCAGCGCTCCGGCGAGCCAGGCGTTGACCAAAGAGCGCGCGGTGTCCATCGCATCGATTTTCAGTCTCAGCGGCCTCAAGCAAGACCGTCTGATGTTGCGCGGTATGGGCGACATGATGCCACGTGCCGCCAACGACAGTACCCAGGGCCGTGCGCTGAACCGTCGCATGGAAATTATGTTTACTCAGCGTACAACTATGTTGGCCTTGCTGAGCAAGTACAGCTCGGGCAAGACGCCGCCTGTGGCTGAAATGGTTGCCGTGCAGGACGTTCCCGCTCCGGCCGCAGTCGCAAAGGCCCCAGCGAAAAAGGCGGTTGCGAAGAAATCCGCAGCTAAGCCAGCCGCGAAAAAGGCCCCGGCCAAGCCAGCTGCCAAGAAGCCAGCACCGGCCAAAGCCAAGGCCGCTGCACCAGCTGCGAACGACCAGGCAAAAAACTGATCTGTTGAACCAGAAGGATAAAGCCGCATGACCCAGGCATTGGCGGATATGCGCCGTGACTACACACGGGATGGTTTGAGCGAGGCCCAAGCCCCGAGCGAGCCGTTTGCCTTGTTCCATCAATGGTTTGGCGAGGCGGTGAAGACCGAGCAACCGCCGGTGGAGGCCAATGCCATGACCCTGGCCACGGTCGATGAGGACGGTCGCCCGCACTGTCGCATCCTCCTGCTCAAGGGCCTGGATGCACAGGGCTTTACCTTCTTCACCAACTATCAGAGCGCCAAGGGCGATCAGCTCGCGACGCAGCCTTTCGCGGCTATGACCTTTTTCTGGCCGACCCTGGAGCGCCAGGTGCGCATCGAGGGCCGGGTGGTCAAGGTCACGCTCGAAGAGTCGGACGCCTATTTCCAGGTGCGCCCCTTGGGTAGCCGCCTGGGCGCGTGGGCGTCTCCGCAGAGCAAGGTCATCCGTGACCGTGAAGAATTGCACGACTTGCTCAAGGTCACCGAACAGCGTTTTAGCGACACTCAGCCGCACTGTCCCGAGCACTGGGGCGGCTATCGCTTGTTGCCCGAGCGCATCGAGTTCTGGCAAGGCCGCGCTAGCCGCCTGCATGACCGCCTGAACTACCGCTTGCAAGGGGCCGACTGGACCCGTGAGCGTCTGGCACCCTGATCGTCGTCTTTCGTCACCCCACCTGACTGTTGTCCGTCACCCCGAAGCCTCTCGTCAAGAGGCCTCGGGCGTGTACTGCTGCGCCGCGTTTTTCAACCAGGCCGGCAACTCGCGGCGGTTGATCTTCAGGGTGCGGGCTTTTTCCAGTTGTTGCAGCATAAAGGCCCGCTTGTGCAGGTCGCTGCCCGCCAGGGAGAGCGCCAAGTCGCGGTCGATCCAGCGTCGGATGCGCAGGTACAACCAGCCATGGAAATACAAGCCGGCTACGGTAGTGACTACAATGATGAAATAATCCATGAACGTCCTGTTTACAAGATGAGTGCTACCGTTTGTCGGGTCTTCTGGTGCTGGCACTCTGTACTAGGGCTGAATGAAAGCAATTTTCTGCGGGGCTTGCCGTGACAGGCGTCAAGCCTCAGCGTCTAATGAACACCTGTCCTTTGGAGTTGATGCTATGCGTAAGTCCGTTTTACTAGTTGCCTGCTTTACTACCCTGTCGTTGTTGTTGGGTGGCTGCGCCTCGAGTCTGACCGGCGACTCGTACTCCCGTGACGAAGCGCGTCGTGTGCAGACCGTTCGCATGGGGACCATTGAATCCCTGCGTCCGGTGAAAATCGAAGGCACCAAGACCCCAATCGGCGGCGCAGCCGGCGCCGTCATTGGCGGCGTGGGCGGCAGCGCCATCGGTGGCGGCCGTGGCAGTATCGTGACCGCCGTCATCGGCGCCGTCGCCGGCGGCCTGGTGGGTTCGGCCGCCGAAGAAGGCCTGACCCGTACCCAGGGCGTGGAAATCACCGTCCGTGAAGACGACGGCAGCATGCGCGCCTACGTGCAGGCCGTGCAGGAAAATGAAATCTTCCGCATCGGTGATCGCGTGCGCATCATGACCGTTGATGGTACCAGCCGCGTGACTCGCTAAGCGTTAAGCCGCGAGCAAAGAAAAACCCCAGCCGGGTGACCGGCTGGGGTTTTTTGTGTGCGGTGTTTGTGTGAGTCAGGCTTTCTTGCGACTCGCCATCGCCGTCACCGCATAACCGATACACGCCGCGAGTATCGACCCGGTCAGAATCCCCATTCGATCCTCCCCGGCAAACTCACTGGCGCCCGGCACGAACGCCAGGGAACCGACAAACAGGCTCATGGTAAAGCCGATGCCGCACAGGATTGCGACGCCGAACACCTGGCCCCAGTTGGCGCCGCTGGGCAGCGCGGCGAGGCCGGTCTTGATGGCCAGCCAGGTGAGGCCAAATACGCCGATAGTCTTGCCGATCAACAGGCCGGCAGCGATACCCAGGGGCACGTGGTGGGTGAAGCTCTCGAGGCTGACCCCGGTCAGGGATACACCAGCGTTGGCAAACGCGAACAGCGGCAGGATGCAGTAGGCCACCCACGGATGGAGGGCATGTTCGAGCGTCAACAGCGGAGAGGTTTCGGCGTTTTTGGTGCGCAGCGGTATGCAGAACGCCAGGGTCACGCCGGCCAAGGTGGCATGCACGCCACTTTTCAGCACGCAGACCCACAGGATCAAGCCGATGATCAGGTAAGGCCCGAGCTTGATCACGCCCAGCCGGTTCATCGCAATCAAGGCAATCAAACAGGCGCCCGCGCCCGCCAGGGCTGCGCCGGACAGGTCGCTGGAATAGAACACGGCGATCACGATAATTGCGCCCAGGTCATCGATAATGGCCAGGGTCATCAGGAACAGTTTCAGCGACACTGGCACGCGCTTGCCCAGCAGCGCCAGGACGCCCAACGCGAAGGCGATATCGGTGGCCATGGGGATTGCCCAGCCGGAAAGCGCCGCAGGGTAATCCTTGTTGATTGCCCAGTAGATCAATGCCGGCACCACCATGCCGCCGATCGCCGCAGCGCCTGGCAGGACGACTTGCGAGGGCTTGGACAGGTGGCCGTCGAGCAACTCGCGCTTGACCTCAAGGCCGATCAGCAGGAAGAACAGCGCCATCAGGCCGTCATTGATCCACAACAACGCGGGTTTGGCGATCTTCAACGCGCCAATCTGCGCCACTACGGGCACGTCGAGAAACGCGCTGTAGAGGTGCGACAACGGTGAGTTGTTGACGATCAGCGCCAAGGCGGCTGCGGCGATCAACAACAGACCGCTGGCGGCTTCCAGCTGGAAAAAACGGGTGAACGTGCTACGCAGAGCCAAGGTATGCTCTCCAATCCGGATTCAATAGGTGCGTACCCTAACCCGTACCGTTAGTTGTTAAAACAAAAGTTATATTCTTATTTGTTATAAGAATAGGGCGCGGTCGTGGTTGCGCCAGAACCTAGCAATTGTGTGTCTAATTGAGTCGTTACTGTATCTGTGTGTGGCATAGGAAACATCCTAAGATTGCGACTGAAATCCTTAGAGATTCCCTCATGAGCGACCACCGTCCCTGGGCCCGCGAAGCCATTCGTATTATTGAAGCAGACTTCCAGCGTAGCGCCGACACCCACCTGATCCCTTTAGCGCTGCCGGGCTTGCCGGGTATCGAGTTGTACTTCAAGGATGAGTCCAGCCATCCCACTGGCAGCCTGAAACACCGGCTGGCGCGCTCGCTGTTCCTGTATGCGCTGTGCAATGGCTGGCTGAAGCCGGGGGCGCCGGTGATCGAAGCCTCCAGCGGTTCGACGGCGATCTCCGAAGCCTACTTCGCACGCCTGCTCGGCCTGCCGTTTATCGCGGTGATGCCAGCCACCACTTCCAAGGAAAAGATCGCCCAGATCGCCTTCTATGGTGGCAAGAGTCATCTGGTACAAGATCCGACGCAGATCTACGCCGAGTCCGAACGCCTGGCGCAGGAAAGCGGTGGTCACTTCATGGACCAGTTCACCTACGCCGAACGCGCCACCGACTGGCGGGCGAATAACAACATCGCCGAGTCGATCTTCCAGCAGATGCGCTTCGAGCGTCATCCCGAGCCGAGCTGGCTGATTTCCAGCCCCGGCACTGGCGGCACGACCGCGACCCTGGGGCGCTATGTGCGTTATCGCCAGCATTGCACCCGCGTGTTGTGTGCCGATGCCGAGCGCTCGGTGTTCTTTGACTACTACCTGAGCGGCGATGCCGGCTTGCGCCTGGAGTGCGGTTCGCGGATCGAAGGCATTGGCCGACCCCGGGTCGAAGCGTCGTTTTTGCCCAAGGTCATTGATGCGATGGTCAAGGTGCCGGATGCGCTGTCGCTGGCGGCCATGCATTACCTGGCCGAGCGGCTGGGGCGGCGGGTCGGCGGGTCCAGCGGGACCAACTTGATCGGTGCCTTGATGGCGGCGCAGCAGATGAAAGCCGCGGGGGAGTCGGGGTCGATCGTGGCGATCTTGTGTGATGGGGGCGAGCGGTATGCCACCACCTATTACGATCAGGCGTGGCTGGCGGGGCAGGGGTATGAACTGCCGGGGTTGATCGCTGCGGTGGCGGCCAGCGTCGAGCGCGGTGAGCCACTGCCCGATAACGTCCTGCGCGCGAATATCTGACACGCCATAAAAACCAATGTGGGAGCGTGCTTGCTCCCACATCCGCACGGCGGTTTTTTCAGGCCTCGATACCCAACATATCCCGCGCCAACGCCTCGGCAATCCGAATGCCGTCGACACCCGCCGACAGAATCCCACCGGCATAACCGGCGCCTTCACCGGCTGGGAACAGGCCTTTGACGTTCAAGCTCTGCATCGATTCGTTGCGGGTAATCCGCAGTGGCGATGAGGTGCGCGTCTCGATACCGGTCAAGACTGCATCGTGCAGCGAGTAGCCCTTGATCTGCTTCTCGAACGCCGGCAAGGCTTCACGGATCGCTTCGATGGCGAAGTCCGGCAGCGCCAGGGCCAGGTCGCCCATGGACACCCCAGGTTTGTAGGACGGCTCCACGCTGCCGATGGCCGTGGACGGTTTGCCGGCGATGAAATCGCCCACCAGTTGCGCCGGGGCCTCGTAATTGCTGCCACCGAGGATGTAGGCGTGGGATTCCAGGCGCTCCTGCAACTCGATGCCGGCGAGCGGGCCGCCCGGGTAATCGACCTCAGGCGTGATGCCGACCACGATGCCGGAGTTGGCGTTGCGTTCGTTGCGCGAGTACTGGCTCATGCCGTTGGTCACCACGCGATGCAACTCGGAAGTCGCAGCCACCACGGTGCCGCCGGGGCACATGCAGAAGCTGTAGACCGAGCGGCCATTCTTGGCGTGGTAGACCAGTTTGTAGTCGGCGGCGCCAAGTTTCGGGTGCCCGGCGTATTTGCCCAGGCGCGCGGCATCGATCAGCGACTGCGGGTGTTCGATACGGAAACCCACGGAAAACGGCTTGGCTTCCATGTACACGCCACGGCCGTGGAGCATGCGGAAGGTATCGCGGGCGCTGTGGCCGAGGGCGAGGATCACGTGCTTGGAGAGGATCTGCTCGCCGCCATCGATGACCACGCCGTTCAGTTGACCGTCTTCGATCAACACGTCGGTCACCCGTTGCTCGAAGCGCACTTCACCGCCCAGGGCGATGATTTGCTCGCGCATGTTTTCCACCACGCCGGTCAGACGGAACGTACCGATGTGCGGCTTGCTGACGTAGAGGATTTCTTCCGGTGCGCCGGCCTTGACGAACTCGTGCAGCACTTTGCGCCCGTGGAATTTCGGGTCTTTGATCTGGCTGTAGAGCTTGCCATCGGAAAAGGTCCCGGCGCCGCCCTCACCGAATTGCACGTTGGACTCCGGGTTGAGCACACTTTTGCGCCACAGGCCCCAGGTGTCCTTGGTGCGCGCGCGCACTTCCTTGCCGCGCTCGAGAATGATCGGCTTGAAGCCCATCTGCGCCAGCAGCAGCCCGGCGAAAATCCCGCACGGTCCAAAACCGACCACGACCGGACGTTCAGCCAGGTCCGCAGGCGCCTGACCCACCACCTTGTAGCTGACGTCCGGCGCCGGGTTGATGTTGCGGTCATCGGCAAACTTGAGCAGCAGGGCGGTTTCACCCTTTACGTTCAAGTCGACGGTGTAGATGAAGCACAGCTCCGACGATTTTTTGCGGGCGTCATAGCTGCGCTTGAACAGGGTGAAATCGAGCAGGTCATCACTGGCGATGCCCAGGCGCTGCACAATGGCGGGCCGCAGGTCTTCTTCGGGATGGTCGATGGGCAGCTTGAGTTCGGTGATTCGTAACATGACAGGGTCCGGTGTGCGGCGTTTGGTGGGGCCGGCGGTTTTGCAAACCGGTGATTATAAGCCCCAACGGCGGGTTTCCGTCATGTTAAAACAACGCAGACACGAATCAATCGTCCCGCGAACCACCGAAGGCCGCGCAGCCACGCTGGACTTGACCGTTGACCCGCAACTCGGCGGTCATGTGTTGCAGGCTGCCGCTGACGCTGTCGACGCACCGCTGCGGGGCTGCCCACAGTTCGATGTGCTGGTTATTGGCTTCGGTCATCAGGTTGAAACGCCCGTCACCCAGTTGTTCCTCGACATAGGGAACCGGCAGCGGTGGCTGGCCTTCGCGCTCCAGCACCATGCCCTTGGCGGTGACGTTCAGCGCCCAGGCCGGCTTGTGGCCGCTGGCGCGCAGGATCGTGCGCTTGAAGTCGGGATCATCGCAAGCCGAGACCGAGCGCTCGACGCGGTACAGCTGTTGCAGTTCCACTTCGCCCTGGGTGCCGGCGGCGACGCCGGAGAACTTGCCGCGCAGGTCGGCAAACAGTGCGCCTTGCTGGCCGGCCAGGGAGGCGGCTTCCTGCAGGATGCTGGTACCGCCGGTATCCTTGACCACGTAGTTGCGCTGGTCGTGGCACGGTTGGAACAACAGCTTGCCTGCGACTGCCGTGAGCTCGCCCTGCATGCGGGTCAACCCGACGGTGGACGGTTTGGCCGGCTCGCTTTCGAACAACTGGCAGGCGGTGAACAGCGGGAGCAAGGCAAACAGCATGAGGGTACGGGCGGCACGCATTATCGGGTCTCCTGACAAGTGCCGCCACGTTACGCAGGCTGGCGGTGCATCACAAGCCCACGCGCGAGCTTCAGGCATTTCTTACGGCCTTGAAGTTCAACCTACGCTAAAGGTTTGACCGGTCTGCAAGCCCTCGACGCTTTTCGCGTAGGCCAACGCCACATCAGCGCCCGGGGCCGGCTTGTACCCGCGAAAGTACGGTGCGTAGCTGCCCATGGCTTCCAACAGCACCGTCGGGCTCACGGAGTTGACGCGCAGGCCCCGTGGCAATTCGATTGCCGCGGCTTTCACAAAGGCATCCAGTGCGCCATTGACCAGTGCCGCCGAGGCACCGGTACGAATCGGGTCGCGGTTGAGAATGCCGCTGGTGAAGGTGAACGAGGCCCCATCGTTGGCGTACTCGCGGCCGATCAGCAGCAGGTTGACCTGGCCCATCAGTTTGTCACGCAGGCCCAGTTCAAAATCGGTTTCGCTCATCTCACCCAGCGCGACGAAATTCACATTGCCTGCCGCGCAGACGAGGGCATCGAACCGACCGGTCTGCTCGAACAGCCGGCGGATCGAGGCGCTGTCGCTGATATCCACCTGGAAGTCGCCGCTGCTGCGACCAATACTGATTACCTCGTGACGCTGCGCCAGTTCCGCCTTGACCGCCGAGCCCACGGTGCCGCTGGCACCAATCAATAGGATTTTCATCGTGCTGTTTCTCCAGTGGGGTAAGTGAGGGGTCAGTCTAGTGTGGCTTTTCAGATGGATAAACGTGCTAATAGGCAACCTTTGGTTTTCAAATGGAAACAATCCATGAGCGAGATGGATGACCTGGCGGCGTTTGCCGTATTGATCGAAGCCGGCAGTTTTACCGTAGCGGCTGAGCAGTTGGGTTGCAGCAAAGGGCAATTGTCCAAGCGCATCAGCCAGTTGGAGGCGGGGTACGCGGTGGTGTTGCTGCACCGCACCACGCGCAAGCTCAGCCTGACGGCTGCCGGCGCGGCGTTGTTGCCCCAGGCGCAGGCGTTGGTGGTGCAGGTCGAACGGGCGCGTCAGGCACTGGCCCGGCTCAAGGACGATTTGGCCGGGCCGGTGCGTATGACGGTTCCGGTGTCATTGGGCGAAACCTTCTTCGATGGCTTGTTGCTGGAGTTTTCCGAGCACTATCCGCAGGTACAGATCGAACTGGAGCTGAACAACAGCTACCGCGACTTGGCGCGGGATGGCTTTGACTTGGGGGTACGCTCGGGTGCCATCGAAAATCAGCGCCTGGTGGCCAAGCCGCTGCTGGCCTGGCACGAGATGACCTGTGCCAGCCCGGCCTACCTGGAGCAGCACGGCGAACCGCTGACCCCGGCTGATCTGGCGTCCCACACCTGCCTGCTCAACAGCCACTACAGCGGCCGCGAGGAGTGGCTGTACCACCAGCAGCACGAACTGCTGCGCGTGCGGGTGAGCGGGACCTTCGCCTCCAACCACTACAACCTGTTGAAAAAGGCCGCCCTGGTGGGCGCCGGTATTGCGCGCCTGCCTTCCTACGTTTTACCGGCGGAACTGGCTGACGGTCGATTGCGTTTGCTCCTGCGGGACTATCAGACGCGGAGCCTGCCGATGTACCTGGTGCATCCCTATCAGGGCGGCTTGCCGCGACGCACCCAGGTGTTGGCCGACTACCTGGTGGACTGGTTCAAGCGCAGCGGCGAAGCCCTCGACCGTCTCTAGCGATAACGGCGGGCAATCCAGTGGTCGATGGACAGGCCGCCCGGGCCCTTGGCTACCAACAGCAGCAGTATGGCCAGCCAGGTGCCGTGGGTGGGGTAGGCGTCGGGGTACACGAACAGTTGAATGGTCAGGGTCATGCCAATCAGCGCCAGGGCCGAGAAGCGCGTGGCGAAGCCCAGCAGGATCAGCACCGGGAAGAAGTGTTCGGCAAATGCCGCCATGTGCGCGGCCACTTCCGGTGACAGCCAGGGCAGCCGGTATTCGCTGCGAAACAGCGGCAGCGTCGAGGCGGCGAGTCGCGGTTCGCCCAGTTGGAAGGTGCCGCTGATCAAGTCGATGGCAAAACCTTCGACTTTGGTTTGCCCGGACTTCCAGAACACTGCCGCTATGGAAAAGCGTGCGAGAAAGGCGATCAAGCTGTAGGGGATTTGTTCGAAAAGCTGGATGGCCCGTTTAATCAGGCCCGGTGATTGAGCGTTCATGGCGATACCTTGTGTTCCAGATGCAGGTGAGTGATTGCGGCTTGGTTGATCAGTAGCGCCAGGCATTGGTGCAGGTCGAACTCGGCCGACGTCTCCAGTGCGTGTGTGAGCGCCTCCTCCAGCACCGCGCCCTGGTTCAGGCTGTCGATGAACACCACCGAGCCGCTGTCGATGGCGAACACCTTGACCTCCAGGCCCTGGCGCAACATCAGGGCGCCCTGGGCATGCCAGGGATTTAACGTGGCAATCGCGCCCTCGGTGTGGTGCGCCGCCCACACTGCGACGACGGCGTAGCGGGAGTTCAACGTAGCCAGGGATGGGTGCAATTGCAGGCGCAATGTGCCCAGCTCGGTGTGTGCTTGCAGTTGCTGCAGAACAGCCTGCGGTTCCAGCGCCGGGGCATCCGCCGCGTGATAGGCACGGACCCGCAAGCGTTCCAATCGCGCTACATCCGCCAGGTAAGGCACGCTCGCGGCCGGTTCAAAGCCTTGGATAAAGCTGGAAAATGTAGCGCCGTACGCGCTGATCACCGGGCTGCTGGGCGGGTTCGCCTGTACGTAGCCGCGGGCCATGGCGCGGAAAAACTCATCGCCTACCAGTTGCAACGTCACCGGGTAAGCGCTCGCCAGCGCATTGATCAACGAGCCGTGGACATTGTTGCGATACACGGCAAAGCGGCTGGCCGGGTCGGCGCCGTTACTGCTGAACAGGCCGTCGGGGCAGGCCTGGTCCGGCGCCAGCAGGGCGGCGGCAAAGTCTTCGAGGAGGCTCATGGGCGCACCTGCAACAAATGCCGTTCGGCCTGTTGCGCCTCGGCCAGCAGCACGCTGAAGGCCGGCACCTGGTTATCCCTTTCGATCAACGTCGCCACCGGGCCGGTACGCGCGAGTACCTGCTCGTACAACTGCCAGACGGCGTTATCGATGGGCGCACCGTGATCATCGATCAGCAGGCGCTCGCCCAGGCTGTCGGTGTCTTCGGCAAAGCCTGCCAGATGAATCTCAGCCACGGCGTGCAATGGCAGGGCGTCGATGTAGGCCAACGGGTCACGCTGATGATTGATGCACGACACGTAGACGTTATTGACGTCCAGCAGCAGGCCACAGCCGGTGCGGCGGATGGTTTCGCTGATGAAGTCCGTCTCGTCCAGGGTCGAGCGCTGGAACTGCAGGTAGGTCGATGGATTCTCCAGCAGCATTGGGCGTTTGAGGAAGCTCTGAACCTGATCAACGTGTTCGCACACCCGGTTCAGGCTGTCGACATCGTAGGCCAGCGGCAGCAAGTCGTTGAGAAACACCGGGCCGTGGGTCGACCAGGCCAGGTGTTCGGAAAAGGTGTGGGGTTGATAGCGCTCGATCAGCCTCGCCAGCCGTGCCAGGTGCGCACGGTCCAGCGGGCCTTCGCCGCCGATGGACAGGCCCACGCCGTGCAGCGACAGCGGGTACTGCGCGCGAATCAAACCCAGGTAGTGATGAAACGGGCCGCCGGCCACCATGTAGTTTTCGGCATGCACTTCAAAAAAACCGATATCGGGGCGGGTGTCGAGCACTTCGGCGAAGTGCTCGTGCTTCAGCCCCAGCCCGGCCCGCAGGGGGAGTCCGGGCGCCTGAGCCGCTGAGGGCGTTTGCAGGAACGAAAGCGTCATCATCAGTACTCAGGGTGGGGGCTGTTTCAGGACTTGGCGGTAAAGGCCGCTTCCTGGCCGAAACCGCTCGGCGAGGTGCTGCTTGGGGTTTGGGTGCAGGTGCCAGCCGGGACCAGTTTCCAGGCATTGGCCTGATCCTTGGTTTTGGACGTGCCGGCGCAGGAAGTGCCAGCGCCGGCGGCGCAATCGTTCTTGCCAGCTTCAGCGACGCCGAAGCATTTCTGCATGTCGTCGGCAGCGTGGGCGCTGGTGGTCAGGGCGGACAGGCTCAGCGCGGAACCCAGGGCCAGGACGAGGGAAGCGGCGGACAGCGAACGGGTTTTTACGGTCATGGTGTATCTCCAGCAGTGGGTTGAGTCGGCGGGCATGATTGCCTGCTTGTACCACTAGAGGCTGGACGTTGGAATTCGTTACAAGTCGTTTGAGAAAAATTCTTCAGGGATCACCCGAAACAAATGTGGGAGGGGGCTTGCCCCCGATGACGGTATATCAGTCACATGTTCTGTGCCTGACATGGCGCCATCGGGGGTAAGCCCCCTCCCACATTTGGATCCGGTTCGTCCAGCAACCGCGTGTTAACCGCCGAGGTACGCCTCACGCACCTTAGGATCGGTCAGCAACTGCTCACCCGTGCCCTGCATCACCACCCGGCCGTTTTCCAGCACATAGGCACGGTCAGCGATTTTCAGCGCCTGGTTGGCGTTTTGTTCCACCAGGAACACCGTCACACCGTCCTTGCGCAGTTGTTCGATGATGTCGAAGATCTGCTGGATGATGATCGGTGCCAGGCCCAGGGAGGGTTCGTCGAGCAGCAACAGCTTGGGCTTGCTCATCAGCGCCCGGCCGATGGCGAGCATTTGCTGCTCGCCGCCGGACATGGTGCCGCCGCGCTGGCTGAAGCGTTCCTTGAGCCTGGGGAACAGGTGCAGCACCTTGTCCATCTGCTCCTGGTAGTCGCCCTTGTCGGTGAAGAACCCGCCCATGGCCAGGTTCTCTTCGACGGTCAGGCGCGAAAACACCCGTCGGCCTTCCGGCACCACGGCGATGCTTTTGCGCATGATGTGCGACGACTGCTGGCCCACCAACTCTTCGCCCATGTAGCGGATGCTGCCGCTGTGGGCCTGCGGCGAACCGCAGAGGGTCATCAACAAGGTCGACTTGCCGGCACCGTTGGCGCCGATCAGCGTGACGATCTCACCCTGGCGCACTTCGACGTTGACGCTGTGCAGGGCCTGGATCTTGCCGTAGAAAGTGGAAACGTTTTCGAATTGCAGCATTTTACGCTTCCCCCAGATAGGCTTTGATCACTTCAGGATTGTCGCGGATCTGCTCCGGCGTACCGTCGGCCAGGGGCGTGCCCTGGTTGATCACCACGATGTGGTCGGAAATGCTCATGACCAGTTTCATGTCGTGTTCGATTAACAGCACCGTCGCGTTGTTTTCTTCACGCAACACGCCGATCAGCGCCTTGAGGTCTTCGGTTTCCTTGGGGTTCAAACCGGCGGCCGGTTCGTCGAGCATCAGGATCCGCGGGCGGGTCATCATGCAGCGGGCGATTTCCAGGCGACGTTGCTGCCCATAGGCCAGGGTGCCGGCGGGGCGGTTGGCGAACTCGGTGAGGTTGACCTTGTCCAGCCAATACTCCGCATATTCCATGGCCTCGCGCTCGCTCTTGCGGAACGCCGGGGTCTTGAACAAGCCTGCGAAGAAGTTGGTGTTCAAGTGACGGTGCTGAGCGATCAGCAGGTTTTCGACCGCCGTCATGTCCTTGAACAACCGCACGTTCTGGAAGGTCCGCACCACGCCCTTGCGGGCGATCTCGTGACCGGCCAGGCCCTGGATCGGCAGGCCGTCCAGCAGGATGCTGCCACCGCTCGGCTTGTAGAAACCGGTGAGGCAGTTGAACACGGTGGTCTTGCCGGCGCCGTTGGGGCCGATCAGCGCAACCACTTGTTTTTCTTTGACGGTCAGGGCCACGCCGTTGACCGCCAGCAGGCCGCCGAAGCGCATGCTCAAGTTTTCGACTTTCAGGATCTCGCGGCTCATTTGCGCAGCTCCATGTGTGGACGTTGCATGGGCAGCAGGCCTTGAGGACGCCAGATCATCATCAGCACCATCATGGCGCCGAACATCAACATGCGGTATTCGCTGAACTCACGCATCATTTCCGGCAGCAGGATCATCACGATTGCTGCGAGGATCACGCCCAACTGCGAGCCCATGCCACCCAGTACCACGATGGCGAGGATGATCGCCGACTCGATAAAGGTGAACGACTCCGGCGTCACCAGGCCTTGGCGAGCGGCGAAGAAGCTGCCGGCAAAACCGGCGAACGCAGCGCCCAGGGTGAACGCGGACAGCTTGATGATGGTCGGGTTCAGGCCCAGGGCCCGGCAGGCGATTTCATCTTCGCGCAGCGCTTCCCACGCACGGCCGATCGGCATGCGCAGCAGGCGGTTGATCACGAACAATGCGGCCAGGGCCAGCAACAGCGCCACCAGGTACAGGAACACCACTTTGCTCACCGGGTTGTAGGCAATCCCGAAGTACTCGTGGAAGGTCTGCATGCCTTCGGCCGCGTTTCGCTCGAACGACAGCCCGAAGAACGTCGGCTTGGGAATGCTGCTGATGCCGTTAGGGCCACCGGTGATGTCGGTCAGGTTACGCAGGAACAGTCGGATGATTTCCCCGAAGCCCAGGGTCACGATGGCCAGGTAGTCACCGCGCAGGCGCAGCACCGGGAAGCCCAGCAGGAAGCCGAACGTCGCCGCCATCAGGCCGGCGAGTGGTAGACAGACCCAGAAGCTCCAGCCCAGGTAGTGCGAGAGCAGCGCGTAGGTGTAGGCACCCACGGCATAGAAGCCCACATAACCCAGGTCGAGCAGGCCGGCCAGACCGACCACGATGTTCAGGCCCAGGCCCAGCAACACGTAGATCAGGATCAGGGTGGCGATGTCGACCGCACCGCGTGAGCCGAAGAACGGCCAGATCAGCGCGGCCACGATCAGGCCGATGATGATGTAGCGCTGGGTGCGCGGCAGGGTCAGGAATTGGCTGACCTTGGGCGATACCAGCGGGCCACGGTTGGAGCGCAATAACGCGCCGACCTGCTGGGTGAACAGCACGCGCAGGAACATCAGCACCGAGCACAGGGCAATGATGGTCAGGGTCACGGGACCGGTGCCATGCACTTCCAGATTGATGCCGACAATGCTCAGCTTGAGGCCAAGTACCGGAAAGGCCACGGCCCAAACCAGCAGGGCGCTGAAAAACGCCGATTTAAGATATCTGCTCATACTTTCTCAACCTCCGGACGGCCCAGGATGCCGGTCGGACGGAACAACAGCACCAGAACCAAAAGGCCAAACGCTACGACGTCCTTGTACTGGTCGCCGAAGATATCGGCACCAAACGCTTCGGCCACACCCAGCACCAGCCCGCCGAGCATGGCGCCCGGGATACTGCCGATGCCGCCCAATACCGCTGCGGTAAAGGCCTTGAGGCCGACCAGGAAACCGGCGTTGGGGTTGATCACGCCGTACTGCATGCTCAGCAACACGGCAGCGACGGCCGCCAGCGCGGCACCGATGACGAAGGTCAGGGCGATGATGTTGTTGGTGTTGATGCCCAGCAGGTTGGCCATCTTGATGTCTTCGGCGCAGGCCCGGCAGGCGCGCCCCAGACGGGAGCGGGAAATGAACAGGGTCAGGCCTAGCATGGCCACCAGGGTGACGACGAAGACCAGGATCTGCATGTACGAAATCAGCACTTCTTGTGCGCCGCCTGGGCCGAAGGAGAAGCTCCCCGGGATCAGGTTGGGAATGGACTTATCCTTGGAGTCCTGGGACAGCAATACGGTGTTCTGCAGGAAAATCGACATGCCGATGGCGGAAATCAGCGGGATCAAACGGTTGCTGCCACGCAAGGGACGATAGGCAACCCGTTCGATACTGTAGCCATAGGCACTGGTTACGACGATCGACGCAAGGAACGCGGCGGTCATCAACAGCGGCAGGGAGTGGATACCCATCATGGCCAGCCCGGCAAGGGCGATAAAGGCCACGTAGGAACCAATCATGTACACCTCGCCATGGGCGAAGTTGATCATTCCAATAATGCCGTAAACCATTGTGTAGCCAATGGCTATCAGGGCATAGGTGCTGCCAATGGTCAGGCCATTAACCAGCTGTTGGAAAAAATGATAGATCTCAGGCATTACAACGCTCCTAAAAACCCGATACGCATTTCACTGGTGGAGTCATGTTCCGGCCCTGCGCTGTGTTCTGTGAGCACATTTGCGCAAAGCGTTTGCCAGCGAACCGCTGGTGACGGTTTTAAGATTTTCAGGTGAGCCAGCGCCCGGATCGCGGGTGACAGGCCCATAAACCTCGTAAAACAAAGCCCACTGCTCTCGCAGTGGGCTTGTTGACCAGTAACGCCTGGCTTACTGAGGGGAAACTTCGGTTTTTGGTTTGCCGAAGTGCCATTCGTAGACCACGAACTTGAAGTCCTTCAGGTCGCCCTTGGCGTCGAAGCTCAGCTCGCCGGTAGGGGTCTTGAAGGTGCCCGCGTGGATGGCTGCGGCCACTTTGGCGGTGTCTTCGCTCTTCGCGGCAGTGATACCGCCGGCGATGACTTCAATGGCCGAGTAGGCCGGGAACACGAACGGACCGGTTGGGTCCTGCTTGTTCTTGGCGAACTCTTCAACGATGGCTTTGTTGGCCGGGTCGGTGTCGAAGGATTTCGGCAGGGTCACCAGCAGGCCTTCGGAAGCGCCCTGGGCGATTTGCGAGATGGAGTCGTTGCCGACGCCTTCTGGGCCCATGAACTTGGCGTTCAGGCCTTTTTCCTTGGACTGACGCAGGATCAGGCCCAGCTCTGGGTGGTAGCCGCCGTAGTAGACGAAGTCGACGTTGGCTTGCTTGAGCTTCTGGATGATCGAGGAGAAGTCTTTATCACCGGCGTTCAGGCCTTCGAAGACAGCGACTTTCACGCCTTTCTTCTCGAGGGTCTGTTTAACGGCGGTGGCGATGCCTTCACCGTATTGCTGCTTGTCGTGCAGCACGGCAACGATCTTCGGCTTCACGTGGTCGGCGATGTAGTTGCCGGCCGCTGGGCCTTGGGCGCTGTCCAGGCCGATGGTACGGAAGATCAGCTTGTAGCCACGGGCGGTGATTTCCGGGCTGGTGGCCGCCGGGGTAATCATGATCACGCCTTCGTCTTCATAAATGTCGGACGCTGGCTGAGTGGAGCTGGAGCACAGGTGACCGACCACGAACTTGACGCCGTCGTTGACCACTTTGTTGGCGACCGCAACGGCTTGCTTGGGATCGCAGGCGTCGTCGTATTCCTTGGCTTCGAGCATTTTGCCATCGACGCCGCCTTTGGCGTTGATGTCGGCGATCGCCTGCTTGGCACCCATGAACTGCATGTCGCCATATTGCGTGACAGGACCGGTTTTAGGGCCGGCGATGCCGATCTTGATGGTGTCGGCTGCGAACGAATGGCTGGCAACCCCGGCCAGGACCATAGCGGCAAACAGTTTGGAAATCTGCTTAGTAGCCTTATTCATAGTGCTCCACTCTTACTGTTGTATTTTTTATAGTTCTAGCGGCCTTGTGAGCTGCAGAACCGGATCAGATATCTCGAATATCCCCCCGGCAGTACCCTGGCAACTGTACCGGTACAGTGTAGAGCGCCGGTTGATCGCTTGAAAAGCTGGCTGCTGGGGGCAATACCCGGGTGTGTCGCTTAAATGAAAGAAAAAGACAGAATTGCGGCGGGGGGCTGCCGCAGTGGCGGGCAATCCGTGGCTTTCCTGACGCTTTCAATCGCTCACTCATTTGCAACTGGGTTTTTCTACGAGAGACACGACGTTATGATTGCGCCGATTTTTTCCCAAGGTGAATTCCCATGACGCAAGAACCTAGCACCCTCTATGCCAAGCTGCTCGGTGAAACCGCCGAAATCTCCTGGAAGGAGCTCGAACCGTTCTTTGCCAAGGGTGCCCTATTGTGGGTCGACGCCGGCCTGGATTTGATCGAAGCGGCCGAGGGCATGGCCGAGGACCAGCGCGATAAAGTCTCTGCCTGGCTGGCCTCGGGCAGCCTTGGCGAAGTGTCTGCGACGCGGGCATTGGACCTGCTGGAGCGCGATCCGAGCTTGTGGGCGGTGGTGGTTTCGCCGTGGATTCTGATCCAGGAAAGGGCAGGGTAAGAAACGTCTGCGCGAAAATGGTGCGCTGTTTGCGCCGCTGTAAGTGTGTAGCGGAGTAACCGCAGATGCCGTGATGGCATCTTGCCGTGGAGAAAGGTCACAGGTGAGGGTGACGTGCGCGTCACGGGAACAGTTTTGCTGACCGCGAAATGCTCGGGAAATTGTTTCTGGGTGTGAGCCGATCGCCGTGGCGAGGGAGCAAGCTCCCTCGCCACATAAGCCTAGGCTGTCTTGCCGGTATGGTTATTCAACGAAATAATCTTGGTCTTGCCGATCCGATGACGGTAAATCTCGCGCAGGTACTTGATCGCCTTTTTCACGCAATCCCGTGACAGGCGAATGTCATTGATCGAGACAAACTTCTCTTTGTCATTGATCAGCTCGCGGTACTTCTTCTCATACATCGGCTTGATCGCGTACCAGTTGGTATCGAGGATCTTCGCCGGGTTTTCAAACTCGTTGAGCAGTTCGTCGATACGGTCTTCGTCGAAGTCCTCGTGGATGATGAAGTCCAGGATCGAGTTGTCCAGCGTGTCATCGAAACGATACGGGTTGCGCGCAAAGCAGCGTTTGATAAACGCCACGATCAGCGTCAGGAAATCGTCCGACAGGCACGGGCTCTTGGCGATCAGGGTGGTCAGCGACAGGTTAGCCGACGCACCGATCACCAGGGCGTAGCGCTTGAGCGTGGTGTTGGGGAACAGGCTGTTGAGGTGGGTCTTGAGGCGGTTCAGGTCCATGTAGGACAGTTTGTAGTCCTTGGGCAGCGACACGATCGACACCACCGACGAGCAGTTTTTGAAGAAGTGCAGGTCGTGCAGCGCAGCCGCGTCGTAGCCGGAGTTCTTGTACTGCTCCAGGGAGGCCTTGTAGCGCTTGGACTCGATCGGCAGCAGGCTGATGCCTTCGATGGCCTGGGTGACCTTGTTGAAGTGCGGCAGGTCGATGGAGCGGAAGAACAGGTCGTCGATGTTCAGGCGCTGGGGTTCTTTGTCGAACACCTTGAACTTGTCATTCGACGGCGCCGGGGTTTCCGGGACCACCGATTCGGCGTAGGCAATCGCCACCGGGCCGGCCAGGCTCATGAACAGGTCGTTGGCATCCAGGCGGATGGTTTCGCCGATATCGATCCCGGCGCGACGGAAGTAGTTCTGGTCGTAGTCGGTGGTTACCGCCTGGGCGGTAAGAATGTTGAAGATCTGTTGCGAGATGTACTGGTTGGCGTGCTTTTCCATGGCATTGACATCAATGTTCTGGATGTTGCCGTCATCGCTCTCTTCGGCGTAACGCATGATGTCGTTGGAGATCAGCATCATCGCGTTCCATGGGCGGATACGGCCTTTGACGCTGGCTTCGCTGCTGTCTTCATTGGCGAAGTTGTATGAGAAATCCCATTCTTCCGACAGGTACTTGCACAGCAGCCGCCCGGCGTTGATGTGCAGCGCCTCGGACATTTCGCTGCGGTGATCGGAGATGTTCGGCAGCACGCAGATGCCACTGGTAAAGATCGGTTCGAAGACGAAGGCGTGGCCGCTTTTGCTGTCGTGCTCGTCGGCCGGCTTGGTGTCGAACGTCTTGTTCATGTACGAGTGCTGCTGGGCCAGGCCGAACTCCGAAGCCATGCCCGAGCCGGTGCCGCCGCCCGCGCTGAAGATCGAGAAGTACAGGCGCGACTGGTTGGCCTTGATGCCGCAGGAGTCGATCAGGTACGAATGGATCATCTTCCAGTCAGGGCTGGAAAAACGCTGGGTGTCTTTATTGAGGATGATCTTGGCCAGGTACTGGCCAAGGATCGGCGCGTTACCGGCGCCGCCGGCATGGACTTCCGACAGGTCCATGATTTTCATCTTGCTGTAGTCGCGCAGGAAGCCGCTTTTTTCACCCTTGCGCGAGAAGCGGATGCGCCCGGCGATGTCCTTGTCCAGGTCGCCCAGCATCACCAAGGGTTCCACCAGGAACACCGGTTTGCTGGCTTTGCCGCTGCCCAGGCGCAGGTTGTTGCGAATCCACTGGGCCGGGCTGTAGCCCTTGTCTGTCGACTTGTCTTCGGTACTGAACTCGTTCAAGTAGAACTTGCGTGCGTTGTAGACCAACTCGGCCACGTCCAGCGCAATGTTCGAACCGCAGCGGCCCAGCCCGATCAGGCACACCGAGGGAAATTCCTGCTCGCTGCGCGGCTCGCTGTCGCCTTCCTGGTGGGGCAGGCGCGGGAACACCATGTCGCGCAGGCCGTCGAGGTTGTCGAGGATGCGGTCGGTATTGGTCTCGGTGAAGTATAGGTATTGCTGGGTTGCCGCCGGACGGGGGCTGCTCAATGACTTTGAAGCTGAAGGTTTTTCCGCAGGAGCTGTCGGCAACACATCGGAGACCACGGTGGCAGGGTTATTTTTAGAAGTCATTGTGCGCCATGTACCTGGGCGGATGGCTGTGAAATATTAAAAAGCCATCACTGAGTGGGAGTTCGCGACTTTACAGTGCGTCCGGTCCGGGACGATAGGTTTAACCCTAACGTTTCAAGGGGAAATTTCGGCCCGACTCTGATGAATCGGCCGTTTATCGGCGTTCTTTAGATAAATGATGGCGAAATGCCAAAGATTAGACGTCAGTGACTCGCCTGATGATGCCGGTGGGGCCGCAGTGGCCACGGCCACGCGAAGGGCTTTCGACGATAGCGCCTCCTTGGATCACGCTCATGCTCTCGCCGGCAGGCACTGCAAGGCTCAACAGGTCACCCTGGACGAAATCACCCCCCAGTTTGAGCGCCAGCTTGATGCTAAGCGCTGATGGGCAGGTCCAGCTCGAAGGGCGGTGGCTCCAGCGGCGCCAGGCCGAAGGCTGCGCGCGCGGCATCGCAATCGGTGCTTTGCACGCCTTGGCTCCAGGAGGCGTCGAACTCTCGGCACACACTGGAGCGCTGCTCATAGATGGAGCAACGAGTGCCTTTGCCCACTTCGCCCTCAAGGCTGCAGCAGCGCGCGGGTTTCTGGTCGGTGCCGATCATTGCCACGCGGGTGTGGTTGATCTGCACCACCAGGTCATCGGGCACCGTGCCCCCCGACGAGGCGCACTCACCCCAGAAGAAAGACACACGGAAGTGTGAACAGCAGGCACCGCAATTCAGACACGGACTGGCTTCGGACATGGGCGTCATCGATAAGGAAAGTAAGAGGGGGTTGCTACAGGAAGGCTCGCCATTCTAATCGCGTCGTGGCCGTTGGGAAGAGGGGCGCGCACTTATATCTTTCGTAGGAAAGGCCTCGTGGTTTCGGGTGAAATCATGCCCTATCAGCTTTACGAATCATTACAGACAACCGCTGCCGGCCTGACTATGTTGCAGGGACCTGAGCAGGATGCATCGGGCATCGCAGCGCTCATAACAATAAAAGAGACGGACCCATGCAGAACTCGACCCAAGCGACGAATGCCTGGCGCATTCTGTTCCTGCTGTTCCTCGCCAACCTGTTCAACTTCTTCGACCGCACCATTCCGGCGATCATCATCGAGCCGATCCGCATGGAGTGGCACCTGAGCGACTTCCAGCTCGGCATCATCGGCACCGCCTTCACCATCGTCTACGCCATTGCCGGCCTGCCGCTCGGGCGCCTGGCCGACACCGGTTCGCGCAGCAAACTCATGGGGTGGGGCCTGTTCGCCTGGAGCGGGCTGACGGCGATCAACGGCATGGTCGGCAGCTTCTGGACCTTTCTGCTAGTGCGCATGGGCATCGGCATCGGCGAAGCCAGCTACGCGCCAGCGGCCAACTCGCTGATTGGCGATCTGTTCCCGGCCCACCGTCGTGCGCGGGCCATGGGCATTTTCATGCTGGGCCTGCCGTTGGGCCTGTTGCTGGCGTTCTTTACCATTGGCGCGATGGTCAAGGCGTTCGACAGCTGGCGCGCGCCGTTCTTCATTGCGGCCGTGCCGGGACTGATCCTTGCGGTCTTCATGTTCTTTATCAAGGAACCCAAGCGCGGCGCGGCAGAAACCGTGCAAGTCTCCCAGGAACCCGTCGACCGCCCGATCCGCCGCGTGCTGGCGGTGCCGACCTTCCTCTGGTTGGTGCTGGCCGGGCTGTGCTTCAACTTCGCGACCTACGCCTGTAACTCGTTCCTAGTGCCGATGCTGCAGCGCTATTTCCTGATGCCGTTGCAGGAAGCGGCTGTGGCCACCGGGGTAATCGTCGGGTTGACCGGCCTGGTCGGTCTGACGTTGGGTGGCTGGGTTGCCGACAAGATCCATCAACGGGTTGCCAATGGCCGGCTGCTGTTTGCCGCGTGCAGCCTGATCATTTCCACCGTCACCACCGCCTGGGCCTTACATGCCGGGCGTATCGAGATTGGGGTGTTTGTCGCGTTGTTCAGCGTGGGTTGGTTGTTTGCCTACAACTTCTACACCTGCGTATACACGGCGATCCAGGACGTGGTCGAACCGCGCCTGCGGGCCACGGCGATGGCGCTGTTCTTTGCCGGCTTGTACTTGCTGGGCGGCGGCATGGGGCCGGTGGTGGTGGGGGGATTGTCCGATCACTTTGCCCATTCGGCGATGCATGCCGCCGGGGCGGAGCAGATGACCGAGGCTTATAAAGCGGTGGGGTTGCATGACGCCATGTACCTGATTCCGGTGGCACTGTTCTTGACCATGCTGTTTCTGTTCCAAGCCTCGCGCACCTTCGTGCGCGATGCCACGCGGATGAAGGAGGGGTTGGTGGCTGTGGAGGTGCCGGCGGCGGCTGCGACGGCTTGAAACCGTGTTGACTGCATCGGGAGCAAGCCCCCTCCCACACATTGAAATGCATTCCAATGGTGGGAGGGGGCTTGCTCCCGATGAGGCTCTCGAAGGCAAAGGTATTTTCAAGTGAATAAAAAAGGCCCGCAGTGCGCGGGCCTTCTTTTTAGCAGAGCAGCGCAGCAATCAACCAGCGACCAACACCCGAATCGCTTCCAGTCGCAGCGCGGCCTTGTCGAGCATGGCCAGGCCTTGCTCGCGTTGTTGGCGCAGGGCAACCAGTTCGCTGTCGCGCACGGTTGGGTTGACGGCTTGCAACGCGGTCAGGCGCGCCAGTTCTTCGTCGGTGTCCGCTGCCAGGCGACGCTTGGCCTCGGCCACACGCTCGGCATGGCGCGGCGTGATCTTCTCTTCACCGGCGTTGATGCGCGGCGTCAGTTGGTCGCGCTGGGCCTGGACGAACTTGTTGGCGCTGGCCCGTGGCACGCTTTCCAACTGGTCGTTCAAGGTTTCGAACGACACACGGCCGGACAAGTCATTGCCATTGGCGTCCAGCAGGCAGCGCAGGGCGGCCGGCGGCAAGTAGCGGCCCAGTTGCAGCGAACGCGGGGCGACCACTTCGCTGACGTAGAGCAGCTCGAGCAGCACGGTGCCGGCCTTGAGCGCCTTGTTCTTGATCAGCGCCACGGCGGTGTTGCCCATGGAACCGGACAGCACCAGGTCCATGCCGCCCTGTACCATCGGGTGTTCCCAGGTGATGAACTGCATGTCTTCGCGCGACAGCGCCTGGTTGCGGTCGTAGGTGATGGTCACACCTTCGTCGTCGCCCAGGGGGAAGCTGGCATCGAGCATTTTTTCGCTGGGCTTGAGGATCAGCGCATTTTCCGAATGGTCTTCGCTGTCGATGCCGAACGCATCGAACAGGGTTTCCATGTAGATCGGCAGGGCAAACTGGTCGTCTTGTTCCAGGATGTCTTCCACCAGCGCATCGCCTTCACCCGCGCCGCCTGAGTTGAGCTCCAGCAAGCGGTCGCGGCCGGTGTGCAGTTCCTGTTCCAGGCGTTCGCGCTCGGCACGGGCGTCGTCGATCAGGGCTTGCCACTCGTCGTCGTCGGCGTTTTCCAGCAGCGGCAGCAGGCGCGGGCCGAACTGATGCTGCAAGGCGTTGCCGGTCGGGCAGGTGTTGAGGAACGCGTTCAGCGCTTCGTGGTACCACTGGAACAGGCGCTCTTGCGGGCTGGTTTCCAGGTACGGCACGTGCAGTTCGATCACATGTTTCTGGCCGATCCGGTCCAGACGGCCGATCCGCTGTTCGAGCAGGTCGGGGTGGGACGGCAGGTCGAACAGCACCAGGTGGTGGGAGAACTGGAAGTTACGGCCTTCACTGCCGATTTCCGAACAGATCAGCACCTGGGCGCCAAATTCTTCATCGGCGAAGTAAGCGGCGGCGCGGTCACGTTCGAGGATGTTCATGCCTTCGTGGAACACCGTGGCCGGGATGCCGGAGCGCACGCGCAGGGCGTCTTCCAGGTCCATCGCGGTTTCGGCGTGGGCGCAGATCACCAGGACCTTGGTGCGCTTGAGCATTTTCAGCTGGTCGATCAGCCATTCGACCCGTGGGTCGAAGCGCCACCAGCGATTGTCTTCCTCGATATCCGGCTGCGACTGGAAGCTGACTTCCGGGTACAGCTCGGCGTGTTCGCCCAGCGGCAATTCAAGGTATTCGTCCGGGTTCGGCAGCGGGTAGGCGTGCAGCTTGCGCTCCGGGAAGCCTTGCACTGCGGCGCGGGTGTTGCGGAACAGCACACGGCCAGTGCCGTGGCGGTCGAGCAGCTCACGCACCAGGCGTGCGCTGGCTTCGGTGTCGCCATCATTGACGGCGGTGAGCAGCGCTTCACCTTCGTTGCCGAGGAAACCCTGGATGGTCGTGTGCGCGGCCGGGGAGAGGCGGCCCTTGTCCAGCAGTTCCTGCACCGCTTCGGCCACCGGGCGATAGTTTTCGCTTTCGGCGCGGAAGGCTTGCAGGTCGTGGAAGCGGTTCGGGTCCAGCAGGCGCAGGCGCGCAAAGTGGCTGTCCTGGCCCAGTTGTTCCGGGGTGGCGGTGAGCAGCAGCACGCCAGGGATGACTTCGGCAAGCTGTTCGACCAGCGAGTACTCGGCGCTGGCTTTCTCTTCATGCCACACCAGATGGTGCGCTTCGTCGACCACCAACAGGTCCCAGCCGGCGGCGAACAGCGCATCCTGGGCCTTCTCGTCGTCCACCAGCCACTCCAGGGCCACCAGGGCCAACTGGGTGTCTTCGAACGGGTTGGCGGCATCGCTTTCGATAAAACGTTCTTCGTCGAACAGCGCTACTTGCAGGTTGAAGCGGCGGCGCATTTCTACCAGCCACTGGTGCTGCAGGTTTTCCGGGACCAGGATCAGCACGCGGTTGGCGCGGCCGGACAGCAACTGGCGATGGATCACCAGGCCGGCTTCGATGGTCTTGCCCAGGCCCACTTCGTCGGCCAGCAATACCCGTGGCGCGATACGGTCGGCGACTTCGCGGGCGATGTGCAATTGGTGAGCAATGGGTTGTGCACGCACGCCGCCCAGGCCCCACAGCGAAGACTGCAATTGGCGGCTGGTGTGTTCCAGGGTGTGGTAGCGCAGCGAGAACCAGGCCAGCGGGTCGATCTGCCCGGCGAACAGGCGGTCACTGGCCAGGCGGAACTGGATGAAGTTCGACAGTTGGGTTTCCGGCAGGGTGACCTGCTCGTTCTGCCCATTGAGGCCGTGGTAGACCAGCAGGCCGTCGACATCGTCGACTTCTTGCACGGTCATTTTCCAGCCTTCGAAATGGGTGATGCTGTCGCCCGGCGAGAACCTCACGCGGGTGAGGGGCGCATTCCGTAGCGCATACTGGCGCGTGTCGCCAGTGGCCGGATAGAGCACGGTCAACAAGCGGCCGTCCTGTGCCAGAACGGTGCCTAACCCCAGCTCTGCTTCGCTGTCACTAATCCAGCGTTGCCCCGGTTGATACTGCTGCGCCATGCTGCCTGACTCCCGCCGTGAAAAAGCCGACTATCTTAACGGAACAAGGCCCTCATCCAAAGGACTCTGACAAAAACTACGCGGTTTGCGCAGTGCATCGAGTGCTGAATCGACGGGCGGCCGGCACTTACGAGTGTCGATTGGGTCACACGTTGGCAAGCCTGCGCTCAAGTCGCCGCCCCGCCAGCCGACAGCCTGCTGACAGGAGAACAACTATTATGCTGCCACCCATGCTGCCCGTCAGCGTCGTACCGGTCACGTCGCAACTCGACCCGGTGCGTCAAAAACCCGATATACCGCCCGTGGTGCCCGTACAAGCGAGTTCCAGCGAGAGCACGATCGACCTGAAAAATGGCGATGGCGAGCAGTCGAATCTTTTGCTGCGCGAGGAGCAACGCCGCCAGCAGGAACAGCAGAAACGCCGGCGTGAAGCCGATGACGACCCGGAGCAGCACTTGGCGATCCCGGGCGATGAGCTCAACGCCGACAACACCGTACCCGTGGCGCCGCTGATCGAAGACGCACCGCGCCAGGGGTTGTGGGTGGACGTCGAGGTTTAAGACCCCCGCCAACAAGGCGAAGGGCACCTCGCTGGCCTCGTGGGCAAGGGCGGCGTGCGGCTTTTTGGTGATGACCTGCATTTTTTTGCCCGCTGATTTGCTGTCGGGCAAGTGAGGCCGCATTATTAAGCGATCCCCGCCACGACATAAGCCAAGCCATGAGTGATGACGACAAACTGATCGACCTGAACGCCGAACGCGCTAAACGGGTGCATGACCTCAACGACAAACGCCTGAATGAAGTTCGCCAGGCGTTCGAACAAGCGATGCCGCTTGGAAAAGGTAAGAAAAAGCCGAAAAACAAACCGAAAAAACGTTGAAGTAGCCTGTATCTATTGATGCAGGTCAGTTATTTCCCTTCTTTACGCCCCGTCGCGGGCGACATTGATCCTCGTCAATTTCCCATCCCGCCTTCTCCTTTAACTTAGCCCTATCGCAACAAGGCAAGAGCAGGAGGCCAGTCATGTTTTTCGATAATGTGGTGTTTGCCGGAGTGCTGACGGTTGGCCTCATGGTGCTGTTCTTCGTAGGGTTTGGATTTTTTATCTGGAAAGACGCAAACAAGCGTAAAAAGCCATAGGTTTTTCCAGGTTACATGAGCACGCAAGGCATTTTGGGCGACTTCGGTCGCCCTTTTTTTTGCCTGCGATTTAATCAACACCACGGGATTTATGTGGGCGCGGGGCATCGGCATAAAAAAAGGTGCGACCCTCGCGGATCGCACCTTTTTTATGGCCGATGGGCTATCAACTGCCCAGCGCCTTGGATGCCAACCAGAATAACCCGGCCGACAGGCCTACGGTCGCCGGTAGGGTCAACACCCAGGCCATCAGGATGGTCTTCACTGTGCCGCTTTGCAGGCCGCTCTTGTTGGCAACCATGGTGCCGGCAACGCCGGACGACAGCACGTGCGTTGTCGACACCGGCAGGCTGAAGATGTTGGCCAGGGCGATCATGCTGGCGGTGGTGATTTGTGCCGACATGCCTTGGGCATAGGTCATGCCCTGCTTGCCGATCTTCTCGCCGATGGTCAGTACCACGCGCTTCCAGCCGACCATGGTGCCCAGGCCCAGCGCGAGTGCGACCGCGATAATCACCCAGAACGGTGCGTATTCGGTGGTGGCGGTCAGGTCTTTGCGCAGCTTGTCGAGGTCGGATTTCTCACGGGCTTCCAGGCCTGGCAGCTTGCCGACTTTCTTCGCGGTGTCGTCCAGGCACAGCAGGTAACGGCGTACCTCGATGCGCTGGTCGGACGTTAACGAATGGTAGTCGGAAACACCTTTCAAGGTGTCGAGCAGCGCGTTGATGGTCGGTTCAGTCTGCTGCGGGTTGCAGCGGAACTTGCCCGGCAGGTCGTCCTTCACGCTTTTGCCCAGGGCCAGGAATTCGCCCAGGGTTTCCTGGTTGCGCTGGTAGAACTGGTTCAGGTGCAGGGTGGCGTCGCGGGTACGCTCGATCTGGTAAGTGGTGCTGCCCAGGTCGAGAACGAACTGCGCCGGCACGATACCGATCAGCACCAGCATGATCAGGCCGATACCTTTTTGCCCATCGTTGGAGCCGTGGACGAAACTCACGGCCATGGCGGAAATCACCAGAACCAAGCGGTTCCAGAACGGCGGGCGCTTCTTCTCGTCGACCTTGCGGCGCTCGTCCGGAGTTTTATGCATCTTGGACAGCGGACGCCACCACTTCAGGCCGATCAGCAACAGGGCTGCGACCAGAAAGCCGGCCATGGGCGAGAACACCAGGGACGCCCCGATATCGATCGCCTTCTGCCAGTTCACCCCGTCAGCCAGGGGAATGTCGTTGATCAGCGCATTCGCGAGGCCGACACCCAGGATCGAGCCGATCAGGGTGTGGGAACTGGAGGCGGGAATACCGAAGTACCAGGTGCCCAGGTTCCAGGTGATCGCCGCCGCCAATAACGAGAAGACCATCGCCAGACCATGGCCGGTGTTCACATTGATCAGCAACTCCACCGGCAGTAAATGCACGATGGCGTAGGCGACACCGACACCACCGAGCAACACGCCAAGGAAGTTGAACACCCCGGAGAAGAACACGGCCAGATGCGGCGGCATGGCTTTGGTATAGATGACTGTGGCTACCGCGTTAGCGGTGTCATGAAAGCCATTGATGAACTCGAAGGCGAGGACAAAGGCCAGGGCGAGCAGCAGGCTCACGAGAACCCAAGCATCCAGTCCGCTGAATAAATCGATCATGAAGGTTTTCTGACCCGGTCGTAAGGGGGCGCGATTATGCCAGAAAACCTCGGTAATCGATGCACTAGCTGCTCATCGGTAACAATCTTCACTGAAAAAAAACCGGGCAAAGGCGCGCATCCCAGGGTTTTCGGGGGCTAGGCAAGTCTTTGATTTACAAAGCGCGGTGCCGTAAAGGTGCGGTTTTGTCACCTAAACGTCATGGCTGAAACATTTGTACGAAATTTCGTTGGTCGCAGCTGGACGCTGACTAATGGGTCTACAGGCGAATGCCCTCCGCCGGCGGTGAGCCGGCGGAGACAGCAGAACCCTGAGGCCTCAAACCTGGGTGCTTATGGCTCTTCGGCTTTGAGTTCCTGCTCAATCTTTTGGATTTCCTGGGCAAAGGCCTGATCGAGCAAACTCGCTCGTTTGCGCCATGGCTTGCGTTCTGGCTCAGGCTGGGCGGCGTAGGTGGTGACTTCCCCGCCGTATACGTCCTTGTAACGTTGCTCCTGGCGCTCAAGTTCCGCGCGCAGTTCATCTTTCGTCACAGTGTTACCTAATTTGAGTTGAGTTTAATTAGCGTGCAGCGCCACACCCGAATATCGCCCTCGGCATGTTTTAAGTTGAACAGGTGAACCGCTCAACTTTGAACGAACTGCCAACGATGACTTCCTTGAACCGGTGTTTATAACCGGCAGCATAATCAACATACGCCGCCTGGCGAGCTCCGATCCCGATATTGATACCGGGCTGACCTCCGCACAGATTGCATTATAGCGGCGCATTTTAATAACACTATCATCATAAAGTTAAAAAGCGTCCACTTTGTGTGAGGCTTTTGTTACATGCGCACGTCAGTATTGGCTGTGAAGTGGCCGCCATAAATGCCGCCGTCTGCCTGATCACGTCGTGCGATCCGTTTTTTATGATCGCACTTGCCGAATTGCGATAATCGCATGATCGTCCGATAATCGCCCAACGTTGCTGCTCTAACCTTGTGTATCGCGGTTGGCGTGGCTCTCAATAGCGACCAACTTTCCCGGTTGTCGATAAGCGCCAGCGGTTGAAAATAATAAAGAGGATCTTGAAATGAACGATCAATTGCGCAACTCCTTCGCGTCAGTGGCGCCGCCGATCGTGGCTTCACCGGCCAAACGCATCCAGGCATTTACCGGTGATCCGGACTTCATGACCTCCCTGGCCCGGGGCCTGGCCGTGGTGCAGGCATTCCAGGAGCGCAAGCGTCACCTGACCATCGCCCAAATCAGTCACCGCACCGAAATTCCCCGCGCCGCCGTGCGCCGTTGCCTGCATACCTTGATCAAACTCGGCTACGCCACCACGGACGGGCGCACCTATTCGCTGCTGCCCAAGGTCCTGACCCTGGGCCATGCCTATTTATCCTCGACACCGTTGGCGGTCTCCGCCCAACCGTACCTGGACCGTATGAGCGAGCAGCTTCACGAAGCCTGCAACATGGCCACCCTGGAAGGCGATGACATCCTCTATATCGCCCGCTCGGCCACCACGCAGCGCCTGATTTCCGTGGACCTTTCGGTAGGCGGGCGGTTGCCGGCGTACTGCACCTCCATGGGCCGCATCCTGCTGGCGGCGCTGGACGATGCCTCGCTGCAGGACTACCTCGACCACGTCGACCTGCAAATCAAGACCAGTCGTACCCTCACCACGCCCGAAGCCTTGTTCGAGTGCCTGCAACAAGTGCGTCAGCAGGGCTGGTGCATCGTCGATCAGGAATTGGAGCAAGGCCTGCGTTCCATCGCGGTGCCGGTGTATGACGCGTCCGGCCAGGTGCTGGCTGCGCTCAACGTCAGTACCCATGCCGGTCGTGTCAGCCGCAGCGAACTGGAACAGCGCTTTCTGCCGAGCATGCTCAGTGCCAGCCGTGAGTTGAGTGCGCAACTGTTTGCCTAAGCTGTTCGGTGACCGCACAGATCCCGGCTCGATCAATTGACGTTGTTTCCCTTGGGTTATTACTGTGCGGCAGCGCTCTGAGCGCTGCCCAACAATAATGACGACCCCAGGTCGTTGGCCCGCCATCGGTGTGGAATAACAATAATGAATCAGCCTTCTGTTGTCGGTACCACCCTGGACGTGCAGTCCTTCATCAATGCCCAGCCACTGTCACGCTATCAATGGCGCGTGGTGATCCTGTGTTTCCTGATTGTCTTCCTCGATGGCCTCGACACCGCCGCCATGGGCTTCATCGCGCCCGCACTGTCCCAGGACTGGGGCATTGACCGCGCCAGCCTCGGCCCGGTGATGAGCGCCGCGCTGATCGGCATGGTGTTCGGCGCCCTGGGTTCCGGCCCGTTGGCGGACCGTTTCGGGCGCAAGGTGGTGTTGGTGGGGGCGGTACTGGTGTTTGGTGCCTTCAGCCTGGCCTCGGCCTACAGCAGCAACGTCGACCAGTTGCTGGTGTTGCGCTTTCTCACCGGGCTGGGGCTGGGTGCCGGTATGCCGAATGCCACCACGCTGCTGTCCGAATACACCCCCGAACGCCACAAGTCGTTGCTGGTGACCAGCATGTTCTGCGGCTTCAACCTGGGCATGGCCGGTGGCGGGTTTATCTCGGCCAAATTGATCCCGGCGTTCGGCTGGCACAGCCTGTTATTGATCGGCGGCATCCTGCCGTTGATCCTCACGGTGGTGCTGTGGGGGTGGTTGCCGGAATCGGCGCGCTATCTGGTGGTGCGCAATCGCGGCACCGACAAGGTACGCAAAGCCCTGTCACCCATTGAGCCCGGCATCGTCGCCCAAGCCAGCAGCTTCAGCGTGCCCGAGCAAACAACCGTGAAGGCGCGCAACGTATTCGCGGTGATCTTCTCCGGCACCTACAGCGCCGGTACCTTGTTGCTGTGGCTCACCTACTTCATGGGCCTGGTGATTGTGTACCTGCTGACCAGTTGGCTGCCTACGCTGATGCGCGACAGTGGCGCGAGCATGGAACAAGCGGCGTTTATCGGTGCGTTGTTCCAGTTTGGTGGCGTATTGAGTGCTGTCGGCGTGGGCTGGGCGATGGACCGGTTCAACCCGCACAAGGTCATCGGCACGTTTTACCTGCTGGCCGGGGTATTTGCCTACGCGGTAGGACAGAGCCTGGGCAATATCACCCTGTTGGCGACCTTGGTGCTGATCGCCGGGATGTGTGTCAACGGTGCGCAATCGGCGATGCCGTCCCTGGCCGCACGCTTCTACCCGACCCAAGGCCGCGCCACCGGCGTGTCATGGATGCTCGGCATCGGCCGCTTCGGCGCGATCCTCGGCGCATGGATGGGCGCCACCTTGCTGGGCCTGGGCTGGAACTTCGAGCAGGTGCTCAGCGCACTGGTGATTCCGGCCGCCCTGGCTGCGACCGCCGTGGTGATCAAAGGTATGGTCAGCCATGCCGACGCAACCTGAAGACGAGCGCAATTCCTGCGTAAGCAGGAAAGAATAGCCAGGCAACAATTGGTTCGATAATCGAACACTGTGTCGATTATCGGATTGTTTGCCCCGTTGCCCCGGCTTAACCTTCAAGCACTTCGGCGCCACCCTCGCGCCTTTTTCGATCCATACCGGGAGCCCGACCCCATGGCTGAAATTCTTGCGCTGCGTGACGCGGTGAAGCGATTCGTGAACGACGGCGATACCGTCGCATTGGAAGGCTTTACCCATCTGATCCCTACAGCAGCGGGTCATGAAATCATTCGTCAGGGCAAGAAAGACCTGACGCTGGTGCGTATGACGCCTGACCTGATCTACGACCAGTTGATCGGCGCCGGCTGCGCCCGCAAGTTGATTTTTTCCTGGGGTGGCAATCCCGGCGTGGGCTCCCTGCATCGCCTGCGTGATGCGGTCGAAAAACAATGGCCGCAGCCCCTGGAGATCGAAGAACACAGCCACGCCGACCTGGCCAATGCCTACGTCGCCGGTGCCTCCGGCCTGCCGTTCGCGGTGCTGCGCGCTTACGCCGGCTCCGATTTGCCCAAGGTCAACCCGCTGATCAAAACCGTCACCTGCCCGTTCACCGGCGAAGTGTTGGCGGCGGTGCCATCGGTACGTCCGGACATCAGCGTGATCCACGCGCAAAAGGCCGACCGCAAGGGCAACGTGCTGCTCTGGGGCATTCTTGGCGTGCAGAAGGAAGCGGCCCTGGCGGCCAAGCGTTGCATCGTCACCGTCGAAGAAATTGTCGACGACCTTAACGCGCCGATGAACAGCTGCGTCCTGCCGACCTGGGCCCTGACCGCCGTGTGCCACGTACCAGGCGGCGCGCATCCGTCCTACGCCCATGGCTATAACCAACGCGACAACCGTTTCTACCAGGCGTGGGACGCGATCGCTCGTGACCGTGGGACGTTTACTGCCTGGATCGATGAATACATCCACGGCACTGCCGATTTCAGTGAATTCCAGGCCAAGCTGGCCGCCGCGCAGGAGGCCAAATAATGGCTTACTCGACCAATGAAATGATGACCGTTGCCGCCGCGCGCCGCCTGAAGAATGGCTCGGTGTGTTTTGTCGGTATCGGCCTGCCGTCCAAGGCGGCCAACCTGGCGCGCCTGACCTCGTCGCCGGACGTGGTACTGATCTACGAGTCCGGCCCGATTGGCTCCAAGCCCAGCGTACTGCCGCTGTCCATTGGTGACGGCGAGTTGGCGGAAACGGCCGACACGGTCGTCCCCACTGGTGAGATCTTTCGCTACTGGCTGCAGGGCGGGCGCATCGACGTCGGCTTTCTCGGTGCGGCCCAGGTCGACCGTTTTGGCAATATCAACACCACCGTGGTCGGTGATTATCACCAGCCCAAAGTGCGCCTGCCGGGTGCCGGTGGCGCGCCGGAAATCGCCGGTTCGGCCAAGAGCGTACTGATCATCCTCAAGCAGTCGGCGCGTTCGTTTGTCGACAAGCTGGACTTCATCACCTCCGTCGGCCACGGTGAAGGCGGCGATTCACGCAAGCGCCTGGGCCTGCACGGTGCCGGCCCTGTCGGGATTATTACCGACCTGTGCATCATGGAGCCGGAAGAGGGCACCCATGAATTCGTCGTCACCGCGCTGCACCCCGGCGTAACCCGCGAGCAAGTGGTCGCGGCCACCGGTTGGGCGGTTCGCTTTGCCGACCAGGTCAGTACCAGCGAGGAACCGACGGTGGTCGAGCTGACCGCGCTGCGTGATCTCGAAGCCCGCACCGCGGCCGCCCACGGCCAAGCACCCGGAGAAGCCTGATGCGTGACGTATTTATCTGTGATGCGATTCGTACCCCCATCGGCCGTTTCGGCGGTGGCCTGTCCACCGTGCGCGCCGACGACCTGGCGGCGCTGCCGATCAAGGCACTGATCGAGCGCAACCCGTCGGTGGATTGGCACGCGGTCGATGAAGTGTTCCTCGGCTGCGCCAATCAGGCCGGTGAAGACAACCGCAACGTCGCGCGCATGGCGCTGTTGCTGGCGGGCCTGCCGTCGAGCATTCCCGGCGTGACCCTCAACCGTTTGTGCGCCTCGGGTATGGATGCGATCGGCACCGCTTTCCGTGCGATTGCCAGCGGTGAAATGGAATTGGCGATTGCCGGCGGCGTCGAGTCGATGTCCCGCGCGCCGTTCGTGATGGGCAAGGCTGACGCGGCGTTTTCGCGCAACATGAAGCTGGAAGACACCACCATCGGCTGGCGCTTTATCAACCCGTTGATGCAGGCCCAGTACGGCGTCGACGCCATGCCGCAGACCGCCGATAACGTCGCCGACGACTACCACGTGTCCCGCGCCGATCAGGACGCGTTTGCCCTGCGCAGTCAGCAACGCACCGCCGCCGCCCAGGCCGCCGGCTTCTTCGCCGAAGAAATCGTGCCGGTGCGGGTCGCCCATAAAAAAGGCGAAACCGTGGTCGAGCACGATGAGCATCCCCGGGCCGATACCACCCTGGAAACCCTGGCTCGGCTCAAGCCGGTCAATGGCCCGGACAAGACCGTCACGGCCGGCAATGCGTCGGGCGTGAACGACGGTGCGGCGGCGCTGATCCTGGCGTCTGCCGAGGCCGTGAAAAAACACGGCCTGACCGCCCGCGCGCGCGTGCTGGGCATGGCCAGTGCCGGTGTCGCGCCACGGGTGATGGGCATCGGCCCGGTGCCGGCGGTGCGCAAGCTGGTGGAACGCCTGGGCCTGGCCGTCAGCGATTTTGACGTGATCGAACTCAACGAAGCCTTCGCCAGCCAGGGTCTGGCGGTGCTGCGTGAATTGGGCATTGCCGACGACGCGCCCCAGGTCAACCCGAATGGCGGCGCCATCGCCCTCGGCCATCCCCTGGGCATGAGCGGTGCGCGGCTGGTGCTGACGGCTCTGCATCAACTTGAAAAAACCGGTGGCCGCAAAGGTCTGGCGACCATGTGCGTCGGTGTTGGCCAAGGCTTGGCCCTGGCGATTGAACGCATCTAATAAGAGAGGTCCGCTCCATGAGTGACAAGCCCGGTTACCGGCGCCCGCAAGCGGGCACTCAACCTGATTACCTGCACCCGGCCTACCAGTCGACGAACCTGCGTTCGCCGTCCCAGCCGTTGGTGTTCCTGCCCCATTCCCTGTCGGAAATCACCGGCCCGACCATCGGCGCCGAGCGCATCAACGAGAAGGACAACGACCTGACTGCACAGCACGACGGCGAGCCGCAAGGCGAACGCATCATCGTTCATGGCCGCGTGCTGGATGAAAACGGCCTGCCGGTGCCGGGCATCCTCGTGGAAATCTGGCAGGCCAACGCGGCCGGTCGCTACAACCACGCGCGCGACCTGCACGACGCGCCGCTGGACCCGAACTTCACCGGCACCGGGCGTACCGTCACCGATGCCGAGGGCTGGTACCAGTTCCAGACCATCAAGCCCGGCGCCTACCCGTGGGGTAACCACCACAATGCGTGGCGCCCGGCGCATATCCATTTTTCGCTGTTCGGGCCAAGCGTGCTGACGCGCCTGGTCACGCAGATGTATTTCCCTGGCGACCCGCTGCTCGAATACGACCCGATCTACAACTGCGTGCCGGACACGTCGGCCAAGCAACGCCTGATCGCCTCGTTCGACCTGGAAAAAACCATTCCTTCCTATGCCCTCGGCTACCGCTGGGACATCGTCCTGCGCGGCCGCGACGCCACGCCGATGGAGAAATGAGATGACACTCAATGCGACCACGTCCCACACCGTCGGGCCGTATTACCACATCGGCCTGACCTGGCTGAACCGCGAAGCCTTGGATAACGCCGCCACCCTCGGTGAGCGCGTGGCGATCAGCGGGCAAGTAGTGGACGGTAACGGTGATGTCGTCAACGACGCCATGCTGGAAGTCTGGCAGGCCAATGCCGCCGGCAAGTACGACCACCCGGAGGACGAGCAGGATAAAGCGTTGGACCCGAACTTCGAAGGCTTCGGCCGGGTGCCGGTGGATGGCGAAGGGCGCTTCCGCTTTACCACCATCAAGCCGGGCAGCGTGCCGGGGCTGGCGGGCACGACCCAGGCGCCGCACCTGGTGGTGCTGGTGTTTGCCCGTGGCCTGGTGAAGCACTTGCTCACGCGGATCTATTTTGACGGTGAGGCGCTGAATGCCGATGACCCGTTGCTCGTGTGTGTGCCCACCGCGCGGCGCAGTACCTTGATTGCCAAGCCGGATGCGGACGGTGTGCATCAGTGGAATGTGGTGTTGCAGGGGACAGATAAGGAAACGGTGTTCTTCGATTACTGAGTTGGCTTGAAACCTATCGGGAGCAAGCCCCCTCCCACACTTGAATGTATTCACACATCAAAGGTGGGAGGGGGCTTGCCCCCGATGAGGCCGCTTCAGGCAACACCTGTGTAAATCTCTGCATGCGGAACGTGGCTGTTGCAAAGTATGTCTAGGCTATAACCGTTCCCACTGAGTGAAAAAACATGACAACAACAACGAGTCATTACACCGGAGAAGAACGCAGTAAACGGATTTTTGCGATTGTCGGTGCTTCCTCCGGCAACCTCGTCGAATGGTTCGACTTCTACGTCTACGCCTTCTGCGCCATTTACTTCGCCCCGGCGTTTTTCCCGTCGGACGACCCCACGGTCCAACTGCTCAATACCGCCGGCGTGTTCGCCGCCGGGTTCCTGATGCGGCCCATTGGCGGCTGGCTGTTTGGCCGGGTGGCCGATAAGCATGGGCGCAAAAACTCGATGATGATCTCGGTGCTGATGATGTGCGCCGGTTCCCTGGTCATCGCCTTCCTGCCCACCTACAAAGACATCGGCGCCTGGGCCCCGGCGTTGCTGCTGGTGGCGCGGCTGTTCCAGGGCTTGTCGGTGGGCGGCGAATACGGCACCACCGCGACCTACATGAGTGAAGTGGCGCTCAAGGGCCAGCGTGGGTTCTTCGCTTCCTTCCAGTACGTGACTCTGATCGGCGGGCAATTGCTGGCGGTGTTGGTGGTGGTGATCCTGCAACAGATCCTTACCGAAGACGAACTGCGCGCCTGGGGCTGGCGGATTCCGTTCGTGATCGGCGCCATCGCGGCGGTGATCTCCCTGCTGCTGCGTCGCACCCTGAAAGAAACCACCAGCAAGGAAATGCGCGAAGACAAGGACGCCGGCAGCGTCAAAGCGCTGTTCCGTGACCATAAAGCGGCATTTATCACCGTGCTCGGCTACACCGCCGGCGGCTCGCTGATTTTCTACACGTTTACCACCTACATGCAGAAGTACCTGGTGAACACCGCCGGGATGCACGCCAAGACCGCCAGCTACATCATGACCGGCGCGCTGTTCCTCTACATGTGCATGCAGCCGCTGTTCGGCATGCTGGCCGACAAGATCGGTCGGCGTAATTCGATGCTGTGGTTCGGCGCGCTGGGCACCGTGTGTACGGTGCCGATCCTGCTCAGCCTGAAAACCGTCAGCAGTCCGTTCCTGGCGTTTGTGCTGATCACGCTGGCGTTGGCCATCGTCAGTTTCTACACCTCCATCAGCGGCCTGGTGAAGGCGGAAATGTTCCCGCCCCAAGTGCGCGCCCTCGGGGTGGGCCTGGCGTATGCGGTGGCCAACGCGATCTTCGGTGGCTCGGCGGAATACGTGGCCTTGGGCTTGAAGTCCTTGGGCATGGAAAACACTTTTTACTGGTACGTCACCGGCATGATGGCGGTGGCCTTCCTGTTCAGCCTGCGCCTGCCGAAACAGGCGGCGTACCTGCACCACGATCTATAAGGGAGGCGTTATGACTCTGCGCACGAGCAACCAATTGTTCGACGCTTACTTCAGTGCTGACAGCATGGCCGAGGTGTTCTGCGACCAAGGGCGCTTGCAGGGCATGCTGGATTTCGAAGCCGCGCTGGCGCGGGCCGAGGCCCAGGTCGGGTTGATCCCGCAGGCCGCCGTCGCACCGATTGCTCAGGCGTGCCTGGCGTCTCTGTACGACGTGGATGCCCTCGGCGTGGCGATTGCCACGGCGGGCAATTCGGCGATTCCGCTGGTGAAGGCGCTGGGCAAGCTGATTGCCGACGAAGACGCCAGCGCCGAGCGCTATGTGCATTTGGGCGCGACCAGCCAGGATGTGATGGACACCGGCCTGGTGCTACAGCTACGGCGCGCGATGGTGTTGATCGAAGCCGACCTGGCGCGCCTTGGCGATATTCTGGCGGCCCAGGCCCAGCGCTATTCGGCTGTACCGGTGGCCGGACGGACCTGGTTGCAGCACGCCACGCCGGTCACCCTCGGCATGAAAATCGCCGGTTGGTTGGGCGCGGTAACCCGCAGTCGCCAGCGTTTGATCGAGCTGAAACCGCGCTTGCTGGTGCTGCAATTCGGCGGCGCCTCCGGCACGCTGGCCGCGCTTGGCGAACAGGCAATGCCGGTTGCCCAAGCGTTGGCGGCGCAGCTGCAACTAACCTTGCCCGAGCAACCCTGGCATACCCAACGTGATCGCTTGGTGGAGTTCGCCAGCGTCCTTGGGTTGATCGCCGGCAGCCTCGGCAAGCTGGGCCGCGATATCAGCCTGCTGATGCAGACCGAGGCGGCGGAAGTGTTCGAGCCGGCGGCGCCCGGCAAAGGCGGCTCGTCGACCATGCCGCACAAGCGCAACCCGGTGGGCGCCGCCGTGCTGATCAGCGCCGCTACTCGCGTGCCTGGCCTGGTGGCGACGCTGTTCAGTGCCATGCCCCAGGAACACGAACGCAGCCTGGGCCTGTGGCATGCCGAATGGGAAACCCTGCCGGAGATTTGCCGGTTGGTCTCTGGCGCATTGCAACAGGCGCTGCTGGTGAGCGCGGGGCTGGAAGTCGACCCTGAGCGCATGGCGCACAACCTCGACCTGACCCAAGGCCTGGTGCTGGCCGAAGCCGTCAGCATTGTGCTCGCTCAACGCCTGGGCCGTGACACCGCGCACCACCTGCTGGAACAGTGCTGCAAACGTGCGGTGGCCGAACAGCGCCATTTGCGCGCAGTCCTCGCCGACGAACCGCAGATCACCGCCGAGTTGTCGGCGGCAGACCTGGACCGCCTGCTCGACCCGGCCCACTACCTGGGCCAGGCCCAAACTTGGGTCACCCGCGCTGTAACCGAACACTTTGCACTGACTGCCTGAGGAGATTGCTGTGGCTTTTGTACAACTCGCCGAGGGCGAACTGCATTACCAACTGGATGGCCCCATCGATGCACCGGTGCTGGTGCTGTCCAATTCGCTGGGCACCGACCTGCATATGTGGGACACCCAGATCGCGGCCTTTGCCGAGCATTTTCGCGTGTTGCGCTTCGATACCCGTGGCCACGGCCAATCCCTGGTGACCGAAGGCCCCTACAGCATCGAGCAACTCGGTCACGACGTGATTGCGCTGCTGGACGCGCTGGACATTCCACGCGCGCATTTCTGCGGGCTGTCCATGGGCGGGTTGATTGGTCAATGGCTGGGGATTAACGCGGGGGATCGTTTGCAGCGCCTGGTGGTGTGCAACACCGCGGCCAAGATCGGCACCTCAGACGTGTGGAACCCGCGTATCGAGATGGTCCTGCGCGACGGCGCGGCCGCGATGGTGGCGCTGCGCGATGCGTCGATTGCGCGCTGGTTCACCGCCGATTTCGCGGCGACCGACCCGGATCAGGCCAAGCGCATTACCGACATGCTCGCGGCCACATCGCCCAAGGGTTACGCGGCCAATTGCGCAGCGGTGCGCGATGCGGACTTCCGTGAGCAACTGTCGGCGATCCAGGTGCCGACCCTGGTGATCGCCGGCACTGAAGACGCCGTCACACCGCCCGCCGACTGCCACTTTATCCAGAGCCATGTGCAGGGGGCCGAGTACGCTGAGTTCTACGCCGCTCACCTGTCCAACGTGCAAGCCGGTGCCGCGTTCAGCGACCGGGTCATTCAATTTCTGCTGGCCCACTGAGGAGTCTTTTGTGGACGAGAAACAACGTTACGTCGATGGCCTGCAAGTGCGCCGCGAAGTGCTGGGCGACGCGCATGTCGACCGCAGCCTGAATGCCTTGACCGAGTTCAACAGCGAGTTCCAGGAAATGATCACCCGCCACGCCTGGGGTGATATCTGGACCCGCCCCGGCCTGCCCAGGCATACCCGCAGCTTGATCACCATCGCCATGCTGATCGGCATGAACCGCAACGAAGAACTCAAATTGCACCTGCGCGCCGCCGCCAGCAATGGCGTGACCCGCGCCGAGATCAAGGAAGTGCTGATGCAAAGCGCGATCTACTGCGGGATACCGGCGGCGAATGCGACCTTTCACCTGGCCGAGTCGGTGTGGGATGAGCTGGGGGTCGAGTCCCGCCAACAGGGCTGACTAACAGGGGGCGGCTTTGCACCGGGTGTTAATGGGAATCAGCGTCCCACACCCAATTCCATACCCCCGGCAGATGCACTTCTTCATTTGCGTCCTTCACCGTGCGGGCCAATGCCGCACGTTCCAGCGCGGTGCGGTCGGTGTAGAACGGCTCGGCAGCGGTCTTCAGGCCGTTGTCCCGGGCACTGTCCATCAGGATCTGCAGGTATTCCTGCAGATGCCGGGCGGTGTAGCGGTTGATGTCGTGGAAGGTCACCACCACCGGTATCACGCCGTCCACCGTCGGCAATTGCCCCAAGGCGATGCGTTCGCGCACGACCGACAGCTGTCGGATCAGGTTTGCGCGGCGCCGTGGGCTGGCGTTGAAGCCCCAGATTTTGCCGTCGTTGGCGCTCAGGTCGGTCAACAAGACCTGCATGCCGTGGCGCTGGTAGGCGGCGAAGGTGCGGCGGTCGTAGTTCCAGAAGGGCGGGCGTACCAGCGTCGGCGGCGTGCCGGTGATCGAGGCGATATCCGTCGCGCCCTGGCTGAGGGTACGTTCAAGCTCGGCATCATTCAGCCAGCGATGGTTGGTATGAAACGCCGTGGCCGTATGAAACGCCAGCACATGCCCGCCCGCGAACTCACGCTCCATGGTCTTGCGGCCCCGCGCGCTGCCACCAGAGCGGCTTGCTTCGGTCTGTAAAAAGAACACCGCCTTGATGCCCGGCAATACCGGGTTGTTCGCCAGATCGGCAATCACCGAGCGGCTCGGGTTGTTGTACCCCGACGCACTGGGACCGTCATCGAAGGTCAGCAGAAAGCGGATCGGCGCCTGGTTTTGCAGGCGTTGCTCGGTCTGTGGGGTCAGTGCAATGGGCGCGCTGATGCAGCCGCTGAGGCTCAAGGCGAGGGCAAGCAAGGCGGATGCAATGGGGAAGGATTTCATGATGGGTGCCGGACTCGTCTGGAGGCCGCCGCTGAGTCAGCTCAGCAGCGGCAGGCGCGCACCATACCGCAACTGCGGTGACGGATTACAGCAGACTGATCGGGTAGCTGACGATCAACCGGTTTTCATCGAACTCATTGTTGCTGTAGTCGCGCCTCATGCTGGAATTGCGCAAGCGCAGCGAGAGGTTTTTCAGCGCGCCGCTTTGCAGCGTGTAGCTCAATTCGCTTTCGCGGCCCCACTCCTTGCCGTCGGTGATGGTGCCGGTATGCACGTTGCTACCGCTGATATAGCGGTTCATCAAGGTCAGGCCCGGGACGCCGAGGGCGGCGAAGTTATAGTCGTGACGTACTTGCCAGGATTTCTCCTCGGCGTTGTCGTAGCTGGAGTTGTAACTATCGTTGGCCAGGGTGCCGCCGCTGGTGCCGTTGACGCGCATCCAGGCGCTGTTGCCGGTGAGTTTTTGCAGGCCGACGTAGAAGGTGTTGCCGCCGTACTTGGCCGAGAACAGGCCGGACCAGGTTTTGTTGTCCAGCTCGCCTGCGCGGGCGCTGCCGTCGTCCTTGCCATAGAAGAACCCGAGGTTGGCGCCCAGGGTCCAGTCGCCCACGGGCTGGCTGTGGATCAGGTTGACGAACTGCTGGCTGTAGATGTCCTTGAGCTGGGCATTCCACAGGCCGATCTGGGTGCGTTTGTCATTGAACGCGTATTCAGCGCCCTGGAAGTTGAAGCGGTCAGAGGTGAAGGCTGCTTTGCCGAACATCGACATGTCCGACATGCTGCTGTCGTCCCGCGGGCTGTTGGCGCGGAACTGGCCGCCGTACAGCGTCAGGCCGTCGATTTCCTTCGAGGTGATCTGCCCGCCGCGCAGGGTTTGCGGCAGGGAACGGCCGTCGTCGGCACGCAGGATCGGCAACGCAGGCATCCATTCGCCGACCTTCAGTTCTGTCTTCGAAATCCGCGTCTTGAACGCCACACCCAGGCGCCCGAAATTGTCGGCGGGGCGGCCATCGTGGTCCAGCGGCAATAACTGTGTACCGCCGGTGCCGCGCCCGCCATCAAGCTTGAGCGAGTACATCCCCAGGACATCCACGCCAAACCCCACGGTGCCTTGGGTGAAGCCGGACTTGGCATCGAGGATGAAGCTTTGCGTCCACTCCTGCGCGCCGCCCTGGGCTTTGGTCGGGTTGGTGAAGTTACGGTTGATGAAAAAATTGCGCAGGTTGAGGTTGGCGCTGGCGTCTTCCAGGAAGCCGTGTTCTTCGGCTACGACGGGAAGTGCAAGGCTGGCGACTGCGGTGGCCAGCAATAGCTGGCGAGGGTGAAAAGTGCTCATGGCGTTGGACCTGTTGTTATTGGGGTTATGCAGGTGGCGGCCATGGTGCGGGGCAGTGTGGGGGGGGTTCAATCGGGGGAGGGCGGGTTTTGGGCGATGATCGAACGCAAGTTGTCTTGGTTCGATGGGTACAGGTCAGGCATAAAAAAACCGCTTCCGGTGAGGGAAGCGGTTTGGTTTACAGCGCTGCTGTCAGAACAATTTCAGTTCAGGCGCTTTTTCTTTCAACGGTTCGTTCTTCGCCGTCTGTTCATTCCAGCCACCACCGAGGGCCTTGTACAGGGTGACCTCGCTGGTCAACTGCGCCAGGCGGTCGGTGATCAGCGATTGCTGGGCACTGAACAGTTGGCGCTGGGCGTCGAGGAACGTCAGGTTGCTGTCGACGCCAATGCGGTAGCGACGCTCGGCCAGGCGGTAGTAATCCTGGTTGGCTGCGACGAAACCGCGTTGGGCCTCCAACTGCTCCTTGTAGGTCTCACGTGCGGCGAGGCCGTCGGAAACTTCCTGGAAGCCGGTCTGGATGGCCTTCTCATAGTTGGCCACGTTGATCTCTTTCTGGATCTTCGAGTAGTCCAGGCTGGCGCGCAGGCTACCGGCGTTGAAGATCGGGATGTTGATCTGCGGGGCGAACGACCAGGTGCCCGAGCCGCCTTTGAACAGGCCGCCCAGGTCCGGGCTCATGGTGCCGGCGTTGGCCGTCAGGCTGATGCTCGGGAAGAACGCTGCACGGGCTGCGCCGATGTTGGCGTTGGCCGCCTTGAGGTTGTACTCGGCCTGCAAGATGTCGGGACGACGTTGCAACAGGTCCGATGGCAACCCGGCCGGCACTTCGCTGAGCAGGTCATCCGACAGCGGTTTGCTGGCGATATTCGCCGGCAGGCCCGTGCCGAGCAGCAGGGTCAGGCTGTTTTCGTCCTGGGCCACCTGGCGCTTATAACGCGCCAGGGACACCCGGGCGTTTTCCACCGAGGTGCGCGCCTGGCTCAGGTCGAGGGCCGAGGCCACGCCGACTTCGTTGCTGCGCGAGGTGAGCTTGTAGCTCTGCTCGTATGCGCCCAGGGTTTCCTGGGTCAGCTTGAGCAGTTCCTTGTCGGACTGCCAGGTCAGATAGGCGGTAGCCACACTGGCCACCAGGCTGATCTGGGTACTGCGCCGCGCTTCTTCGGTCGCGAAGTATTTCTGCAGCGCTTCCTCGCTCAGGCTGCGTACACGGCCAAACAGGTCCAGCTCATAGGAGCTGATACCCAGGGTGGCCGAGTACGAACTGCTGATGCCCTCTTTACCGGTCTGCGACGAGCGTGCCGGTACGCGCTGGCGGCTGCCGCTGCCAGTGGCCGACACGGCCGGGAACAGGTCGGCGCGCTGGATGTTGTACTGCGCCGCGTAGGCATCGATGTTCAAGGCTGCGACGCGCAGGTCGCGGTTGTTCTCCAGCGCGGTCTGGATCAGCTGTTGCAGGGCCGGGTCATGGAAAAACTGCTTCCAGCCCTGTTCTGCCGCAGCCTGGCTCGGTGCCTGGGTCGGCGAATACGCCGGGCCCTGCGGGAACTGCGCGGCCACCGGCGCTTCGGGACGCTGATAGTCAGGTATCAGCGAGCAGCCACTGAGCACGAATGCCGTGACGGCTAAGGAAAGTAGCGACTTGCTCATTGGCCAGCCTCTTTAGGAGTTTGCTTGGGTTCAGTCTTTTTACGTTCGCCCATGGCGGACACGGTTGCGAAGAACAGTGGCACCCAGAAGATCGCCAGGACCGTGGCCGTGATCATACCGCCAATAACGCCGGTACCGATCGCATGCTGGCTGCCTGAGCCGGCGCCGGAAGAGATCGCCAGCGGCAATACGCCGAGGATGAACGCCATGGACGTCATGATGATCGGTCGCAGACGCATGCGCGACGCTTCGATCGCCGACTCGACAATGCCTTTGCCTTGTTCGTGAAGCTCTTTGGCGAACTCCACGATCAGGATGGCGTTCTTCGCCGCCAGGCCCACCGTCACCAGCAAGCCCACTTGGAAGAACACGTCGTTGGACAAGCCGCGCAGGCTGGTGGCAATCAACGCACCCACCACACCCAACGGTACGACGAGTACCACCGCGATCGGAATCGACCAGCTTTCGTACAGCGCCGCGAGACAGAGGAACACCACCAGCAGCGACAAGGCGTACAGCGCAGGTGCCTGGGAGCCGGACAGACGTTCTTCATACGACAGGCCCGTCCAGGCGTAGCCGACACCCGCCGGCAATTGCTTGGCGATGCGTTCGACTTCGTTCATGGCTTCACCGGTACTGTAGCCCGGTGCCGGGGTACCGAGGATTTCCATCGCGGCCACACCGTTATAGCGCGAGAGTTTCGGCGAACCGAAGATCCACTTGCCCGAAGCGATGGCCGACAACGGCACCATCTTCCCGGAGTCGCTGCGCACGAACCATTTGTTCAGGTCTTCAGGGGACATCCGGCTGGCGGCGTCACCCTGCACGTACACCTTCTTCACTCGACCACGGTCGATGAAGTCGTTGACGTAGCTGCCACCCAGGGCGATGGCCAGGGTCTGGTTGATGTTCGACAGCGTGATGCCTTGGGCGCTGGCTTTTTCGTCGTCGACGGTGAGCTCGTACTGCGGCTCATCGTTCACGCCATTGGGGCGCACACCGGCGAGGATCTTGCTCTGGGCGGCCATGCCTAGGAACTGGTTGCGCGCAGCCATCAACTTCTCATGGCCGACGCCGCCTTGGTCCTGCAGGAACACGTCGAAACCGGTCGCGTTACCCAACTCCAATACAGACGGTGGCACGATGGCAAACACCATGGCGTCCTGGAACGTCTGCATGAAGTAACCTTGGGCGCGCTTGGCGATCTCGAACACCGAGGTGGAAGCATCACGCTCATCCCACGGTTTGAGCATCACGAATGCCAGGCCCGAGCTTTGACCACGACCGGCGAAGTTGAAGCCGTTTACGGTAAAGACCGATTTCACGCCCTTGCCTTCGCCGGGTTCGCCTTCCTTGTCTTTGAGCAGGAAGATACGCATGTCGTCGATGACTTTCTGCGTGCGCTCGGCCGTTGAGCCGACCGGCGTCTGCACCTGGGCAAAGATCACGCCCTGGTCTTCATCGGGCAAGAACGCTGCCGGGATCCGCATGAACAACCAGATCATGCCGGCAAAGATCAGCACGTAAACGAGGAACGCCGGGATCTTGTGCCTGATCATGTTCCCCACCCCGCGCTCGTAGCTCAGTACGCTACGGTCGAAGGTGCGGTTGAACCAGCCAAAGAAACCACGCTTAGGTTGGCCGTGCTTCTCGGGGTCGATCGGCTTGAGCATGGTGGCGCACAAGGCCGGGGTGAAGATCAGTGCAACCAGTACCGACAACGCCATGGCTGAAACGATGGTGATGGAGAACTGTTTGTAGATCACACCGGTGGAGCCGCCGAAAAACGCCATCGGCAACAGTACGGCCGACAGCACCAGGGCAATACCCACCAGGGCGCCCTGGATCTGGCCCATGGACTTGACCGTCGCCTCTTTCGGCGACAGGTGCTCCTCGGCCATTACCCGCTCGACGTTTTCCACCACCACGATGGCGTCGTCCACCAGCAAGCCGATGGCCAGGATCATGCCGAACATGGTCAGGGTGTTGATGGTGAAGCCGAACGCGGCCAGGATCCCGAAGGTACCCAGCAATACCACCGGTACGGTCATGGTGGTGATGATGGTGGCGCGAAAGTTCTGCAGGAACAGGAACATCACCAGGAACACCAGCACGATCGCCTCGACCAGGGTGTGTACCACACCGGAAATCGATTCGGTCACCACTGGGGTGGTGTCATACGGCACCACCGCCTTCATGCCTGGCGGGAAGAACGGTTCCAGGGACGCGACCGTGGCACGGATTGCCTTGGCGGTGTCCAGGGCGTTGGCGCCGGCAGCCAGCTTGATCGCCATACCGGACGCCGGGTTGCCGTTGAACTGCGCCGCGATGCTGTAGGTCTGGCCGCCCAGTTCGATACGCGCGACGTCCTTCAAGCGAACCTGTGAACCGTCGGTGTTGACCTTCATCAGGATATTGCCGAACTGCTCAGTGGTCTGCAGGCGGGTCTTACCGATGATGGTCGCGTTCAATTGGGTGCCGGGCAGGGCAGGCAGGCCGCCCAACTGGCCGGTGGCCACCTGTACGTTCTGTGCCGAGATCGCGGTGCTGACGTCTACTGGGGTCAACTGGTAGTTGTTCAGCTTGGCCGGGTCGAGCCAGATACGCATGGCGTACTGCGAACCAAATACCTGGAAGTCACCTACACCCGCAGTACGGGAAATCGGGTCCTGGATGTTGGACACGATGTAGTTGGACAGGTCGTCCTTGGTCATGCTGCCGTCTTCCGACACCAGACCAATCACCATCAGGAAGTTCTTCACCGACTTGGTCACGCGGATACCCTGCTGCTGCACTTCTTGCGGCAGCAGTGGGGTCGCCAGGTTCAGCTTGTTCTGTACCTGGACCTGGGCGATGTCCGGGTTGGTACCCTGGTTAAATGTCACGGTGATGGTCATGCTGCCGTCGGAGTTACTGTCCGATGACACATAACGCAAGTTGTCGATACCGTTGAGCTGTTGTTCGATCACCTGCACCACGGTGTCCTGCACGGTCTGTGCGGATGCGCCTGGGTAGGTCACCTGAATATCGATGGCGGTTGGCGCAATGGCCGGGTACTGGTTGATGGGCAATTTCAGGATCGAGAGTGCCCCGACCAGCATGATCACCAGGGCAATTACCCAGGCGAAAATGGGACGGTCGATAAAAAATTTCGACATGGATTACTCCCCTTTGCCAGCAGCGGCAGCAGGAGCAGCAGTACCGGCGGGCTTGGCGTTGTCAGCCTCCTTAACCTTGACCTGAGCGCCCGGCTTGACGTACTGCAAGCCTTCGGTAATCACACGGTCGCCGGGGTTCAAACCCTTTTCCACCAGCCAGTAGGCGCCGGCGGTACGGTTGGCCACCAATTCACGTTGCTCGACCTTGTTGTCGGCGTTGACGATCAGCGCCGTCGGGGTGCCCTTGAGGTCACGGGTCACGCCTTGCTGTGGCGCCAGGATAGCCTTGCTGTTCACGCCGGCTTGCAACTGGGCGTGTACGAACATGCCGGGCAGCAGGGTGTGATCAGGGTTGGGGAACACGGCGCGCAGGGTGACCGAACCGGTGGTCTGGTCAACCGACACTTCGGAGAACTCCAGCTTGCCTTCCAGGCCATAGTTGCTGCCGTCTTCCAGGGTCAGCTTGACCTTGGCGGCGTTGGCGCCGGCTTTCTCCAGTTGGCCGCTTTCCAGGTCGCGGCGCAGTTTCAGCATTTCAGCCGAAGACTGTGTGACGTCGACGTAGATCGGGTCCAATTGCTGGATCACCGCCATGGCATCGGTCTGGCCATTGCTGACCAGCGCGCCTTCGGTGACCGAGGAACGCCCGATACGCCCGGAGATCGGCGCGAACACTTTGGTGTAGCGCACGTTGATCTGGGCGGTTTGCACATTGGCTTCGGCGGTCATGCGGTTGGCTACGGCAGTGTCGTATTCCTGACGGCTGACGGCTTGCTCATCGACCAACTGCTTGTAGCGGTCGGAGATCGACTTGGTCTGGGACAGGCTGGCCTGCGCGCTCTTCAGGGTGGCCTCATAGACCGACGGATCGATCTGATAGAGCTGCTGGCCTTCCTTCACATCCCCGCCTTCCTTGAACAGGCGCTTGAGGATGATGCCATTGACCTGCGGACGGACTTCCGCGATGCGGTAGGCGGTGGTGCGGCCTGGCAGCTCGGACGTCAGGGTAAAGGCTTGCGGTTGAAGGGTGACCACGCCGACCAGAGGAGTTTGAGCGGGCGGAGCCGCTTCTTCCTTTTTACATCCGCTGAGCAGCGATGCCAGGGCGACGGCAGTGACCAGAGCGGTAACAGCTGGCTTAAGTTGCATGAAGATCCTCGGGTCAGGCGCGCAGGGTGCGCACAAGAAGTGTGGAAGGGTAAAAAACAAGCTGTGAGTAGATAAGTAGCTTGCTACGCAATATACTTACGTTCATGGTTGTTTGTAAACTCTTGACAGGCTTCGCGGACTGGCGACAAAGCACCGCGCCAAGTCGCGATTTTAGTACGTTCGGCGCCCATGACGGTGTCGTCCCACAATTATTCAGATGGTCGTTACCGCCTATTAAAGCAGCGTTACCGATAGTCCCACATGTTTTGATTGAGGTTTTATTGCCATGGTCCGTCGCACCAAAGAGGAAGCTCAGGAAACGCGCAGCCAAATTCTCGACGCCGCTGAGCAGGCCTTTTATGAGCGCGGTGTCGCGCGGACCACGCTGGCGGACATTGCCGGGCGGGCGGGCGTAACGCGTGGCGCCATCTACTGGCACTTCAGCAATAAGTCCGACCTGTTGCAGGCATTGCTCGACACCCTGCACGAACCCCTGGACGAGCTGGCCAGGGCCAGTGAAAGCGAGGATGAAGTCGACCCGCTGGGGTGCATGCGCAAGCTGTTGATTCATCTTTTTCATCAAGTGGTCCTGGACCCGAAAACCCGGCGCATCAACGAGATCCTGTTTCATAAGTGCGAGTTCACCGATGAAATGTGTGACATGCGTCGCCAGCGCCAGACCCACAGCCTGGAGTGCAACCTGCGTATCAGCCTGACCTTGCGTAATGCGGTTAATCGCGGGCAACTTCCGGAAAACCTCGACACCACGCGCGCAGCGGCGTGCATTCATGCCTACATCAATGGCTTGCTGAGCCAGTGGCTGCTGGTACCGGACAGTTTTGAGCTGCACCAGGATGCCGAGCGTTGGGTCGATGCAGGGCTGGATATGCTGCGCTTGAGCCCTAGCCTGCGCAATTAAGTCAAAATGTGTAATTGCATCAAATTGTGTCAACAGTAAAGCCTAAAGGCGGGCAATCGTCCTGCTGATTTATTTGTGGGAGGACTTTATATACGCGCTGGCGGGTGGTTGAAAGATAGCCGCCTAAGTATTTTGTAGCGATTTTGTTGCAAGGCTGTGAAGAAGTGTTTACTGGCCTCTATGAAAAAGCCCCGGTTCTTGCGAGTCGGGGCTTTTTCGTTTCAGCACGTTACATCACAGCGCCAGGCTCGGGTAGTCGATGTAACCGACCGGGCCTTTGGCGTAGAAGGTTTCCGGGTGCGCGTGGTTCAGCGGCGCATCGGCTTTCAAACGCGCCGGCAGGTCCGGGTTGGCAATGAACGGTACGCCAAAGGCCACCGCATCCGCCTTGCCCGAGGCCAGCCAGGCGTTGGCGCTGTCCTTGGTAAAGCGTTCGTTGGCGATGTACACGCCGCCGAAGGCTTCTTTCAATTGCGGGCCGAGGCTGTCAGCGCCTTCCTTTTCACGCGAGCAGATAAAGGCGATGCCACGTTTGCCCAGTTCGCGGGCGACGTAGGTGAAGGTGTGCGCCAGGTTGTCGTCACCCATGTCGTGGGAGTCGGCACGCGGTGCCAGGTGTACGCCCACGCGGCCGGCGCCCCAGACGTCGATGGCGGCGTCGGTCACTTCCATCAGCAGGCGCGCGCGGTTTTCCAGGGAGCCACCGTAGTTGTCGGTGCGATGGTTGGTGCTGCTTTGCAGGAACTGGTCGAGCAGGTAGCCATTGGCACCGTGGATTTCCACGCCGTCGAAGCCGGCGGCCTTGGCGTTCTCGGCGCCGGTGCGGTAGGCGTCGACGATGTCGGCGATTTCAGCGGTTTCCAGGGCGCGTGGCGTCGGGTAGTCGGCCAGCGGGCGCACCAGGCTGACGTGGCCTTTAGGTTGGATCGCGCTCGGCGCCACCGGGGTTTCGCCGTTCAGGTACGACGGATGGGAAATCCGGCCGACGTGCCACAGTTGCAGGAAGATCTTGCCGCCCGCCCCGTGAACCGCCTTGGTCACATTGGCCCAGCCGCGTACCTGATCGTTGGACCAGATGCCCGGGGTGTCCGGGTAGCCCACGCCCAGCGGTGTCACGGACGTGGCTTCGCTGAGGATCAGCCCGGCGGAGGCGCGTTGTACGTAGTACTCGGCCATCATCGCATTGGGCACGCGACCGGCGTCGGCACGGCAGCGGGTCAGCGGCGCCATGATGATGCGGTTCGACAGTTGCAGGTCGCCCAGTTTGATCGGATCGAAAATAGTCGTCATGGGATAACACCCTTCTCTTTAAGTTGATCAGTGGGTCACAGGGGCCAGGTCGGCATCGCCGCCCTGACGGAAAGTAATCAGGGTCACCAGCAGCGCGAGGATCGCCAGGGCCGCTGCGGCCAGGGGCACGCTGGTCAGGCCGAAACCGTGGGCGATCACGCTGCCGCCGACCCAGGCACCGAGGGCGTTGCCGATGTTGAAGGCGCCGATGTTCAAGGTGGACACCAGGTTCGGTGCTGCCTTGCCGAAGGTCACCACGTTGATCTGCAGCGCGGGCACGGCGGCAAACGAGGCGGTGGCCCACAGGAACAGGGTGATCTCGGTTGGGATCAGCGCGATGCTGGTCCAGGTCAGCGCGGTGGAGACCACCGCCATGCTGATGAACACGCCGATCAGGGTGGCGGCCAGGCGTTTATCCGCCAACTTGCCGCCGATGATATTGCCCACGGTGAGGCCCAGGCCGATCAGCAGCAGGGTCCAGGTCACGCCTTTGGGCGACACGCCAGTGACGTCACCCAGCAGCGGCGCCACATACGTGAAGAGGGTGAACATGGACGCGGCGAACAGCGCGGTCATGCTCAGCGACAACCAGATGCCGGCGCCCTTGAGGGCGGCCAGTTCGGCGCGCATGTCGAGTTTTTCTTCATCGCGCTTGGCCGGCAGGAAGCGGATCAGGCCGATCAAAGCGATCACGCCGATCACGGTCACCGCCCAGAAGGTCGAGCGCCAGCCGGCTTCCTGGCCCAGCGCGGTACCCAAGGGCACGCCCAGTACGTTGGCCAGGGTCAGACCGGTGAACATCAAGGCCACGGCGGACGCACGCTTGTTGGCGGGCACCAGGTTGGCGGCGACCACCGAACCGATGCCGAAGAACGCCCCGTGGCACAGCGCCGTGACCACGCGGGCAACCATCAGCACGTTGTAGTCGCTGGCCAGGGCGCAGAGCAGGTTGCCGATAATGAAGATGCCCATCAACGCGACCAGCGCGGCCTTGCGTGGCAGCCTGGCGGTGGCCAGTGCCATGAACGGCGCGCCGATGGCCACGCCGAGGGCGTAGCCGGTCACCAGCCAGCCGGCGCCGGGAATCGACACGCCCAAGTCCGCCGCCACATCGGGCAGCAAGCCCATGATGACGAACTCGGTGGTGCCGATGGCGAAGGCGCTCAGGGCCAGGATGAGGAGCGAGAGGGGCATGTGCGTGTCCTTGTTACAGTGGGGCGCGGATTTCAGGACTGAGCTCAGTGATGAGCGCAGTGAGGAAGGCTTGGATCGTTTCCTCGTTGCGTTTGAAAAAGTGCCACTGCCCGGCCTTCTGGCTGCTGATCAATCCCGCCCGTTGCAAGGTGGCCAGGTGGGCCGACACGGTCGACTGGGACAAGCCGCAGCGCTGGTCGATCTGCCCGGCGCAGATGCCGTATTCGTGGTTGTGCAGTTGCTCGGGGAACTGCACTTTCGGGTCTTTCAGCCAAGTGAGAATGTCTCGCCGTACTGGGTGCGCCAGGGCTTTTATTATTTCGTCGAGGTCGATGGACATGGCAGTTGCTCGGTGTCGTAAAGCGTTATATCGCGATGAGGCGAACTTTAAATCGGCGTATCCCGATATACCAATATGATTTTGATCTGATGTCAGGCCAAATCGGTATATCGGGTTATAACGATATGTTGGCGGCAGTGATAGACTGCACACCATGAATTATCTCGCACATCTGCACCTGGGCGGCCAACTTCCTGCGCAACTGCTGGGTAGCCTGTATGGCGACTTCGTCAAAGGCCGCCTGCAGGGCCAGTTCAGCCCGCCCATCGAAGCGGCCATCCAGGTGCACCGCTCAATCGACCGCTTCACCGACAGCCATCCGCTGGTCGGTGAAGCGCTGTCGCGCTTCAGCCTGACCCGCCGGCGCTATGCCGGGATCGTCCTCGATGTGTTTTTCGATCACTGCCTGGCGCGGGATTGGCAGCGCTATGCCGACCAGCCTCTGGAGCATTTCACTTCACAGGTGTACCGCGTGCTCGCGGCTGAGCCGCAACTGCCGGGGCGCCTGGCGCAGATTGCACCGTATATGGCGGCAGATGATTGGCTGGGCTCATACCGCGAGTTTGGGGTGATGGAGCCGGTGTTGCGGGGGATCTCGCGGCGGTTGACGCAGCCTGACGCGCTGGGCCATGCGATGCAGGAATTGCGCACGTTATACGAGCCGCTGAGTGAAGACTTCCGGCTGTTCTATCCAGAGTTGCAAAAATTTGCACACGCTCAACTGACCACTGAGATCTAACGGAGATCTAAATGTGGGAGGGGGCTTGCTCCCGATGGCGGTGGTTCAGTCAGCACATGCATTGACTGACCGCTATCGGGGGCAAGTCCCCTCCCACATTTGTACTGTTTCCAGCGCCTGTCAGGCGGCGAATGCAGGACGCGCAGCCACTTGCTCAGTCTCCGGCAGCGGCCCGAATAACGCCTTCTGCACCGCCTGCTGCGCCTGGAACGCCAGCGCCGCGCGTTCCTGCCCGGCACAGGCAATCGGCTGGAGCACATGGATTTCCACATCGCCCTGGTCGTTGGCAAACAGGCGCATCAGGTGCGAGAGCAAATCATCATCGCCAATAAACGGCGCCAGCGGGTCTACTTGCCCGTCGCGCAGATAACGAATCGCCACCGGTTGCAGCGACACCTGCGCGTCGATCGCACTGGCCAGCAAGCGCCCGTGGAAGGTACGCAGGCTGCGCCCGTCGGTGGTGGTGCCTTCGGGGAACATCAGCAGCGGGTGCTGTTGCTCCAGGTGACGGGTCATCTGTTTGCGGATCAGTTGGCTGTCGCCTGCACCCCGGCGAATAAACAGGCTGCCGGCCTTGGCCGCCAACCAGCCGGCCACCGGCCAGGTGCGTACTTCAGCCTTGGACAAAAACGACATTGGCGCGACCATGCCCAGCAGCGGAATGTCGGTCCAGGACACGTGATTGCTCACCCACAGCATCGGCGTTTGTGGCAATTCACCCAGCACCGTCACGCGAAAGGGCAGGGCGTTGGTCAGTCGCGTCATAAAGAACCGCGACCAACGCTGACGGCGCACCATCGAGTTGGCCACCCCCAAGCGCTCGAACAGACCGAACACACTGGCCATGCTCAAGCCCAGCGCCACCACCAGCAGCACGCGGGCGATTCGCGCGTACACGCGCAGGCGGCCCATCACATGGCCGCCTTGAAGTGGCGGGCGTAACGCGGGCACAACTCATCGCGTTTGAGCAGGATGAACACGTCGGCCACCTGGAAATCTTCATCCCAGCACGGCTCGCCGCAGATCTTCGCGCCCAGGCGCATATAGGCCTTGAGCAGCGGCGGCATTTCCGCGATGACGTTGGACGGCAGGTCCAGCGCCGGCAGCGGTTTTTTCGGCTCCGCGCGAAGGTGTTCGTTGCACAGGTAGCGTTCGCGCAGGCGCTGCATGATCGCGTGGGCCTGGATGCCGCCATCGTGCATCGGGATACTCGCGCAACCCATCAGGTAGCTGTAGCAGCCCTCGTTGAGCACTTCGGCCAACTCGCCCCAGAGCACCGCGATGGTGCCGCCGTTGCGGTAGGCCGGGTCGACACAGGTGCGGCCGATTTCCAGGATCGGGCCCTGCAAGTGCAGCAGGCCATGCAGGCTGAATTCTTCTTCGCTGTAGAACCGGCCCAAGGTACTGGCGGCCTGGTGATCGAGCAAACGGGTGGTGGCTACCAGTCGACCGCTGTTTAAATCCCGCACGCCGATGTGGCTGCAGTGAACATCATAGTCATCCATGTCCAGGCCCAGTTCCGCGCCTTTCAGCTTGGCGTTGAACTCGCCGCTGAACACGTTGAACCGCAGGGCCTGTGCTTCTTGCAAAGCCTGGGCGCCGATCAGGCGTTCGGCTTGCAGACGGCGTTCATTGCCGGTGTCGCTGATGCGGGCGATCTGAGTCATGGCGAATCTCCGAGTGCCAGCCACGTTCCGGCCGGTCGACTTGTTTGTCCAAACTCAGGCTATGTAGGCTCGGTGTCATCTCCATGAAGTTACGGTGACGCTTAGATGACACGCCCCTGTGTCGCCAATCTGTCATCGGCCTCGGCTAGGCTCGCGGGCTTGAATGCCCCCTTGAGTTCGTGTCCATGGTCAGAGGCTTGCTGTGCGTTGCCCTGTTGTTCGCCACCGTCACCACCCGCGCCGAAACCTGGCCTGACAAAGACTGGGCCAAAGGCACGCCGATCGAAGGCCCCGCTGTCGATGCCCTGAACGCCTACGCTTTCCCTGCGCGTGACGACGCCACCCGCCAAGGCATCCGCACTGACGCGTTGCTGGTGATCCGCGATGGCGAACTCATCTACGAGCGCTACGCCGCGCCCACCACCGCCCGCACGCCACACCTGACGTGGTCCGTGAGCAAAAGCCTGATGGCGACGTTGCTGGGCGTGGCCTACGGCGAAAACCGCTTCAAGTTGAGCGACCCCGCCGCACGTTTCTACCCGCCGATGAAACAGCATCCAACCGTGACGATGGCCGACTTGCTGCACTGGGCGTCGGGCCTCGATTGGCAGGAGGATTACGAATATGCCCCGCTGAAATCCTCGGTCGTCGCGATGCTCTACACCCGTGGCCGTGACGACATGGCGCAATTCACCGCAGGCATGGACACCTTCAGCGCGCCGGGCGAGGCCTTCCGTTATTCCAGCGGCGACAGCAATCTACTCTCCGCTGCGCTCAAGGGCATGCTCGGCCACAAGGCCTACATGAGTTACCCGTGGGACGCGCTGTTCAAGCCGCTGGGCATTCGCAACGCCACTTGGGAAACCGATGCCGATGAAACCTTCGTCGCCTCGTCCTACGCCTACCTCACCGCCCGCGATCTGGCACGCGTCGGCCTGCTGATGGCGCGCGACGGTCGCTGGGGGGAGCAACAGCTGGTGCCCAAAGCCTGGGTCGACTTCAATCGCCAACCCTTCGATAAATACAAACCCGGCCAGGACGAAGCCGTGCCCGGCGGCCAGTGGTGGCTCAACCGCGCAGTGCAGGGCGCCCCCAAGCCCTGGCCCGACGCCCCCGCCGACACCTTCGCCGCCCTCGGCCACTGGGGCCAGGCGCTGTACGTGATGCCCGATGAACACCTGGTAATCGTGCGTTACGGCGATGATCGCGACGGCAGCTACCGTCATAACGAACTGCTCAAACGCGTGCTCGCGGCGGTGCAACCATGATCCGTCGTCGGCCGTTTACCAGCCTTTGCCTGCTGCTATTGCTCGCCCTGCTGGGATGGGTGTGGCACGAACGCGTCAACCTGCAAGCCTTCCCCGACATCATCGCGGCCTATACGGCCAAGGAGTACTGCTCGTGTCGGTATGTGGAGAATAATCCGGCCGAGTATTGCCGGGGCTATGTGAAGCAGTACGTGTCGATCAACGCGTTCACCGATGACCCGGAGCGCAGTGAAGTGACGGCCAGTGGATTGGGACGTACCCATACCGCCAGATGGCTGGGCGAGCGGCAGGGCTGCCGTCTCAACCCCTGAAACGCCATTTTCAATGCAGGGGCGGCGTTGTCAGTTAGATTGCACAGGGCAAGCGGCACAGTTAAGGTTCGTTCAGGTTTTCCGCCCCACGAGTTTTTAATGTTCAACGCGTCTGTCATCAAACCCCTGGCCTTCGCCCTGCTGGCCGCCGCCGCCGTGCCCGCGCACGCCGACTGGTACCTGGACAACGAGTCCTCGCGGCTGTCGTTCGTTACCACCAAAAACACCGAGATTGCCGAGGTCCACCGTTTCCTGGTGTTGCACGGCAAGGTCGACAGCAAAGGCGCTGCGCAGTTGGAAGTGGAGTTGGAGTCGGTCAACAGCGGCATCCCGCTGCGCGACGAGCGCATGCGCAATCAGCTGTTCGACATCAAGACCTTCCCCGAGGCGCTGATCAATACGCAAATCAACCTGCAACCGATCAACGACCTGGCCCCCGGCGCGCAGTTGGAGTTGCGCCTGCCGCTGTCGGTGACGCTGCACGGCAAGACCCAGACCTACAGCGCCGAGCTGTTGGCTACGCGTCTGGATGATCGGCGTTTCCAGGTGGTGACCCTGGAGCCGGTGGTGTTGCATGCCGAGGATTTCGAGTTGGTGCCGGGTGTGACCGCGTTGCGCAAGGCGGCTGGGCTTGCGTCGATCAGTTTGTCGGTGCCGGTGGGTGCGGTACTGATTTTTACGGCGCGCTGACGTGAGTGGCGCAGTGTTCCCTTGGCGCAGCGCCAACCGGTTCGAGTTGTTGATCGACGGGCCGGACTTTTTCCCGCAGATGCTGGCGTGCATTGCCCGGGCGCAGCGGCAGGTGGATCTGGAGTTGTACCTGGTGGAGGCCGGGGCCTGCGCCGACGCCATGGTGCAGGCGCTGGTGCTGGCGGCTGAGCGGGGCGTGCAGGTGCGCTGCCTGTTCGATGATTACGGCAGCCTGGCGTTTACCCTCGGGCTGCGTAAGCGCCTGACCGACGCCGGTGTGCAATTGTGCTTTTACAATCGCCTGAACTGGCGGCGCTGGATGCGCAACCTGTACCGCGACCACCGCAAGCTGCTGCTGGTCGATCAAGACATCGCCGTGGTCGGCGGCACCGGCGTTACCGATGAGTTCTGGACACCGGGGCAGGACAGCGCCGACTGGCACGAAGTGATGGTACAGATCAGCGGCCCGCTGGTGCTGGATTGGCAGGCGCTGTTCGACCGACAATGGTTGGCCAACGACGACCGCCGCGCCTGGAAACCGGCCACCCATTTCGGCTTGCCGCGCTTGCCCAAAGTGCCGGCGACCGGGCCCGGTCTTGGCCGCGTCGCTTATGCCGACGCGCGCCAACATCGCGATATCTTGCACTCGCTGATCCGCGCGCTGAGCAGCGGCCAGCGGCGCATCTGGTTGGCGACTCCGTATTTTCTGCCCACCTGGGGCGTGCGTCGGGCCTTGCGCCGAGCGGCGGGGCGCGGGGTGGATGTGCGCTTGCTGCTGACCGGCCCGCGCACCGATCACCCGTCGGTGCGCTATGCCGGGCACCGTTATTACCCGCGCCTGTTGCGCTCGGGCGTGCAAATTTTTGAGTACCAGCCGTGCTTTTTGCACCTGAAAATGGTGCTGGTGGACGATTGGGTCAGTATCGGTTCATGCAATTTCGACCACTGGAACCTGCGCTTCAACCTCGAAGCCAACCTCGAAGCGCTGGACCCGGCGTTGACGCAAGCTGTGGCGGGCAGTTTCGAGCGGGATTTTGCCCAGAGCCAGGCGGTGAGCCTGGAGGCATGGAAGTCGCGGCCGTTGTGGCGGCGGGTGAAGCAGCGGGTGTGGGGGTGGATTGATCGGTTGGTGGTCAATCTTCTGGATCGACGCGGTTAGACATGGGGGAGGGGGCTTGCCCCCGATTGCGGAGTGTCAGTCAATTGATTCATTGGCTGACCCACTGCTATCGGGAGCAAGCCCCCTCCCACATTTTTAGACCTTGTCTCAGGCGTTAGAGCAGTTCGAAAGTCTGCTGCTGCACATCCTGGGAGTCCAAGCCGATCTGCACATTGAACTCACCCGGTTCCGCCGCGAACTTGAGCTGGGTGTTGTAGAACTTCAAGTCCTCTTCGGTAATGGTGAAGTGCAACGTGCGCTCTTCGCCGGCCTTGAGCATGACTTTCTGGAAGTTTTTCAGCTCCTTGATCGGGCGGATCATCGAGCCGGCCACGTCCTGGATATACAGTTGCACCACGGTTTCGCCGTCGACCTTGCCGGTGTTTTTCACGGTGACGCTGGCGTCGAGCTTGCCGGTCTTGTTCAGGGTGGTGGACGACAGCGCCATGTCCGACAGGCTGAAGCTGGTGTAGCTCAGGCCATAGCCGAACGGGAACAGCGGCCCGGTGATGTCATCGAAGTACTGCGAGGTGTAGTTGCCCGGCTTGCCTGGGGTAAACGGTCGGCCGATGGTCAGGTGGTTGTAGTAGGTCGGAATCTGCCCCACCGAGCGTGGGAAAGTAATCGGCAGCTTGCCCGACGGGTTGTAGTCACCAAACAGCACGTCGGCGATGGCGTTGCCGCCTTCGGTACCGGCGAACCAGGTTTCCAGGATCGCGTCGGCTTGCTGGTTTTCCTCGAGAATCGACAGCGGACGGCCGTTCATCAGCACCAGCACCAGCGGCTTGCCGGTGGCTTTCAGCGCCTTGATCAGGTCGCGCTGGCTTTGCGGCAGGTTCAGGTCGGTGCGGCTGGAGGACTCGTGGGACATGCCACGGGACTCGCCCACCGCAGCGACCACCACGTCGGCATCCTTGGCGGCCTTGACCGCTTCGTCGATCATCACCTGGGCTGGGCGGGTGTCATCCACCACTTCCGGGGCATCGAAGTTGAGGAAGTTAAGGTAGTCGACCACGGCCTTGTCATTGGTGATGTTGGCGCCACGTGCATAGATCACTTTGCCTTTTTCGCCGATCACCGCGTTGAGGCCGTCGAGCAGGGTCACCGATTGTGCCGGCTTACCGGCGGCGGCCCAGCTACCCATCATGTCGATGGGGGCCTTGGCCAGTGGGCCCACGAGCGCGATGGTTGCGGATTTTTTCAGCGGCAGGGTGTCGTTCTGGTTCTTCAGCAAGACCATGCTGCGGCGCGCCACGTCACGCGCGTCGGCGCGATGCAGGCGGCTTTCGGCGTAGGTGTCGGCCGGGTCATCCTCGGCCTTGCCGATGCGCAGGTACGGGTCTTTGAACAGGCCCATGTCGTACTTGGCGCCGAGCACTTCGCGCACGGCGTTGTCGATGTCGCTCTGCTCGATCTCGCCGGACTTGAGCAGCCCCGGCAACTCCTTGCCATACAGTGAGTCGTTCATGCTCATGTCGATGCCGGCCTTGATCGCCAGCTTGGCGGCTTCACGCCCGTCCTTGGCCACGCCGTGCTTGATCAGCTCGAAGATCGCACCGTGGTCGCTGACGGCCAGGCCCTTGAAGCCCCAGTCCTTGCGCAGCAGGTCGTTCATCAGCCAGGTGTTGGCGGTGGCGGGCACGCCGTTGATCGAGTTGAGCGCGACCATCACGCCGCCGGAACCGGCCTTGATCGCCGCGTGGTACGGCGGCAGGTAGTCCTGGTACATCTTGACCGGGCTCATGTCGACCACGTTGTAGTCGCGACCGCCTTCCACCGCGCCGTACAGGGCGAAGTGCTTGACGCTGGCCATGATGCTGTCGGCATTCGCTGCGCTGGTGCCCTGGAAGGCCTTGACCATCACTTCGGCGATGCGCGACACCAGGTACGTGTCTTCGCCGAAGCCTTCGGAGGTCCGGCCCCAACGCGGGTCGCGGGAGATGTCGACCATCGGCGCAAAGGTGATGTCGAGGCTGTCGGCAGCGGCTTCCTGCGCGGCAATGCGCCCGGAGCGGCCGATGGCGTCCATGTCCCAACTGGAAGCCAGGGCCAGGCTGATCGGGAAAATCGTGCGGTGGCCGTGGATCACGTCATAGGCGAAGAACATCGGGATCTTCAACCGGCTGCGCATGGCCGCGTCCTGCATCGGACGGTTTTCCGGGCGGGTGATGGAGTTGAAGGTGCCACCGATACGGCCGGCGGCGATTTCCTTGCGGATCAGCTCACGGGGCATTTCCGGGCCGATGCTGATCAGGCGCAATTGGCCGATCTTTTCATCGAGGGTCATCTGCTTGAGCAGGTCGCTGACGAAGGCGTCCTTGCCTTTAAGCGCAGCAGGCTTTGTTTCTGCCCAGGCGGGGTGGGTGGCCAGCGTGGCAACAAGGCCGAGCAAACACAGCTTTTTCATGAATATCCTTTTTCGGCGCACTGCACAGCGGTTAGGCTGATCGGCCAAAATGTGGGGAGCGTCTATTGTTGTTCGGGTGTCGTTCAGATAAATGCAGCACACTCTGAACTCTTTATCGCGCTGGGCATCTTTTAGCTGATTGGCTCGATGCATTCCAGTGGTGGCGGCGGATTATGCCCCATGCGCGCGGTTTATAGGGCGAGTCGTCACATTCCATCAAAGTTGGGCAGGAGAAACACCATGCAAGCAGCACACGGTTACCGCTGGGGCTTGAAGGCCGCGGCTTTGCTATTGATCAGCACAGTGCTGAGCGGTTGCGGCATCAACACCATTCCGACCCTCGATGAACAGGCCAAGGCGGCCTGGGGCCAGGTGCAGAACCAGTATCAACGGCGTGCCGACCTGATCCCCAACCTGGTGGAAGTGGTCAAGGGCTACGCCGCCCATGAACAAGACACCCTCACCGCTGTGATTGAAGCGCGGGCCAAGGCGACATCGATCCAGGTCGACGCCAGCACCCTCGACAACCCGGAAAAACTCAAGCAGTTCCAGCAAGCCCAGGACGGTTTGAGTGGTGCCCTCAGCCGCTTGATGGTGGTGTCCGAGCGCTACCCGGACCTGAAGGCCAACCAGAACTTCCTGGCCCTGCAATCTCAGCTGGAAGGCACGGAAAACCGGATTGCCGTGGCCCGTCGCGACTTTATCCAGGCCGTGCAGGCCTACAACACCGAGATCCGCACGTTCCCGGGGCGCCTGTGGCACAGCGTGATGTACAGCGATTTGCCGATCCGCGCTACGTTTGAAGCCACCAGTGCCGATGCCGATAAAGCGCCGCAAGTGAAGTTCAAATAAGGCTGCACTGAGGTGTCGATGCGTTTATTACGGATAGGCTTGGCGCTGTGGCTGTTGGCCTGCGCTGGCGTGGCCCAGGCGGCGTTGACCTTCCCGGCGTTGACCGGGCGGGTGGTGGACACCGCGCAGATGATCGACCCGGCGGTGCGCGCGCAGTTGACCCAGCAATTGCAGGCGCTGGAGCAAAGCCGTGGCGCCCAGATCGTGGTGGTCACCGTGCCTGACCTGCAGGGCGTGCCGATTGAAGACTACGGTTATCAATTGGGGCGCCAGTGGGGCATCGGCCAGAAAGGCAAGGACAACGGCGCGCTGCTGATCGTTGCCCGCGATGAGCGCAAATTGCGCATCGAAGTCGGCTATGGCCTGGAAGGCACGCTGACCGATGCGCAGTCGTGGGTGATCATCAATCAGGTGATTGCGCCCAAGTTCAAGGCCGGCAACTTCAGCCAGGGCATCAGCGACGGCGTCGCCGCGATGATCCAGGTGGTGGGCGGCGAGCCGCTGGTGGTGCCGGCCCACGTGGCGGATGCCAACTTCGCCAAGGATAATCCGGGGTTTTCCATCGGCTTGTTCATCCTGCTGATCGGCGTGTTGTGGCTGTGCAATCGCCTGGGCCTGCCGGTGTGGGCGATCCTGCTGGCGATTCTCAGCAGCAGCGGCCGTGGCGGTGGGGGCGGCGGCGGTGGTTTTCGCGGCGGCGGCGGCGGTTTCGGCGGTGGCGGGGCTTCGGGTGGCTGGTGATGACAACAACTAAAAACGAGCGTTTACAACCATGGCACTACTGACTGAACACGAACAACGCCAGGTCGCCGAAGCGATTGCCCGGGTCGAGCAACAGACCGACGCCGAACTGGTGACCGTGCTGGCCGCGCGTGCCGATGATTACGCCTATATCCCGTTGCTCTGGGCCAGTCTGATTGCGTTGGTGGTGCCGGGAGTGGTGCATTACTTGTCGGGTTACCTGAGCATGTACACCTTGCTGTTGGCGCAGTGGGCGACGTTCATCGTGCTGTGCCTGGTGTTTCGCCTGCCTAAAGTCACCACCCGATTGATCCCTCGCTCAGTGCGCCACTGGCGTGCCTCGAACCTGGCGCGCCGGCAGTTCCTCGAGCAGAACCTGCACCACACGCTGGGCGGTACCGGGGTGTTGATTTTTGTCAGCGAGGCCGAGCGCTATGTGGAGATCCTGGTGGATGACGGGATTTCCAAGCGCCTGGATGACAACAGTTGGGATGGCATCGTCAAGGCGTTTACCCAACAGGTGAAACAGGGGCAAACGTTGGCCGGGTTCATTGCCTGCATCGAAGCCTGCGGTGAGTTGCTCAAGGTGCATGTGCCGGTGACGCAGGCGCGTAATGAATTGCCCAATCGCCTGATCGTGCTCGAATAACCCATGTGGGAGGAGCGGTGCGACGATTCGACTTGCCCCCTCCCACATTTGGATCTGCGGTGGGGCCTCCCAATCTTACCGTTGATCAAATAACCCCGTGCCCTCAGTCCCTATCCCCCCTAAAATGCCCGGCATTCCCAGCCCGAGGCGTTTTGTTCATGTCTGTCACCGCTCAACCTGCCCGCCCTGCGCCGGATCATCACGCCCAGTTCATCGAACTGCTGAGCGCAAGCCTTACGCACAACGCCTTTATCAAACTGGTGCTGGCCAAGTACGTCGGTGAGGACGCCGAGCTGCAACGGCTGATCATCAAGGCGGTGACGGTCAAGGAGCAGCCCTGCCTGTCCTTTGTCTATCGCTACAAAACCCGCGACATCACCAAGAACTTCGCGGTGGCCGACGGCGTGGCGGCGATTGCCGAGTTGTTGCCGGCCTCGTTCAAGAACGCACACTTGCTGGCGCTGACCGACGAAGCCCAGTTGGAATACAGCAAGAAGAACAAAAGCTCGCTGTTCAAAAGCAAGCCGCAGCAATTGCGTGAAGCGCCGTCGGCCGAGCACAACCGCGAGAAGAATCGCTTCCTCGACCTGAGCCGGCCGTTCCTCGCCGACCTGGGCGTGACCGACGCCAAGCACGCGCTGATCCCGTCGATGTCGCGCAAGTGGAAGCAGATCAACAAGTTCATCGAAGTGTTCAGCCATGCGCTGATCGCATCACCGCTGAGGCTGGACCAACCGGTGCGCGTCGCCGATTTCGGCTCGGGCAAGGGCTACCTGACCTTCGCCATCCACGACTACCTGCGCAACACCCTCAATGTCGAGGCCGAGGTCACCGGCGTTGAATTGCGCGAAGACATGGTTGCCTTGTGCAACACCGCCGCCGCCCATCTCGAACACCCTGGGCTGGTGTTCACCTGCGGCGACGTGCGCAGCGTCGCACCGATCGAGCTGGACGTGATGATCGCCCTGCATGCCTGCGACATCGCCACCGACTATGCGATCCACACCGGCATCCGTTCCGGTGCGTCGATCATCATGTGCTCGCCGTGCTGCCACAAACAGATCCGCCTGCAAATCCAGAGCCCGGTGCTGTTGAAGCCGATGCTGCAATACGGTTTGCACCTGGGCCAGCAGGCCGAAATGCTCACCGATAGCCTGCGCGCCTTGTTCCTGGAGGCCTGTGGTTATGAGACCAAGGTGTTCGAGTTCATCTCCCTGGAACACACCAACAAGAACAAGATGATCCTCGCGGTCAAACGCGCGGAACCGGTGGACAACGCGCAGTTACTGGACAAGATTCAGGCACTCAAGGACTTCTATCACATCACCGAGCACTGCCTGGAAACCCTGCTGCGTACCGACGATTACCTAGGCTGAACACGCAGCCAATGTGGGAGGGGGCTTGCTCCCGATAGCAGAGGGGCAGTCAGCACATGTGTTGCTGATAGGCCCCTATCGGGAGCAAGCCCCCTCCCACATTGATCGGTGTTGTGGTTTAGAGATCCGACGCCTTCACCGCCCGCCCCTCCCACCGTTAAATCGCATTGGCCTTTGAGATTGGCGCCGGCTGCACCGCCGTCTTGCGCCCCAGCATCACGGTTACGATCACCCCGCAGGCGAACAACCAGGTGATTGGTTCGATGTGCTCACCAAAGAACAGCGCCGAAAACGCGATGGTGAAGAAGATCTGCAACAGTTGAATCTGGCTGACCCGCGCAATGCCGCCCATGGCCAACCCGGCGTACCAGGCGAAGAACCCCAGGAACTGCGAGAACAGCGACACATAACCGAACGCCCACCAGGTGCGCATGGAAATTGCGCCTTGATGCTGCGCCGCGAGGTAAGCCACCGGGCCGATCAACAGCGGCGTCGACAGCACCAGCGCCCAGCAGATCACCTGCCAGCCGCCCATCTCCTTGGCCAGGCGCCCGCCTTCGGCATAACCCAGGCCGCCCACGGCAATCGCGCCGAGCATCAACAGGTCCCCCGCTTGAACACTGCCTGCGCCGGTGATCAACGCATAACTCAACACCAGCGCACTGCCCAACGCCGCACAGGCCCAGAAGGCTTTCGACGGGCGCTCATGGGACAGCCACGCGGCGTACAGCGCAACGCACAGCGGTTGCAGGCCATTGACCAACGCGCCGTGGGACGCCGGCAGCGTCTGCATGGCCCACGCCGACAACACAGGAAAGCCCAAGATCACCCCGGCAATCACCAGGCACAGGCCGCGCACCTGGCGCCAGCTCGGCCAGCGCTCGCGGCGCCACAGCAACAGCGCCGCCGCCGGGATCGCGGCGAACAACGCACGGCCCAGGCCGTTGAGCAACGGGTGGATTTCCTGCACCACGATACGCGTGAAGGGCAGGGTCAGGCTGAAGATGATGACGCCCAGCAGGCCCAGGGCCATGCCAGTGTTTTCGCGCGAACTCATGGTGGGAACCGGAATCGAGGGGTCGGAAGTGAACGCTCATCTAGCCACAGCCTCCGGGAATCGGGTGCCTACAGCTGGGTGCAGATTGATCCGTACAGTTGTAGTAGCGGGGGATTACCCGGCCCGTCGGCACGCGCCTATCTTGGCTACTCTTGTCTGCCCAACCGTTGAACCGGAGAAATGCCCCATGGCCGCGAAAAAGATCCTGATGCTGGTCGGCGATTACGTCGAAGACTATGAAGTGATGGTGCCCTTCCAGGCGCTGCTGATGGTCGGTCATACCGTCCACGCGGTGTGCCCCGACAAGACGGCCGGCCAGACCGTGCGCACGGCGATCCATGACTTTGAAGGCGACCAGACCTACAGCGAAAAGCCCGGTCACCTGTTCGCCCTGAATGCGGATTTCGCCCAGGTCGAAGCCGCTGACTACGACGCGCTGCTGGTGCCTGGTGGTCGTGCGCCGGAATACCTGCGCCTGAATGAAAAAGTCCTGCAACTGGTGCGCGCCTTCGATCAGGCCGGCAAGCCGATTGCTGCGGTGTGCCACGGCGCGCAACTGCTGGCGGCAGCCGGTATCCTTGGCGGCCGCGAGTGCAGTGCCTACCCGGCCTGTGCCCCTGAAGTGCGCCTGGCGGGCGGTTCGTTCATCGATATTCCAGTGACCCACAGCCACGTTCAAGGCAATCTGGTCACGGCACCGGCCTGGCCGGCGCATCCAAGTTGGCTGGCCGGGTTCCTCGGCCTGCTGGGTACGACAATCACCTTGTAAGCCACGGAGGTCATCGCCATGTGCGAGCTGTACGTCAAGGCCGACCCGATTCTCTATGAGTCTCGCTCGCGCTCCCTGCGCATCTGCGGCGTCGTCACCACCGTGCGCCTGGAAAACCAGTTCTGGGACATCCTCAGCGAAATCGCCAGCGTGGATGGCATGACCACCAATCAACTGATCACCAAGCTGTACGAGGAAGTCATGGACTACCGCGGCGAGGTGGTCAATTTTGCCTCGTTTCTGCGCGTCAGTTGTACCCGCTACTTGAGCAAGCAGCGCACACAGGCTGCCGAGTTGAGCCTGGTGCGCAACCGCTAGGCTGGCTTCAGAAGAACCGTGTCACGCTGATCTTCGCGTCGCGCCCCTTGGTGTAGGCACGGTCGCCGCTCAACGCCGGACGGAAGTTGTTGTTGAACAGGTTGTCCACGGTGAAGTTCACCTCGGTGCCTTTCAGGTAAGCCTGTTGTGGGGTCCATTTGGCGAACAGGCCCTGGGTGTTGTAGCGCTTGTTGCCGTACTGGTCGTAGAACGAATCGCCGACGCCGGAACCCGGGCCGCCGGAGTATTTATCGCTGGGCAGGCGATCAGTCGCGCCGATGAATTGCCCCATCCATCCCACCTGTGCATTCCACGCCGGAATGTGGGTGCCCATCACCAGCACCCATTTGGTCGGCGGAATGTCGCGAGCCCACACGTCCGGGCCCCATGGGTTGGTGTAGGCGCCTTCGTGCTTGCCGGTGGCGTAGGCAAACGACACCGAACCGAACAGGTAGGTGGAGTTATAGAACGATTCCACCTCGAAACCCTTGATGGTCAGGCCGCCGATGTTGCGGTAATTGGACCTCGCCCCCGGCGGGCAAGCGGTGGCAATGGTGCCGCCGTTGATCGCCTGGTTCTGGCAGCCCACGCCCGTGGCCTTGAAGATTTCGTCTTCCACGGTGTTGTGGAACAGGGTGGTGCGCAGTTGCAGGTTATCGTCCTGGGTGATCAGGTGGTCGAAGCGGGTGATGTTGCCCACGGTGATCGACGTGATGCGTTCCGGGTCGAGGTCGACGCTGGTGGCGGTGCGACTGCCCAGGCCCTGCACTTCGTACTGCTCGTCGATCACCGGGGCGCGCCAGGTCTGGCTCCAGTTGGCGAACAGCGCGACGTTCGGGGTGACGGTCCAGAACAGCGCCAGGCGTGGCGACCAGCCGGTGTAGGTGCGATCGCTGTAGTCGTGGCCGACGGCCGGGTCGGGGTTGCTGTAGTACGGCGCATCGTTGGCCTCGCCGCGGTTGCGCACATGGTCGTAGCGCAGCGATGGCGTGACGGTCACGTCGCCCAGGGTCAGCGCATCCTGGATGAAGAAACTGTTGGTATCCACCTTGCCATGGGGCATGAAGCCTGGCTGGAAATGCCCGTAGTTGTAGCGCGGCGTGTTGTAGGTGGCGCCGGGCATCCACATCTCGGTTTCGCGGGTGTGCTTGCGGATTTGCCCGCCGACCGTCACCGCGTGTTTCAACGGCCCGGTGTCGAACAGGCTGACGTTGCGGATGTCGAGATTCTTGTCGGTGTAGGCGGTGTCCATCTTGCGTCCGCCGGTGGCCAGCTGGAAAAACGCGGTGGCGTCGCGCTCGTCGGTCTGCTCGGTGTTGGACTGCGAGTATTTGACGGTCAGGTCCACCAGCGGGTTGTCAAAGGGCTGGTATTCATACTTGCCCGACCAAGTGGTGTCGACCGTGTCGCGGTTGGCCAGGAAACGCTTCAACGCCCCTTCGTAGCCGTAGCGGTCGATGTTGGCCTGGGTCGGTGGCGTCGGGTAGCTCGCGGCGGAAAACGGCGTCCAGCGGTTGCTGTGGGAGCGTGAGTAAGACAGGCCGACACTGTGCTCATCGGTGAAGTGTGCGTTGACCTTGAACAGTTTGCCGTCCACGTCCTGGGCGGTGTTGGGCAGGCGCTGGGGGTTGATCGGGTACTGATTGTTCTCATTGGGCAGCTTGGCGGCCACCTTCATGTCGCCGCCGTCGCGTTGGGTCAGGTAGGCCAGGGCATCGAACCGGCCATCGTCGGTGCGGCCATACACGGCGCTGCTGTAGACCTGTTCGTGGTCGTTGCTGGAATAACCGTACTTGAGCATCGCGCCGCTGTTGCGGCCGTCCGCGAGCAGGTCCGGGGCATCCTTGGTGGTCATGTTCACCGTGCCGCCAAAACCGCCGTTGCCGCTGAACGGCGAGTTGGGGCCTTTCTCCACTTCGATGCTCTTGATCAGCTCGGGCTCGATGAACACCGTGCCTTGCTGGTAGCGCTCGAAACCGCTCTTGGTGGCGCCGTCGACGGTCAGCGGGACGTCTTCGGCATCGCCGAAACCGCGGATGTTGATGGTCTGGCCACCGGGTTTGAGCGAACCGCCCTGGCTGACCCCAGGCAACGTCTGGAGCAGGCTGGGGATGTTGTTGGCCTGGTAGCGATCGATGTCGGCCTGAGTCAGGGTCGAGCGGCCGACGGTGCTGGAGTCGACTTGATTACCGGTGCCGATCACGCTCAGGGTGTCCAGCTGGATCACGCTGCTGCTGGTGGTCTTGCCCTCATCGGGGCGCACGACGTAGGTGCTGCCGACCTTGATCAGGGTGAACTCGCCATTGTTCAGCAGGGTGCGAATCGCCACTTCCGCGGTGAAGTCACCGTTGAGCGCCGGCGCCTGGACGTGCTTGAGCTGCTTTTCATCGAACAACAGCTGGATTTTCGTCTGTTGCGCGATCTGGCTCAGGGACGTGGTCAACGCCTGGGCGGGCAGTTGCAGTGTGAACGACTGCGCGTGGGCGCTGAGGCTGAAGGCCAGGCACGTGGCAATAAGGCTCGGTCGAAGCAACAGGTGAGAAGCGTGGCAAGGCGTGCGAAACATGAAATCCCCCCGGAGTGGCCAAATAGCCAAAAAGGTGTGCGTATCAAACACAATCAGGAGGAAGACGGGGCGGACGAAAAAAACCACACATGCGAATGAAAAATATTCTCATGTTGGCCGTTTCGGGGCTATTTCCGCAGTTCGATTCTGACAATGCCCTCGGCCGAGGTCACGGTTTTCACCGGCAACAAGGCGGGTAGGGCGTTGAGCAGGGCATCCGGGTCATTCACGTCCAGATTGCCCGACACCTTTAGATGCGCCACGGCGTGACTCACCTGCAGCGGAGGTTGGGGGCGGTACAAACTCAATTCATCGATCAGGCTGGCCAGTTCGCGATTGCGGAACGACAAGTGCCCGCTGCGCCAGTCGGCGACCACCTCGGCGGTGAGAGTTTGTTGTTGCACGGTGCCCTTGGCATAGTCAAAGGTGGCGCGTTGCTGGGCGCCGAGCAATGCCACCGGGTTTTTCGCATCTGGCGCAAACGCCACCTGGCCGTGGGCAACACTGACCACCAGCTGCTGCTGGCTACGGCGCACGTCAAAAGCGGTGCCCACCACGCGCACCGTCGCCTCGCCGGCTTGCACGTACAGGGGGCGTTCCTTGTCGGCTGCCACTTCGATATACAGCTGGCCCTTGTCCAGGTGAACGATGCGTTGGTGGGCACTGAAGTCCACGCGCAGGCGGGTGTTGGCATTCACGTAGAGGCGGCTGCCATCGGGCAGGTTCAGGGTGCGCATGCCCTTGGCGTGGGCTGCGACCTGAGTGTGATACAGCTCGCGCGGGGCGCCGACGGGCGTGGCCAGTACGGCGCAGAGCACGGCGGCAGCCACGGCCAGGGCCGGGCGCCAGATCGCGGTTTTGCGCTTGGGCAGCGCCACGGGTGTGTTCAGCTGCTGCAACTGGCCAAGGTCGGCCCACAGCTGTTCGAATTCGGCGTAGGCGCGGGCATGGGCCGGCACGGCCTGCCAGGCGGCAAAGGCCTTGCGGTCGGCGCGTCCCATGGCGTTGCGGTTACGTGCAAACCATCTGGCGGCTTGGGCATCGACGGCGTCGCTCGCGTCGATGTCCAGGGCGTCGATGTCGCTCAGACGGTTCATGCTGGCTGCTCCGTGCCGGGGTCAGGTTGAAGGCGTCGCTTGCAATGCAGCAGGGCAAACGCGATGTGCTTTTCCACCATGCTGATCGAAATGCCCATGCGTTCGGATATCTGTGCCTGACTCATACCTTCGAAGCGATGCAGCATAAGGGCTTCTCGCCTGCGGGGCGAGAGTTCGGCGAGGACTTCTTTCAACTGTTCCAGGCGTTGCAGGCGAAGCGCTGCGGCCATGGGCTCGTTCTGCTCGTCAATGACCGGCTCGGCACCCCTTTCAGCCTGATCGGCGTGGACGCTCTGCCGCACCTTCTGTTTGCGCCAGTGATCGCGCAACAGGTTGCGCGCCATCTGGAACAGAAACGCCCGCGGCTGCTCAACCTTAGCCCGGTCGCGGTAGTCCAGCCATTGGGTAAAGACATCCTGGGTCATGTCCGCTGCGTCGCTGGCGTTGTCCGTGCGCTTGCGCAGGAAAAACAGGATATCTGCGTAAAACCCGCGAAAGGCATCGGCCGACAGCGGGTCGGGCTTGGGACGCGACATGGATATCCTTCTTGACGAAGCACGACGTAGAAAAGTCGCAAATGATATCGAGAATTATTGTCGTTTGTCTCCAGGCAAATACACTGACCCTGTGGGAGCGCTCAGGACCTCAGCGTTCGACCGGCACCGACAGTGCAGAATTACCCAGCGCATGGGTGCGCGCAGCAAAGAATCTCAACGCCACGCCGCTGCCATCAAACAACTGCGAATACCGCCGCTTCTGCTGGCGGATAAACCCATCACTGCGCCCCGATACCGCGATCGCGAGGGTCGTCACCCTGGCCTGGCGAATCGCATCCACCAGGTGTTTGTCCTGCGGCCCCAGGTCATGGCCGAAGATGCACAGCGCACCCTCGTGGCCGAGCAACTGCTCATAGCAGAACGACAGATAATCCGAACTGCGGATGGTCTTGAGCTTCTCCTCCACCTTGCCCTCACTGACAAACAACGGCACGTCGTCCAGGGTCTTGATCGTGTTGTTGATCGCAAAACTGCTGAGCAAGGTGCTGTCGGTGGTGGGCAATTTACGTGCGGTGCCGTCGAGGTTGCGCACCAGGTGCAGGCCGCCGTGCAGGTAGAGGATGCGCGTGGTGTCGGTGCGGGTGTCACGCAGGTCGAAGCTGGCGTCGGCGCTGCGGAACAGGTCGTCGATGCCGGGGGTGTGCAGGATCGCCCAGTAGTTGAGCAAGTCGTAGTTGCTGGTGAATACCGTGGCGTAGTTGGTCAGCTCCGCGTTGATTGTCGCCAGCGTCGATGGCTGCACCAAGCGCCACGGAATGTGTACGGCGTGGATGGTGTTGATCAACGCTTCCTTGATCGCGTAGTAGCGATTGCGCGGTGCCGCCGAGCTGACTGCGAGGGCTTTGTTGACCCGGCTGGTGGTCTTCAGCGCGCTCAGGGCTTGCTCGAAACTGCGGGTTTGCAGGGCGTCGAACACGCTCAGTTCGGATTGGCTCAAGGGTTTTTCTTCAACGGTGCGTGCGTTTTCGAACAGCGAGTCGTAGGCAAAGTCTTCCCAAATCGCCCGGCTGGCGCCGTTGCCGATCAGAATCCCATTGAAGTCGATAGCGCTGCGCAGTGCGCTCCAGTCTTCAAGGTGGGCGTCAATATCCTGGAAATCCTTCATTGCGGCGGGTCTACTCAAAATCGGCGGGGCGGTGACTTTATCACGAGCGTGGGTTGATCCTGATCAAGATGGGCCATGTGATGACGGTTGATGCTGTCGGCATAACGCCTCTGAGGATTAGCCATGAGCAGCACCTTCTTCATTCCCGCCGTCAACATCATGGGCACTGATTGCCTTGACGATGCGATGGTCGCCATTCGCAACTACGGCTTTCGTAAGGCCCTGATCGTCACCGACGCCGGCCTGGCCAAGGCGGGCGTGGCCCGCATGATTGCCGAAAAACTCGCGATGCAGGACATCGACTCGATGATCTACGACGGCGCCAAGCCCAACCCCAATGTGGACAACGTCGAGAAAGGCCTCGCGCTGCTGCAGCAGAGCGCCTGCGATTTCGTGGTGTCCCTGGGTGGTGGTTCGCCCCATGACTGCGCCAAGGGCATCGCACTGTGCGCGACCAACGGCGGGCATATCGGCGACTACGAAGGGGTCGACCAATCCAGCAAGCCACAACTGCCGCTGGTGGCGATCAACACCACCGCTGGCACCGCCAGTGAGATGACCCGCTTCTGCATCATCACCGACGAAACCCGCCACGTGAAAATGGCCATCGTCGACCGCAACGTCACGCCGCTGCTGTCGGTTAACGACCCGTCCCTGATGGTCGGCATGCCCAAGGGCCTCACCGCCGCCACCGGCATGGACGCCCTGACCCACGCCATCGAAGCCTACGTGTCCACCGCCGCCACGCCGATCACCGACGCCTGCGCGATCAAGGCCATCGAACTGATCAGCGCCAACCTGCGCCTGGCGGTACGCGACGGCAGCGACAAGGCCGCACGGGAAAACATGGCCTACGCACAGTTCCTCGCCGGCATGGCGTTCAACAACGCCTCTCTGGGCTTCGTGCATGCCATGGCCCACCAACTGGGCGGTCTGTATGACTTGCCCCACGGCGTGTGCAACGCGGTGCTGCTGCCTCATGTGCAAAGTTTCAACGCCAGCGTCAGTGCCAAACGCCTGAGCGACGTCGGCCGTGCGCTGGGTGCGGACATCACCGGCAACTCGCCAGAAGAGGGCGCCCAGGCCGCCATCGCGGCCATTCGTGCTTTGTCTAAGGACGTTGAAATTCCCGCCGGCCTGCGTGAGCTGGGCGCCAAATTGCAGGACATTCCGCTGCTGGCCACCAACGCGCTGAAGGACGCGTGTGGGCTGACCAATCCGCGGCGGGCGGATCAGCGTCAGATTGAGGAGATTTTCCGCAGCGCGTTCTGATCCGACCGGCAGCGTGCGACGCACACAAACGCGCCGCCCGCCAGAGCCACACACAACAGCGCCAACGGCCATGCCTGCTGACTCACCAGCAGGCTTGCCACGCCACCGATCAACGCCGCCATCAACTGATGTATAAAACCACTCAACGCCATGGCATAGGAGCCGCTGACCGGTGACTCATCATTGGCCACGGACAAACTGATGGGGTAACTCATCGACTGCCCCAGTACCGCCAGGCAATAGGGTAACCACAGCAACAATGCGAGCCCGCTGGCAAACACACTGCCAAGCAGCATGATCGCGGTACCAAGCAACACTAACGCCACGCCCCAGCCCATCATCGTCAACCGTCCCGTGTGCGCGACGAAGCGATTGACCATCAACGCTCCCGCCAGATACGCCCCGCTGATTGGCCAGCCCAGCCAGCCATATTGCGCGGCACTCCACTCGAAATGCCCCTGCAAAATCAGCGGCGCGCAGGTGTTGAACGCAATGATCACCCCATACCCCAATCCGCCGGCCAACGCCGCATGCAGGAAGGCGGGGTGTCGCACAATTTGGGTGTAAATTCGCCAGGCTGACGCCGACGAATCGGCCTTCAGCAGTGTCGGAAAAATTACGCGTGGCAACACCAGCATCAACATGACGGCGCCGATCGCCAGACCATAAAAGATTGCCTCCCAGCCAAACGCTATCTGCAATAACGAGCCCACGAACTGGCCGATGCCGAGCGCGATCACAAAGGTCATCCCCAGCCAAGAAAGGCCCTTGGCCAATAGCGCACCGCTGAAACTGTCCCGCACCAACACCCGTGCCATCACCGATACGCCGCCCGCGCCCAGGCCTTGAATCAGGCGCAACGCCAGAAAAGATTCAACATTGAACGCCGATGGAATCGCGGCACTCGCCGAGGCATACACCGCCAGCGCCGCCAGCAACACTGGCTTTCTGCCAAAGCGTTCGCCCAGGCTTCCCCACAGCAACATCGGAAGCGCCATACCCACCAGGTACACTGCCAAGGCCAGGGCAACGTGGTCTTCGGCCGCCGGTAGGGACTGGGCAATGGCCGGGACCGCCGGCAAATAGCTGCTGATACCGACTTGGGAAAGGAAGGCGGCGCTGCAGGCGAGGGTGAGGGGTGTGGTGCTTTTCAATAGGCTCGTCCTTCACTCTAAATTTCGAGAGAGTTGTTATAAATCTTATATGGTTATCAGGATTTTAATCGTGTCTAGTCCTTAGGGGTTTTAATAATCAATGCAAGTAGGTGGGTGCTGCTTTTTTAGTCGGGGGGAGTATTAACTATTGATTTCGTACTTGTCCAATAGGGAGGTTAGGTGCGAGCAGAATAATATTATTGTTGTGGGGTCCATGTCTGACCGAAGAGTGACGCGTATTGCAGCTTTTCCTCTTGGTACTACCGGGAAAAATACGGCGGATGTAAAAAAGCCTTTTTCCGCAAGATGAGTCGCGAGGGTGTTTGCTTTTTTCGCTTCACCACAGGTAATCAGCCGTATTGCGCTACTCGTACCGTATTGGTCAGTATGTAATAGGCTATCAAATAATTTAATGTTGACTTGTAGTTTTTCTTGAAGTAGAAGTAACTCTTCTGTTTGATGTATTTTTATTGAGGCTAATCCTGCTCCTATAGCTGCCGAGTTTAGGCTTTGGGACCAGTTGCTAGGGCCCCCATATCGGTGCATTAAGCTCTTTTGTCTTTCGCTGCCCAACATTATTAGTCCCCCGCTAGCGCCAAAGGACTTACCTAGGGAGGCTACAATTAAAGTTTGATCGTCTAACGTGTGCATGTGTGGTCGGATGAAACCACTTCCATTTTTTCCAAATGCTGATAGCGCGTGGGAATCGTCCATGTAAAGAAATAGCCCGTAACGCGCTTTTAAATAAAGTAACCCTTCGATGTCCGCAATTCCGCCCATGCTATATATGCCGTCGCCTATGTAAGCGACTTTTTTTCGTCTTTTACATAAGTCCTCTATGAAGGAGATGTCATTATGGGGGGCTGTTATTACTTCGGTCTCATCAGCGCATGAGGCTTTAATATGATTCATGGAGTAGTGAGATTGCTTGTCGAACACCATCGTGGGTGGACAGTTATTTGTAAACGCCCCGCTGGCGAGTAAGGGGAGCAGGCCGGAACTGGCCGAGCTGCAAGATAAAGTACTCAAACAGATCGAATCGAAGTGAGTCGAAAGCGCCAGTTCGTACCGTTCCAGAATTTCAAGTTTGCATCGGTTTTTTGAGTTTGCAATTCGAAGGGTTTTGGCTTCCCTTATACCGCCAATAGCCCCCTCTATTATGTCCTCATGGTAATCAAGGCCGAGATATGAGGTTGTGCAGAAATGATGGAATTCGCGTCCATGCTGGTCGGTCAGGTAGTTGTTGTTTTTGACGGTGACGTTGAGTTGGCATATTCGGCCTGTCTTCGCTGAATGCCAGTCTGCTTCAGCTAACTCGATTAGTTTTTTGTAGTTTGAGAATTTGTTCGTGAGCGATGTATTTTCCATTTTTTATTCGTCCTTGGAGATTGGCGAAAAACAGTAACGGGGAAAACCTTTTGAGATAAGTCAGGTGTTTCCTTTGCGCGCTACTCCAGATGGAGTTTTTGGCGTGAGTAAGGTCCTACTTTTTGTGATGGCGAATGGACATCCCAACAGATGCCTTCTAAAGCTGTATCTGGTGTATCAAAGGCGTGTTCGGTTGTGTCGCTTTCGTATGTGGTGATTTTTGTGGGGGTGAGCGCATGCAATTTATTGAGGTTGTGCATCACGGGATTGGGTAAGGTGTCAGCGTGCAAACGGATGTGCCGATAGCGTTCAAACGATTTGTCTGTCGGCTAGGCAAAACTAGCGGGATGAAGGGGGATTTGATGAGAGTTCTGTTATTCGGTGCCACCGGCATGGTCGGCCAGGGCGTTCTGCGCGAGTGCCTGCTGGCCGCTGACGTGCAGGAAGTCGTCGCCGTCGGCCGCACGCCGTTGACGCAGGAGCACGGCAAACTGCATCAGGTGCTGCACACGGACATGCTGGATTTTCAACCGCTGGAGAACCTGCTGCAAGGCTTCGATGCCTGTTTCTTTTGCCTCGGTGTTTCATCGGCGGGGATGAATGAAACCCGCTACACCCATCTCACCTATGATCTGACCCTTGTCGCCGCCAGCACCCTGGCGCGGCTCAATCCGCAGATGACGTTTATCTATGTGTCCGGCGCCGGCACCGACAGTTCCGAAGCGGGCCAGTCGATGTGGGCGCGGGTCAAGGGCAAGACCGAGAATGCCTTGCTGCGGCTGCCGTTCAAGGCGGTGTATGTGTTCCGGCCGGGGGTGATTCAGCCGTTGCACGGCGTGCGTTCGAAGACGCCGTTGTACCAGGCCTTCTATACCGTGCTTGGGCCGTTGCTCTCGTTGGTGCGTCGGATAAAGCCGGGCTGGGTAGTCAGCACCGAGACCGTCGGCCGTGCGATGTTGGCGGCGGCGCGTAACGGCGCGTCGCAGCCGGTGGTGGAGCAAGCCGAGATCCATCGGCTGGCCGCCGGCAAGCTCTGAGCCCTGCGCACCAGCGTTTATCAGCCCGCCGTCGCCAGTGCGCAGGCGGGCGTGGCGGCGCCGTTTCATATTCCGTCGTTTGCGTTTGAGCTGGCGTGGCATGCGCGGCGGGTTGGGGATTCGGGGTTGCAGTGGCTGAAGGAGCTGGTGCAAAAGGTATTGCGTGCGTAAACCCGTATTACCAGGATTTTGGTGGCTGGCGTCGGGTATGAAATATCCGCATGACCTGTAGCCGTCCATCTCGAATACGATACGGAACGATATAAGGCCATTTAGGCACTACCCATTCCCGAGTGCCGGGAATACGCCCCTCTTTACCCATTGAGGGAAACTCCGCCACGCGCTCGAGTCCCGTTAGCATGGCCTGCACAAATTCGTGCGCAGCTTTGGGGTTTTCCTGAGCAAGGTAAGCGGCTTCTTCATCGAGGTTGCGCAGTGCTGTTCTCAGCCACTCAACTTGCATGCTTACGCCATTTGTCAGCGATGGCTTTCACGTCAGCGGTACTCGCAAAATCACCGGCGTCGGCCTCTTGCAAGGCTTTTTGGATTTCCTCGATTTGCCAGGCTTCACGCGTCAAGTATTCACGTATGGCATCGACCGCCAGAAAGGATTTGCTGCGCCCGGTAGCCTTGGCGAGACTGGCGAGCGTATCGGCGATATCTTCAGGTATGCGTAAGGACATAACCGACATAAGTGCCTCGATGTAGTGGAATGTAGTGCAGCATACTACATCGTAGTTGGCGCACGCTTCTGCGCCGTTCGTCTGCGCAGAGTTGAAACGGAAAAGGATGTTTTCATGCTCACCGGCCTCAACCACTTGACCCTGGCCGTCACCGATTTGCCGCGCAGCGTCAGTTTTTACCATGACCTGCTGCAACTTCGCCTCGACGCCACCTGGGACAACGGCGCCTACCTGTCATTGCCGGGGTTGTGGCTGTGCCTGTCCCTCGACCCGCTGCGCCCGTCGGTGCCGGCGGCTGAATACACCCACGTGGCCTTTACGGTCGGCGCGGACGACTGCGCCGCGCTGGTGCAACGCCTGCGAGCCTCCGGCGTAGTGGAGTGGCGCGACAACCGCAGCGAGGGCGCCTCGTTCTATTTTCTCGACCCCGATGGCCACAAGCTCGAAGCCCATGTCGGTGATCTGGCCTCGCGCCTGCAAGCCTGTCGCGTCAAGCCTTATGCCGGTATGAAGTTTTACCCGTAGCGCGCGAAGGTGCAGAATCCCTCCACCTCTCAACTGTTTGTCAGAGTCGCGCCCATGACCCCATCCTTGCTGCTTGCCGTCCTCGCTTCGGGTTTTATCTATGGCATTACGCCGGGCCCGGGGGTGTTGGCCGTGTTCGGTATTGGCGCGGCCCGGGGCCGTCGCGCCGGGGCCGGTTTTCTGTGCGGGCATTTACTCGGCGATGTGCTGTGGTGCAGCACCGCGCTGATTGCGATCGTGGGTGCGCGGGAAGTCGGCAGCAGCGCGTTTGATGTGCTGGGCGTGCTCAGTGGCACGTACCTGTTCTGGCTGGGCTGGCGCGCGATCCGTACCCAGCGCCGTAGCAGTGATGCACCCCAGGGCGCGGCGCGGCATCCGTTCTGGCACGGCATCCTGTTTGGCCTGACCAACCCCAAGGCGTACCCGGTGGCCGTCGCCACGTTTACCGCGTTGCTGTCCAGCCGTGCCGAGTTGCTGACCTGGGCAATGCTGCCGTCGTTGATCTTGCTGAGCTTTATCGGTGGGCTGTTGGCCTACGCGATTCTGATCGGCGTGGTGGGCGCACAGCGGGTGCGCACGGTGTATCAGCGTCACGAAATCCTGATCACCAAGCTCTGCGGGGTGATGTTTATCGGCTTCGCCATCAATGCGCTGGCCCACGCGTTGCCGGGCCTGTTCGGCAGTAAACCGACCTGAGGCGGCGGCGACCGTTGGTCGCACGGGCAAGTTTTTTCTAAACCTTTGTTGCCATTAAAATTCGAATTCAGAGCGGGGTGTCTGTCCCCGCACCTATTTTTGCCCTGGAGGAACCCATCATGAGCCGCATGGCTATCCGGTTACGCACCGCCAGTTTCGCGATGCTGCTGGGCCTCGGCGCCAGCAATGCTTTCGCCCAGTCGCCTGCTGAATTCATCGAGCAGGCGTCGGCCAAAGGCATGGCCGATATCGAAACCAGCCGCATGGCCCACGCCAAAACCTCGTCCCAGGAAATCAAGGACTACACCATCGAGGTGATCAACGAGCGCACCTTGGCCAACCAACACCTGGCGGCCATCGCCAAGAAGCTCGACCTGCCCGTGGCGCCGCGCGAGAAGATCGTCGACAAAGCCGAAACCCTGATGCCCGAACTCAAGGACGGCGACTCTTTTGACGCCGCCTACACTGCGCAGCAGGTCAAGGAAAACGAAGACGCCATTGCCCTGTTCAAACAGGAAGGGGCCGCGTCGGATGTTCCAGAAATAAAGGCGCTGGTGGATGAGACACTGCCCAAGCTCGAAGAGCGTCTGCAAAAGGCTCGCGCCTTGGCCTCTACCTACGGTAAAGGCCGTCAAGGCGACGGTTGAGGCCTGTACTTGATATGGAAAACGGCGGTTGGAGCCTGAGGGATCCCCACAAATTTACTCCAAGCTCTGCGCCTGATGATGCACCTCATCACGCAGAGCATGCTCCAATATTTCCAAGTGTTCTCGGTCACCTAAACCAGTGCAACTGCGACAATACTCCAGGCCTAAACACCACAATGAAAGTACGATGGCCACCCAGACCATTTACTCCTTCGGTAGCCCATATTTTGTTCACGGTTAGGAGTCTGACAGACCAATAGGTAAACTTTTCTAAAATAGCCCCCAAGTTCTTCACCTTCAGCCCTGAAATTTTGGACGCGAACCCCCTACTGTGATTTTCGGAAATTAATTTGCTGGGTAATATCCTCCCATGCCTTTTATATATCGTGAACCGCAAGGGTCTTGGTAGCTATTGGTACAGAGATGGGTTTTTGTCGGATCGCCGTTTTTAAAATTTAGCTCTCCCATGCACCATTTTTTAGAAACTGGGTCTGTCACGTCATCACAAGCTCCAGGGTAAGCGGGTGTTCTTGTGTACACATTTACTATGTGTGAATCATTAACGAGCGCAACATTAGCAAACAAAAAACTAATAACATATTTACCATTCGACAAACCAAACCCAATGTGAAAAGCCACTTTGTCTTCGACGTAGAACTTGTTCCGATTAGGAATTGGGCTATTGCCATACACATACCTTATGCATTCAATGATGGCATCGTATATCGGAGCAGGGATAAATACGACCCTATTGTTATTAGCAAGCAAACCCAGTGCGCCCAAATTAAGTTTATATTCATCTATAGGCCGAAACGAGCTTTCTTCCCATTTATTTTCCTCCATGCAACCAGCGATTGGCAAACCTGCTACAAGGTCCTGATCGTCATAATCGTACATGGCTTTTGCATAGTTCATCTTATTCATCGTCAGCATTAGGAGCGAAAACAAAAAGCTTGCCGCCCAGCCTTTTCGATAAGAACTGACCATGATGTACTCCACTTAGTGATTTTCGTATTGGGCGATTTCAGTATGGGTGCCAAGAAAAAAACCGAAAACTGTAAGAATTAACAGTTCTTTATAAAAATTCTCGATTATCACTATAGCCAATCTGAATTAACAATATTTAGCACCCTAGAAATGAGATATTTCTACCTCTCTGTGACAGGCTAGTGAACCGCGTTCAAACTCTCATTCTCTTTGCACAAATATCCCCATAAGCATGAGCAAATTGATTCTGACTGAGAGGGAAAGCTTTTTCGAAAGCAGCATGCCAGCGGGCCATGGGAATAGGGGGTTGACCCTGAGGGATCCCCACAAATTTACTCCAAGCTCTGCGCCTGATGATGCACCTCATCACGCAGAGCATGCTCCAATATTTCCAAGTGTTCTCGGTCACCGAAATCAGTGCAACTGCGCCAATACTCCAGGTCTAAACGTCACAATGAAAGTACTCGCCTTTCTTTGAGGCTGTTGCTTTGATAGCGCCGCTCCAATTGGTTCTCCCGTGCCTGCAACCCCGCTAAGAAGATGAGGTAGTTGGCCAAAATGGCAATCAACAACAATACTTCGATGCGCTTTGGACAATGGCTTCGATGCAGATTCAGACCCAATCCCAGGTGTTCACTTTTTACGTCTCGGAAGCCTTCTTCGATCTACATACGGCGCTTATAAATCGCCACGATTTTTGCTGGGCTCCACTCGATTTGCGACAAGTTACTGGCAAGTAACCACGGCTCGCGCTCACGTTTGGCGGACTGCCGGCTGAGTTTGCTTCTGGCAATTGAGCCCGTAACGCGTTGGTGTTTGCGCCCCTTGGCTGAATGGCGGACGCGGTAAAAACCGATGAAGTGAGGGGCGCTACGCGTCATCTCGACACGGCCTAACGACTTAGGGAAACTCCGAACAAGTCCTCAGATGTGCTGAAATACACTTTCACCACCTGACCCGAGCCACGCATGAGCCAGATGAGCTTTTCCGACTTTGAATACGCCGGCAAGCGCAGGCAAACCCGCCGTGAACGCTTCCTTGCCGAAATGGATCAGGTGGTGCCCTAGAGTGGTTTGTTGGGGTTGATCGAACTGTATTACCCGAAGGCTGGTGGTGGCCGTAAACCGTATCCGCTGGAGACCATGTTGCGCATCCATTTGCTGCAAAACTGGTTCTCGCTGAGCGACCCGGCCATGGAAGAAGCGCTTTATGAAATCACTCCCATGCGTCAGTTCGCCCGCCTTACATTAAGCGCGCCGATCCCTGAAGACACCACAATCATGAACTTCCGGCACTTGCTGGAGACGCATCAACTCGAACCTGCGATCCTTGCTTGCAGGAAAAAGGTCTGTCGCTGCGCCAGGGCACCATCGTCGATGCCACCATTATTCACGCTCCTAGTTCGACCAAAAACGAAGAGGGAAAGCACGATCCCGAGATGCAACAAACCAAGAAAGGTAATCAGTACTTCTTTGGAATGAAGGCCCATATTGGCGCGGCTGCAGAGTCAGGATTGGTTCATCACGTCCACGGCACAGCCGCGAATGTGGCTGACGTAACCCAAGTTGCTGAGCTGCTACATGGCGAGGAAAGCGCGGTCTATGCAGACGCTGGTTACACCGGCGTCGAGAAGCGTGATGAGCACGAAAATCGTAAAGTGATCTGGCAGATCGCGGCGCGACGTAGCACTTATTCACGACTGAATAAACGGAGCCGACTCTACAAGGCCAAGCGCAAATTCGAGTACTGCAAAGCCCTGACGCGGGCCAAGGTCGAGCATCCGTTTTGGGTGATCAAGTGCCAGTTTGGTTATGTGGAAGTACGCTTTCGTGGGCTGATGAAAAACACCGCTCAACTGACCATGCTGTTTGCTCTGTCGAACCTTTGGATGGCTCGAAAACAGCTGATGGGTATGGGCGAGTTACGCGTGTAACGCGGGGATCTGGGCTGAAAAGCCCGACGAAGCAGTGCCGACGGGCCTTTGTGTGTTAAGCAACGCTGAAAGTCGTGTTTGTTTCGACTAACAGCACGCTCACCGCGATGTTGATCGGAGTTTCCTTAGGTGATGAGGTAGCCAGAGCGTACAAATTTTTCACCGGTTGCCAGTCATTTTCTTCGCGACAATAGAGCTCACGACTTCGTATTCGGGCCACGTAATACCAGCCCTGCGCCGCTACGGCCTTCATCCAGAGGCGCCGGAAACCGGCATCAGTGACCAGGACTGGAACGCATCCATCAGGCAGTAATTCAGCCAACATTTTGATCAGGCGGCTTTGATATTTTGGGCAACTCTAGCGCTCATGAACGCTTTCATAAATAGGAAACGAGCGCCCCGCAAACGGGACTGCAGCCCTCAACAAAAAGGCGTCGCCAGGTGTATCAATTCTCGACCAGTCGACCAAAATTAAAGAATGCTTCAGGGAGCCCAATAATGCCTGCAGCATCACCCAATAGAACAGTGGCCTCTCTGCTCTCAGGTGTTGATTACCCTACAATCGGTCCACTCGCTTGATCGCGTGTTTTAGATACGCCTGACCTGGCATAAAACGTCCCAGCGCTGTCAGCGTCAGGCGACGGCCTTGTAGTAACGAACTGACACAACTCATCAGCGTTGTCAGGCGGCGAGAATGGATTGAAGGCAGTGCTTGAGCGAGCGCTCTGTGTAAAAAACGGGTGGCCTGTATGGGTTCGGTTTCTTGTTTTTGTGTGGTGCAAACCAAGTTGCCGACTCATGTAGGCTTCTTCAATGTTCCTACTTCTTGATTTTCGGTAAGAAAAATCGGGGATACCTCAGGGTCGGAGCTCATCCCACCGCCGTTTTTTATGCCGGGTTCTGGTCGGTCGCCGGCGCACTCAGAACCGCATTTCTGCCTGGCCTGTGCCTTCCAGTGCGAGCAGATACTGCTTGGCCGCAAGCCCGCCGGCAAACCCGGTCAAGCTGCCCGACGCGCCAATGACCCGATGGCACGGTGCAATGATCGAAATTGGATTACGCCCATTGGCCGCGCCCACTGCGCGCACGGCTTTCGGGTTGCCGATCTGCTGGGCGATCTGGCTGTAGCTGCGGGTTTCGCCGAAGGGGATGGTCAGGAGTGCCTGCCAGACTTGCTTCTGAAAGTCGGTGCCGGTGAAGTCCAGTTCCAGCTCGAACTGATGACGGGCGCCGGCGAAGTATTCCTGCAACTGGCGCGCGGTTTCCAGCAACACGGGGTTGTGATTGGCCTCGTGCAATTCACCCAGGCGTACACGGTTGGCGCGCTCGCATTCCCACAGGATGGCGTTGAGTTTGCCATTGCGCGCCACCAGGGTGAGCTCGCCGACGGGGGAGGGCATGAGTGTGTATTCGTAGGGCATGAGCGGGCTCCTGGGCGAGTGGGTGATGGCTCAGTCTAGAGCAACCCATTCCACCGGAAACTGCGTTTCTTGCGGTCGAATTCTCCGCCACCTTAGACGTTCCAGTAAATCCAATCGGCAAGAGAGTGATACCAATAAGGCCATGAAAGGTCATGGAGCGCCATGAGTGGCGAAGCGGTCCCCAGCACAACCATCGAGACGATGTTAAGTAGGGTGCCGATCAACGCCAGCACCATCACACGCCGGCTGGCATGGCGCCTGGCAAACCTGACGCCATACGCGGACGCAACGATCGACCCGAGCGCCAGGACCAGCCCCAGGGGAAACGGAAGCCTTACCAGAGCGACCAGCAAGGGCAATACCAGCACCCAGCCGAGCACTTGGCGCAGTACGGGTTTTGGCGTTCGGTGTTCAGGTTCAAGCATGGCAATCATCCCGGTCTTGCGGGTTGGACAGGGCGACATCATCCCGCTACGCAGGCGCTGCTGCATTCAGACTTTGCTTGAGTTGCAGCTAGCGATCCTGTTGCAGCACCTTGAGCGCCGCCGACACGAGGAACCCCGAACGGCTTTTTCACGGGGCTTTCGCAAGCGCGCTTTGCGAAGGCGATTGATGTGCCCGTGGGAACGCTTCAGAACGGGGAGCAGGGGCGCCGTGAACCTGAAGGACCGGCAAGGGCATTATTGCGTGCCCTCTACAATGATCCTGGTCACGTATTGGCGGCCCTGGAGCATAGATAACCGTCTGTGATGACCGTGTGGATTAAGCCGCGTAAGTTCTTTCGCGCAAGGCACTAGGCTGATCTTCCCTGGCCGGGAAGGTCAGCCAAAGAATGAAACGCGCCTTAGAAGGACTGGGCCAACGTAAACGGAACACGCAACGCACCGATGGGGCCTTCACGTGTACCGCACATTTCATCGTGGACGCAGTGCTGCACCAGCACACACGGAAACGGCGGAACCCGTTGCAACAGGTCGCGCAAATGCGTGGTGGAGCCGATGCGCATCGGCTTCGCATCCTCGTCCAGCAGCGTCATCGCCGTATGCTCGAGCCTGACGCGTGCGATGTAGAAACCGCCCTCCAGCGACAGCAGTTCCAACTCGCGTACTTCACCCTTCACGGCCAGTTCGGTCAGCATTTGCATATTCATGATTCACCCTCGCAGTGGGTCGTTCATTGGCGACGAAAGAACAGCGTGACCTGGCCCCATTCGACGCCAAACTTGGTCATGCTCGAACGGTTGATCAACGTGTCTTCGTCCATCAAGTACATCCAATCGTCAAAACCGACTTCGTAAACCGAGCCATCCACCGCCAGGTTGAGGCGGTAGCGCCAACGCAATGCGTTGCCGGCGACCTCGCCAATTGCCTCGCCAACCACATCACCCGCGCGCCCGCGCCAGCGCCCGGGGCCATCCGGTGTCAACGTCCACACCCGCTGCTGGCGCGTGCCATCGCTGTAGAGAAAACGCTCGTCGAGAATCAAAGCATCGCCCTCGCGTCGGCTGGCGATATCCACCTCAAAGCGCTTGGCCACTTCCCCCGAACGCTTCTGGAATATGCCCCAGGCCTTGACGGGTTTGCTGAAGAAACGCTCCAGGTCCAACTGCGGTTGCTGGTCGGCGTAGTGGTCGACCTCTACGTTGCCGCAACTGCTCAGGCTCAATACCAGAAACAGTGAAATCAGTAGGCGTGCCATGGACCGGCTCCTTGATCGTGTGGGGCTGAGTGTCGACGTTCAAGGTGTGATAGTTGTACATAAAAATATATTTGTACAGGTTTTTAGTGGGCGCTATTTTGGGAGGCTGGAAAGGTAGGGAAGCGCTGAGCGCAAATTTCACTCATAAAAAAACCGGCCACCAAGGACCGGTTTTTTACATCTCCCGTCAAAACCATCCTGACGCGAGACCAATATCTGAGTGGAGCGGGTGAAGGGAATCGAACCCTCGTTATCAGCTTGGGAAGCTGGAGTAATGCCATTATACGACACCCGCTCAGAGCGGCTGACTTTGTACCAGATGTGCGCCGGGATTTGAAGTTTTTCTTCGAAAAATGTGCAGGTTGCGTGTGTTTGCGTAGGCGACGCGCCGACCGACTGTAGGCGCGGGCATGCTCGCTCCTGCAGTCGGCTGTGTTTCAGAGTGCAAAGGCATGTTGCGTCTGGCTCGGGTGATAGCGCAATCGGCTGGCCTGCCGCGCAGGCTTCAGAAAGCCCACCACGGCGTCCCGGCTGTCGCGGCAGGCGGCTTTGTGTTCCATGTCCAGAAAATGCCCGGTGGCCTGGATTGTGCTGAAGCTGCTGTTCGTCACGTATTGCCCGAACAACTGGGCATCCTCGGCGCTGGTGTATTCGTCCCATTCGCCGTTCAAAAACAGCACCGGCACGCTGATCTGGCGCGCGGCCTTGAGGTAGCACAGACGGTCGCTATTGAGGACGTGGCTGATGTGGAAGTGCATCTGCCCGTACTCGTGCTCGGCCAGGCTGCTGACGTGGCGGTAGTTGAAGCGCTTGAACAGCGACGGCAGGTGTTTGCCGATGGTGCTGTTGACGAGGTGGCCGACGCGGTCGCGGTCGAGGTTGCCGAGGTAGTCGACGCCGCGTTCGAGGTAGTCGCGCATGGGCGCGTTGATCACCGGCGAGAATGAGCTGATCACGGCTTTTTCCACGCGGCGCGGGCGCTGGGCGAGGGCGACCAGGGTGGCTGCGCCGCCCCAGGAGAACGACAGCACGTGTTCGGCGGCGAAGTGGTCGATGAGTTCCAGGAGGATCTGGCCTTCGACTTCCTTCGTCAGCATCTGCTCATGGCGGTTATGGATTTTGGAGCGACCGGCGTAGGGCTGGTCGTACAAAACCACATTGAACTGCGGGTACAGGCTTTTCACGGTTTGGGCGAAGGACGCCGTGGTGGCCATGGAGCCGTTGACCAGGATGATGGTCTTTTCAGCCGCGTCCGCGCGATAGAACTCCGTGTAAACCCGATACTGACCCTGTATATCCAACACAGCGATTTCTGGCCTCATGTCGTAAGACTCCTGGCAAGCGGGTAGTGCGCGCAGATCACTCTGCACGAGCTTTATGACAGGTAGGCATACGCCTGGAAGATGAGTGCCCATGTCGAGCCGATGACGGCTGGCCGACGGGTGTTATCAGGGCGGGCTGTTTGCCGGGGAGGCCCGTGGATCAAGCGCGGGCGGGGCAAGGTGTTTCTTGGAGGTTATAGGCGACTCGCCAGTCATAATTTGGCTGACGGTTTGATTCAAGCAGTCGGTTCGGGATGTCGCAAGTCGCCGAGATGGGTTTTAGCCATCACCGGCCGAACGGTCGTCAGACCAGCAAAATTTCATCGGCGCTCAACGCCCGATATTCACCGGGCGCCAGCGCGCCATCCAGTTCCAGCGGCCCCATGCGTTCCCGATGCAGGCCGATCACCTTGTTATTGAAATGCCCGAACATGCGTTTCACCTGGTGATAGCGGCCTTCGATGATACTCAGGCGGGCCAGGCGCGGTGCCAACACTTCCAGCTCGGCCGGTTGAGTCGTCAGGTCTTCAAACGCGAAATACACCCCCGCCGCGAAGGTGGCGGCGTATTGCGCACCGATCGCCTGCTCGGTCTCCACACGGTAGACCTTGGGCAGTTTGGTCGTCGGTTGCGTCAGGCGCCGCGACCACTGGCCGTCGTTGGTGATCAGCATCAGCCCGGTGGTGTTGAAGTCCAGGCGACCGGCGATATGCAGTTCGTCTTTGTCCGGTTCATCCAGCCAGTCCAGCACGGTCGGGTGCTGTGGGTCGGCGGTGGCGCTCACGCAGCCCGGCGGTTTGTGCAGCATGAAATAGCGCGCCGGTTTACCCGCCTGCAGCACCTCATCGTCCACGCATACCCGGCTGAATTCGCGCACTTCATGGTGAGGATCACTGACCGGCACGCCATCGACGCTCACGCGCCGTTCCACCAACAACAGGCGGACTTGCTGGCGATTGAAACGCGGCAGGTTGCTGAGGAATCGATCAACGCGCATTACAACGGCTCATCCCCACGCAACTGCGCGTCCACCTGGGCACAGCGCGGGCACAGGCAGGCCTGGTTGCGTAATGCATCGGGCAGGGCTTCGAGCACCGCCGGGTCGATGGTGACGCTGTAGCACCAGCAGGCCTGGTCGGCGGTGCGCGGGTCGGCCAGGGTGCAGTCGTTGCGGGCGCCGCAGGCGGGGCAGAGGGTGGCTGTGGTCATTGCTCGGTTCAGGCTGGATCGGGCAGGGCGCCGAAGGTCCCTGCACGATACAGCGCCGCTCAGTCGCGTTCCAGCACCACGACCCGCTGGCCGGCACCAATCCCGCTGCCGGGCTGCACCGGGATTTCCCGCACCACGCCGGCAAACGGCGCCAGCAGTGGAATCTCCATTTTCATCGACTCCAGCACCACCAGCACAGCGCCGGCCGCGACGTGTTCGCCCACAGCCACCTGGACCTGCCAGAGATTGCCCGCGATATGGCTGTCGATGCTGTACTCATTGGCCTTCAGCGGCGTGTCTTGCCCGAGCGGCGCTGGCGGTTCCTCGCTGTCGAAGTGCGCCTGGCCGCTGGCGATCCAGCGTTCGCGCTCGGCGTTGAAGGCCTGTTGCTGGTGCGCCCGAAACGCATCGATACCCGCCGCTTCACGCGCCAGAAAATCCTGGTAATCCGCCAGGTTCAACACGCTGTCCTCGATGTTCAACGCAAAGCGCCCCAGCGGAAAATCCCGACGAATCTGCACCAACTCTTCGGCACTCACCGGGTAGAAGCGGATCTGGTCGAAAAACCGCAGCAGCCACGGCTTGCCGTCGAAGGCCGCGACTTCCCGGTAGCGGTTCCACATCTGCAACGTGCGCCCGACAAACTGATAACCGCCGGGGCCTTCCATGCCGTACACGCACAAATACGCGCCGCCGATGCCCACCGAGTTCTCGGCGGTCCAGGTGCGGGCCGGGTTGTATTTGGTGGTCACCAGCCGATGACGCGGGTCCAGCGGTGTGGCCACCGGGGCGCCGAGGTAGACGTCGCCCAGGCCCATCACCAGATAGCTCGCCTCGAATACGCTGTGGCGCACCGCGTCGAGGTCGGCCAGGTCGTTGATGCGGCGGATGAATTCCAGGTTGCTCGGGCACCACGGCGCGTCCTTGCGCACGGTGGTCATGTATTTTTCGATGGCCAGTTGGCACGCCGGGTCATCCCAGGACAGCGGCAAGTGGACGATGCGCGAAGGCACTTGCAGGTTGGGCGTGGCGCATACGGCCGTCCATTCGCCGCTGATCAGCGCCAGCAGGTCGGCCAGGGGCAACTGTTCTGGCTGGTAGTGGACCTGCAGCGAGCGGATGCCCGGCGTCAGGTCGATTACGCCATGCAGTGCGCGGGTTTCGAGGGCCTGCATCAGCGCGTGGCCACGAAAACGCAGCACCAGGTCGAGCTCGGGCGCGCCGATTTCCAGCAGCAGGTGGGTATCGCCAGCCAATCGGGCAACCAGACGCGTATCTTCCTGGCCGATATCCAGCACCACAGGCGATGCGGGCCAATGTGGCAGCGGGCTTGCTCGCGATGGCATCTCCTCGGTGTTGCTGTGAGACCGCGTCGCCTGCAGTGCGGGCAAGCCCGGCGCCCACAGTTGATCCCATTTCAGCGCGAGATCGCGGGCGGTCTTGAGGTCCACCGGTTCGAAGCGCAGCTTGTCGCCGGCCTTGAGCTGTCCAAGCTGCCACAGGTCGGCTTCGATCACCGTCACCGGGCACACGAACCCACCCAGGCTCGGCCCATCCGGCCCGAGGATCACCGGCATGTCTCCGGTAAAATCCACCGCGCCGATCGCATAAGGGTTGTCGTGGATATTCGACGGATGCAGCCCGGCTTCACCGCCATCGGTGCGCGCCCACACGGGCTTGGGGCCGATCAACCGCACGCCGGTGCGGCTGGAGTTGAAATGCACTTCCCACTGCGTGGCGAAGAAGGTGTCGATGTACTCCGGCTGGAAGTATTCCGGCGCGCCGTGGGGGCCATAAATCACCCGCAGCGTGCGCACCTGCGCCAGCGGTTCAGCGCGCAACTGCTGGCCCGCGTTGACGTCGACCAGCGGCAACAGATGCAGCACGTCGCCCGCGCGCAAAGCCCGCCCGCCGTGCCCGCCGAACTGGCCCAGGGTGAAGGTGCTTTTGCTGCCCAGATAGTCCGGCACTTGCAGCCCGCCGCGCAGGCACAGGTAACTGCGCGCGCCGGCTCCGGCGAGGGCGCCGAGGCTCAGCACCGACCCGGCTTCGATCAGCAGCGCGGTGTTCATCGGCACGGGTTGATCGTTGAGCAGCAGCGCAATATCCGCGCCCGTCACGGCCACCACGGCGGCGCAATTGAAGCGCAACAGCGGCCCGCTCATGGTGATTTCCAACGCGGCGGCGCCTTCGCGATTGCCCAGCAGACGATTGCCCAAGCGCAGTGCGCGGCTGTCCATCGGCCCGGAAGGCGGCACGCCCACGGCCCAGTAGCCGAGCCGGCCGGGATAGTCCTGCACGCTGCTCTGCGTGCCTGCGCTCAGGACTTCAACGGTGTCGGCGTGGTAGACCAGGTCTTCCAGGCAGCGCGTCCACGGTTGGCCACTGGCAAAGGGCGCGGCCAGCAGAATCTGACGCAGGTAGTCGCGGTTGGTTTCCACGCCATAGAGCTGGCTGTCGCTCAAGGCTTGATGCAGCGCCAGGCGCGCCTGTTCGCGGGTGGGTGCCCAGGTGATGAGCTTGGCGATCATCGGGTCGAAGTACGGCGGGATCTCACAACCGGCCTCGACCCACGTGTCGATGCGCAACCCTTCGGCCAGCGGAAAGTCCACGTGGGTCAGCAAGCCCGGGCTCGGCTGGAAATCCCGGCCGGGGTCTTCGGCATACAGGCGCGCCTGGATCGCATGCCCTTGCGGGTTCAATACCAGGCGGGTCAACGGCGGCAGTTCACCCGCCGCCAGTTGCACCATCCAACGCACCAGATCGACGCCCCAGACTTGTTCGGTGACGCCGTGTTCCACTTGCAAACGCGTGTTCACTTCGAGGAAGTAGAAGCGGCCGTCGGCGCGGTCGAAGATAAATTCCACCGTGCCGGCGCTGCGGTAGTTCACGGCCTTGGCCAGGGTGATTGCCGCCGCGCACAGGGCCTCGGCCATGCCCTCCGGCAGGTTCGGTGCCGGGGTTTCTTCGAGGACTTTCTGGTTGCGCCGTTGCACCGAACAGTCGCGCACGCCGAGGGCGATCACCTCGCCCGCGCCGTCACCGAACACCTGCACCTCGAGGTGGCGGGCGTGCTCGATGTACTTCTCGATAAACACCCCGGCATCGCTGAAATTGTTCTGCCCCAGGCGTTTGACGGCCTCGAAGGACTCGTTCAACTCCGCGATGTTGCGGCACACGCGCATGCCGATGCCGCCACCGCCGGCGGTGCTCTTGAGCATCACCGGGTAGCCCACGCGGTCGGCGGCGAGCGAGGCGGCGTCGAGGCTGTCGAGCAGTTCGCTGCCTTCGAGCAAGGGAATCTGCTGTTGCTTGGCCAGCGCCCGGGCCGTGTGCTTGAGGCCGAAGACGCGCAGTTGTTGCGGGGTCGGCCCGATGAAGGCGATGCCGGCGTTTTCGCAGGCTTGCGCGAAGGCGGCGTTTTCCGAGAGAAAGCCGTAGCCGGGATGAATCGCCGTGGCGCCGCTGGCTTTGGCGATGGCGAGGATTTTGTCCACCGCCAGGTAGGTGCTGGCCGCCGCGCCTTCACCGAGGCTGTAGGCTTCGTCGGCTTGTTGAATGTGCAGGCTGGCCGCATCGGCTTCGGCGTACACGGCGACGCCCTTGACGTGCAGTTCGCGCAAGGTGCGCAGGATGCGGCAGGCGATGGCGCCACGGTTGGCAATCAGCAGTTTTTCGAACATGGGCAAAACCCTGCGGGCCGTCCCGCAAAGTGAGGGAGCACTACGGTCGTCCGCAGTGCCTGTCATGAGTGTGGGAGGGGGCTTGCGCCCGATGGTGGTGAGCCAGTGAGCACCTGTGTGGCTGACTGATCGCCATCGGGAGCAAGCTCCCTCCCACATGCTTCAGTGGTTGCGCAGGCACTGCCCGCTGCGTGCCTGGCACAGGGCGAACAGCCAACTGCGCAAGCGCTTGAGTGTCAGTTCCATACGAGTAACTCCGCCGGGGTCGGGTTGTAGGCATTGCACGGGTTGTTCAATTGCGGGCAGTTGGAGATCAGCACGATCACGTCCATCTCGGCGCGCAGGTCGACGTACTTGCCGGGGGCGGAAATGCCGTCTTCGAAGGTCAGCCCGCCGTCGGCTGTGACCGGCACATTCATGAAGAAATTGATGTTCGGCCCGATGTCGCTTTTGCCCAGGCGGCCGTCGTGGGCGCAGGCCCGCAGGTAGTTGTCGCGGCAGCTGTGCATGTAGCGCTTTTCCAGGGCGTAGCGCACGGTGTTGCTCTCTTGGGCACAGGCGCCGCCGAGGGTGTCGTGGCGCCCGCAGGTGTCTTCGACGAGGGTCAGCATTGGCCGGCCGAGGTTGGAATACAGCACGCTGCCGGTGCCCAGGTACACGTTGTTCTGGCGGCGCAAGGTGCGTTGCACGTCGTAGCGCTCGCGAGGGTTTTTTGCGCTGTAGAACAGTGTATCGACCGCCTGGTTGCCCTCCAGATCAAGGATGCGCAGGGTCTGCCCGGCCTTGACCTCCATCAGCCACGGCTCGCCGGCGGGGATGGTGGCGCGGTACACCGCAGTGTCCGGTTGTTTCAGTGCGATAGACATGGCAGCTCCTCAAGCGAACAGGCGGTCGGTGTTGATAAAACCGCGCGCGTTTTCCGGGCGCGAGGTGCGGCAGTGTTCGGCGACGCTTGGGTCGGCGTTCGTCCAGCTCAGTTTCAGCGGTTGTGGGGCGTATGCGGGGTTGGGGTCCATCGGGTGTTGCAGGGCGGTGAGCACCACCAGGGTGTCCATCGGTGCGTAGAGTTCGATGTAGTCGCCAGCGGTGGAATTGCCCGGCACGAAGTGCAGGCCGCCGCCGTCATCCACGCTGACTTTGCTGAACAGGTTGAGGGTCATCAGCAGGTCGGAAAGGCCCAGGCCCCACTTGCCCAATTCCACCAGCAGGTTGTCGGTGCCGTTGCGGTAGAAGCCGTTGCGCAGTTCCTGGTAGCGCCCCTGGCCGTATTTCTCGGCCACCTCGGCCGCGCACAGCACGCCGCCGATGCTGTCACTCCAGCCGCAGGTGTCGGCGGTGATCGCCGCCAGTACGCGGCCCATGTCCGAGTACAGGCAGTGGCCGCGGGTGAGCTTGGCGGTGTGTTGGCATTTGAGGCTGTCGGGCAGGTTCAGGCGTTCGGTTTTTTCGTTGGCGTTGAGCAGGGTCAGGCTGACGTTGGCGCCGCCGCGAATATCGGTGAGGCGCAGCAGTTGGCCGCGCTTGAGCACGAAGGAACGGTGGCCGCCGCCGGGCAGCATTTCTTCGGCGAACGGCGGGAACAGTTGAGTCGAATCGGTCATTGGGAAGTCGCTCCAAGTTCGGCGGCGAGCGCCTTGCGGCGTGCGCTGTTCAAAGGGATGTCGTAGGTGATACGCGCGCCATAGGCGCCGGGGGCGTGGGGGTCGACGCGGACTTTGTCGAACACCAGCAGGCGCGTGCCGAGGCTGAAGCCTTCGCTGAGGTCGTGGGTGACCATGAACACCGTCAACCGGGTTTCGCGCCACAGTTCCAGCAGTAGCTGGTGCATGTCTTTGCGAATGCCGGGGTCGAGGGCGCCGAAGGGTTCGTCCAGCAGCAATATGCGCGGTTTCATGATCAAGGCCTGGGCGATGGCCAGGCGTTGTTGCATCCCGCCGGAGAGCTGCGCCGGGTACTTGTCGAGGGCGTGGCCGAGGCCGACTTTGTGCAGCAGCGCGGCGGCCTGTTCGCGGGCGGCTTTTTTGGCCTTGCCGAACAACCGTCCCAGCAACGGCGAGCGCGGTAGCTCAAGGCCGAGGGCGACGTTGTCGAGCACGCTCAGGTGCGGGAACACCGAGTAGCGCTGGAACACCACGCCACGGCTGGCATCCGGCTCGGCGGCCAGGGCTTGGCCGTCCAGCAGGATCTGGCCCTTACTCGCGGTTTCCTGGCCCAGCAGCAGGCGCAGAAACGTCGATTTGCCACAACCCGAGGTGCCGACCAGCGTGCAAAATTCACCCTCGGCGACCTGCAGATTCAAACCCTCCAGTACCACCTGATCGCCATAGCGCTGCCACACATTGTTGACGCTGATAAAGCTCATGCCCGCGCTCCTTCGTACCAGGGGAACGCGCGCCGGGTCAGGGCCTTGAGGCCCCAGTCCATCAGCCAGGCGAGCAGGGTGATCCACACCACGTAGGGCAAGATCACGTCCATCGCCAGGTAGCGGCGCACCAGGAAGATCCGGTAACCCAAGCCGTCGGTGGAGGCGATGGCTTCGGCGGCGATCAGGAACAGCCACGCCGAGCCCAGCATCAGCCGCAGCGAGATCAGCAGGCGCGGCAGCAATTGCGGCAACACCACGCGCAGCATCAGGGTCCAGGTCGAGGCGCCGAGGGTCTGTGCCTTCACCAGCAGCTCGACCGGAATCTCGCGTGCGCGCTGTTCCAGGTCGCGGGCCAGGCATGGGGTGACGCCGATGACGATCAGCATCACCTTGGACAATTCCCCCAGGCCAAACACGATGAACAGAATCGGCAGGATCGCCAGCGGCGGCACCATCGACAGCACCGTCAGCAACGGCGACAACGGCGCGCCGAATAACGGCAACGTACCGGCGGCAATGCCCAGGCACAGGCCGGCGAGGGCGCTGATGCCCAGGCCGAGCGCGAGGCGGCGCAGGCTCGACGCGCTGTCTTGCCACAGCACGTAGTCGCCGGTGCGGCTGTCGGCGCTGAACGCCAGGCGCTTGACCGCCTCGAACATTTGCCCGGCACTGGGCAGCAGTTTGTCGTTGGGGTTATCCGCCAGGCGCTCGGCCGAGCCCACGAAGTAGGCGAACAGCAGCAGGGCGAACGGCAGCAGCACCAACAACAGGCGGCTGGAGCGGTCCGGATGACGGTTGATCAGGCGCATGGCCGGGTCCTCTTACAGCGTGCCGTCGGCGGCCATCTGCACGTAGCGGGGGTCGAATTGCAGCTTGAGGTTGGCTTTGTCGCCGCTGGTCACGCCATTGGCGAAGCCCATGCCCACGGCGCTGGTGTCCTTGGCCCCTTCACCCAACAGGCCGTGTTGGAAGGAGAACTCGGCGACCTTGCGCATGGTCGCTGGCAACTGCGCGCTGGTGGCGAAGGCCAGGGCTTCTTTGGGTGTGGCGAACAACTTGGTGGTGTCCAGTTGCGACTGGAACCCCTTGAGGTCGGTGCCGGAGGCCTTGGCCATATGCTCCAGGGCTTCGCTGCTGGCGGCGCCTTTGGCGTTCATCAGCGCGACCACTTCGAACCAGGCGCCGGTGAGGGCTTTGCCCAGGGCCGGGTTGTCCTTGAGGGTCTGGGTGTTGACCACCATCATGTCCATGATTTCGCCGGGTACTTTGCTGGAGTCGAACACCTGGGTGACGCCGGGTTTGGCGTTGATCGCGGAGAGCATCGGGTTCCAGGTCGTCACCGCTTGCACCTGATCGGTGTTGAAGGCAGCGGCGATGTCGGCGTCGGAAGTGTTGACCACTTTCAGGTCTTTTTCGCTGAGGTCGGCCGACTCCAGCGCACGGGCCAGCAGGTAGTGGGACACCGAGAGTTCCACCAGGTTGACGTTCATGCCCTTGAGATCGGCCACGGTCTTGCCGCTGCCTTTGAGCACCACGCCGTCGTTGCCGTTGGAGAAGTCGCTGACGACCAGCGCGGTGCTGTCGACGCCACCGGCGGCGGGGATGGTCAGCGCGTCCATGTTGGTCATGGTGCAGCCGTCGAACTGGCCGGCGGTGTACTGGTTGATGGATTCGACGTAGTCATTGAGCTGCACCACGTCGATGGTGATGCCGTACTTCTTGGCCCACTTATCGAGGATGCCTTGGCTGCCGGCGTACTCCCATGGCATCCAGCCGGCATAGATCGTCCAGCACACGCTGAAGTGGTCTTTGGCGGCGGCTTGGGTCTGGACGCTCAGTAGCGCGGCAAAGGCGGCGGCGAGCAGGGCGGGTAAACGGATTGCGGGCATGGGGCTTCTCCAGTTGATCGAGGGCGAGCAGGAGCAACGCGGCACCGTGAACGGTGGCTTGTCTCCCGGGCTTTTATCCCGCCGTGTAACCTCAACTGGAGGTCGCCAACTCTCGGACCAGCCACTCGCGTTTCGCGAGCCGGAACCCTAGTCGGCCATTGCAAATTGTGGTGCCGCGAACCTGTGATGAATCCTGCACGCAAGAGGCAAAGCGAGAGTCGTGCCAAGTAGGACGCGGGCGCGTAGATCGCGGGTTTGCGCGAAACGCCCCACGCCTGAGTGCGGGCGGGTGCGTTGCACTGGTGCGTCGCCGCACTGCAATGAGGCGCTTGGTTTGTCCGAAACAGATGTTTCAGTCTGTGTCGAAATCGCACCAGTTTCGCTTTTTGATGTCAGATGTTTCGTCATTCAGCAAACGCTGAATGCCGCTCCCCAGCGTCGCTGGCGGTGCTCTTTCGCGGTCCAGGAGGCCGCCATGTATCGACGACTGCTTCTTCTCGCTGTGCTCGGTCTGACCCTTTCTGCGTGCGTGCCCTATTACGATGGAGGCCCAGGTTATTACCGTTCCGAGGTCTATACCGCACCGGCCCCGGTGTATTACTACGGCGGCGGCCCGGCGTATCAATATCGGCGTGACTATTACCCGGCACCGCGTTACTACGCGCCCGCCCCGCGTTATTACCCGCCGGCGCCGCGTTACTATCCAGGGCCCCGCATGGGGTACCGGTCTTATCCAAACCAGGGCTGGGGTGATCGCTGGGGCAATGGCGGGCGTGGTCGCGGTGGCGATCATGGCGGAGGCCGCGGTGGCCATCGTTGACAGGTCTTGAAGACAAGCGGCGCAGGAAGCGCCGCTTTTTCGTGGCGTTTAGCGCTACTGTCAGATTTAACAGCTATTGTTTGGGGTTCTAGTGTATTCAACTGGGAGAGGCCGTTGCGCCTTTTCGATTGCCCAGTGAGCGAATGGAGCCCAGATGATCAGACAATTGGTGTGCGTTTTACTCCTGATGGTCGGTGGCGTTGCCCACGTGCAAGCGGAGCAAGGCTGCCCTTATCCCTCGGCAATCAAATATGTCGACGGCTACTTCCAGGCGACGGCTGGAACAGTGCTGTGGCAAAGCCCGAAGATCGGTCATCGGGCGTTTGTCGACCAGTTTATTGGCGCCATTTTTACCCCGGGCAAGGAGCAGGATCGCGAAAGCGGCTATGTCGACAAGTGCAGCTACCTCTCCAACGAAGGGCAGAGGGTGGACTTTCGATACGGCAGATCGGGGGAGGTGGAGACGATGTCGCTGACAGATACGTTGCATTGGCGCCTCGCCAGCGACCCCTTCGGCCTGCCGGTGTATATCTGCCAGGACAGTCAGCCGGACAATTGTTCATTCACGGTTAAAAAGCCAAAAACCTGACTGTCAAAAGTAGGAGAAATCCGCAAGCGGATGGCGGCCTTCCCAGGCTTTGTTGAAGTGGGCCTGCACCACAGCCTCTGGAATGGCATTGATATCCGGCCAATGCCAATGAGGCTTCTGGTCTTTGTCGATCAACCGCGCGCGGACCCCTTCGCTGAATTCCGGGTGGCGGCAGCAGTTCAGGCTCAGGGTGTATTCCATCTGGAACACCTCGGCCAGCGACAGGTGGCGGGCGCGCTGCAGTTGTTCCCACACAAGGTGCGCGGTCAGCGGGCAGCCTTCGCTGAGGGTCGTGCCGGCGCGGCTGAATAACGGGTCTGCGTGGTCGCGCAACAGGCTCAAGGCACGCCAGGCACAGCGCACGTCACTGACATCCAGCCATTCATCGATCTGCGCTCGGCGTGGCAGCCATTGCGCCTCGGGTTGCTGGTCGACGGCTTCCTGGGCCAAGGCCTTGAGCAGGCTGTTGAGCTGCATCGCGGTCTGTTCCTGCCAGTTCAGTTGCAGCAGGCCTTCGAGCAGTTCGTCTTGCTGGTCCTCCCGCAGGAAACGGTCGGCCAGGCCCAAATCCAGCGCGTCGCGGCCGTTGATATGCGCGCCTGTAAGGCCGAGGAACAACCCGAGCTTGCCTGGCAGGCGCGACAGGAACCAACTGGCGCCCACGTCCGGGTACAGGCCGATGCTGATCTCGGGCATGGCCAAACGGCTGCTGGGGGTGACGATGCGCACCGATGCGCTTTGCAGCAAGCCCATGCCGCCGCCCAGCACATAACCGTGGCCCCAGCAGATCAACGGTTTGGGGTAGGTGTGCAGGCGATAGTCGAGGCGATATTCCGCCGCAAAAAACTGCGCGGCCAGGTCCGGCACCACGCCGGGTTGTTCGCGGCAGGCCTGGGCCAGGCTGCGCACTTCGCCGCCGGCGCAGAACGCTTTGGGCCCATTGCCGCGCAATAGCACGCAGACGATGTTCGGGTCTTTGGCCCAGACGTCCAGGCGTTCGCCCAGGGCCAGGATCATCGGCAGGGAGAGGGCGTTGAGGGACTTTTCGGCGTCCAGGCTGGCGATGCCGATGCGAGCGCCACCGCTGCCGGTCAGCTCTTCGAAGTGCAGGTTCATCGTGACCTCAATCGGGAAGGTGAAGATTCAGTATGATCGCTTCATGGGAAAGCGCCGGTTGTGTGTCAGATCAATTGACAAGCGGGGTCGGCTTTCCTAGGGTTCGCCTCATTCTTTTTTACAAGACAAGTCAATCATGACCGAAGGCGACCGTATCAAACTCGAACCCAGCTGGAAACACGCCCTGCGCGATGAGTTCGAGCAGCCCTACATGACCCAACTGCGTGAGTTCCTGCGCCAGGAGCACGCGGCCGGCAAGGAGATCTACCCGCCTGGCCCGTTGATCTTCAACGCCCTCAACTCCACGCCGCTGGACAAGGTCAAGGTGGTGATCCTCGGCCAGGACCCCTACCACGGCCCCGGCCAGGCCCACGGCCTGTGCTTCTCGGTGCAACCGGGCGTGCCGGCGCCGCCGTCGCTGGTCAATATCTATAAAGAGCTCAAGCGCGACCTGAACATCGACATCCCCAACCACGGCTGCCTGCAACGCTGGGCCGACCAGGGCGTGTTGCTGCTCAACACCACCATGACCGTGGAACGCGCCAACGCCAACGCCCATGCGGGCAAGGGCTGGCAGTTCTTTACCGACCGGATTATCGAGGTGGTCAGCGAGCACCAGCCGCACCTGGTGTTCCTGTTGTGGGGCGCCCATGCGCAGAGCAAGCAGAAGCTGATCGATGCGACCAAGCACCTGGTGCTGACGTCGGTACACCCGTCGCCGTTGTCGGCGTATCGCGGGTTTCTGGGCTGCGGGCATTTCAGCCGCACCAACAAGTTTCTTGAGCAAAATGGTGAAGCGCCGATTGATTGGGTGTTGCCACCGGTCTGACGCTAGGGCTGCGATGAAAGACTGTCTTTTGATATAAGTTTTTGATATTTAAAGTATTTTTTGTTTTTCATGGCGCACCCTTTTTCTTCAGTTGGCGGATGTACCTGTTAGTTCTGACAGTATTCACCTTGAGCTCAAGCGTATTAACTATTCTCTCTGACCTCCGGATCGGGTAACCCCCCAGGCGGTGGTCAATGGCCGTTTTTTGAAGATCGCCAAGGAGACTAGACATGACCGAACCGACTCCGCTTACCTCGAAACCCCGCCGTAGGATAGACCCCGGTGTCTTGGTGCTGGATGCGCCCGAAGCGCCTGATGCGTTACCCCTGGAGGCAGATGATACCGGCCATAAAATACCGGTGACCTTTCAAAGCACGGGGTTACGGGTTGAGGTGCCCGCGATGTGGTCCGGTGCTGACCTTCTGGATCCCGGGGATATCACTCTCGTTGAATGGCTCTTGAATGGCGTGCCGTTTCAGAGCAAAAGATTGACGGCGCCTTATGATGCGACCGACCTTCCCGATGCCGATGGTTTGGTCCCTCCAGCTCTGATGGATGTTCCTGGTCTGCATCGCTTGCAATACCAAGTGATATTAAGAGAAAGCAGCGGGAATGACCCCGTTCCTTCATTCGTCACCTTGTTGGACAGTGACAAGGTCGGGCCCAATCAGGGGCAGCGCGGTACGCCATTACAATTCGATATTGATATTCAGACCCAGGGTGTCACCGATGCGTATCTTGACAATCCCGCCAACAACGACAGGGTTGTCGCGACCATTACCCCAGCGTGGCTGGACATACGCCTAGGCGATGTTGTCGAGGCTGACCTCACGCCACTGCCTTTCAGCAGGCCTTTGCGCAAACGCCCACGGCAACTGACCGTGGTCGCCACCACGACTATCGTCCAGGCGCACAAGGACGGCACTTTGCCCATTGAGATTCATTTCCCGGGCGACTTTCTGCGCGGTTTGGCCAATCGGGAATACAACGCCCATTATTACCTGCGAGACCGCTCGGGCCGCGAGTCTGGCCCATCGCGTACCGCCGTGCTGTTAATCAATCTGACGCCCACGCCCGTCAACCTGCCGATTGTGGATATCCCTCAATTGGATGATGGGTTGATCAACCTCAGTGACGCCCGTGAACTTGGCGGCGTGTTTATGAATATCCCTGAAGTGTTCGGTACGGCACCGGGCGACTTTCTCCTGCCCTCATGGGATCTTAACCCCCTGTCGCCTATCCAGATTGCTGATGTTCAGCACTGGCCTATCACGGTGCCCATCCCGTATGCGGTTTTGGCCAGTGGTGGCGCTGAGTTCGTCCGTGGCACCGTCAGGGCAGAATACCGCTGGCAGCGTGGCACAGCGCCCGCCAGGCCATCGCCCATCCGGTTTGTGCCAGTAGACCTTACGGTTGCCGGCGCCGTGAGCCCGAATAATCCAAACCCCGTCAACCAGTTACTGGAGTTGGTGACGGTCAAGGGTAGGGATGGTGACAACCGGTTGACCATCAATGACGTGGGGTTACAGGTGCGTGTGGTAACCCGCCTTTATAACGCGCCTGTTGCCGGCCAACTGCTGGAGTTAATGGTAGGCATCCATCCCGACCCCCTCGCGACGTACCAGGTGCTAGCGAGTGACGTTGCTGGGCAGGAAGTCGAGTGGCTAGTCGATTGGAATGTGATTGAGCCTTTGTTGATTGGCGGCACGGTCCCCTTCTTCTATTGGACGTTCAACGGTGTTAACCGCCAGCGTGCGCAAGACACCCAGGTGGACGTCAATATCGTAGCCATCGTTGACGTGAAAGACCTTGAATACGTAGGGGTCGACTACGGTCCAGGGCCCGATGCAGGGTTTATCGGTTGCGCGTTGCGGCCTTGGGTGAACGGCGTAGGTGTCTACATACCCGCAGACAACCGCTGGGACGATGGGGATGAGGTGGTTTTGCACTGGGCAAGCTATGCAAACCCGAGCGGAAACCCAGGCGGCATTATCCCTGAAGCGGTTCAGATGTTCAGTCATACGTTGACGGCGGAGGAGGCCCGTGACGGGTATGAATTCCGGGTGCCGTTCGACCCCTATATCCTGCTTCCAGGGTTGGTGAAACCGCCGGCAGGTGAGCTTAATCCTCGACATGGCTCTGCCGTAGCACGCTACCAAATTATCAAAGCCGGTGGAGGCGGGATGGGCTACTCCCCATTTAGGTTGGTGTTTATCAAGTTGATTCGGCCGGGTGGTGCGCCGCCTTGCCTGTCGGACGATTAAACCGCTTCGGAAGGGCGCAATGCCCTTCCGTTTCTTGGGCGGGTTGATTATTAAAAACCAGTTGAGCCGCGTTAGATTATTTTGGTGTTAAGGGGCCACGGTGAACACTCCGTTATTGCGCTGCTGATGCAATTTGTATGTTCGTCGGCAGGCAGCACACTTGGGCGGGGGGGCGATACTGTCAAGTTTGACAGTTACGGGGCGACGATTAATTTCATTTAATAAGTGGGCTGTCAGCAACTATACCGACTCGGCGGTGTTGATGATTGTTGGTGTATTCCGAGAAATGATACCTGGGTGTGCAGTCACGCAGAGGTTTTATACCCGGATAGATACTTTTCCTTATCAGGAGTTTTAATCATGTCCAACAAAACGCCTCCGATTGTTAATAATCAACCCATCACTCCCAATGAGGACTGGGATGATCCCGACAATGATCCCTCTTTGCATGAAGCTCCGATTGTTATTGGTTTGCTTCAACCCGTCCCGGGGGATCCTCACAGGAATGTCGTGCCACGAGCGATGCAATTGGCGGGGCTTGTACTGAGACTTCGTCCGTGGAACCGGGGTACTGAAGTGGAGGATGAAATACTTAGCGTGTTTGTAGACAATAAGCGTGTGTTTATAGACTTCTATCCGCGGTTGGACCCCCTGCCCGATCCCGTCGTTATTGATCTCGGGCCTAAGTCCGCGCTACAAAGCCATGGGGTCAAAGACATCGACGTCCATGTGATCAACTCCTCTGGCAACCCTGAAGACTACAACACCCTGCGTGTTTATGTAGACGTTCAGGACCCGAACCAAAACGTACAGCCCGGTATCATTGAATTTGAAGACTACGGTTCTGAGCTGACCCCCGGCTTTCTGGTCGGAAAGACTGGCTTGACCTGTACCATTCCTGAACCTGCAGACCGTCGCGGTGGTGACACCTATCGTATTTGGGTGGGGGACTCCACGGTTTCACTCGACGGTACTGTGCCGCTGACGGGGCCCATTACTGTCATTATCCCAACGAATATTATTCTGGCGAAAGCCGGTGTGATTGAAGTTGCTTATAGCCTGACTGATCGGGGCGGTACCGCCACTGTTCGTTCCCTTCCCAACTATGTGCGAGTCAGCCTCAACGAAGCACCGGTATTTGGCACCATTTCGGTACTCGAAGGGCCGTTGATCGATAAGGAAGAAGCGCGTAACGGCGTGACGGTTCGACTGCAAACGTTGACCGGCCATCTGCCAAATGATGTTTTGGTGGCTCGCTGGGGGACAGTTGAGATCTACCGTCAATCTATTGGCATGGCCATTGTCCCTATTGATATTCCGGCAAATTATGCCGCTATTGCAGACGGCGGCAACTTCTACACGGCGACTGTCCAACTCACGATTGAACGCACGGGGGGGCCAATCTACCCAGCGGCACCGGTGATGGTGGATGTTGACTTGCGTGAGCCGGGCACCACAAACCCTGGTGAAGGCCCTGTAGACCCCGCCCTGGCTAAACCGCAGCTTATTGGCGGCGGGCCGCTGCCCAGCCCGCCCAACCGTCTCTCTGAAAAAGATCGTGGTTTTGATGCAACGGCCACTTTCCTGTTGCCAGAGGGGTTGGAGTCAGGTGATTTCATTGATCTCGTCTACAAAGACATAGTGGTCGGCACCTACCCCGTAACGGGCACAGAGGCGGTAGGGTTTCTAGTGCCTTTTACGGTGGATTGGGACGATATTGACACTGTGGGCAACGGTACCATCATGCTGTATTGCGTCATCCGGGATGCCGTCAATTACAAACACTCGCCCCATGAAGATGTCATCGTGGAAATCTTCAATTTGGCAGGGCTGGCCGATGCGGCCTTTATCAGATTCAGGCCCGTCACAGGCAATCCCAACTACAACGCGCTCATCAATTGTACGCATGTTCCATGGACGGGCGTTCCCATCAAAGTCCTGGACCCTTTGGTGCTCAAGGTGAATGACAGGGTCATCGTTGAGGCCACTCGGTATGCTTTCCCCCCGGTTGGGATGCCTATCGGCGCGCCTGTCGGCACACCCGTGGAGAGTGCTGAGTTCACGATCGACAGCACCCATGTCATCCTCGGGCTGGACGTGCCCCTGAATTTGAATGCCTGGTTCGAAGACTTCACGGGGACTAACGGTCGAGGCATTGTCGGCATACGTTGGAAACTCTTTCGGCCCTCGACGGGAGACCGGGGTATTTCCGACGAGGTCCGGGCAGGTTGGGATCTTTTCAGTACCGGCAGCACACCTCCGACCTGTGTTCCAGGTGCGACCCGTCGCAGCGGAACACTTTGATAGATGACTTGGCCCGCGCTCCTCTCGTGAGGGGCGCGGGCCTTTCTATTTAAGCGATGAACTATCGCCGTTATTACTGGATACCTTAAGGAAAGTCCTACACGCATTGGGAACTCAGGTCATTAGTCTCTGCGCCGTGGAAAACGGAAACCTCTTCGATACGGGTTCCGGGTTCAAACTGGCACTTACTTCTGAGACTACATGACATGACTTTTTCGGCTTCTCATTGTTTTCGTTATTCGCGTTTATCGACCTTTGTCAAACTTATGGCTGTTGCGCCGTTGTACCTGCTGAGTCAGCAGGCGTTTTCAGCGGTGATTGTGGATGGCGGCATTGGCAGCGGCAAACTTGACGTCGGCCCTGGAACCGCTGCCCAGGAATATATTGCCCGCAATAATGCAACCCTCAATGTCACCACGGGTGCTGTTGTCAAACGCCTTCAGGCTACCACCGGGTCGACGCTGAATGTGACGGCCGCCACGGTGACCTCTGCTGATAGCACCCAGCCGGCGATTTCGCTCAGCAATTCGACCGCTACGATTTCGAACTCCCAGGTTACGAGTCATAACAATGGTGGTTTGAACGTCGCTCGTCAGGTTGACACCACCACCGGCTCCTATGCCCAGGTAAACAGCAGTGGGATCACTGGGGCGACTTATGGCGCCAACGTCACCTCTCACAGCGTGCTGGAACTCAACAACTCGGTGCTGACCGGGAAAAGCCGAGAGGGCTTGAGGCTGCTGGGCGGCTCGGCCATCGCGACGGGCAGTGAGATTACCGGCGCCACCAGTGGTGTTCGCATGGGCCGTGATACCTTGACGGCAAGCGAGTCGCCGCATTTGACGCTGGACGGTTCTCGGGTGATCGGTCTTAACGGCCCGGCGATCAACGTGGACGGCCCGATCACGGCGGAAATCGACATACTGAATGGCTCTACCTTGAACGGCCAGAACGGCAACATGCTGGAGCTGATCGGCGGCGGCAATGCCAACATGCGCGTCAACAACAGCGCCCTGGCCGGCAACATCCAGGTGGGTGCGGGCAGTGCCCTCGACCTGACCCTTGACGGCGCATTCATGAACGGCGACGTGATCAACACTGGCGGCAACGCGAGTGTCGGTCTCAACAACGGCTCGATCCTTACCGGCCGCCTGGAAAACGTCGACAAACTGGCGATCAACAGCGACGCCACCTGGGTGATGGTCGACCACCAGCAGGTCGGCGACTTGTCCCTGAGCGGCGGTAACGTCAAGTTCGGCGAGACCGGTACGTTCTACCAGTTGGACGTAGCCAACCTATCGGGTAACGGCACCTTCATCATGAGCGCGGACTTTGCCACCCTGACCGGCGATTTCCTTAACGTGACCGGCACCTCGTCGGGCGACCACAAACTGCTGATCGCCAGCAGCGGCGCCGACCCGTTGAGCGGTGACCGCCTGCACGTGGTACACACCGCAGACGGTGGCGCCCAGTTCAGCCTGATCGGCGACCGCGTGGATGTGGGCACCTACTCCTACAGCCTGATCAATGAAAACGCAGGCCAGGACTGGCTGCTCGACCCGGACAGCAAGGTGATCAGCCCGGGCACCAACTCGGTGTTGGCGTTGTTCAACGCAGCGCCCACTGTGCTCTTGGGTGAAATGACCACCCTGCGTACCCGCATGGGCGAACTGCGTTTCAGCGAAGGCCAGTCGGCCGGGTTCTGGACCCGTGCCTACGGCAACAAGTATGAAGTGTCCAACGACAAGACCGGCCTGGGTTACAGCCAGTCGCAACGCGGCTTCGCACTCGGTGCCGACGCGCCGGTGTCGGGCGGCGATGGCCAGTGGTTGATCGGTGCAATGGTCGGTCACAGCACCTCGGACCTGGACTTGAACCGTGGCAGCAGTGCAACCATCAACAGCTACTACGTAGGCGGTTACGCCACCTGGCTGGATGCCGAGAGCGGGTTCTACTTTGACGGTGTGCTCAAGCTCAACCGCATGCACAACGAGTCCGATGTGGCCATGAGCGACGGCAAGAAAGCCAAGGGCAACTATGCGCAAAACGCAGTGGGCGCGTCGGCGGAAGTCGGTCGCCACATCACGTTGGACGACGGTTTCTTCGTTGAACCGTATGGTCAACTCGCTGCCGTGATCACCCAGGCCCAGAGCTACACGCTGGACAACGGCCTGGACGCCAAGGGTGACCGCTCCAGCACCGTGATCGGCGAACTCGGTACCACCGTGGGGCGCAATATCCAGCTGGAAAGCGGCGGTGTATTGCAGCCGTACTTGAAGGCGGCGGTGGCGCACGAGTTCGATCAGAGCAACAAAGTGTTCGTCAACGACAACTCGTTCAACAACGACTTGTCGGGTTCGCGCCTGAAACTGGGTGCGGGTGTGGCGATGTCGGTGTCGCAGAACCTGAAGCTGCATGCGGATCTGGAACACAGCACGGGTAAGAATATCAAGCAGCCGTATGGGGTGAATGTGGGGTTGCGGTATGACTTCTAAAAAGCCGTAGTGCTCGGTTGTGGTTTAAACGGGAAAGTTAGTAAAAAAGCCCCGCATCTTAAGATGCGGGGCTTTTTTTCGGGTTTTAAAATAGATTGCAGGTGCCTAGTTTAAATAGCCACCACATCTACGGTCGTACCGGCGGAGTTTGAGACATATGCTAACTTTCCGTCGGGGGAGATCACAATATCAAATGGTTGATCAAAACCGTCAATAGCACCCTCGACCTCCTCTGTATCTGTATTGATGATTATAACGCGGTTATTCGCCAATTCTGTTACATAAACTCGCGGTTGGGTGGGGTGAAAGGCAGCGTTTTGAGGCGCCATGATCCCGGTCAGGGATTTGACCACTTTCAGTTGGTCCTCACTGGTATCGAAGATGAGGACCTTGTTTTCGGTCGATACGGGCACGTAGAGTCGTTGGCGGCTTGCGTTGCTGGGGCTGTGGGCAAGCCCAGAAGCGTATCCGGAGTTGCCAACGCTTTGAGTACGTTGGCCACTGCTTAGAATGAACCGTTCTGTGACGGTACCTGTTGTAAACAATGCTGTGCCGTTTGGGTTAGTTGTGATCGCGCGAGCGGGGGATGTTCCAGTGTAACTTCTGTCAAGGGTATTGTTAGCTGTGACATAGCCATAGGTTACATTGGTACCGAGTCGCGCTATAAATACTCGTGAGCCGCTGGGATTAAAGGCAATATCGCCAGCATATCCGAAGCCAGGGAATGGGTTTGTCCAAGTGTTGGTAGCTGTATCGAAAACGCCAAGGCTTGTATTGCCCGTGTAGAGCTGATTGATCGAGAAGTACAACTTTGGCTGTGTAGGGTTCAGACCTAAATATGCAACGGTCCCATTAGCCGGGGCATTGCGGGTTGCATAGCTGGGGAGGTCGATAATAGTACTGCCGAGCGAACGCGAGAGCGCGACACAGATCATTGAGCCATCTCGATTCATTTTTAGCAGCTTAGGGCCATTTCCAACGTTGATACTACGAATGATCTCCCCCGATCCCTTACGCGTCACATAAGTGGCCACCTTAAAGTACTGAGCCGTTTCCAGGCTGTTGGATTCATCCATCGATACGAAGGCTACGACCTCGACCTTGCTGTTGTTATCCAGGCTCGACAAATAGCTGGCGGGTATCAGGTCAAGCGTGCGCCCGGCATTGAATTCCGCCGATGTCACGCCGACCGCAAGCCGCAGGTCGCGATTGGTCGTGCTGAGTAACTTAATCCACACGGGCTGCCCGACCCTGCAAAACGGCCATTTATCAATCCGCACGTTGTTCGCCACCGCCGTATTGATCACCCCACCCGAGGCTTCAGGAATGCTGACCAAGTCGAAATCCTGCTCCGACAGGTTCTCGACTTCCAGCGTCAATTCCCGGGACGGGGTGGTGGCGCCGTCGCGAGTCACCTCGAAAAATACCCGGCACGTGCGACCCAGGTTTGCCCCTACGAATACGTTGGTCGTGGTGAACGTGATGTAATCCGTCCCTGCATCAGGGATGCCGGGTTTCATCGGGATATTCGGTGTCCCAATCCCGAAACCGTTTGCTCCGATGATGTGCACTTTGACGTTATCGCTGGCGAGCATGGCATAGGTCACGCGGACCGTGACAATGGCAGGGCGCGGCGGCAGTACATGTTGGGGGTTGATCGAGGCGAGGCTGGGCGGCTTGATCGGGGTAGCCTCCAGTACGACCGGTTCTGGCAACTCCAGTGCGCCGCCTACGGTAATCACCAGGTCATGGGAGATGAGCTGGCGTGGCTGTCCAGGTGCATCGACGGTGTAGTAGAGGCGTGCCGAACCGTTCAGGTTGTTCAGGACGATATTTCGGGGAATCGTGAAGGGCAGGTCGGTCCCCAACCAGTTTGGATCGATCGGGAAGGCAATTGGCGGATTGCTGCCGCCCGCCTTGCTACCCTCAAAGTGCAGGGTCACAACGGCATTCAGTACGAAACTGGCATGGTGGTGAACGGTGACGTTCAGGTTGGCCTTGCTGACGAGCGGGTTGAACACATGATCGGGCGGCACAGCCTGCCGCGTGGTCGGGGCGAGCAATGAGGCCTGGGTCTCGCCGATACTGAGCTCCAGGCGACGTGACGGCGGCCGATTGTTGACTCGGTAATAAAGCACGAGAGAGCCGCCATCCAACTGAGCGATGGGCCCGCTGGGGCCGTTGGGCAAGTCAAAGTAAATGTCACCGGTGCCTGCCATATCGCTGTATTCGGCGTAGTAAGGCTTGCCATTGGCGAAGGTACCTTCCAGTACCAGCGTGACGCGATCGTTGGAAAGCTGGCCAGGGTAGGGCTTGATGAGCACTTCAAACGGGTTGACGGTGGGATCAGGCAGCGTGCCGCCAATGGCGGCATCAACAATGGGGGCTGCCAGGCCGGTCTCGACAGGATTGCCGATGATGTTGAGTTTCGCGCTCTCGGAGTTTTGCGGTAGAACGCCTGTGCGTATGCGCTGATAGGTTAGCTGAATGCGGCCTTTGACCAGCGGCAGGATGTCTGCGAACGGCCAGGGGATCTTTGCGGTGAGGATGGTCGGTGAGACGACCGGGAAATCGTAAAACGTGATAATCCGAACACCATCGGCGGTGAGGCCGTTGACCCTCACACGAATCGTATCGTTGGCGAGATAACCTTCATTGCGTACTGCAACAATAATCGTCGCCGGTTTGCCGTCGAGCGCATCGGCATCGAGTTGATCGTTACCGTCGGCATCCTGTTCGGACTCATCAATATAGGCTTCACGCAGCAGCGGCTGCGTCCCATTGTCAAGGCGCACCTCCAGTTCTTGGTCGGGTGAGAACCCTAGGGACGCGTTGCCTACCTCGTCGATAACGTTGTATTCACAGGTATGAACCCCGCTGCCCACGGTGGCCCAGGTGCTCGCGTAGACCCAGATGGTAATGGGTGCAGTACCCGCAGCTTCAAATTCGCTGACACTGTGTTCAACCACCACCCCGCCGATGCTCAGGCGAATGCGATCTCGCACCTTGCGGTGGTTGACGACCGGTAGCCCGCGGTCCACCGGGTAATAGTCGATGATCACCGGTACGCCTTTACCTGCGGTGTCGCTGTCCACGCCAAATTGTATGACGTCGTCGGGAAATATCGGCTTGGGCAAGTTTTCGTTTTGCCCTGTGCTGGCTATCGGGTCGCGGCCACCGGGGTGTTCGATGTCAACCTTGATATTGAAGCGTTTGGTCTGTTGGCCGTTGCCTCCCAACGGTGTTACGAATGCCTGCAGCGTATTGCCTGCCTCCCGGATGAAACGCTCGCTGGGTGCGTACAGGACAATCTGCGTGCCTTTGACGGCTTCGTCTTCGGTCACGGTGTGAAAACCAACCCGATCGTCGTTGAGCTTCAACTCGATGAAGTCGTTTTCTGCCTGGTTCAGGTAGCTGAACAGAATGCAGGTGACACCTTTGTCACTCACCTCCAGCGCCGCCCGGTTAAGCCCGCCGTCGAAACTGACGACAGGGTTACTCAGCGTCGGCAGGTACAGGGGAAGGTCGGCGAACGGCGTCTGGCGAAACGACTGAGGGGTCAATACCGCGCCGTCGACTTGAGGCAACGTGAAGCCCTCCGGCTGCGGCTCGTCTGGCTCGCGAGTGCTGTATTGATCGCTTGGAGGATCGTAGGGCAACACGGGCAAAGCGTCGTTGGCGGGAATGAGCGCTTGGTCATCGGAGACTGTAGTCATGATCGTAATCCTCAGCAGTTGATTGGACGACTGACGCGAGGCGTCGGCTCGTTCGATTCAACGCCGTGAGCCTGGGGCTGCCTAGCTGTGAGAAATGACAGTGCCGACGAACGGTAAACCCCGACTTGTCCGTCAGCTAAAACACCACCAGCGACACTGAATCTCCGCCGATATTGGCCACGTAGCCGTGGGAACCGTCTGGAGCCACCACCACCCCGCGCGGTTTGTTGAACCCGGCATAGCTGCCAGTCACCCGTCGCAAGCGCGTATCGATAATGCCCAGCAGGTCGCCGTCGGTCTGCGACACGTAGGCCAGATCACGCCCGCGTTCGAAGGCGATGTCGTAGGGGCCCTGCAACCCGGTCAGGGTCTGGTCGATGCGCTGGGTCAAGGTGTTGCCGATCGTGACGCTGCCGCCTTCTCGGCCGCTGATGTAGACCTGCGAGCCACGGGGGTTATGGGCAATGGTGACGGGAGCGGAGCGGATGTCAGCGCTGTTGATCAGGCTGTTGGTCGGCAGATTGATGATGGACCAGTCGAAGAATGTGGCCACGTGTGCGCGGTTGTTATCGGGGCTGATGGCGACATCGATGGGCGCACGCACAGGGATCGAGGCCACGCGTTGGTGGTTGCTTGTATCGATGACGACCAGGCGTGACGCACCTTCATCGGCCACATACAGGCGCGAGCCGTTGGCATTGAAGCGAATGCCTCGGACGGTGGTGAACCCGGTCAGTATGTCGATCAGCGAATGGTCTTGCGTGCTGTAGAGGCGAATCGGCGTGTTGGTGGCGCTGCTGTTGTCGGTCACATACAGGCGCTCGGCCGTTGGATGAATGGCCAGGCGCAGGGGCGAGCCTGGTACGTCGAAGCTGTCGATGACGCGGTTGCGTAGGGTGTCGATGATCCAGATCGACGTGCGGCCGAAGGCGCAGGCGACGTAGAGCCGCGTACCGTCCGGGCTGAGCACCAGGGCGTTGGGTGAACTGCCCACCGGGATCGTGGCGAAAATGCCGACCGTGTTGGCAATGCGGTAGTTGACAGGGCGCAACGCGATGGCGAAATCCTTGTGGGCGCTGCCGTTCAGCGATACCCGCGCCTCAACCGTCAGGGTGCTTAGGGTCGGCAAGGAACGCAGGTACTCGGCGGGTAACGCGACTTCCACACGTTTGGCATTGAACTCTGCGGCGGTCAGCGGCGTGCCGTTGCGCAGCACCCGATTGGCCGCTGCCTTGACGTCGATCCACACCGGTTGCCCGGTGCGCATGAACGGCCATGCCTGAATCACTGCGCTATGCGCCGCGTTGGCGTTAATGATGCCGTTCGACGCTTGGGGCACGTTGACCAGGTCCAGCACTTGCTCAGCCAGCGGGTCGATGGTCAAGGTCAGCACCTGGGATGCGGTGGTGGCACCGGCGCGGGTCACGGTGTAGGACAACTCAGCGTCTGCGCCCAGGTTGGCGGCAATCACCCGATTACCGATGATGAAGTCGACATAGCCCTTTACCGGGTCGCCTGGCAGCGGATTGACGGCGGGCGTTCCGATCCCGTATGTGCCCCTGAATCTCGGCTGGATATCATCGCCGGCCAGCATCGGCTTGTAGCTCACCCGAAACGTGCAGACCGGCGGCTCCAGCACATGTTGCGGGTTGAGCCTGGCGGTGGAGGGGTCGGCGATGTTGATCGTGCTTTCCAGAATATGCGGCACCGGTAGTTGCAGGCCGCTGCCGACGGTCATCACCCGCGCCTGGGAGTAACGGGTGCGCTGGCCGGTTTTCTCCACTCGGTAGTAAATGCGCGCCGAACCGTTGAGGTTGGCCACGACAAACACCCGCGCGATGACAAACGCCAGGTCCTGCCCGACCCATGGCCGGGTGATGGGGAATGGGTCCGGTGGGGCACTGCCGCCCATGGCGCTGCCTTCGACGTACAGTGTGACCGTCGCGCCTTCAGTGAACGCGGCGTGCGCTGCAACCCTCACGTTGGCATTGCCTCGGGATTGCTCGGGGTCGAAGGTGAAGCCGGGGGCGGGTGCTTGCAATACCTCCGGCGCGGGCAGTGCGTCCTGGGGCTCGCCGATGTTGAGGTGCAAAATGGTCGACGGCGGGCGCTCCCCGGCGGTGTTGATGTAGTAGTAGAGCATCAGCTCGCCGCCATCGAGCTGGCGGATGTCACCGTCAACCCCGTTGCGCAGTTCGAACACGACGGTGCCTTCGCCGGCCGGCAGCGAGTGCTCCTGATAAAAACGGTGGCCATTGGCATAGGTGCCTTCCAGCACCAGCGTGACTCGATCAAAGGGCTTTTGGCCGGTGTAGGCGGCGATCGTAACGCTCACCGGATCGGTCAAGGGATGCAGGACGTCGCCGCTGGCGGCCGGCACTTGCGGTGCTAAAAGGCCGGTTTGTTCGGGGGTTCCGTTCACTTGGACGAAGGTGTTTTCCGAGGGTAAATTGACCGCTCCCGTACGAATTCGCTCATAGCTCAGTTGGATCAATGCGCCGATGAGCAGGCGCACGTCAGCATTGGGCCATGGGACGTCGACGGAAGGCGTTGTGGTCGAGGTGATACTGGTGTTGTAGGTCTGTTCGACATCGACGCCTTCCGGCAAACGCCCCCGGAGGGTCAGTCGAAGACCGTCGCCTGACGCCCAGCCTTTCCCCGCGACGGTGACCCTGAGGGTTGCGTCTTTGCCTTCCAGCCTGTCCGCATCCAGCGTGCCTGTCGGGGCTTCGACAATCTGGGCGGCGTCCAGCAACCGTTCGTTGGGGTTAAGCCGCACTTCGATCAGTTGCATCGGCGAGCGCCCCGGCGCGTAGTTGCCGACCTCATCGATGACATCGTAGGCACAGGCCTGAAAGCCGCTGCCGATGCTTAGCCAGGTGCCGTAATAGACCGTGATCGAAATCGGGTTGCGGCCGCTGGCCTCGTTCTCGGTGACGATGTGCTCGATGATTTGCCCGCCGATGATCAGGCGAATGCGATCGCGTACCGCTCGGTAGGTACTCGGAGGCCGGTTGAGGTCCAGCGGGTAAAACGGGATTCTCACGACCACGCCGCGTCCGGCTGCGGCCGAATCGACCAGGGTCTGCGCCGGTTGCGGCCGTGGCAGCTGTTCATTGACCCACGGCGGACGGGTAATGGGGTCGTTACCGGTGGGCGCCACGGTGTCGATCTTGAGGGTCAGGCGTTGGGTTGCTTCTACGCGGTGATCAAGGTGCGTCACCCGGAAAAACACGGGCCCGGCCGCACCGTCGGCCAAACGGGCCATGGAGATGTGCAGGGTAATCGGCTTCGCTTCGCGCGCTTCTTGCTCGGTGACAGTATGGAAGTCGACCGGGACCAGCAGGTCGCCACAGAGCAACTCGATGAAATCCCCTTCAAACTGGCCTGCGTAGGTGCGCAAGATGCAAATCAGGCCCGTGCTGCCATGGCTCTCCAGCAGCAGTTGATACACGCCGCCGGAGAACCCCACGACCGGGGTCGTCAGGCCGGGAATATAAGGCGACAACTGCGAGACGAAAGGGGGGGCGTTGAGGTCTGGAGCCATCGTGATCACCTCGTGCAGGGCAAAGGGGCCGAAAAGGACCGGGGCACGCAAGGATTGAACGCAGAAGGGGCACGCGCAGGCTAGCTGTTAGAAATGACAGTGCCGACAGGCGGTAGTGACCCTGGGCGGGCCACCCTCGGCAGACGCTAGGGTTGGCGGTTCCAATGCCTGAACAACGGCTCCGCCAGAAACAACACGAACAACAAGCGCATCACCTGCATCGCCGTCACCAACGGCACCGACAGTTGCAGGGTTTCAGCGGTCAAACTCATCTCGGCAATACCGCCGGGCATCATGCCCAGCGTCAACGAGCGCAGGTCCAGTTGGGTCATCGCACTCAAGCCCACGGCGGCCAGCGTCGCCAGCACCATGGTCAAGGCGGTGCCGATCAAGGTGCGCGCCATGAACGACGGCGCACGGCGGAAGAACTGACGATTGAAGTGGCACGCCAAGCCGCTGCCGATCAGCCACTGGCCGAGCTGGCTGCCGCCGTCGGGCAGGCCGATGTGCAGGTCCCACACCACACTGGCGGTGGCACTCACCAGCAGCGGCCCGAACAACCACGGGTTCGGCTGACGCAAGCGCTGCCAGCCCCAGGCCACCAGCGCGCCGGCGGGAAACAGCAGCGCCAGCCAGGCCCAGCTCACGGGGGCTGGATGAAACTGCGGCGCGCCACCGTCGAGCACATACTTGAAGATCGCCGGTACGCACAGCACCACCACCAACACTCGCAGACTCTGCCCCGCCGCGACCCGGCTGAGCACCGCGCCATTGCGCGCGCCGAGGTTGACCATCTCGCCGGAACCGCCCGGCATGCTGGAGAAAAACGCAGTGGCGCGGTCTTCACCGCTGCGGCGCATCAACCACACGCCGACCACGCTCGACAGGCTGGTGACCAGCGCGCCGAAAAAGATCAAGCCGAAGTGGCTCATCACTTGCTCGATCACCACCGGGGTGAAGTGCAGGCCGATGCCGATGCCCACCACCCATTGCCCGCATTTGCGCCCGCCGGGAATCTCCGCCAACTGCCACGGCGTGAGGCAACGCACGAGGATGATCGCCAGCAATGAACCGACCATATACGGCAATGGCCAGCCGATCAGGCTGGCCAGGTAACCGCCGGCCAGACCGACCAGCGGTGTTCCCCACCAGTGTTTAAAGGTGGCCTCAGACATCGGCCACGGTACGACGCTGCAGCGCTCGTTTGCGATAGATGCGTACCAACGGGAACAGCAGCATCAAGGCGGTCAACACCCAGACGCCGAAGGTGATCGGGCTGGACCACAGGATCTCCAGCGCACCGTTGGAAATCGACAGCGCGCGGCGCAGGTTCTGTTCCATCAGGCCGCCGAGGATAAAGCCCAGCAACACCGGCGACAGCGGGAAGTCCAGCTTGCGCAGGATGTAGCCGAAGATGCCGATACCAATCATCAGGAACAGATCGAACGTGGTGGCATGCACCGCGTACACCCCGATTGCGGTGATGATCGCGATCACCGGCACCAGCGCCCAGTTCGGCACGGCAAGGATGCGCGTGAAGAGGCGGATCATCGGGATGTTGAGGATCACCAGCATGGTGTTGGCGATGAACAACGAGGCGATCAGGCCCCAGACGATATCCGGTTGCTGTTGGAACAACAGCGGGCCGGGCGTGATGTTGTACAGCGACAGAGCGCCGATCATCACCGCCGTGGTGCCCGAACCCGGTACGCCCAGGGTCAGCATCGGCACCAGTGCGCCGCAGGCGGAGGCGCCGATGGCGGTTTCCGGTGCAGCCAGACCGCGCATGTCACCCTGCCCGAATTTACCGCTGGCCCCGGCCAGGCGTTTCTCGGTCATGTAGGCCACCGCCGACGCCAAGGTCGCACCGGCGCCCGGTAATACGCCCATGATGAAACCGAGCAGGCCGCAACGGATGTTCACGGCAAACACCGACGAGGCTTCCTTCAGGTTAAACATCATCCGTCCGGTGGCTTTTACCGCTTCCTGGCCACGGTGGGTTTTTTCCAGCAGCAACAGGATCTCGCTGATGGAGAACAGGCCCAACACCAACACCACAAACTGGATGCCGTCGGTCAGGTGGATGTTATCGCCGGTAAAACGGTACACGCCGCTGTTGGCGTCGATGCCCACCGCCGACAGGAACAGGCCGATCAGCGCCGCGACAAAGGTCTTCAGCGGTTTGTCACCGGCCATGCCGCCGAGGCAGACAATCGCGAACACCATCAGTACGAAATATTCCGCCGGGCCGAAGGCAATCGCCCATTTGGCCAGCAGCGGGGCAAACAGCACCATGCCGCAGGTGGCGATAAACGCGCCGATGAACGAACTCCACGCCGACAACGACAAGGCCACACCGGCCAGGCCTTTGCGCGCCATTGGGTAACCGTCGAGGGTGGTCATCACGGTGGAGGCTTCGCCCGGGATGTTCAGCAGGATCGAGCTGATACGCCCGCCGTATTCGCAGCCCAGGTACACGGCCGCCAGCAGGATCAGCGCCGACTCCGGCGGCAGGCCCAGGGCGAACGCGATGGGGATCAACAGCGCCACGCCGTTGATCGGGCCCAGGCCCGGCAGCAGGCCGACCACGGTACCGATCAAGGTGCCGCACAACGCGGTCACCAGGTTGTAGGGGGACAGAGCAACGCCGAAGCCCTGGCCCAAATAGCCGAAAGTATCCATATCAGTTCTCCAGAACGTCGAGCAGGCCGAGGGGCAGCGGAACGTCCATGGCTTTATCGAACAGCAGATAAAGGCCGACGCTTATCAAGGTGATGATCACCGCGCTGGGCACCCAGCGGCCGCCATACAGCCGTGCCATCGGAATACCGATCAACATGCTGCTGAGAATGAAACCCAGGGATTCGAAGGTGCCGGCAAACACGATCAACAGCGCGACGCAGATACCGATCTTGATCAGGGTGGCGCGGTCCAGCGCGGGTTCTTCTTCGGTGTGCTGGGTCGGCTGCGGGCGAAACAGCATGTAGGTCAGCGCCAGGCTCATCAGCCCGAGCATCAGCAGCGGGTAGGCCCTAGGCCCCACGGGTTCGTAGGAAAACGACGCCTGGTAGGGCCAGGCCATCAATGCCAGGACCGCGCAGGCCAGCAGCAGCACGGCGGCGAATATGCGTTGTAAGAGCATCTAGAACTCCTGGGCCATGCCCCGGGTTCAGCAGGGCGTGGCCAAACGGCAGAGGGGCGATTACTGGATCAGGCCGAACTCTTTGGCCAGCACTTTGTAGTCCGCCACCTGTTTCTTCACGTAGGTGTCCAGCTCCGGGCCGGTCATGGCGAACGGGAACAGCTCGCGCTGGTCACGCAGCTTGGCGAAGTCTTCGGAGGCCAGCAGTTTGTCGAAGGCGTCTTTCCACCAGGCGTAGTCGGCATCGCTGACTTTTGGCCCGAGGTAGAAACCGCGCACCACCGGCCAGACGATGTCGTAGCCTTGCTCTTTGGCGGTGGGAATATTCTTCATTTCCGGCTCGTCCAGGCGCTCTTCGGAGAACACCGCGAGCAGACGCATGTCACCGCTGAGGATGTGCGGCATGGAGTCGGAGATGTCGGTACTGCCCACTTGGATATGCCCGCCGAGCAGGGCGGTGGCGATTTCACCGCCGCCTTCCAGCGCCACATAGCGCAGGTCGCGCGGGTTGATCCCGGCGGCTTTGGCGATCAGCGCGGTTTGCATCCAGTCCTGGCTACCCACGGTGCCGCCGGAACCGATGACCACCTTGCTCGGATCTTTCTTCAGTGCCTGCACCAGGTCGTCGAGATTTTTGTAAGGCGAATCACTTTTTACCGCAATCGCGCCGTAGCTGGTGCCGACCGCCGCCAGCCACCGCACGGCGCTTTCATCGAAACGCCCGAACTTGCCCTGGGCCAGGTTCAGCAGCGAACCGCTGGACCAGGCCACCAGGGTCCCACCGTCCGCCGGGCGCTGCGCGACCACGGCGTTGTAGGCCACCGCGCCCACGCCGCCGGGCATGTAGGTCACGCGCATCGGTTTGCTCAGCAGCTTCTCGTTGACCAGCGCGCTTTGCGCCAGTTTGCAGGTCAGGTCAAAACCGCCGCCGGGGGAGGCCGGCGCGATGCATTCCGGACGCTTGGGTTCGTCGGCGGCCAGCAGTTGGCCGGCGAACAGCAGGCAGCCGGCGGCGAGGGCGAATTTACGCAATGAAAGGGTCATGGTGATCTCCGTCGTTGTTGTTATGAGTGGCTATTACCAGGCACTGCTTACCAGAGCGCGACGCTGTAGCTGACCAGCAGGCGTACTTCATCGGCATCACGGGCTGAATAGTTGGAGCGATACGTCGCATTGCGCAGGCGCACGGCCACATCCTTGAACGTGCCGCTTTGCACCACGTACTTGATCTCGCTGTTGCGCTCCCACTCCTTGCCGGTTTCGCCGTTCTTGAGCTTGATATTGTCACCCGAGAGGTAACGGCTCATGAAACTCAGGCCGGGAATGCCCAGCTTGGCGAAGTCGAAGTCGTAGCGTGCCTGCCAGGAGCGCTCCTCGGCGCCGGCAAAGTCGTTGATCTGCACGAAGTTGACCAGGTACGGGTCGCTGCCATCCACATACGGGAACGCGCTGTCGCCGGACATGTGCTGGTAGCCGGCGCTGAGCTTATGGCCATTGAGGGCATAGCTGAACAGGCCGTTGAGGGAGGTGTTGTCGATTTTACCGCCACGGGCGGCGCCGGTGTCATCGCTGATCGCCAGGCGCAGGTCGGTGCCGAAGGTGCCGGGGCCCATCGGGCGGGCGGCCACCAGGCCGAGGAAGTGCTGACGGTACACGTCATCGAGCTGGGCGAAGTGGTAGCTGCCGGTGATCTTGTCGGCGAACTTGTAGTCGACGCCGCCGAAGTTGAAATGCTTGCCGGTGGCGCCACTCAGGAAGCGGCTGTTCTTGTTGTTGAGGGCGATGTCCTCGTAGTTGCTGTCGTCGCGGTCCTTGGCTTTATCCAGGCGGCCGCCGGTGAAGACCAGGTTCTTGAATTCTTTCGAGGTGATCAGGCCGCCGTTGAAGGTTTGCGGCAGGATGCGCCCGTCGTTGGGCTTGAGGATCGGCAGCTCGGGGATCAGCGCGCCGATCTTCAGCTCGGTGGCGGAGATCTTCACTTTGCCGGTCAGGCCCAGCTTGGAATACTCGTTGGCGGCGCGGCCATCGTCATGCGTGGGCAGCAGGCCGGTGCCGGTGCGGTCGGGGCTGGAGTCGAGCTTGACTCCGAGCATGCCCAGCGCATCCACGCCAAAGCCGACGGTGCCGTCGGTGTAGCCCGATTGCAGGTTGAGCATGAAGCCTTGGGCCCATTCGTCACGTTTGGATTGCTGGGCGCTGGTGCCATCGCGAAAGTCACGGTTGAAGTACATGTTGCGGGTTTCCAGGGTCGCGCTGCTGTCTTCGAAGAACGCGGCTTGGGCAAGCGGCGAAAAGCCGGCAAGGGTGGCGGCACTGGCGAGGGCGGTCTGGGTCAGGCGGGAAAAACGTACAGGCGGGTAAGCCTGGGGCTGTGTCGACAGCATCGTTGAGTACTCCGTTATTGTTCTTATTTTGGCGAAAACGCTTCGAGGCGTTTTTCGGGCGCTACGGGTCAGGTAGCTTGGCGGGCATGGCCTACCGTGGCTGGATGCTAAAGGGTGAAACTTTCATTAACCTTTCAGTTGCCTTTCAATGTTTTCGGGCTTCACAGGCTAGGCCGCGCCTGTAAACTGCCTCGCAAAGCGTGGCGCCGACCACCCCCGAATGAGGTAAAAATCCATGCGCGTCCTTCTGGTTGAAGACCATTTGCAACTGGCTGAAAGTGTCGCCCAGGCGCTCAAGAGCACGGGTTTGACCGTCGACGTGTTGCACGATGGCGTGTCCGCTGACCTGGCCTTGAGCAGTGAGGAATACGCGGTGGCGATCCTTGATGTGGGCTTGCCGCGCATGGATGGTTTCGAGGTGCTGGCGCGTTTGCGAGCGCGTGGGAAAAATCTGCCGGTGCTGATGCTGACGGCGCGCAGTGATGTGAAAGACCGCGTGCATGGCCTGAACCTGGGCGCCGACGACTACCTGGCCAAGCCGTTTGAGCTGACGGAGCTAGAGGCGCGGGTCAAGGCGCTGTTGCGGCGCAGCGTGCTCGGCGGCGAGCGCCAGCAGGCGTGCGGCGTACTGGTCTACGACCTCGACATCCGCCGTTTCACGGTCGGCGGCGAGTTGATGACCCTCACGTCCCGCGAGCAAGCCGTGCTTGAAGCGCTGATCGCGCGGCCGGGCCGGGTGATGAGTAAGGAGCAACTGGCTTCCCAGGTGTTTGGCCTCGACGAAGAAGCCAGCCCGGATGCCATCGAAATCTACATACATCGCCTGCGCAAGAAACTCGACGGCCAGCCCATCGCCATCGTGACGTTCCGTGGCCTCGGCTACCTGCTGGAAGCCCGCGATGCATAAGCCCAGCAGCCTGCGCTGGCGGCTGTTATGGAACCTGGCGCTGTTGCTGGTGCTGTTGATGGTCGCCAGCGGCATGAGCGCCTACTGGAACGGCCGCGAAGCCGCCGACACCGCCTATGACCGCACCCTGCTGGCCTCGGCACGCACGATTGCCGCCGGCCTGACCCAGGTCGACGGCACTTTGAGCGCGAATGTGCCGTATGTGGCGCTGGACACGTTTGCCTACGACAGCGCCGGGCGTATTTATTACCAGGTCAATGACATTGATCAAAAGCTGATTTCCGGTTACGAAAACCTGCCCGGCCCGCCACCTGGCACGCCGCGCACCGATGACTACCCGGCGTTGGCACGTTTTTACGACGCCACGTACCAGGGCCAGGCCGTGCGCGTAGTGAGCCTGCTCAAGGCGGTCTCCGAACCGAACATGAATGGCATGGCGGAAATCCGCGTGGCCGAGACCGATGAAGCGCGCGTCAGCATGGCCCGCGGCCTGATGGCCGACACCTTGCTGCGCCTGGGCATGCTCGCCATCGGCGCATTGTTGCTGGTGTGGTTTGCCGTGAGCGCGGCGTTGCGCCCGCTGGAGCGCCTGCGCACGGCCGTGGAAGAGCGCCAGCCCGATGACCTGCGGCCATTACCGCTGGTCGAAGTGCAGCTTGAGTTCGGCCCGCTGGTGCGTTCCCTCAACCATTTCACCGAACGCCTGCGGGGCCAGTTCGAGCGTCAGGCGCAGTTTATCGCTGACGCTGCCCACGAACTGCGCACGCCACTGGCCGCGCTCAAGGCACGCCTGGAACTTGGCCTGCGCGCCGAAGATCCGGCCATCTGGCGCAGCACCTTGCAAACCGCCGCGCAAGGCACCGATCGCCTGACCCATCTGGCCAATCAATTGCTGTCCCTGGCGCGCATCGAAAACGGCGCACGGGCGATTGCCGAAGGTGGCGCGCAACTGCTCGACCTCAGCCAGTTGGCCCGCGAGCTGGGCATGGCCATGGCGCCGTTGGCCCATGCGCGTGGGGTGGCGCTGGCGCTGGAGGCGGACACACCTGTGTGGATGCGCGGGGAGCCGACGCTGCTCAACGAGCTGCTGAGCAACCTGGTGGATAACGCCCTGGCCCATACGCCGCCCGGCGGCAATGTGATCCTGCGCGTGACGGCACCGGCGGTGCTGGAAGTGGAAGATGATGGCCCAGGCATTCCGCTGGACGAGCGCGACCGCGTGTTCGAGCGCTTCTATCGTCGCAGCCAGCAGGGCATGGGCTCTGGCCTTGGCCTGGCGATTGTTGGTGAAATCTGTCGCGCGCATTTGGCCCAGATCAGCCTGCATGATGGCGAATCGGCAGGCTTGAAAGTGCGGGTCAGTTTTATCGCCGGTTGATCAGTAGAACATCGACCGTGCTTCGTCCAGCTCTGCACGCACGCTGTCGCTGTAAGGGTCCAGGCGCAGCTTCTTGATCGCCGGCAGGCTGGAGACCGGCACATCCGCCAGTGGATGCGCGGTGCCACGATGGCAATACAGCACGGCAACTTGGACCAGGTCGATATAGTCGAGGCGCGCAGAGTCGCGTTCCAGGTCGAGGTATTGGCCTGGCAGTTTCGCCAGCATTTCCGGGAAGTCCCAGACCGCTAGCAGTTTGTCGCCGAGCATCGGGTGGATGCTCTCGATCATGTGGTTGAGGCTGACCGAATCAGAGAGCAATTCGTAATGGTCTTCGGCGTAGGTCAGGATCGGCAGCACACCGATCTGATGCACCAGCCCGCCGAGCGCTGCCTGGTCCGGCTTGAGCTGGCTGTGGCTGCGGCACAAGGCATAGCTGACGCCGGCCACTTCCAGGCTGCGGCGCCAGACGTCGCGCATTTTCTGTTCGACCACTTCGGAGCGGGCGTGGAAGATCTGCTCCATCACCAGGCCGATCGCCAAGTTGCTGCTGTAGTTGGTGCCCAGCCGGGTGATGGCGGTGTGCAGGTCGGTGACTTCCTGCGTCGCCCGCAACAGCGGGCTGTTGACCACTTTGATCAAGCGCGCCGACAACGCGGTGTCGCGACCGATCACTTTGCTCAAGTGGCTGATGCCGATCTCCGGGTCTTCGGCGGCCTGACGAATGTTCAGGGCCACTTCCGGTAATGTCGGCAGCACCAGGTCATCGTTTTTGATGGCCGCAATCAAAGCCTGTTGGACTTTTTCCGCCAGCTCGTTCATTCATGCTCTCTAAGGTGTTGCAAAGGGGTGCGGCGATCAGTGCTGGATCTCTCGATCCCGGTCCAGTTGGTACGGCAGCTCAAGCAGTTGCAAGCCGGGACCTTCGAGGGTGCCTAAATGCACATCGCCACTCTCGGCAGCTTCGGCTTGCAGCACGGCCAGAAGTTCCACCCCTTGGTCAGCTTTTGCCGCGATCACCACTTCGCCGATCGAACTGTTGTGGCTGGGAGAAAACAGTGGTGTGCCGGGCTCGGGCAATTCAGTGGCATTCAGGCTCAGGCGGTACAGGCGACGCTTGAGCTTGCCCAGGTACTGCATGCGCGCGACGATTTCCTGGCCGGTGTAGCAGCCTTTCTTGAAGCTGACGCCGCCCACGGCCTGCAGATTAAGCATCTGTGGGATAAACAGCTCGCGGGTCTGCGGCATGACCTGGCCGATGCCGGCGCGGACCTGGCCCAGCAGCCACTCATTCAAGTCAGCCTGTTGCAACTGCGCGGCCAATTGGCTGCGCACGGCTTCGGCTTGCTCGGCGGACGCCCAAAGTTCGATGCGACCTGGGGATACGCGGATGGCGATCAAATGTTCGCTGCGGGCGACGCTGTCGGTCGCGGCCGGCAGTTCCAGGCCCAGGCTTGCCAGCGCTTGATCCGCGTCCGCCAGGCCGAAACGCACCCAGGCGGCGCTTTCGTCGGTGAGTTTGGATTTGGAGAACACCGCGTATTTCTTCAGGTCCGCCAGTTGCGGTTCCAGCAACTCGGTGGCCATGGCAAGCAGTACGCCATCACCTTGCAACAGGATGCGAAAGCTCGACTGCATGCGGCCTTTTTGCGTGCAGCGCGCGCCGAGGCTGGCCTGAGTGTCGCTCAGATAATTAAGGTTACAGGTGAGTTGGCCCTGCAAGAACTTGGCAGCGTCGGCACCGCGGACGGCGAGAACGCCTTCGTGGGTGATGGGGCAGAAGAAAGCAGAGTCAGCCATGGGTCATCGCAGGTCAAAAAGTCTAGGTGCATCATAGAGGGGCGCCCGGCAAATGGATAGTTTCTGTAGGGTGCGACCAAAGCCGACTGTTCCGGTGCCTTAGGGCCTGTATACTTGCGATCTATTTGAGGAGCGTTCCATGGTCGAAGATGTAGAACTTAATCGCCTCTACTGGCACAGCCGTCGCGGCATGCTTGAGCTGGATGTGTTGTTGGTGCCGTTCGTCAGAGAGGTTTACTCGACCCTCAACCAAGTGGATCGCGACTGTTACGTCCGCCTGCTGGAATGCGAAGACCAGGACATGTTCGGCTGGTTCATGGAACGTGCCGAATCGGAAGACCCGGAGCTGCAGCGTATGGTTCGGATGATTCTGGATCGTGTCCAGCCCAAGTAATCCCGTCTTCGAATGCCGCTGGCAGGCCTCGCGGCGTTTGCTGGCGGCCTATCTCCTTGCCCAGTCGTTCGCGCTGGGTGCGCTGCTGCTTCTCGACCTGCCTTATTCAAGCCTTGGCCTGTTGCTGTGCCTGGCTCACGCCGCCTGGGTTGTCCCGCGCCATATCCGGCTGACTCACCGTTCGTCGATTCGCGGCCTGCGCCGTGATGAAAACGGGTGGCAGCTATGGAGCGCTGCGCGTGGCTGGCACCGCGTGCAGCTACGTCCCGATAGCCTGGCGCTGCCGTTGATCGTAGTGCTGCGCTATCGGGTACAGGGCGAATGGGCGGTGCGGTCGATCTGCGTGCCCAGCGATTCGCAGGCCGCCGATGTCCACCGGCGCCTGCGGGTTCGCCTGAAGTTCAGTCGCCGTAGGTGGTTGGCACCAGAATAGTGTCCCGGGCCTCGGGCAGCATCTGCGGGTAGTCGAGCGTGTAATGCAGGCCCCGGCTTTCCTTGCGCTCCATGGCCGAGCGGATCATCAGTTCGGCCACTTGGGCCAGGTTGCGCAACTCAATCAAGTCGCGGCTGACTTTATAGTTGCTGTAGAACTCGTCGATCTCATCCAGCAACAGGCGCACGCGGTGTTGCGCGCGTTGCAGGCGTTTGTTGGTGCGCACGATGCCTACGTAGTCCCACATGAAGCGCCGCAGTTCGTCCCAGTTGTGGGCGATGATCACGTCTTCGTCCGAATCGGTCACCTGGCTGGCGTCCCAGCGGGGCAGGGCGTCGGGTACGGGGATGTGCGGCAGTTGTTCAAGAATGTCTGCCGCCGCCGAACGCGCATAGACGAAACATTCGAGCAGCGAGTTGCTGGCCATGCGGTTGGCGCCGTGCAGGCCGGTGAAGCTGGTTTCGCCGATTGCGTACAGGCCGGGAACGTCGGTGCGCCCGTGTTGGTCGACCATCACGCCGCCGCAGGTGTAGTGCGCGGCCGGCACCACCGGAATCGGGCCTTTGGTGATGTCGATATTGAAAGTCAGGCAGCGCTCGTAGACCGTCGGGAAGTGGGTCTTGATGAATGCTTCGGGTTTGTGGCTGATGTCCAGGTAGACGCAGTCGATGCCCAGGCGCTTCATTTCATGGTCGATGGCGCGGGCGACGATGTCGCGCGGCGCCAGTTCGGCGCGCGGGTCGAAGCGCTGCATGAAGCGCTCGCCATTCGGCAGTTTCAAGTGTGCGCCTTCGCCGCGCAGGGCTTCGGTGATCAGGAAACTCTTGGCCTGCGGGTGGTACAGGCAGGTGGGGTGGAACTGGTTGAATTCCAGGTTGGCCACCCGGCAGCCCGAGCGCCAGGCCATGGCGATGCCGTCGCCACAGGCACCGTCGGGGTTGCTGGTATAGAGATAGACCTTGGCCGCGCCGCCCGAGGCGAGAAGGGTGAAGCGGGCGCCGTAGGTGTCGACTTCGCCGCTGTTGCGGTTGAGCACGTAGGCGCCGAGGCAGCGCTCGCCCGACAGGCCCAGGCGTTTCTCGGTGATCAGGTCGACGGCGACCCGTTGCTCCAGCAATTCGATGTTCGGGCGTTGGCGGGCTTGTTCGAGCAGGGTCTTGAAGATCGCGGCACCGGTGGCGTCGGCGGCGTGGATGATGCGCCGATGGCTGTGCCCGCCTTCGCGGGTCAGGTGGAACTCGAAGCCGCCGTCATCAGTGCCCGCGTGATCATCACGGGTAAACGGCACACCTTGGTCGATCAGCCATTGAATGGCTTCGCGGCTATGTTCGACGGTAAAGCGCACCGCGTCTTCGTGGCACAGGCCGCCGCCGGCGTTGAGGGTGTCATCGATGTGGGACTGCACCGTGTCGGTGTCGTCCAGTACGGCGGCAACACCGCCCTGGGCCCAGAACGTCGAGCCATTGGCCAGGTCGCCTTTACTCAGCACTGCAATGCGCAGGTGGCTGGGGAGGGTCAGCGCAAGGCTTAAGCCGGCTGCGCCGCTGCCGATCACCAGCACATCGTGTTGAAACTGTTGGCTCATTTGAAGGATTCCGCAAAAAGCGATCCACAGGGGCTGGCGCAAACAGGACGCCTGGATCGGCGAATCAAAGGGTCACACGGGCTACTAGTATATAGAGGGGGGGAGCGGCACAATAGCCGCGCATTCGTGGCAATGTGAAATTACGGTGCACGGCCAAGGTAAATAGACCGGTTATTGAAGTGGGAACTTTTTGCATAAGCCCCGACTCAATAGCAGGTTGCCCGAAAGCTGGGAAAACGTTGAGTTTATTGGCCCGTCGGGAGCATTGGACGCGTCAGGAAACCGGCGACAAGATTATTCGCGCAGCCGGCGTTGCCCGCGCTGCGTTTTTCGTGTGTGCCAAATCAGTGCATGCCGGAAACTTGCTTGGAGGGGAGAACTTTTGCGAAAAGTACGAGTCTATGTTTGCAAGCCTGATCGTTCAGTTATGCAAGCCTCCTTTAAGTACAACGAGGAGTGTTCATGCTAACCCAGGAAGAGGATCAGCAGCTGGTCGAGCGCGTTCAACGCGGCGACAAGCGAGCTTTTGATCTGCTAGTGCTGAAATACCAGCACAAAATTCTCGGGTTGATCGTGCGGTTTGTGCACGACACCCATGAAGCGCAGGACGTTGCACAGGAAGCCTTTATCAAGGCATACCGTGCACTGGGCAATTTTCGCGGTGACAGTGCGTTTTACACGTGGCTCTACCGCATCGCCATCAACACGGCGAAGAACTATCTGGTGTCTCGCGGACGCCGCCCACCGGATAGTGATGTCAGTTCGGAAGATGCAGAATTTTACGATGGTGATCACGGCCTCAAAGATCTCGAGTCGCCGGAGCGTGCATTGCTGCGCGACGAGATCGAAGGCACCGTCCATCGCACTATTCAGCAACTGCCAGAAGATTTGCGTACTGCGTTAACTTTACGTGAATTCGATGGTCTGAGTTATGAAGACATTGCGAGCGTCATGCAGTGTCCGGTGGGGACTGTAAGGTCACGGATTTTCCGGGCCCGGGAAGCCATCGATAAAGCCTTGCAACCGTTGTTGCAGGAAAACTAAAGACAGCGGCGACAGCCAAGAGAGGAACCGCCATGAGTCGTGATGCCCTGCAGGAATCGCTGTCCGCAGTGATGGATAACGAAGCGGATGAACTGGAACTTCGTCGGGTGCTCAACGCATTCGATGATGCCGAAACCCGTGATACCTGGTCTCGTTACCAAGTCGCTCGGGCGGTGATGCACAAGGATCTTCTAATCCCTCGTCTGGATATTGCTGCGGCCGTTTCTGCTGCACTGGCTGATGAAGCCGTTCCGGCAAAAGCTGCACGGGGTCCATGGCGTAGCCTGGGTCGCCTGGCAGTGGCCGCCTCGGTGACTGTTGCCGTACTGGCCGGTGTTCGCCTGTACAACCAGGACGAAATCGCCGGTGCCGAACTGGCCCAGCAGACTCAGCAACCGATCATGGCGGGTCCGCAAGTCAAAGGCCCCGCCGTACTGGCAGGCTACAAGGAAAGCTCCGACACTACCGGCCCGATGGCGAACGGTGTGCTTCAAGGGCAATCCGGCTGGCAAGATCAGCGTCTTCCAGGCTACCTGCGCCAACACGCACAGGAATCAGCCTTGAAAGGCACTGAAAGCGCTCTGCCATATGCTCGTGCGGCAAGCCTGGAAAACCGCTAAACCGTTGAGGAGCCCTATGCGCGCCATACCGCTCCTTACGCTTTTGCTCGGTGGTTGGTTTGCACTCCCCGCCCATGCTGATGAAGCCCAAGACTGGCTGACTCGACTTGGGCGTGCAGAGCAACAGCAAAGCTTCCAAGGTACGTTCGTCTACGAGCGTAACGGCAATTTTTCTACCCATGACATCTGGCATCGTGTCCAGGACGGTCAGGTCCGCGAGCGGCTTTTGCAGCTCGATGGTTCGGCTCAGGAAGTCGTGCGGGTAGACGGTCGGACGCAATGCGTCAGCGGTACTCTTGTCGCCGGCCTCGGCAATTCGCGTGATGCACCGTCACGTGCGCTTGATCCGCAAAAACTCACGCAATTCTACGAACTGGCCGTCATCGGCAAATCTCGCGTGGCCGGTCGAAATGCGGTGATTGTATCGATCACCCCACGTGACCAATACCGCTATGGTTTTGAGTTGCACCTGGACCGGGATACCGCGTTGCCTCTTAAATCCCTGCTGTTGAACGACCAGGGGCAGTTGCTGGAGCGTTTCCAGTTCACCCGATTGAACACCTCGGTCACGCCGGATGATCGCGACTTGCAACCTACTGGCGATTGCACGCCGATTGCAGTCGCTACGGCTAAAACGGCAGAGGTGCAACCTACCGAAGAATGGCATCTGGAATGGCTGCCGCCGGGTTTTCAGCTAACCAACAGCAGTGCGCGCAAAGACACCCAGACCAAAGCGACGGTCGACAGTCGGATGTATGAAGATGGGTTGGCACGGTTTTCGGTGTTCCTTGAACCGATCAGCGGGGCAAGCGTTACGGAGACCCGTACCCAGTTGGGCCCGACGGTGGCGGTGTCGCGTCGGCTGAATACGGTGGATGGCGAAATGATGGTCACGGTGGTTGGCGAAATTCCCATCGGCACCGCTGAGCGCCTCGCGCTGTCGGTGCGCGTTGAAAAAATGCCTGCCGCCAAGCCGTGAATCGTTAATCTTATGTTCATCCTGGCCTTTCACTCTAATTCCATGCGAGGTTGGCTGCCGATAGACATGAAATGTCTGGATCAGCATTTTCACTTGCAAAAATCCCTCATGTTTTTTATAGGTCAAGGCTTGTCGGCGCTGACCTTGTTTTGTTCGCGGAACAGAGATGTCGGTCGCAGTTTCCGGCGTTTTTTGAACCCTGTCGCTCAACCCTGCACGTCGTAACGGGAGCTGTATGTCGATACCACGCTTGAAGTCTTACTTATCCATAGTCGCCACGGTGCTGGTGCTGGGGCAGGCCGTGCCCGCGCTAGCGGCCGAACTGCCTGATTTCACCCAATTGGTCGAGCAGGCCTCGCCTGCCGTGGTGAACATCAGTACCACGCAAAAACTGCCAGAGCGCAAAGTCTCCGACCAGCAGACGCCGGACCTGGAAGGCCTGCCGCCGATGCTGCGCGAGTTCTTCGAGCGTGGTATGCCGCAACAACGCGCGCCCCGTGGTGGCGGTCAGCGTGAAGCGCAGTCCCTCGGCTCGGGCTTCATCATCTCGCCCGATGGCTACATCCTGACCAACAACCACGTGATTACCGGTGCTGACGAGATCATCGTCCGCCTGGCTGACCGTAGTGAATTAAAAGCCAAGCTGGTCGGCACCGACCCACGTTCCGACGTGGCGTTGCTGAAAATCGACGGCAAAGACCTGCCTGTACTGAAACTGGGCAAGTCCCAAGACCTGAAAGCCGGACAGTGGGTCGTGGCTATCGGTTCGCCGTTTGGCTTTGACCACACCGTGACGCAAGGCATCGTCAGCGCTATCGGGCGCAGCCTGCCCAACGAAAACTACGTGCCGTTCATCCAGACCGACGTGCCGATCAACCCGGGTAACTCCGGCGGTCCGTTGTTCAACCTGAACGGTGAAGTGGTTGGCATCAACTCCCAGATCTACACGCGCTCCGGTGGCTTCATGGGCGTGTCGTTTGCCATCCCGATCGACGTGGCCATGGACGTTTCAAACCAGCTGAAAAGCGGCGGCAAGGTCAGCCGTGGCTGGTTGGGCGTGGTGATCCAGGAAGTGAACAAGGACCTGGCTGAATCCTTCGGCCTCGACAAGCCGGCCGGTGCGCTGGTTGCACAGATCCAGGACGACGGCCCGGCTGCCAAAGGTGGCCTGCAAGTCGGCGATGTGATTCTGAGCATGAACGGCCAACCGATCGTCATGTCGGCAGACCTGCCGCACCTGGTGGGCGCGCTCAAGGCGGGCAGCAAGGCCAAGTTGGAAGTGATCCGCGAAGGCAAGCGCCAGAACGTTGAGCTCACCGTCGGTGCCATCCCTGAAGAAGGTGCGACCCTGGATGCCCTGGGGAATACCAAGCCGGGCGCCGAGCGCAGCAGCAACCGCCTTGGCATTGCCGTGGCCGAGCTGACGGATGAGCAGAAGAAAACCTTCGACCTGAAAAGCGGCGTGGTGATCAAGGAAGTGCAGGACGGTCCTGCTGCCTTGATTGGCCTGCAGCCAGGCGATGTGATTACTCACCTGAACAATCAGGCCATCGACTCCACCAAGCAGTTCACCGACATCGCCAAGGCGCTGCCGAAGAACCGTTCGGTATCGATGCGTGTCCTGCGTCAGGGCCGTGCCAGCTTCATTACCTTCAAGCTGGCCGAGTAACCGGCCAATAAAAAGCCCCGCCTTCGTTTAACGAGGGCGGGGCTTTTTTGTAGGCGATGGGTTTAGCTCATCATCCCTTTCACCAGGCGTTCCTGTTCGATCAACTCACGCTGGCGTGCGTCGATACGCGACGACAGTGGGAAGTTGCTGCCGGCACGGCGCTTAGCGAAGTCCAGTTGTTGAATGGCTTGCTGGAAATCGCCGACCAGGGCGAAGTACTCGGCGCGCGCCTGATGCAGGCCGATGATGTTGCCGGACAAGCCGCGCGTCTCGGCGACTTGGTACCACACGTCCGGATCGTCCGGGCGCGACTTGAGCAAGCCGTCCAGGGCCTTTTCCGCATCGGCGGTACGGTTCTGTTTAAGCAAAAGGTCCACTCGCACCTGGTTCAGCGGATAGTTGCCGGGGTACTGGGTGAGCATCCGGTCAGTGCGCTGCTGGGCGTCCGGCAAGCGGTTGTTAGTGATGTCCAGCTCGATCTGCGCCAGGTTGTAGGTAATGTCGTTGGGCGACTTGGCCAACAACGGGGCCAGGTTTTCCCGGGCTTCCTTGAGTTTGGTGCCCTTGATTTGGGCGATGGCCAGACCATAACGCGCCACGTCGTTTTTCGGATTTTCATCCAGTTGGGCCTGGAAGCGCTTGGCAGCGAGGCCTGGCGTGTCTTCGTATTTCAACTGCACCCGTGCGCGAATCAATTGATAGCGCAAGCTGTCTTCCGTGCCGCCGGGCTTGGCCTGTTCGGCGCGGTTGCGGGTGTCGGCGATGCGCGACTCTGTCACCGGGTGAGTCAGCAGGAATTCCGGCGGTTTGGCGTCGAAGCGGTATTGACGCATCAGGCGTTCGAACATGGTCGGCATGGAGCGTGGGTCGTAACCGGCTTTCTCCAGGTTGAGGATGCCGATGCGGTCCGCCTCTTGTTCGTTCTGGCGTGAGAACCGTCGTTGTTCCTGGATCGCGGCTGCCTGAGTGCCGGCAATCGCGGCAATACCGGCATCGCCCGCACCGGCTGCGGCGGCAATGATGCCGCCGAGCATCGCGGCCATCATCGGGATCTGCATGCGCTGTTGCGCTTCGACGCCCCGGGCGAAGTGGCGCTGAGACAAGTGAGCCAATTCGTGGGCCAGCACCGAGGCGTATTCACCTTCGGTCTGAGCGTTGAGGAACAGCCCGCCATTGACCCCGACTATACCGCCAGGCGCGGCAAAGGCGTTGAGCTGCGGGCTATCGATCAGGATGAATTCCAGGCGGCGGTCATTGACCTGGCTGGTCTCCACCAGCTTGTACACGCTGGTTTCGACGTAATCCTTGAGCTGCGGATCGTTGAGCTGCGAGACCTGGCCGCGCAAGTAGGCAAGCCAGGCGCGCCCCAGTTGGTATTCCTGTTGTGGCGAGACAATGGCAGAACTGGCGTCGCCAAGAGACGGCAGGTCGTCAGCGAAGCCCGGGGAGGCCAGCAGGCAGGCCAGCGTCAGCAGGGTGGGGCGCAAAAAAGTCATGCACAGAGCCTTTCGACAAAGAGCTTACTGTAGCCGGACACTGAGCTTCGGACCAGATATTCTAAGCAGCCTGAACGCTTGCCCGGAGTAAAACCATGACCGACGCTGTAGCCTTTGATGCCGAACTCGATGCCAGCGGCCTCAATTGCCCGTTGCCCTTGCTCAAGGCCAAGCTGGAGCTCAATCGATTGGCCAGCGGCGCAGTGCTCAAGGTGATTGCCACGGATGCTGGCTCCCAGCGTGATTTTCGCACCTTTGCCAGGCTGGCCGGCCACACTCTGCTGCATGAAGAAGACGTCGCCGGTGTCTACCGTTATTGGTTGCGCAAGGCCTGAACTGTTCGCCCCACCACCCGAGGTTGATTGATGTTCAAAGTGTTACGAGACTGGATTCAGCGCTACTTCTCCGACGAGGAGGCCGTGGTGCTGGCGGTCCTGCTGTTCCTGGCCTTTACCGCCGTTCTCACCCTGGGTGGCATGCTCGCCCCGGTGCTGGCAGGGATGGTGCTGGCCTACCTGATGCAGGGACTGGTCACCACCCTGGAGCGTCTGCGTTTACCGGGCGCGGCGGCAGTGGGGCTGGTATTCGCCTTGTTCATGGGGCTGTTGCTGGTGTTTATCGTGGTGGTCGTGCCGTTGCTATGGCATCAGTTGATCACCTTGTTCAACGAGTTGCCCGGCATGCTTGCCAAATGGCAGTCGTTGTTGCTGCTGTTGCCGGAGCGCTACCCGCACTTGGTGTCGGATGAGCAGGTACTGCAAGCCATCGAAGTGGCGCGCGGCGAGATCGGAAAGTTCGGGCAATGGGCGCTGACCTTTTCCCTGTCCAGCCTGCCGTTACTCGTCAACATCATGATTTATCTGGTGCTGGTGCCGATCCTGGTGTTTTTCTTCCTCAAGGACCGCGCGATGATCGGCCGCTGGGTCAGTGGCTATCTGCCGCGTGAGCGGGCGTTGATCACGCGGGTAGCCGAGGAGATGAACCGGCAGATCGCCAACTACATCCGTGGCAAGGTCATCGAGATCATCATCTGTGGCGGGGTTACCTACATCGCCTTTATTGCCCTGGACCTGAACTACGCGGCCCTGCTGGCACTGTTGGTCGGTATTTCAGTGGTGGTGCCGTATGTTGGCGCTGTGGTGGTGACGGTGCCGGTCACATTGATCGCCTTGTTCCAGTGGGGCTGGAGCGATCAGTTCATCTACCTGATGGCGGTGTACGGCATCATCCAGACCCTGGACGGTAACGTGCTGGTGCCGCTGCTGTTCTCGGAAGCCGTCAACTTGCATCCGGTAGCGATCATCTGCGCGGTATTGTTGTTTGGCGGGTTGTGGGGGTTCTGGGGGGTGTTCTTTGCGATCCCCCTGGCGACGCTGTTCAAGGCGGTGCTGGATGCGTGGCCGCGGCAGGAACCGGTGGTGGCGCCCTTACTATGAAACGAAGGTGAGGGCGCTTGCGCCCTCACCCGATGACGCTCAGGCGCTGTGCAAAGCCTGAGCGGCAGCCAGCACCGCGTCCACATGCCCCGGCACTTTCACGCCACGCCATTCCTGGCGCAGCACGCCATCGGTGTCGATCAGGAAGGTGCTGCGATCTACGCCCAGGTATTCCTTGCCGTACAGCTTCTTCAGCTTGATCACGTCAAACAGTTGGCAAACCGCTTCGTCCTTGTCGCTGATCAGCTCGAAAGGAAACGCCTGCTTGGCCTTGAAATTCTCGTGGGACTTCACGCTGTCGCGCGACACGCCAAACACTTCGGTGTTGGCGGCCTTGAACGCTGCGTACTGGTCACGGAAACCCTGGCCCTCGGTGGTGCAGCCCGGGGTGCTGTCCTTCGGGTAGAAGTAGATCACCACTTGCTTGCCCTTGAGGGCTTTGATGCTGAAGGTTTGGCCACTGGTGGCCTGGGCTTCGAAATCGGCTACGGGTTTGTCGATGACTACCGCCATGGGGACTTCCTTACATTGGGTTCTGTGGGCGCCACGGCTCGATCAATGCGTCGAGGTTCAGCGCATCGGCGAAGTCCAGGAACTGGTCGCGCAGCCAACTGATCTGCACGCCGGCCGGCAAGGTCACGGTGAACGTGGCGTTGAGCATGGTGCCGCCGGTTTGCGGCGCCTGGTAGGTGTCGCAGGTGAGGTTTTCCAGTTCGACGTTTTGGTCGATAAAGAACTGGCACAACTCGTTGACGATGTCCGAGCGGTAGGCAGAACTGACGTATGCCACATAAGGCAGGGCCTGTGGGCGATTTTCCAGCGCGGCACTGCGTACCACATTGACGGTGAAGTTGTGCTTCTTGGCCAGGCCCGGCAAGCCGGTCTCCAGGCGCGCCAAAGCATCCCAGGTGCCGGAAATCTGCAGCACCAGCGCGCTGCACTCGCCATGGCGCGTGAGGCGGGAGGTTACGACGGCGCAGCGGTTTTCATGGCTGGCGCGGCACAGGACGTTGGTCAGCTCCATGGGGTTGGCGCCGAGGGCACTGATAACAAGGAATTGTTCGCGAACTGTGGGGGTGGACATGCAGCCTTCCTAAAACGATGAGCGGTCGATACGGTGAGGGCTGTATCGATCAAAGCATGAAGGGTAGCGAAAAGCGTCGCCAAGGGATAGGAGGTGGCGTTTTCATTGCGTGATCAGCGGCTTTTTACTCCGCCTCGACCCGTACTTTCACGCAATGATGGCATTGCCCGTCGTTTAGTTGATCCAGAACGCGTCCTCAGGCGGTACTTCGCTTGTACAAGCATCTTGGCGCCAGTACCATTACTGCTCTCTTTTTCCGGCAGGAGCGGTTGCATGATTGCGGGCAGTATGGTGGCACTGGTCACACCCATGGATGCACAAGGTCGTCTCGACTGGGATAGCCTGGGCAAACTGGTGGACTTCCACCTGCAAGAGGGCACCAACGCCATTGTGGCGGTCGGCACCACAGGTGAATCGGCCACCCTCGACGTGGAAGAACACATCCAGGTTATCGAGTTCGTGGTCAAGCGTGTCGCGGGCCGTATCGCCGTGATCGCCGGTACGGGCGCCAACTCGACGCGCGAAGCGATCGAGCTGACCAAAAACGCCAAGAAGGCCGGCGCCGACGCCTGCCTGCTGGTGACCCCGTACTACAACAAACCGACCCAGGAAGGCCTGTACCAGCACTTCCGCACCATTGCCGAAGCGGTCGATATCCCGCAGATCCTCTACAACGTGCCGGGTCGCACCGCGTGCGACATGAAGGCCGAGACGGTGATCCGCCTGTCCACCGTGCCAAACATCATCGGTATCAAGGAAGCCACCGGCGACCTGCAACGCGCCAAGGACATCCTGGCCGGCGTGAGCAGCGACTTCCTGGTGTATTCCGGTGACGATGCCACCGCTGTCGAGCTGATCCTGCTGGGCGGCAAGGGCAACATCTCGGTGACCGCCAACGTGGCCCCGCGCGCCATGAGTGACATGTGCGCCGCCGCCCTCGCCGGCGATGCCGTGACCGCGCGTGCGATCCACGAGAAGTTGATGCCGCTCAACAAGACACTGTTTATCGAATCCAACCCTATCCCCGTGAAATGGGCGCTGTTTGAAATGGGCATGATGCCGGACGGTATCCGTCTGCCGCTCACCCGTCTCAGCGAAGCCTGTCACGAACCGCTGCGACAGGCCCTGCGCCAGTCCGGCGTCCTGGTTTAATTGAGGAAGCACTACGCATGAAGCGATTGGCCGGACTTTCCGCACTTGCCTTGATTATCTCCAGCACCAGTGGCTGCGGTTGGATCTGGGGCCCGGAAGGCTACTTCCGTGACCGCGGCAGCGATTACCTGGAAGCACAAGCAACCAAACCGATGCAACTGCCGCCGGACGTCAGCGTCGCCAAGCGCCTTGATCCGTTGCTGCCGATTCCGCGCAATGTCGCCGACGACACCGCCAAGGGTGAGTACGTGGTGCCGCGTCCACAGCCGATCTCGGCCGTGGCGAATACCAGCGACTACAGCCTGCAGAAGAGCGGCGACTCGCGCTGGATCGTGGCGCAGCGCCCACCTGCCGAAGTCTGGCCGGTGGCGGTGCAGTTCTTCCAGGACAACGGTTTCCGTATCGACGAGCAGCGTCCGCAGACGGGTGAGTTCACTACAGCGTGGCAGCAAGGCAGCGAGCTGTCGGCCAGCATGGCCAAGCGCCTGCAGTCCGGTGGCGTCGCCGCTGACGCCGAAGCCCGCGTGCGTGTGCGCATCGAGCCTGGTGTGCAGCGCAATACCAGTGAAGTCTATGTGGTCAGCGCCGAGCGTCCGGCTGGCAGCACCTCCAACGTCGAGTTCACCAATCGCTCGGTCAACACCGGCGTCGATGCTGCACTGGTCGACGAGATGCTGGCCAGCATGAGCCGTATCTCCGAGAAGGGCGGTTCCATCTCCCTGCTCGCCGCGCGTGATTACGACACCCCGAGCCGCGTCAGCCTCACCGAAGACGGCAGCGGCAACGTGGTGCTGAACCTGGGTGAAGACCTGGACCGTGCCTGGGCCAGTGTTGGTCGCGCGTTGGAACAAGGCCCTTGGCGTGTTGAAGACATCAACCGCAGCCTGGGCCTGTACTACATCAACGTGGCGGAAAAAGCCGAGAAGAAAGACGACGAGCCAGGTTTCTTCAGCAAGTTGTTCGGCAGCGCTCCGACCAAGGAAGAGATCGAAACCCGCGCCGAGCGTTATCAGATTCGTTTGAGCAAGGTTGGCGAAAGCGTGCAAGTCACCGTCGAGAAGAACATCAACACCGTTGCGCCGGCTGAAACAGCGCGCAAAGTGTTGGGCGTGATTCAGGACAACCTGGGCTGATCCGATGCGTTTTGCCGTTCTCGGCAGCGGTAGCCAAGGGAACGGCACGCTGGTCGCTCATGACGACACGTATGTGCTGGTGGATTGTGGTTTCTCGTTAAGAGAAACCGAGCGGCGCCTGTTGCGCTTGGGGGTTCACCCCTCGCAGCTGAGCGCGATTCTGGTGACCCACGAACATGCAGACCATGTGCATGGCGTGGGTTTGCTGTCTCGGCGCTACAATCTTCCGGTGTACCTGAGTCGCGGCACTTTGCGCGGGATGCGCAAACCCATTGAACCCGCAGGCTTCCTGGCTGGTGGCGAGCAACTGCAGATCGGTGCCTTGAGCATTGATGTGATTGCCGTGGCGCATGACGCCCAGGAGCCGACGCAGTATGTATTCAGTGGCGGTGAGCGACGTTTCGGCGTACTTACCGACCTGGGTTCCTACTGCGCCAACGTGCTGGACGGCTACCGGAACCTCGATGCATTGATGATCGAGTCCAACCACTGCCGAGATTTGCTGGCTCGCGGTCATTACCCGTACTTCCTCAAGCAACGGGTGGGCGGCGAACTGGGGCATTTGAACAACCACCAGGCGGCGTACCTGGTGTATGAGTTGGGCTGGCAAGACCTGCAACACCTGGTCCTGGCCCATCTGAGCAGCAAGAACAACCTGCCGCAGCTGGCCCGGCAATGTTTTGTCGATACCCTTGGGTGCGACCCGGACTGGCTGCAACTGGCCGATCAAGATTCAGGGCTCGACTGGCGACACATCGCCTAGCCCACCTCACTCAAAGCGGAGCCCATCATGGAAAAACGTGAAGAACTCTACCGCGGCAAAGCCAAGTCGGTGTACAAGACCGACGACGCCAACCGCCTGATCCTGCTGTTTCGCAACGACACTTCGGCGTTCGACGGCAAGCGCATCGAACAACTTGATCGCAAGGGCATGGTGAACAACAAGTTCAACGCGTTCATCATGCAAAAACTCGAAGCGGCCGGCATTCCGACCCAATTCGACAAGCTGTTGGGCGACAACGAGTGCCTGGTCAAGAAGCTGGACATGATCCCGGTTGAATGCGTCGTGCGTAACTACGCCGCCGGCAGCCTGGTCAAGCGCCTGGGCGTGGAAGAGGGCATCAAGCTCAACCCTTACACCTTCGAATTGTTCCTCAAGGACGACGCCAAGGGCGACCCGTTCATCAACGAATCCCACGTTGTGGCGTTCGGCTGGGGCACCGCCGAGCAACTGGCGCGCATGAAGGAATTGTCCCTCAAGGTCAACGACGTCCTGAGCAAACTGTTCGACGACGCCGGCCTGCTGCTGGTCGACTTCAAGCTGGAATTCGGTGTGTTCCACGATGGCTCCATCGTCCTTGGCGACGAGTTCAGCCCGGACGGCTGCCGCCTGTGGGACAAGGACACCAAGAAGAAGATGGACAAAGACCGCTTCCGCCAAGGCCTCGGTGATGTGATCGAAGCCTACGAAGAAGTCGCCAAGCGCCTCGGCGTACCGCTGTAATCGACGCAAGCATCTGATAGCACGGAAAAAAATCGCTTCTGCGCTTTGCTTTCCTGAGATGGGCTGTTATGATGCGCGCCGTTGGAGAGATGCCAGAGTGGCCGAATGGGACGGATTCGAAATCCGTTGTACCTTCACCGGTACCTAGGGTTCGAATCCCTATCTCTCCGCCATTATTAAAAGCCCTTGTAAATCAATGAGTTACAAGGCAGAAAAACGGTAATTATGTAGCAAAATTCTGTAGCAGCGCCTTTGAAGGCGGTGGAACAGAAAAAGCCTACAGATTGCCGTTTTTTTTCGCCCGCCTTTTTCTGGGTTGCCTCTCAGTCGCTGAATCACTTTACCTTGCCCTTGTGGTGGCCTTTGGATAGCATCGGGGCTTATCACAAGGATGTTTGACTATGCTTACTCGCTCGTTCAAAGAAACGGTCAGGTCCGTGGTGGAGGCTTCTCAGCAGCCTCTGACACCGCAAGAGATCAAAGAGGTCGTAAAGGCCCAATATCCAGAATTCCATGGTACGCCTTCACACCTTCGCAACGTTGAGCGGGGCCACTACACGACCTTAGATCATGCACTGTTAGCTCAGATTTATGGCGTGGTGAAGACCAATGATGAGTTCTTCTGTGACGACTCAACTAAACCTTACAAGGTATCACTGACTACTGGCGAGCTTGCTGAAGATGCACCTGAGCTAGAAGACTTTGACGTACCCATCGGCAACGTTTACGTGTTGAAAACAGGAACCTATACTCAGCAGGGTCGCGAGATCATCAAAATAGGTTTCACATCTCAAGCTATAGAAAAGCGAATTTTGCAGCTCTACACAACTGGTGTGCCTTTCGAGTTCTCTGTTCATAAGGTTTACTCAACTCGCAATTTTATTGAGCTTGAGCAAGCGCTGCACAAGTTGCTGACAGACTTTAGAATTAATAAGTCTCGAGAGTTTTTTACTGATGATGCTCTTCCATTTATTGATGGGGTAGTCGAGATACATAGGTTGATTCAGGCGGAAGCTAAGCAGTAGTTTTGTGCGATAAGGAGTTTGAAATGCCAAGAATTACGCTAACAGATGTTGTAGATATTATTTCTAAGTCCGGTACGCCTAAGGCAACGAAGGTAAATCAGATAAAGTATCGTCAGGCTTATTCTCCGCAGACTGACTTTTATAAGCCTCTAAGGGAATGGATTGTCTCTATCCATCAAAAAAATCATCCTAAAAGTCAGCTGGGTGATGTACTAAAGTTTCTCACGGACGAGAAAAAAATAAAAAACTACCCCAAAGCTATTAGCGGTTATGAGAAATGGTGGGGAAGAAAGATTATTAGTTGGAATTCTTCTTTTAGTGCGGTTTATAGTTATCAGAATATCGATATAGGCATAAATCCGGAGCTTGGGTTGGTGGTAGATGGAGTTCCGCATCTCATGAAGCTTTATCTGAAAGACGAGCCCCTCCATAAGCTTCGGGTCGATGTTATTTTGGCATTAATGCAATCTGCATTAAGTTCTGGCGCGCCTGAAGATTGCAAGATGGCTATTTTAGATGTTAGAAATAGCAAGCTATTTTGCGCCAGTTACGATTCCGCGGGTCTAGAAAAGCTGATGAAAATGGTTAACGCCGAATTGGCGTATATTTCTGTTCTTTGGGATCAGATCTAAGTGTTGTATTAGTTTTCGTGTCAGGTTAGAAATGTGGTGGCTGTAGGTTGGTTTGATATGCGGGTAATTTAAACTAAAGTGTTTTCTACGGCTCTGTAATCCAGCTTTTCTTCATTGGTTTAAGATAAGCTGGATCTGTATTTAAGCATTTGTGTTAATTGATATGCTATTCCGCTGTAGGGTAAGGCCTTGTTCCGTGAGAACTCGTCCAGCATGAGCGTACTCAGTACTGTAGGCCTTTTCTATCTGTCGTTTCATTGGGGAATCTGGAATTTTTCGAATAGCGTTGATGTCAGTTGTCGCTTCGATAGTTTGTAGCGTTTGAGCGATTTTTATCTCAGTCTCAAAATTCTTCAGCTCTTCACCATGAATTTGTGTTTGGATTAGTTTTATCTCTTCCTCCTTCTTCTTCTTTTCTAACTCGTGGAGTTCTTTTGCCCTTTTTTCTTGATTAATCGCTTGATATAGCGCTGCACCTCCTTCGATTATTGCTCCTAACGGGCTGTTACGTTTTATCTCTTTGAGTTCTAGGCCAGTTTGTTCTTCTTTGTTTACAAGGGATCTGCCAAGGATCCTAATATTGTTGTTCCCTATTCGGGCACATACTAAAGGTCTGGTTGTTGTGTCAAAGCTTGTAAAAAACTCTGATAACATGCTTTTTAATCGTTTATCACCTTTGTGGGTGGGCGAAATTATTGTGCTTTTTTGATCATCACTTAACGTTAGGATGATGTCTAGGCTTGAAAAAATATATTCCTTATTTTTTCTGTATTTTTCTAGAGATTTTTCAAAGATCCCAGGATCTGGTTTATTTTTCTTCTCGCCGCGCTTTACTGCGTTTTCGTAACTTTTATCTGCTCTCGCTATAGCGAGATTGATTATGTAGTCTTCAGCAGCGGTAAGGCCTTCTGTTTGCAGTGCCTCAAATGCTGATGCGACTGTCTGAGTTCTGAACGGTTGAACGTGGGTTTTTCTCAGTGTTGAATTTATTGTGTGGAATGCTTTGTAGAAACAGTTGAACTCATATATATATTTGCTTGGAATTAACGGTATCGGCATGCCGATAGGGTAGAAAGTCTTCGCCGCGTTAGGTTCTGAGAGTAAGTTCATTTGCGAATACCGCTTATAAAGCGGAAGCGAATGGTCGAATATGAATATGTCTTCGGGAGGTATGCCGTGCTCTATTGCGGAGCATATGGAGTTTAAAAGTTCAAATTTGTAATATACGGTGTTGAGTTTGTTAAGAAAGCCAGCAATTTCCCAGGGGTACATAGGCTCATCTCTTTTTTGGATGAACTTCAGTTTTATCCTTGTGGAGGTGTTTTTGTAGTCGTAGTCGTCAAACATTTTATCTCCCTGATTTTTTAACTCATTATATCGGACGTATTTTTTTCTTTAGCACACAAATCATATCGACTGATATAAACCGCCGCATTGTACCTCGTGATAATCACAATCGGTAGTGGCGTATGGCCTTCTTGGTGCAAGGCAGCAGTAAGGCTACTGAGCTGAGATAGGGGGAGCGACGATCGTCTTGCGCGTGCATTGGGCGTTCGACCAATAGCTGCTGAGTTTACAGATGAGTAAATTCATCAAGAGATTTACGGTATTTCTGTAGCAAAAATATGTAGCAAAATCTGTGGAAACCCCCGCATATCCAGTGTTTACGGGGCTTTTAGAGCATTTGTCCACTGCTCCCTATCTCTCCGCCATTATTTGAAGAGCCCCGCAGATCAAGGTCTGCGGGGCTTTTTCGTTTCTGGATTGTACTGCTCGGTTGTACTGCTCAAATCCCCTTGCCGCACTCCAAACCCTTCGCTACGCCCTCGATTTCCAATCAACTGATAACCAGGGCGTCTTCAGGCTCCACCAGTGAGTTCGCCTGCTAATGGCGGGCAATTGGAGCGCAGCTCTGCAATCTGCTTCAGCGTACCCTGGGGTTGACTACATTTGGCCAAAAGAGGCAAGGACGCTTCCAGCGTTTAGCCACGATGTACCGGGTTGTGCATTAGAGAAGCCTTACGAAGGCTGAATTTGAATCAGCACTCGACATTGAATTTTTGACATGCCACGCACAGTTCAATTGTCTTTAAGCCAATCATCTATGTGCGAATGATGCATGGGGTGCGAAAAGTAATACCCTTGGACAAAAAAGCAACCTAAGCTAATCAAGGTTTCCAATTCCTCGCGAGTTTCAACGCCCTCGGCTATACATTCCAGTTGCATGTCACTGCTCAAAGCAACTAAAGACTTTACAATTTTGTAGCTGGTGGGGTTTTCATCAATGCCAGCAACAAAGGTTCGATCTATTTTTATTTTGGTGAGAACCAGCGAAAGTAGTTGGCTAAGGCTAGAGTATCCAGTACCGAAATCGTCAAGGGCAACTCCGCAACCTAGCCGACAGAACCTGTCAATAGTATGTTGTACCTTAACAACATCCTGCATGATCGCTGTTTCGGTTATTTCCAGGTCAAGTCGCCTGGCGTCGAAATGGCTGGCTTTAATTATTTCGATTATTTGTCCGGCGATTTCGTCTGAAGCGCAGTCGTGTGTGGACAAATTAAAAGAAAGGCAAATGTGGCGGGGCCAATCAGAGGCAATCAGCAATGCCTTGCCGAGCAGGTGAATGGTCAGGCGATTTATTAAGCCGATCCGCTCGGCAATCGGAATGAATTGGCCGGGAGGGACGTCACCTAGCGCTGGGCTGCTCCAGCGTGCCAATGCCTCGAACGCGACAGTCCGCCGGCTACGCAAATCAATCACTGGCTGAAAAACCAGGCTGAATTCGTGCTCAATATCGACCTGACGCAACGCCTGTTCGATCATGCCTTGTCGTGTCAGTTGTTGATTGTGGGAGGGTGTGAGCATGAGCGTGAACCCCCCAGTTACCCAACCATAGGCAATAGGAGCGGTATTTTTTGACCGATAACGACAAATAAGTTCTTGCTGCTTCTCAGGCTCGGATACCTGCAGGCACCAAAAATCAATCGCATTTTCCTGCAGGCATAATTTTCGGCGTCCATGGGAAAATTCCTTAGCAATTCAACATCGTTCAGATAGTCAAAAAATGACTATACTGAAATTGGCTATAAAATAATAGTAATCTAGCCTTTTTATGATCTTCCTGGGGGGATGATTAGGTGTAAGCATTTGATTTTAAGTGATATTTACTATGAAGCAAAATGCCACCATCAGTATAGGCAAGCGAATCAAGCACTTACGACTAGACAATAAATGTACACAGGCCGCCCTTGCCGAAGCATTGGGGTGCGAGTCGATGACAGTGAGTCGTTACGAGAGAGGCGAATACGCCCCTAGCATCGAAATGTTGGAGCGAATTGCTGACGTCCTAGGCGTGGGACTGGAGGCTTTTTTCCCGAACCGGGATCACGCTGAACCAACAACCGCGAACCTTCGCCATTGCCTATGCGACATTGCCTATCAGGCAGATGAAACGTCGCTCAAAGAAATTCTTGGAGCCGCAAAACGGATCCTAAAAAATCGAGTGCAATAGACGTACTCGGTTCAATTCACCTAATAGCGAATACGCTCTTTTCAAGTTTGATCTTGGCAGGTGTGATAGATGTCATTAATTTGCAAAGCAAAGAGCAATTGTCTCAACGAACAGAACTTGCATTGACGCGGAAGGAACTTACAAAATTCACCGAAGCCCAGCATGAGCAAGCCAAAGTTCTATTGGGCTCCCCTGCGAGAGCCGTCTGGTCTCTCCGTCAGGTAAATCGCTAAATACCTCCGACTATCGCACCAGACGAGCCAAAAGACTGTCGATAAACACCGTTTCCGCCCGACTCATCTTCTGCTCCCGGTGCCACAACACATGGATATCCACATCCGCAATCCCCTCATCCGGCGGCAAGCGCCAGAGCAGTCCGTTCTGCACATCTTCCGCCACCACGTGAATCGGCAGGCAGCCCAGGCCAAACCCGGCAATCACCAGACGGCGCACTTCTTCCAGGCTGGATGACGACGCCACGATCCGCCCGCTGAAGCCCTGTTGGTCACGGAATATCGTCAATGGCGAGAGCATCCCGCCGATCTGGTCACTGGTAAAACTGACGAAGTTTTCCGACTGCAAATCCCTTTCGGCCAAGCCGTGACGCCCGAACAGTGGGTGGTGTTTTCCGCAGAAAAAACCATAACGTTGGTGCAGGAACAGATGTTGTTCCAGGCGCGGCTGTGGCCGGCGGTTGAGGCTCAGGCCCAAAGTGGCGGTTTTTTCCAGCAGGGCAGCGACGATGTCGGAGCTGCGCATTACCTCAACGTCCAGGTCGACCCGAGGATGTTCGCGGTGAAAGTCGGCCAGAAAGTCATCGAAAGTGTCGGAGTTGATGCGGCTGATCATCAGCAGGCGCACCTTGCCGATCACCTCATCGCCGGGTTTTTGCAGGGCGTTGCTCATCTGCGAGACCTGGCCGTACATCTCGCCGGCGATGGCGAAGATCTGTTCGCCAGCCTCGGTCAGTACGAAGCGCGGGCCACGGCGCGCGATGAGTTGGCAGTCGAGTTGCTCTTCCAGGCGTTTGAGGGCCTGGCTGATGGCTGGCTGGGTCAAGTGCAGACGCGCGGCAGCGCGGCTGATGCTCAGTTCCTGGCCGATGACGCGGAAGGTGCGCAGCAGGTTCCAGTCCAGGCGGTCGTTGAGCAACGGATGAATATCGCGGCGGGTTTCGGGCATGGCGCGGCTCAATAATAAGCAGGGTTTATAATTGGAATAATAAATAGAAAATTGACTAATTATAGACCGGCGACGATAAATCACCCTCAACAAGCGCCATCAGAGCGCATGCGTTCGACCTTTCTCCTGCCAAAAAAATAACCAAAGGAGCCAGCCCCATGAAGCCTTCCGCTTCGCCCCAGCCTCGCCGCGCTGCGGCCGCCGCGTTCATCGGCACGATGATCGAGTGGTACGACTTTTACATCTACGCCACCGCCGCCGCGCTGGTGTTCGGTCAGCTGTTTTTCCCTTCCGAAGATAAATTGTTCAGCACCATGGCTGCGTTCGGCACCTTTGCCGTGGGTTTTTTCGCGCGACCGTTGGGCGGCATTGTGTTCGGGCATATCGGCGATCGGATCGGGCGCAAGAAGTCGCTGGTGATCACGCTGGTCATGATGGGCGTGGTCACCGTGTGCATCGGGCTGTTGCCGACCTACACGCAGATCGGCGTCGCGGCGCCGGTCCTGCTGGTCTTGTTGCGCATCGTGCAGGGCATTGCCGTCGGTGGCGAGTGGGGTGGGGCGGTGTTGATGGCCGGCGAGCATGCCCCAAAGGGGCGGCGTAACTTCTTTGCCTCCTTTGCCCAGTTGGGTAGCCCGGCGGGGTTGATCCTATCGCTGCTGGCGTTCAGCGCGGTGACCCGTTTGCCCGAAGAAGACCTGCTCAGTTGGGGCTGGCGCCTGCCGTTCCTGGCCAGTGCCTTGCTGTTGATCGTTGGCCTGGTGATTCGCCTGGGGGTGAACGAGTCGCCTGAGTTCCTCGAAGACAAAGCCTTGGCCGAAAAGGCGCGGGTGCTCAAGCCGGACCAGGCCCCGGTGATCGAAGTACTGAAAACCGCCTGGCGCCCGCTGCTGCTGTGTATCGGTGCCAACACCCTGGGCATCGCCGGCGTGTATTTCACCAACACCTTCATGATTGCCTACAGCACTCAGCAATTGGGCCTACCACGTTCGTTGATTTTGGAATGTCTGTTCGTGGTCGCCATCATCCAGTTCTGCGTGCAGCCCCTGGCGGCCTGGGTCGCGGAGAAGGTCGGCGCCACGCGTTTTCTCTGCGCGATGACAGTGCTGGCGATGGCGTCACCTTACCCAATGTTCGCGCTGGTCAGCAGCGGCCAGGCGCCGTTGATCATCCTCGGCATCGCCCTGGCGGTGGTGTGCATGGCCTCGTTTTATGCGGTGATCGCAGGCTTTGTCAGCGGCCTGTTTGAAACCCGCGTGCGCTACACCGCGATTTCCCTGGCCTATCAGGTGTGCGGTGCGCTGGCTGGTGGCCTGACGCCGTTGATCGGCACCTGGCTGGCCCACGAATACCAAGGCCAATGGTGGCCGATGGCAGTGTTTTACAGCCTGATCGCGGCGGTCTCGCTGGTGTGCGTATTGGCCTTGTCGCGCCGCCACGCCACCGCCCACCGCCTGGAAATGGCCCCCAGCGTTTAATGGAACGGGTGCAATGTTGAAGATTAAGGGTGAGCGTCTATGGGCCAGCCTGATGGCCATGGCCGAAGTCGGCGCGACCGCGCGCGGTGGTAGTTGCCGCCTGGCGTTGAGCGCCGAAGACCAAGCCGGTCGCGAGCTGTTCAGCCACTGGTGCAAGGCTGCCGGGCTGACCCTGAGCGTGGACGCCATCGGCAACCTGTTCGCCCGGCGCGCCGGTACGGATAAGGACGCCGCGCCGGTGATGATCGGCAGCCACCTCGACACCCAGCCCGAAGGCGGGCGCTTCGACGGCGTCTACGGTGTGTTGGCTGGCCTGGAGGTGATGCGCAGCCTCGACGACCACGGCATCCAGACCCGCAAGCCGCTGGAAATCGCGGTATGGACGAACGAGGAGGGCGCCCGTTTCACCCCCGCCATGCTCGGCTCCGCCGTGTTCACCGGTACGTTGGCGCTGGACCAAGCCCTGGCCACCACCGATGCCGACGGCGTCTGCGTGGCCGACGCCTTGCGCATGATCGGCTACCACGGCGAGCGTGTTTTGGGCGGGGCGGTGGATGCGTATTTCGAAGCCCATATCGAGCAAGGCCCGATCCTTGAGGACAACGCCAAGAGCATCGGCGTGGTCAGCGGCGGCCAGGCGATTCGCTGGCTCGACGTGCGGGTCGAAGGGCTGGCCGCGCATGCAGGCACCACACCGATGCCGCTGCGCAAGGACGCACTGTATGGCGCCGCAAAAATGATCCAGGCCCTGGAATGCCTCGCCACGGATTTCGCTCCCCAGGGCCTCACCACTGTCGGCGAGTTGAGCATTGCCAAGTCTTCGCGCAACACCATTCCCGGTTTGCTGACCTTCACCGTCGACCTGCGCCATCACCGCGACGCCGACATTGAGGCGATGGAGCAGCAGGTCAGGGCGCGCTTGCAGGCCATCGCGCGCAAGCGCGGCCTGAGCGTCACCATCAGCCCTCATTGGATCAGCCCGGCCACGCCATTCGATGCCGAATGCGTGGCCTGCGTGCAAGCGGCGGTGGACGCCTTGGGTTACAGCCAGCAGCCCATTGTCAGTGGCGCGGGCCATGATGCCATCCACCTTGCACGCTATTGCCCGACGGCAATGATCTTCATTCCCTGCGTCGGCGGCCTCAGCCACAACGAAGCCGAAGACGTACTGCCCGAGGACGTGCGCCAGGGCGCCGATGTCTTACTCAACGCCGTGTTGAAACGTGCCGGCCACGCCAACTGACCACCTCATTCTGGAAGACTGAAGACGATCCGCTATGGGTGCAGGCAAGTCAGCACCCACAGGCCACCGTGCTCACTCAGGAGATGCCCATGCAAACGTTTTTCCACCCCGAACAACTCCTGCATCATCCGCGCAGCTACTACTCCCGTGGTCAGATGCGCACGCCGCAGGAAGTCCCCGAGCGCGCCCGCAACCTGCTGCAGGCCGCGCAAACGCTGGGCTTTGAGATCGTGTCACCCGAGGACCAAGGTCTTGAGCCACTGCTGGCCGTACACGGCGCGTCCTACCTGGCCTTCCTACAGGAGGCTCACCTGCGCTGGAAGGAAATCCCTGAAGACTGGGGCGACGAAGTCATGTCCAACATCTTCGTGCGTGAGCCCAACGCCCTGCGCGGCATCCTCGCTCAAGCCGCGCGCTACCTGGCAGATGGCAGTTGCCCGGTCGGCGAACTGACCTGGCGCTCGGCCTATTGGTCGGCCCAAAGCGCCGTCGCCGCCGCCAAGGCCGTCCTCGATGGCGCGCCCGCCGCCTACGCGCTGTGCCGCCCGCCCGGTCATCACGCGCGCTTCGATGCGGCGGGTGGCTTCTGCTACATCAACAACGCGGCAGTGGCGGCGCAGGCGTTGCGCAAGGGCTTCCAGCGCGTCGCGGTCCTGGATACCGACATGCACCACGGCCAGGGCATTCAGGAGATTTTCTATGATCGCGACGACGTGCTCTACGTGTCGATCCACGGCGACCCCACCAACTTCTATCCCGCTGTCGCCGGTTTCGCCGACGAGCGCGGCAACGCGACGGGCGAGGGCTTCAACCTGAACCTGCCGATGCCCCACGGCGCCAGCGAGGCGGTGTTCTTTGAACAACTCGAACGTGCCCTCAAAGCGCTGAAGGACTTTTCTGCAGATGTGCTGGTGCTCTCCCTGGGCTTCGACATCTACGAACTGGACCCGCAAAGCAAAGTCGCGGTGACGCGGGACGGGTTTGCGCGGTTGGGTGAGTGCATTCGTGGGCTGGGGCTGCCCTGTGTGATCGTGCAGGAGGGCGGGTATCACCTGCAGACGTTGGACAGCAATGCGCAGGCTTTCTTCGGCGGCCCGCAGGTTTGGGCGAAGTAACCGGGTATCAGTCTTGCGGAGGTGTGATATCTTTGTGCCATCATATGTCGTGACGATCACGGAGGATGGTATGAAGAAGCTGTTATTGGTGGGGGTATTGGTGGTGTTGGCGTTTAGCCCGTTTATTGCGGCGGCGTGCCCGAAGGGGACGCATCCGGTTGGGGGCACGGGGTCGCATCACAAAGGTGGGACTTGTCAGTAGTCGATTGATCGACGATGCGTGTGAAATCACGGTTCGAGCGTCAACCCTTGCGAGTGCGCTTGAGGGCGGTTAACCGATGACCGCACCGAAAGGCCTGCTGAACTGAATGTTCTGCAGGCTTTTTCGTTTCGGATGGAGAGATCATGGTCTTTCCCGTGGACGGATTTTTCCGTATACGCAATTCCCCCTGTAACCCTGCATGACTGATCCCCGGCGCATGAGGGCGAAATGAATGACGTCTCTAAAGTCTTGTTCCTTGCGGCCGAAATATCCTTGTATGACATCTGATCACTAATAAGAGCCTCGAAAAATGTCCTTACGTAGCCTGTCCATCGCCCGCCGCGCGGGCCTGGGTTTTGCTCTGATTGCTTTGCTTGTGGCCATACTCGGGTTTTTTGCGCTCTCGAACATGGCCAGCATTCGTGAAAGTGCGGTCCAGGTTGAGCGCGGGCTGGTGCCTAAAATGCGTCTGGTCTCGGATATCCGCGAGATCATGTTGCGCATTCGCACGATCTCTTTGCGTATGGCGCTGGACCCGAACCCGGCAAGCATCCCGCAATACCGCAGCCAGATGGACACGCGCAGCCAGGACCTGAGCAAAAGGCTGGCCGACCTCGATGCTGTGATCGACAGCCCCGAAGTCCGCGCGTTGTATGAGCAGTTCCAGGTCTCGCTACGCCAATACCAGCAGGGCCTGGCCCGGTCGTTTGCGCTGGCCGACCAGCAGCAGGGCGCTGAACTCAACAAGTTGTTGCTGGTGGACATGAAAACCGTGGTCGACGGCTCCGGCGCCCAGCTCAATGCGTTGGCCGACTACTACAACGCGCAGATCAGCCAACAGGGGCAGGCGGCCGAGGCGCAGTATGGCCGTTCGCGCACGATGGTCTTCGGCTTTGTACTCCTGGCCGCCTTGAGTACCGTGGCGCTGGCGTGGCTGCTGACGCGCAGCATCGTCGGCCCGCTGAGTCATGCGGTGCGGGCGGCGGAAAACGTCGCCCGTGGCGATCTGACCGAAACGGTGGCGGTGACCGGCGACGACGAAGTGACCCGCCTACTCGTGGCTCTCCAAAGTATGCAAGCCAGCCTGCGCGGCACCTTGCAGCTGATTCGCCAGTCGGCCGGGCAGTTGGCGTCGTCCGCTACCGACCTGAACGGCATCACCGACCAAAGCAGTCGCAGCCTGCAAAAGCAGACTGCGGAAATCGAGCAGGCCGCCACCGCCGTCAACGAGATGACCTCGGCGGCTGACGAGGTGGCGCGCAACGCGGTGTCCACCTCCGAGTCCACACGCATGTCCAACGAAACGGCGCGCGAAGGCCAACATCGCGTGGGCGAAACGGTCAGCGCTATTCAAGCCCTGAGCACCAACATCGGCGAAACCTCGACCCTGGTGCAGCACCTCGCCGAGCAATCGCGGGATATCGGCAAGGTACTCGACGTGATTCGCTCCATCGCCGAGCAGACCAACCTGCTGGCGCTCAACGCCGCCATCGAAGCGGCACGCGCCGGGGAGTCCGGACGTGGTTTTGCGGTCGTGGCCGACGAAGTGCGCGCCCTGGCGCACCGCACCCAGCAATCGACCCTGGAAATCGACCAGATGGTCAGCGCCATGCGCGCGGGTTCCGACCACGCACTGACTTCGATGCAGTCGAGCACCGCACGCGCCACCGACACCTTGGCGTTGGCGGAAGGGGCCGGCGGTGCCTTGAGCCAGATCACCGATTCCATCGATCAGATTCACCAGCGCAACCTGGTCATCGCCAGTGCCGCCGAGGAGCAGGCTCAGGTCGCCAAGGAAGTTGATCGCAACATCGTCAACATTCGCGACTTGTCGGCGCAATCGTCTTCCGGTGCCGGGCAGATCAATGGCGCGAGCCGGGAACTGGCGCAACTGGCGGTCGCGCTGAACGAGGCGGTGGCACGCTTTCAACTGTAGTGAAGTGCGTCGCGAGTGGCGGCGCGCAGGATGGCGCTAATTCAGCGTCGGTTCTTCCACGATCTCAATATTGACCGCTTGCCACTCGCCCCCCGGCCCCCGTTCCACTTCGTAAGTGACGGTTTGCCCTTCGCGCAGCACCTGACCGCCCTGGGCGGTGCTGCTGCGAAAGAACACGTCTTGCGTATCGTGGACGGCAGTTTCGCTGCTGATGAATATTGCAGTCTGTGGAGTTTTACTGGGCATAGCCGTTCTCCTTTTCCAGTGCAATGCATGGCCCGTGGTGGGCGGGGTGAAGCGGTCATTCGAGGGCTTGTCAGTTGACCACTTGGACTTTTTCCGCCTGCATGCCTTTAGGCCCTTGAATCGCTTCGAAGCTGACTTTCTGCCCCTCTTTCAGTGATCTGAATCCATCGCCTTCAATCGCCTTGAAGTGTACGAACAGGTCGGGTCCGCTCTCCGGAGTGATGAACCCAAAGCCTTTTTCGTCGTTGAACCACTTCACTGTGCCGTTCTGTCTATCGCTCATTGTTCGTCTCCTCTAAACCCTTGTGTCCTGCTATGCACCGACGCGTTGTCGAGTGCGGCATGCATAATCAAAGACCCGCGCGAGCCAATCGTCAACACAGCGCGAGACCAGCGGTACTGTCATTTCTGACAGGTTCGCAGGCTATGAAAACGCGCCATACTGCGCAGTTTCATGCTGAAAATCTGGCGTATTCGAGCGGCAGTCCCCGCGCACATGGCGCCTCGTTACCGCCCATACGATAATCCCCCCATCCCGATCCCCATTGGCCGCCCTCCGTGATCATCAACTTCGACCTCAACGACCTCCAAGCCTTCCGCGCCGTAGTAGACAAGGGTAGTTTTCGCGCTGCCGCCGATGCCATCCGGATCTCGCAGCCGGCGCTCAGCCGTCGCATCGAAAAGCTCGAAACTGCCCTCGGTGTGAAGTTGTTCGAGCGCACCACGCGCCGAGTCAGCCTGACCATGGTCGGGCGCGCCTTCCTGCCGCAGGTCGAGCGCATCCTCGATGACCTCGACATCGCCCTGATGGGCATCAGCAACGTTGCCTCCACGCGTATGGGCGACGTGACCATCGCGTGTGTGCCGTCCACCGCGTATTACTTCATGCCTCATGTGATCTCTGCATTCCACAAGCTGTACCCCAAGATTCGCCTGCGGGTGCTGGATGCCAGTGCCGGCGAGGTGTGCAACGCGGTGGAAAGCGGCGAGGCGGATTTCGGCGTGAGTTTCAGCGGCAGCCTGGCCGATGAGGTGGAGTTCGAGTTGCTGTTTCAGGAACGTTATGTGCTGGCCTGCCGCCGCGATCACCCGCTTGCCGAGCGCGCCAGCGTAAGCTGGGCCGAGGCCTACGAGCATGACTACATCACGGTGGACAAAACCTCGGGCAACCGTTTCCTGCTGGACCAGGCCTTGCGCGGGGTGCGGGTGAAAAAGCCGAGCATCTGCGAGACGCACCACGTGACCACGATGCTCGGTTTGGTGGAGGCGGGGCTGGGCGTGGCGATGGTGCCGTCGATTGCCATGCCGGGCTCTGAACACTCGACTTTGCTGAGTGTGCCGCTGGAGGAGCCGCAGGTGATGCGCAATGTGGGTTTGATCAAGCGCCGCGGGCGGACGTTGCCGCCGGCGGCGCTGGAGTTGGAGCGGTTGGTGCGGGAGCTGCCGTATCGCTCAGCGTGATACCGAGTCCAGGCCGGTGGATTGCACCACCGGTTGCGCCTCGGGCGAGGCGAGGTACTGCAGCAGCGCCTTGGCCTGCGCCGGGTGTTCGGCGTTGACCGGAATGCCCGCCGCAAAGCGCGTCACCGATTGCACGTCTTCGGGGATCTTGCCGACGTAAGTCACCCCCGGCACCGGCAACAGTTCCGCCACCTGTTGCAAGCCCACCTCGTAGTCACCCTTGGCGACCTGTTCGGCCACGGGGATGCGTTCGATCATGGTGCCCTTGGCCGGCATGCCGAGTTTCTTGAACAGTTGCTTCTCGACATACACGCCGCTGGCGCTGTCCGAATACGCCACGGACTTGGCCTTGAGCAACACCGCTTTGAGTTCGGCATCGGTGCCGATGGCCGGTTTGGCCGCGCCTGCTTTCACCACCAGGCCGATCCGCGAATCCGCCAGTTCCACGCGGGACGCTTTGTCGACCTTGCCTTGTTTGATCAAGTCATCCAGGGCGTAGCCGACCATGATCACCACATCGGCGTGTTCGCCACGGGCCAGGCGGTTGGGAATCGCTTCCGGCGCCTTGCCCATCGACGGGCCGAGGACGGTGTCGAGGGTGTCGCCGCTGCGCTGGGCGTATTGCGGGCCCAGCAGCGTGTAGGCAGCGGTGAAGCCACCGGAGGTCATCACCGTGAGTTGTTCGGCCTGGGCCGTCAGCGCCAGGGCGCTGAGGGCGAGGACCGTCAGGGTGTTCAACAGCGCTTTCATTGCGCCGCTTCCGGCATCACCTGCCCACGGGTGTTGGCCCGGTAATACAACGCGAGGGTCGAGCACAGGGCGCACAGGGCGGCGAACATCAACCAGTAGGCCGGCGAAGCCTTGTCGTCGGTGATGTGAATGAACCAAGTGGAGATCGCCGGGGTGAAACCGCCAAAGACTGCGGTCGCCAGGCTATAGGCGAGGGAGAAGCCCGCCACGCGCACTTCCACCGGCATGATTTCGGTCAGCGCCGGGATCATCGCGCCGTTGTACATGCCATACAGGAAGGAGAACCACAGCAGGGTTTCGAGCATATGCGCAAAGCTCGGCGCGTTTACCACGTAGGACAGCGCCGGATAAGCCGTGAGCACCGTCAGCGCGGTCATGGCGACCAGCACCGGTTTGCGCCCGAAGCGGTCACTCAGGGTGCCGCCGATGGGCAGCCAGACAAAGTTCGATACGGCCACCAGCAAGGTCACCAGCAACGCATCCGACGTGCTCAGTTGCAGCACGGTTTTGCCGAAGGTCGGCGCGTACACGGTGATCAGGTAGAACGCAGTGGTGGTCATTGCCACCATCAACATGCCGCCGATGACCACGGACCAGTTTTTCGCCAGGGTCGCCAGCACTTCGCGCATGCTCGGGCGATGCTTGCGGTTGGCGAACTCTTCGGTCTCTTCAAGGTTGCGCCGCAGCACAAAGATGAACGGAATGATCACACAACCGACGGCGAACGGAATACGCCAGCCCCAGTCGGCCACAATCGCCGGTTCCATCCACACGTTCAGGCCATAACCCAGCGCGGCGGCGACCACGATGGAGATCTGTTGGCTGCCCGATTGCCAACTGGTATAGAAGCCTTTGCGGCCGGGGGTGGCCATTTCTGCGAGGTATACCGACACCCCGCCCAGCTCCGCACCGGCCGAGAAGCCTTGCAGCAGACGGCCGAGCAACACCAGCGCCGGTGCCCACAGGCCAATGGTGTGATAACCCGGCACCAGCACGATCAGCAGCGTGCCGCTGGCCATGATCGACAGGGTCACGATCAGCCCTTTGCGACGACCGACATCGTCAATGTAGGCGCCCAGGATTACCGCGCCCAACGGACGCATCAGGAAGCCCGCGCCGAATACGGCGAAGGTCATCATTAATGACGCAAACTCATTAGCGGCGGGGAAGAACGCGGCAGCGATGTAGGTGGCATAGAAGCCGAACAGGAAGAAGTCGAACTGTTCGAGGAAGTTGCCCGAAGTAACGCGGAATACCGCACCCACTTTTGAACGGGCAGAGTCGGGTCGGGTAGGGCTTGTCATGGTTTTGTGTCTCCAGCGTTCTTTTTAAAGTGCTTGTTTCGCTTAGGACTGAGGATAGTGGCTGACACATTTGGAAATGATAAGTGAGTAATTTGGATTGATTGATGCGTTTTGATTATCAATTGTCAGCGCAGACCCATTGTGCAGTCCTTGTTCTATGCTTGCAGGCGTAACCAACTCTTACGGCCGGGGGTGCCTATGACTGACGAACAGAAACAGCGGGACGAGCGGGAGCGGGAGCAACGTCGGCGGCGCTTGGAGGAAGAAAAGCCGCAGACCTGGAAGCATCCCGAGGACGGTACGGAGCTTTCGGAGCAGGATCAGGAAATTCCGCTGAAACCCTGATGCCCCAAGTGTGGGAGCGGGCTTGCTCGCGTTTGCGCTATATCCGTCAGCCAATCGAGCACCCTGTGTGTGGGGTTGCTGACCCTGGCGCTGCGTTTGCGCCCGGAACAGCCAACGGCCCCTCGGGTGGTTATGAGACCAGCAACGAAATAGGATAACCCGACGCCAGCACCAGATACGCCACCACCGCCGCCAGGCACAAACCGACGAATACCCGCAACAAAGTGCGGGCGGTGGGGTGCGCGATAAACTGGATGATCCAGATACAGAACCCGGCCAAGAGGGTGGCCGCGGCGAGAGTGACCAGCACGAGAGTGTTCCTGCGAGCTTGAAGAGCTGATTTATAGTCGCAAAGCTGTCTATTGAACAGAGTGCGCATAGACGCAGCCCCTTCGGGCTTTCTAAACTGCGGCTTGTCGTGGGGAAAGAGCAGGCGCTGATGAATCGCAATGAATTACGTAAGGCCGACATCAACTTGATGGTGGTCTTCGAAGCACTGATGCTCGAGCGCAATGTGACGCGGGTGGCGGAGAAGCTGTTTCTCGGCCAACCGACCATCAGTTCGGCGCTCAACCGGCTACGCACCTTGTTCAACGATCCGCTGTTTATTCGCGTCGGCCACCGCATGGAACCTACCGCGCGGGCCGAGGAAATCATCCTGCATTTGTCGCCAGCCCTGGACTCGCTGTCATCGGCCCTGAGCCTGACCCACGATTTCGACCCGTCCGTCAGCACCATGACCTTCCGTATCGGCCTGTCCGATGATGTCGAGTTCGGCCTGTTGCCGCCGTTGCTGCGCGCCTTGCGCCAGGAAGCGCCGATGGTGGTGTTCGTGGTGCAGCACGTCGACTACTGGCGGATTCCCGATCTGCTGGGGTCCGGTGATATCACCGTCGGCATCACCCAGACCCGTGGCCTGCCGGCGAATGCCAAGCGCAAGTTGCTGCGCCATATCCGCCCGCGCCTGTTGCGCGCCGACGCGTCCGACCGGCCGCTGACCCTCGATGAATATTGCGCGCGGCCCCATGTGCTGGTGTCCCACACCGCCAACGTGTCCGGGTTTGCCGATGAGTGGCTGGCGGAAATCGGGCGCAAGCGTCATGTGGTGTTGTCGGTGCCGCAATACAGCGCGCTGCCGGCACTGCTGGCCGGCACCGACCTGATCGCCAGCCTGCCGGACTACACCGCCGAAGCCATGTCGCTGTCGGGCAACCTGTTTTGTGAGCCATACCCGTTCGAGACACCCACCCTGGATTTGTCCATGGTCTGGCTCAGCCATGTGGACACCGACCCTGCCGAGCGCTGGATGCGTTCGCGGCTGGAGGCGTTTATGAGCGACCGCGATCTGGTGAAAAAGGCCTGACGCTTTTATCCGTGGTATATCTAGGAATCTTCCTACGGTTACTTCGGAGACTCCCATGCCACACCTGCACCTGGAATACACCGCCAACCTGACGCAACTGGACACCGATAAGGCTCTATTGCGTCTGAACCACGCGTTGGTGGCCTCCGGTCAGTTTGGCGCCGAGTTCGATATCAAGAGTCGTTCGATCAAGGTCGAGAGCTTTCGCGTGGGCACCGGCATGAACGTGCGGGGGTTTGTCGCCGTGCGCCTGGCGTTGCTCAGTGGGCGCTCGGCGCAGGTCAAGAAGCAGTTATCGGAAAGCCTGTTGGCCGTGGTGCAGGAGCTTGGGCCATGGCCGGAGGGGGTGCAGGTGCAACTGAGTGTCGAGTTGCTGGATATCGATCGCGATGCCTACAGTAAAGTTGCGATCGGCTGAGTGCTTCCGTCCTCCACAACCCTGCCGCTCTGCGTCGGTGCGTGAGCTTAGAGTAATCCCTGCTCAGCGCAGACTTTCACGACTTGTTCCCTGAACCAGGTATTGGCGCTGTCCTGTTCACTGGTTTCGTTCCACTGCATGTCCAGGGTGAACCCCGGCAACCCGTTGGGCGCCTCGCAATGGCCGAACACTGCGGCGGGTGCCAGCAGTCTTTGCACACGGCGGGGCAGGGTAACGATGAAGTCGGTGCCGGCGATCATCTTCAACGCGGCGCTGTAGCTGTTGGCCCGGGCGACCACTTGGCGCTTGTGAGCCTGGCGCGCCAGCCAGCCGTCGATCATGTTGGTGTCGGAGGTCCACGGCGTGGGGAATACGTGGCGTCGCTCGACGAAAGACTGCAGGCTGAACGCCGCCTCACGGGGCGCTGCACGTTTGTCGAAGACACACACCAGGTCGTCTTCGAGCAGCATCTGGGTCTTGAAGTCTTTATGGGCGCGGTGAAAGTGCGGGCCAAAACACATCACCAGGTCAAGGCGGCCTTCGCGCAGGTCGTCGGCGGGGATCTCGGTTTCCAGCTTGCGCACATTGACGATCACCGGCAGGTCGGCGCGGTCGAAGTTCTTCAACAGGCGCGGCAGGATCAACTGCTCGAAATACTCCGGGGCGCACACGTTGAAGGTCACGGCTTTCTGGGTGGGATCAAAGGCCTGGCCACCGGCGTGGCACAGGTTGATGCTTTCGAGGATTTTCTGCACATGGCCGTACATGGTGCTGGCCTTGTACGTCGGACGCATACCCGCCCGCGTGTTGATAAACAGCTCATCCTCGAAGCTGGTGCGCAGCTTCTTCAAGCTGTAGCTCACGGTTGACTGGCTGACGAACAGCGTTTCTGACACCTCGGTAACGCTGCTCTGGTCGTAGACGGCGATAAACACCATCAAATCCTGCATATCGAGCTTTCTGAGCAAGTTACTGTTTAGCATCCATTCCATCCGGTAAGCCTTGGCACTGTGGCAGCGCGCGACAAGGGTAGAAGGTTAACGGAACGGGCGTGCCAATAGAAAGCTCTGTAGGGTGTTTCTATGTTTTGTGTGGGACAAAAAGTGTTTGCAATACGACGTCAGCGAATGTGGTCCGCGTAATGCTTCGGATCGAAGCGCGTGACGATCAGCAGCATCACCCCGATCACCGCCGTCAGCGACCACCATGCCCATTCGAAACTGCCCAATTGATCGCGGATCATCCCGGCGATCAACGGCGACAGGCCGGCAATCAGGTAGCCGATGCCTTGCACAAACGCCGTCAGGCCACCGGCGCGGCGCGGGTGGTCGAGGTGGTCGAGGGACAGGATCAAACTCATCGGGAACAGCCCGCCGATGCCCAGGCCGAGTAGGCAGGGCCACAGCAAACTCAGGTATTGGGGCGCCAGGATCAGCCCGCAGAAACCGAGGATGATCAGCACCAGCAATACCGCCACCACTGCGCGTTTATCCTGGCGACGGTTAGCGATGGCCGGGGTCACGAGGCCCGAGATGACTTCCATCGCGGTGAGGAAACCCAGGAGCAAACCGGCATGCTGTTCGCTCCAGCCTTGTTCAACGTAGTACGGCGCCAGCCACGCCAGGACGCAGGTGTAGGAGGCTGTACCGAGGCCAAAAAAGATCGCCAGCAACCAGGCGCGACCATTGCCGAAAAATCCTTCCTGCTTGTCAGAACCGGCCTGGGGCAGGGCGGGCAGCGCCGCACGCTGGGCGGACCAGAAAACCAGGGCGAGCAAGGCCAGCCCTGCCCAGATCGCCAGGCCGATGCGCCAACTGCCGGTCTGCACCTGCACGAACGGCGAGAACGACGCCGCCAGCGCCGCACCGCCCATGATCGCCGTGACGTACAAGCCCATGAACAATGAAACGTTAGCGCTGAAACGCGACTTGATCAGCGCCGGCATCACCGCCTGGATCATCGCGATGCCAACCCCCGCAGCGATCGCGCTGACGATCAATTCCAGCGCCGAATCGAGGAACAACCGCGACAGCGTCGCCGCGCCGATCACCAGCAGCGACACCGCGATGCTGCGATGTTCGCCGAAGCGCTTGGCCAGGCCCATGCCGAAAAACATCGCCAGGCCCATGGCCATGACCGGCAACATGGTCAGCAACGCCGCGCTGCTGAAACTCAACGGCACCTCGCCGCGAATCGACGCTAACAACGGCCCTACGGCCGCCATCGACGGGCGCAGGTTAAGCGCGACCAGCACGACGCTGATCATCAGCCAGACGGCGGTGGTGGATTTTACGTGAACGTTTGCCATGAGCCTGCCTTGAGTGAACAAGGGCGAATCAGGCCACGCACGGGGAGCGGGGGCAAATGAGAAAGTCGCAGGGGCTATCTAAAAAACGTAGTTAACTGAAATACCGCACATCAAAATGTGGGAGGGGGCAAGCCCCTTCCACATTGGGCCACATTCCATAGGGAGGCAGCGTCGTCAGTTAGACCGGATCACGTGCTTGATCTCCTGAAACGCCGCCAACCCCCACGGGCCCAGCTCGCGGCCGATGCTGCTCTGCTTGTAACCGCCCCACGCCGTTTGCGCGAAGATCAGCTGCGGCGCGTTGATCCACACCATGCCGGCCTGCAAGGCATTGGCCACGCGTTCGGCGGCTTCGCCGTTGCGGCTGACCACGCTGGCGACCAGGCCGAAATCGCTGTCGTTGGCCAGGGCGATGGCCTCGTCTTCCGTGGTAAAGCGTCGTACACACAGCACCGGGCCGAAGATTTCTTGCTGCCACAACGCGCTGTCCAGCGGCACGTCGGTGAACAGCGTGGGACGAATGAAATAGCCCTTCGCCAAGTGTGCCGGGCGCTCACCGCCGCACAGCAAGCGGGCGCCGTCCTGCACGCCGCGCTGGATATGCGCCAACACCCGTTGGTACTGCGCGTGGTTGATCAGCGCGCCCATTTCCACGTCTTCGGCAAACGGGTCAGCGACGCGAATCCCTTCAACCCTCGCGGTCAAACGCTGCAGGAATTCATCCGCGAGACTGTCCGCCACCAGCACGCGGCTGGTCGCCGAACACATCTGCCCAGCGTTGAAAAAGCCGCCACCACAGGCCAGCTCAAGCGCCAGGTCGAGGTCGGCATCTTCCAGCACCAGCAGCGAGGATTTGCCCCCCAGCTCCAGGCTCACGCCCTTGACGGTTTCGGCGGCGCGTTGCATCACCTGCACGCCCACCGCATTGCTGCCGGTGAAGGAAATCTTCGCCACGCGAGGCGCCGCTGCCAGTGGGGAGCCCACGGCCAGGCCGGTGCCGCAGACGAGGTTGAACACCCCCGCCGGGAAGCCGGCGCCGGCGATGATCCGCGCCAGTTGCAATTCCGCCAACGGTGTCACTTCCGACGGTTTGAGCACCACGCAACAGCCGGCGGCGAGGGCCGGGGCGAGTTTCCAGGCGGTGGTGACCATGGGGAAATTCCATGGCACGATCAGGCCCACCACGCCGCAGGGTTCGCGGCGCAGGCGGGCGCTGAAGGCGTCACTGGGCAGCGCCACCGCACGGTCTTGCTCGGCGTCCAGCGCCTCGGCGAGACCGGCGTAGTACTCGAAGGTGGCGATCACGTCGTCCACATCGATACCCGCTTCGAACAACGGTTTGCCGCTGTTGCGCGACTGCACGCGCATCAACGCCTCACGCTGTTCGCTCACACCCTGAGCCACTTTGCGCAGCAGGGCGCCGCGCTCACGCCCGGTGCTTTGCGACCAGCCGATAAACGCCGCGCTGGCCGCATCGACCGCCTCGGCCACGGCGCTCGCATCGCCGACGCTGACCTGGGCCAACGTCTCCTCGGTGGCCGGGTTGATCACCTCCAGCACGTCATGGCCCGCACGCCACGCACCATTGATATACACACCGTTCATGACTGCGCTCATACCGCCACCTCCTGCATCCAACGTTGCTGGTCGATTTCAATCAGCGTCGGCCCCTGGCGATCAGCGGCGGCCCGCAAGGCAACGCGCAGCGAGTCCACGCCCTGGATGCGCTCGGCGGCGCAACCGAGGGCCGTGGCCACGCCGATAAAGTCCGGCGTGTAGATGTCGACGCCGACCGGTTCGATGGCCCGGTTGAGCATGTACTTCTTGATCTCCTCGTAGCCCTGGTTATTCCACAGCAGCACGATGATCGGCGTGCGTGCTTCCACGGCGCTGGCCAGTTCCGGCAGAGTGAATTGCAGCCCGCCGTCACCGATCAGGCACACCACCGGCTGGCCATCACCACGCCCCAACCAGGCGCCGATGGCCGCAGGCAGCGCGTAGCCCAAGGTGCCGTAGCCGGTGGAGGCGTTGAACCAGCGGCGCGGGTGGTCGAGGTTCAGGGTCAGGTTGCCGCTGTACACCGGCTGCGTGGAGTCGCCCACCAGCACCGCATTGGGCAGTTCCTCCAGCACGGTGTGAAGGAAGCGGGTTTGCGCACGGGTGGCGGTGTCCCAGGCCGGCGTCAAATCGGCCCATAGGCGGGCGACGCGTTGAGCACCCCAGGCGCTGTGGCGAGGCGCCAGCGGCAGGCGCTGGAGTTCAGCGAGCAAGGCCTCGGCGGCGATCTGTGCGTCGGCCACCAACGCCTGTTCGGGCGGGTAATTGCGCACGGTTTGGTCCGGGTCGATATCGATGCGCAGCAGCGCGCCGGGAATCTCGAAACCGCCGGCGAAGGTCACGTCGTAGTCGGTCTCCGCCAGCTCCGTGCCGATCGCCAGCACCACATCGGCCTCGGCGACCAGGGCGCGGGTGGCGAGCAGGGTCTGGGTCGAGCCGATCAGCAGCGGGTGGGCCGCGGGCAGCATACCTTTGGCGTTGATGGTCAGCGCCACGGGGGCGCCGAGGGTTTCTGCCAGGCGGGTCAACGCCGCAGCCGCCGCGATGGCACCGCCGCCGGCCAGGATCAACGGGCGTTTGGCGGCGGCGAGCCGTTGGCTCATTTGCTTGACCGCCGACGGTGCCGCCCCGGCACGCGCCACGCTGACGGGTGAAGTGCCGAGCAACGCATCGGCGTTTTCCACCAGCACATCCAGCGGGATTTCGATGTGTACCGGGCGCGGCCGCCCCGCCTGGAACAGCGCAAACGCCCGCGCCAGTACGCCGGGTAATTGCGCTGCCGACATCAAGGTGTGGGAGAACGCCGCCACGCCGGCGACCAGCGCGCTCTGGTTCGGCAGCTCATGCAACGTGCCGCGCCCGCCGCCCAACTGGCTGCGCGACTGCACGCTGGAGATCACCAGCATCGGGATCGAGTCGGCATAGGCCTGGCCCATGGCCGTGGTGATGTTGGTCATGCCGGGGCCGGTGATGATGAAACACACGCCGGGCTTGCCGCTGGTGCGTGCATAGCCATCGGCCATAAAGCCCGCGCCCTGTTCGTGGCGCGGGGTGAGGTGGCGGATGTTTGAGCGCGCCAGGCCGCGATACAACTCCACGGTGTGGACCCCAGGGATACCAAACACCTGGTCCACGCCGTAGCGTTCCAGAAGGTTGACCAGTACTTCGCCGCAGGTCGCCATACATGTCGCTCTTATTGTTGAGGTTGGGCGGTATTGGACCGGCTGGCCGTAGCGGCAACAATCGATAAAAAGTCATACTTGCCATGTCCTCACGTCATGGCTGCTTGCCCCTATGAAACGCCTTCCGCCGCTGCCCGCGCTGCACACCTTCTGGGTCACCGCCCAGTGTTGTAACTTCACCCGCGCCGCCGAGCAGTTGCACATCACCCAGGGTGCGGTAAGCCGGCAGATCGCCGGGCTGGAAAGCTATTTGGGCTACGCGCTGTTCCTGCGTCAGGCGCGGGGCTTGAGCCTGACTGAAGAAGGCCGCGAGTGGTCGCTGCGGGTGCAGCAGGTGTTCGGCCTGCTCGGTGACGCGCTGGAGCAGATCGGCAGCCGCCGCGACACCCTGCAGCTCAAGGCCTCCACCTGCGTGATGCGTTGGCTGCTGCCGCGCTTGATGCAATGGCAACGCGAACGCCCGGATGTGCCGGTGGAGCTGACCACGACCGTGGCCTACAGCGTGGACTTTCGTCGCGAGCAGTTCGATGCGGCGGTGATCTATGCGCCCAGCGCGGAACAATCAGCCGAGGCTCGGCATCTGTTCGATGAACAACTCACACCGGTCTGCGCGCCGGCTTTACGCGACTGTCTGAGTACGCCTGCGGACCTGCAGCAACAGGTGCTGTTGCATCCCACGCGGGACGAGCGGGACTGGGCGTTATGGCTGGAGGCGGCGAAGACGCGCTTGAGCAATGTGAGCCAGGGCCACCATTTCGAGACGCTGGATCTGGCCATGACGGTGGCGTCCCAGGGCTCAGGCGTGGCGATTGGCGACAGTGCGTTGATTGGCGACGACGTGAAGGCGGGGCGGTTGGTGATACCGTTTGAATTGCGGGTGCCGACGGGGATGGGCTATTACCTGGTGTATCCGCCGGGGACAACCCCTTCGGCCGGGCTTGAAGCGCTGATGGATTGGTTGGTCAACCAGGCGCAACAGACGTAGCGCTGAAGATCCACATGGGGGCGCCGGCAACGCAGCGCCCCCATGTTTTGATCGCGTTGGCTCAGTAACCGACGGTGAAACGCAGGCGCGAGTGCTTGGGTGTTTCCACTTCATCGAGCATCGCGATGGCGAAGTCGGCGAAGCTGATCCAGCTGCGGCCTTCGCTGCTCACCAGCAAATCATCCTGGCCCAGGCGGAACGTGCCGGTGCGCTCGGTTTCAACGAATTCGGCCGACGGCGACAGGAAGGTCCAATCCAGTTCCTGCTCCTGACGCAACGCATCGAGGAACGTCGCGCCGGCACTGGCTTCTGCCTTGTACGCTTGCGGGAAACCCTCGCTGTCGATCACCCGAGTGCCATCCGGCAGCAGCAGCGAGCCCGCGCCGCCTACCACCAGCAGGCGTTTCACCGCAGCTTTTTTCACCGGGCCGATCACCGCGCTGGCGGGCAGGGTGGCGAAGTGCGCCGCGCTGATCACCACATCGCTGCCGCTGATGGCCTGTTGCAAGGCCTCGGCATCCAGTGCATCGACCTGTTTGACGCTGACGCCGGGGCGCACGGCCAGTTTGTCGGTGTTACGCGCGATGGCGGTGACGCTATGCCCACGCCGCAGCGCCTCTTCCAGCAGTTGACTGCCCGCACGGCCAGTGGCCCCAATGATTGCGATCTTGCTCATGACGTTCTCCAGTACGGTTAAGGTGTGAAACGCTTCACCACTTCATTTCGCCCTTGGCGACTTTGGCGCTCAGTTCCAGCGAGCTTTCGTCGGCGAGGGTCGGGTAACGCTTTTGCATTGCCGCGATCAGGGCGGCGGAATCCTTGGCCTTGGCGGTTTCTTCGTCAAAGGCCTTGATGTAGCCGGCGGTAAAGGCCACGGATTGCAGCGCCGGGCTGCCGAGGAAATGCCCCGGAACCACCGTGCGCGGCTTCAGCTCGGCGATGCGTTGCAGGGTGGCCAGCCAGTCTTTATGGGACTGCGCGCTCTGAGTATCGGCCATCCACAGGTGGATGTTGTCGGCGACCACCACGCCGCCGATGACGGCCTTGATCGATGGAATCCACACAAAGCTGCGATCCGGCTGCGGGCCGTCCAGGCCGATCACTTCCAGGCCCTGCCCTTCAAGCGTCAGGCGGTGGCCGGCGAGCACCTGCGGCACGATGGTTTTGCCCGGCTTGTCGGCGCCCATTTTCGGGCCCCAGAACGCCAGTTTGCCGGCGACGGTAGCGTTGATGTGGTCGACCACCGCTTGCGGGGCCAGCACCTTGGCGTCGGGGAATGCGGCGGTCAGGGTGTCGAGGCCGAAGTAATAGTCTGGGTCGCCGTGGCTGATGTAGATGATGGTCAGGTGTTTGCCGCTGGCGCGGATCTTCTGCACCAGTTGTTCGGCCTGGCCTTTGCCGAACTGCGCGTCGACCAGGATCGCGTCTTTCGCGCCGCTGACCAGCACCGAACTGACCGGGAAGATCGCGGCTTCGCCGGGGTTGTACACGTCGAGGGTCAGCTCGGTGGCGGCCGCCTGGGCGGCGAAAGCCAGGGCGGCGGTCGCCAGGGTCAGGCGCTTGAGGGTGGAAAACATCGGGCAACTCCGGCAATCGGTAAGGGATGCACAGAGCTTAGTTGCACCAAACACAACAAAAAATGCGATGCTGGGACATAGTTTGTTTCTAAAATCGGGCAGATCATGGATCGTCTTCAAGCAATGCGCGTGTTTGTGACGGTGGTGGATTTGGGCAGCCAGTCCGCCGCCGCCGACCATCTGGACCTGTCGCGCCCGGTGGTCTCGCGCTACCTGGCCGAGCTGGAAGACTGGGTCGGCGCGCGCTTGCTGCATCGCACCACGCGCAAGCTGAGCCTCACGGCCGCCGGCGGGGAAACCCTGCCACGTTGCCGGCAATTGCTGGAATTGTGCGGTGACATGCAGGCCGCCGTTCGCGAGCCGGATGACGCGCCCCGTGGCCTGTTGCGCCTGAGTGTCAGCACCTCGTTCGGCCTGGCGCAGCTGGCCGAGGCCATCGCTGAGTACGTCAAGCGCTACCCCTTGGTGACGGTCGACCTGCAGATGCTCGATCGCACGGTCAACCTGGTGGATGAGCGCATCGATCTGGCGATCCGCACCAGCAATGACCTGGACCCCAACCTGATCGCACGGCGCCTGACCGTCTGTCGCTCGGTGGTGTGCGCGACCCCGGCCTACCTGCTTGAGCATCCGACGCCGCAAAAGGTCGAAGACCTGGCGCTGCACAACTGCCTGACCCACTCGTACTTCGGCAAAAGCCTGTGGCATTTCGAGGAAGGCGGCGAGCACGTTTCGGTGCCGGTCCACGGCAATATCACCGCCAACGAAGCCAGCACGCTGTTACGCCTGACGCTGGCCGGTGCCGGGGTGGCGATGTTGCCCAGTTATCAGGCCGGGGAGCACATCCGTCGTGGCGAACTGGTGCGCCTGCTGCCCGCAGCCGAGCCGCGGCAGATGAACATCTACGCGGTGTACGCGTCGCGCAAACACATGCCGTCGGCGCTGCGCAGCTTGCTGGATTTCCTGGTGCAGAGGTTTCCGGAAACGCCGGCGTGGGATAGGGGCCTCTGACCCGACATACAGATGTTGAATGTCGTCCAATAATGGCAACTCGCCCTGACTGACCTATGCTTTAAACAGCGTCAAATAGATCCTTCAGAGGTCTGTGCCATGACCGTCAAAACCAGAAAGTACCTGATGATCTTCATCCTCTGCGCCTTAGCCAGCGCGCTGTACGGCACTGCCGCCTATCGCGTGGAGCAGACCCGGATGCAGCCGAGCTTTGCGATCAGTTGCAATCAGGACCAATGCATTCCGCACACCGGCAGTTTCAGCGCGTTGCGCTAATGGCCTACAGAGGACGATCCCACCTTTAACCCTGGGGTGTGTCGGCCTTGAGTTGCTCGCGAAACGCCTTGGGCGAAAACCCGACCCGTCGGCGGAACAGCCGCGAGAAATTGGTCGGGTCGGAAAAGCCCAGTACCTCGGACATTTCATTGATGGTCATGCTGGTGTAGGTCAGCAGGCGCTTGGCTTCGAGCAATTGGCGGTCATGCATGATCTGTAGCGCAGGTTGCCCGCCCAATTCCCGGCACGTGCCGTTCAGGTGTGAGACCGAGATGCCCAGCTTGTGGGCTAGGTCTTCAATCTTCGGGTGTTCGCGATAATGCTGCTCGACCAATTGGGTAAAGCGCCGGAAATATTCTTGCCCGCGCGGTGCCCGTGGGTGACGGCGCTGGATCGCCTGGCGGCTGATCCACACCAGCAGTACGCTGACCAGAGCGTGCATCATCATGTCCCGGGCCGGCTGTTCATCGGCGTATTCGTCCTGCAGGCGGGAGAACAGGCTGTGGAGGTAGTCACGGTCCTTGCCTGCCGGGTAAGTGCCGAGCGCCTGCAGGCCGTCCACCGTCGCGCCCAGTTGCGCTTGCAGATGGCTGACCAGCGGGGCCGCCAGGGTCAGCACGTAGCCTTCGACCTCTTCAGCAAACCGAAACCCATGCACGCACAGCGGCGGCAGCACCTGCAAGGTCGCTTCGTTGAGGGTGGTGCGCTGGCCTTCGATTTCCAGTTGCGCCTGGCCTTTGTGGACGTACAGCAGCTGGCACAGATCCGCGTGCCGGTGGGGCTGGATTTCCCACTGATAGTCCCGGCTGCGTCGGGAAATCGTTTCGCAGTGCAACAAATCCGGCGTCGGCCATTGCTGGTTTTCCCCATACAACTTGAACACCGGAATCGCGGAACTGGCAGTTTTAGTCATAGTTTCAATCCGATACTCAGGCAAGTGGTTCGGTAATCGCCCCGATTGGCAAAAAGCGCAGGCTTTGGCGCAGTTTTCACCTTCTTATAGCGGCCACTCAAGTGAAAAATGTCAGCAACACGACCAATGACAACTCTTTCACCTGATCCGTTCGGGTGAAACTTGCGGACCACAAAAATAATGAAAACACTGAAAACTCAAGTCGCCATTATCGGCGCCGGTCCCGCGGGACTTCTGCTCGGCCAACTGCTGCATCAGGCCGGTATCCAGACCCTGATTCTAGAGCGCCAAAGCGCCGATTACGTGCTGGGTCGCATCCGTGCCGGCGTGTTGGAGCAAGGCATGGTCGACCTGCTGCGCGAGGCCGGCGTCAGCCAGCGCATGGACGCGGAGGGCCTGGTCCACGATGGCTTCGAACTGGCGCTCAATGGCCAATTGACCCACATCGACCTCAAGGCGCTCACCGGCGGTCAATCGGTGATGGTCTACGGCCAGACCGAAGTGACCCGCGACCTGATGGACGCGCGCGCCGCCGCAGGTGCCATCACCTTGTATAACGCCCGTGAGGTGCAACCCCACGGGCTCAAAACTGATCAGCCCTGGTTGACGTTCGAACATGAAGGCGAAACCTTTCGCCTGGAGTGTGACTACGTGGCCGGTAGCGACGGTTTTCACGGTGTCGCCCGTCAAGCGATCCCGGCAGAATCGCTGAAGGTCTTCGAACGGGTGTACCCCTTCGGCTGGCTGGGTATCCTGGCCGACACGCCGCCGGTCCATGAAGAACTGGTGTACGCCAAGCATGCGCGTGGGTTTGCCTTGTGCAGCATGCGTTCGCCGACACGCAGCCGTTACTACCTGCAAGTACCCGTTGAGGAGTCGGTCGACGCGTGGTCGGACCAGCGTTTCTGGGATGAACTGAAAGTGCGCCTGCCGAGCCACCTGGCCGAACAGTTGGTGACCGGGCCGTCGATCGAAAAAAGCATCGCGCCGCTGCGCAGCTTCGTGGTCGAGCCGATGCAGTACGGGCGTTTGTTCCTGCTGGGGGATGCGGCGCACATCGTGCCACCCACCGGGGCCAAGGGCTTGAACCTGGCGGCGAGTGACGTGAGCACGCTGTTTCGGATCTTGCTCAAGGTCTACCGCGAGGGGCGTGTGGAGTTGCTGGAGAAATACTCGGAGATCTGCCTGCGGCGGGTGTGGAAGGCCGAACGGTTTTCCTGGTGGATGACGTCGATGCTGCATCAATTTCCCGAGGCGGACGGGTTCAGCCAGCGCATTGCCGAGAGCGAACTGGCGTACTTCATCCACTCCCACGCCGGTCGCACGACCATCGCCGAAAATTACGTCGGGCTTCCTTACGAAGCTATCGAATAGCCTGCTATCGTATCGAGCATCCCCGCAGGTCGCCTTTTCCTGCGGGCCTTGCTCGAAGGTTTACCGTGACTCAACTCAATCAACCCACCCCAGCCGTGCCCGCCGTGCGCAGCATCCTCGTCTCGTTGATGATGGCGATCTTCCTCGGTGCCTTGGACCAGACCATTGTCGCGGTGTCCATGCCGGCCATTTCCGCGCAGTTCCACGACGTCAACCTACTGGCATGGGTGATCTCCGGCTACATGGTGGCGATGACAGTGGCGGTGCCGATCTACGGCAAACTCGGCGACCTGTACGGGCGGCGGCCGATGATGCTGATCGGCATGGGCCTGTTCACCCTGGCGTCGCTGTTCTGTGGCATGGCACAGAGCATGGAGCAACTGGTGCTGGCGCGGGTGCTCCAGGGCATCGGCGCCGGCGGGATGATTTCGGTGAGCCAGGCGATCATCGGCGACATCATCCCGCCCCGCGAGCGCGGCCGTTACCAGGGCTATTTCAGCAGCATGTACGCAGTGGCCAGCGTGGCCGGGCCGGTGCTGGGCGGTTATATGACCGAGTACCTGTCCTGGCGCTGGGTGTTTTTGATCAACCTGCCCTTGGGCGCCGGTGCTTGGTACGTGGCCCATCGCTCCCTCGTCGGGCTGCCGTTACCGCAACGCAAGCCGATCATCGATTACCTCGGTACTGTGCTGATGATCATCGGCTTGAGCGCCTTGTTGCTGGGCATCACCGAGATCGGCCAGGGCCATTCTTGGCGCGATGACTCGGTGCTAGCGTTGCTGGCCTGCGCGCTGGTGGCGCTGAGCATATTTGTCTGGCATGAGCGGCGTGCGCGGGAACCGTTGCTGCCGATGCACCTGTTCGCCAACCGCAGCGCGGTGTTGTGCTGGTGTACGATGTTTTTCACCAGTTTTCAGGCGATTTCCCTGACGGTGCTGATGCCCCTGCGCTTTCAGACGGTAACCGGTTCCGGTGCCGACAGCGCCGCGCTGCACCTGCTGCCGCTGGCGATGGGCTTGCCGATGGGCGCCTACTTTGCCGGGCGCATGACCTCGGTGACCGGGCGCTATAAACCGCTGATCCTCAGCGGCGCCGTGTTGAGCCCCTTGGCGATTCTCGGCATGGCCTACAGTGCGCCGCAGGCGTTGGGGCTGACGGCAATGTTCATGTTGCTGTGCGGCATCGCTGCCGGCATGCAGTTCCCGACCTCGCTGGTGGGCACACAGAATTCGGTGGGCCAGCACGATATCGGCGTCGCCACCAGCACCACCAACCTGTTCCGCTCCCTGGGCGGGGCAGTCGGGGTGGCGTGCATGTCGGCGTTGTTGCTGGCGCTGTTGCAGGACTCCAGCTTTGCCCACCTGGCCAGCGGTGCGCTGGTGGCCGAGGGCGGCTCCGGCAACGTCCTGCTCGACGGCCTGAACGCCGCCCCGGGCCCGGCGCAGGACGCCCTGCGCGGGGAACTGGCGGTGACGTTCCGGCATTTGCTGATGGTGAGTGCGGCGGTGTCGTTGCTGGGGTTGGCGGCGGCGATTGCGATGCCTAATCGCGTGCTGCGCGGTCGGGAAGACAGCGCCGAGTAGCTGGCCTGATCAAGCGCCCATGCTTGATCGCCTGCCACTTTGGATCAGGGGCTGTAGTACCCGACCGCCACCATGAAATGCCCGGCTTTGCGCAAATACGCATGCTTGTGCTCGACCTTGCCGGTCACCGGGTTTTTCCAGCGGTACTTGTACTCACCCTGGTCTTGCTCCGTCATCAGCTTGAGAATCGGTTCGCCCACCGGCTTGCCGTCCGGGTCCTTGATCGTGCTGAAGTCGGTGTTGACCAGTCGCAGGTTGGTGCCATGGGCGACATAGCGCTGGGTATCGAGGTTCACCACAAACACGTAGAGATCATCCTGCAGGAAACCGCCCTGCAATGAGTTGATCGCCTTCAGCGTGCCCGCTTGATCCTTGAGCAGCGCCTTGACAGCCTGGTCGCGCAGTGCCCGCGCCTGTTCCGGCGTGGCCCGTGGCAGGTAATAGCCCACCGCCAGGATGCGCTCGCCCACGCGCTGATAAAACACATGCTTGTGCTCGGTCTTGCCGTCGTTCCAGTTCTGCCAGCGGTAGTCGGCCTGCTGGATGCCCTGGCCTTCCGGCACCTTAAGCGCGTCCTTGAACGACTGGCGCAAATCCGGCCCCAGCACTTCGGAAATATCGCGGCCGATCAACGCGGAGGAGGGCCCGCCGCTGGCCAGCAACACGCCCTGGGTGTCGACCACGAACACATAGCGGTCATGGTCGATAAACTCGCCCTGGCGGCTGAAGGCGGCGAAGGCCTTGTCGCCATTGCTCTGGTAGTAGGCCAAGGCTTTCCCCAGCAGGGCCTTGGCCGCCTGGGCGTCCTCCTCCGGCAAGGTAGCGGCGTGGACCTGGCTGAAACCCAGCAGCAGCAGCCAGGTGAATCGGAGCAGTCCCTTCATTGTCCGTGCCTCGTTCTTATAGGTGTGAGCACAGCGTAGACGGCTGCGGCTCAGGGCGCTGCCAGCCATTGATTGACGATGCCGTCGTACACCCCGGTGGCCACGCTCAGGTGCAACCACTGGTCGACATAGCTTTTCCAGGCCACATCGTCGCGGGGCAGCAGGAAGGCTTTTTCGCTGTACTGCATCTGCCGCTGCGGGTTGACCGCGCACAGCCCCGGCTTGAGCTTCTGCTGGAAGCGCGCCTCGCTGGCGTCGGTGATCATCACATCAGCCTTGCCCGCCAGCAGTTCGTCGAAGATGCTCACGTTGTCGTGCAGGCGTATCTGCGCCTGGCCCAGGTGTGCCCGGGCGAACACTTCGTTGGTGCCGCCCGCCGGTTCGATCACCCGCACCTGCGGCTGGTTGATCTGCTCGACGGTCTGGTAACGCTGTACATCGGCGCAGCGCACCAGCGGGATCTTGCCGTCGACCCCGAGGGACTGGCTGAAGAAGGCTTTTTTCTGGCGTTCCAACGACACCGAAATACCGCCCACGGCGATGTCGCAGCGTTGCGCGAGGAAGTCCGGCATCAGGGTTTTCCAGGTGGTGGGCACCCAGGCGATCGTTGCATTGAGGCTCTTGGCCAGGGACTCGGCCATGGCGATATCGATGCCCTCGTAGTGGCCATCGGCACGCAGGGAGGTGTAAGGCTTGTAGTCGCCGGTGGTGCAGACGGTGAGCGTGCCGCTGTCGAGGACGGTGTCCAGGCGCGAGGGGGCAGTGTCCGCCAGGGCAGGCGTCGCTAGACTCGCCAATACACACAGGGCTAAGGGAGCTTTCATGCAGTCGAGTCCTTGGGCATGATCGGGCGGCCATTATTTCCAGCAAGATGGCAGGGTGGCAAGGACGGCGAATGTTTAGCCAACGTGTAACCAAACTCCAGCAACCCTGAATTGACCCACCTGACCCAGCATGTGACGCTGCCGGGCAACTCCACCACTGTGATTCGCCCATGGACGGTTGCCCCGACACTTACCCCGAGACACTGCCTGGCGTCGTCGCGCCGAGCGGTCCGGCGGATGTCGAGGCGTTACCCTCTGCGCTGGCTTTCTGGGCCCTGTTCCACTGTCGACATGCGCGCCCACCAGATACCTCTCTCCTACGTTGATCTATCCGATGGATGACGCGCACCTGCGCGCATCCGCCCGGCGGCGCCTGTGTGCCTGCCTGACGCAAACGTATGAGAATTGCCATGAGTGTTTTTGCCAGCCTGCACGAAGCCCACTCCTTCCTTGAGCAGAACCCGGACATCGAGATGTTCGAGCTGTTTATCCTCGACAACAATGGCGTGCCGCGCGGCAAGTTGCTGCATCGCGACGAACTGCTGGCGGTGTATGAAAGTGGTCGCCCGCTGCCCAGCACGATCCTTGGCCTGACGATCCACGGCGATGACGTGGAAAACTCCGGGCTGGTGTGGGAGGTGGGCGATATCGACTGCCGTGCCTACCCGATCAGCGGCAGTTTGCAGCGCATGCCATGGCGGTTGATTCCGACGGCAGCGGTGCAAGTCAGCATGCACCCCACCGAAGGCTTGCCCGCCACCGTGGCCGACCCCCGGCATGTGCTGGCCAAGGTGATCGAGGGGCTCAAGGCCGACGGTTACTACCCGGTGATGGCGGCGGAACTGGAGTTCTACCTGCTCGACCAGAAACCCGACAGCAACGGCCGCCCGCAACCGGCACGCGACATTGACGGCGGCCGCCCGCGTGCGACCCAGGTCTATGGTCTGCGCGAACTGGAGCAGATCGAGCCGTTTCTCGCCGACCTTTACAGCGCCTGCAAACTGCAAGGCATCCCGGCCCGCACGGCGATTTCCGAATACGCCCCGGGCCAGGTCGAAATCACCTTGGAACACCGCGCCGATGCGCTGCAAGCGATGGATGAAGCGGTGCGTTACAAGCGCCTGGTCAAAGGCGTGGCGCACAAACACGGGATGACAGCGTGCTTCATGGCCAAGCCGTTCGACGACCTGGCCGGCACCGGCATGCACATGCACGTCAGTCTCGCGGATGCCGAGGGCAATAACCTGTTCGCCAGCGAGGCCGCCGACGGCACGCCGTTGCTGCGCCAGGCGGTGGGCGGCATGCTCAGCACCTTGCTCGATTCGCTGCTGATGTTCTGCCCCAACGCCAACTCCTATCGCCGCTTCCAGACCAACAGCTACGCGCCGCTGGCCGCCACCTGGGGCGTCGATAACCGCACCGTCTGCCTGCGCGTGCCGGGTGGTCCGGCGCAGTCGCGGCATATCGAACACCGCCTCTGCGGTGCCGACGCCAACCCCTATCTGGCGGCGGCGGCGATCCTCGCCGGTATCCACCGCGGCATCCGCGAACAACGCGACCCCGGCGCCCCGGTGGAAGGCAACGGCTACGCCCAGGCCAACGCCAACGCGTTACTGCCCACCGACTGGCTCACCACCCTGCGCGCATTGGAAGATTCCAGCTGGGCACGGGAGGCGTTCGGCAGTGAGTTCCTCGGGGTGTACCTGGCGGTGAAACGTGCTGAATATCGGCAGTTCATGGGTGAGGTGGGGGAGCAGGATTGGCGCTGGTATCTGCACTGCGCGTGAGTGGAATGGCAGGGGTGGCGTTTTCGACCTTTTTTTCACGTTGCAGTGGGTAAGCTGCGAATCAAGGTCGTTCACTACCGTTCCACTCATATGAGTCCGTGATGTCGTCACCACCACTTTCTTCCATCGAGATTGAATACGCCGAGCGCTGTGACCGCGAGCACGCCAGGATCTGCGGCGATACGCACCCGCCTGGGTTGCGTCGGCGTCTGGCGGCGTGGCGTCACGGGCGGCTGGTGCGCAATGCCCTCAAGGTCGCCGGCGAGCCCGGTTTGGTCCTCGACCTGGCCTGCGGCTCGGGGCGGTTCTGGCCGGTGTTGGCCGAACACGTCAACCGGGTGATCCTCGCCTCGGATAACTCCCAGGACATGCTCGACCACGCCCGCACCCACCACCCGACGTCGCTGCTCAAACGGGTCAAGACCTTTCAAGGTTCGGCGTTTTCCATTGGCCTGTCGGCGAATGCGGTGGATTGCATTTTCTGTCTGGAATTGTTTCGCCATGTACCCAGCAGCGAAGCGCGCCAGGCGCTGCTGCAGGAGTTTCATCGGGTCAGCCGCGACACGGTGATCGTGTCGGTCGCCTCTCATACGCCGGTGGAGGACGAGTTCCGGCGGGCGGGCTTCGAGGTCCTGAATTACCAGGAGTTCATCCCCGGCTCCAGTGTGTGGCGTGTCTACATTCTGCGTAAGACGGGATAACTCCCCTCGATCGGACTATTCTTCGCTCGCTGTCGGAGTTTTCATGATTGCGTGTGCACTGCGGATGCTCGCAAGTCCCTTCCGCGATATATACTGCGCGCCATTCTTCAAGGGAGAGCCGTGTGGCCATCGATATTCACTGGATCTGCGACAACGATAGCCTCGGCCAGCATTGCGCCGAATGGCAGCAGTTGCCATTCGTCGCCCTCGACACCGAATTCATGCGGGTCGACACCTTTTATCCCATTGCCGGGCTGATCCAGATCGGTGATGGCGTGCGCGCTTACCTGATCGACCCTCTGACCATCGACAACTGGCAACCGTTGGCCGCTTTGCTGGAAAACCCGGCCGTGATCAAAGTGGTCCACGCCTGTAGCGAAGACTTGGAAGTATTGCTGCGCCTGACCGGCAGCCTGCCGGTGCCGTTGTTTGACACCCAACTGGCTGCGGCTTACCTGAACCTCGGGTTCTCCATGGGCTATTCGCGCCTGGTGCAAGCCGTGCTCGATATCGACTTGCCCAAGGGTGAAACCCGCTCCGACTGGCTGCAGCGCCCGTTGTCCGAGACCCAGGTGAGCTACGCCGCCGAAGACGCGGTCCACCTGGCCGAGGTCTTCATTCGCCTGCGCCCGCGGCTGTCGGACGACAAATACGCCTGGGTCCTGGACGACGGTGCCGAACTGGTGGCCAACCTGCGCCGCGAAGTCGACCCTTACGAGGTGTACCGCGACGCCAAGCTGGCGTGGAAACTGTCCCGTGCCCAACTCGCCGTGCTGCGTGAACTGTGCGCCTGGCGCGAGCAGCAAGCGCGTGCCCGCGACCTGCCGCGTAACCGCATCATTCGTGAACACTCGCTGTGGCCCCTGGCCAAATCCCAGCCGGATAACCTCGCCGCCCTGGGCAAAATCGAAGACATGCACCCGCGCACCGTGCGTCAGGATGGCCAGTTTCTGCTGGACCTGATCAAGCGCGTCGGCAGCGTGTCCATGGACCAATGGCCGCCTGCCGTGGCTGAACCGCTGCCGGTGGATGCCGCTGCGCTGATCAAGCAACTGCGCGCCTTGGGCCAGGCTGAAGCCGAACGCCTGGACATGGCGCCGGAACTGATGCTGCGCAAGAAAACCCTCGAAGCCCTGGTCAAAAGTGGCTACCCCGATGGGCCTTATAAACTGCCAACCTCGCTGCGTGGCTGGCGCCGCGAGTTGATGGGCCAGGCGCTGCTCGACAGCCTGGCCACTGCCGGAGAACAGCCTTGAAACGTATTTGCTCCATCTATCGCAGCTTGAAACGCAACGAAATGTACCTCTACGTGCTGAAAAGCGATGCCCTGGAGCGCGTGCCGGAACCCTTGATGGAAGCCTTCGGCAAAGCCCATCACGCGTTCGACATGGTGTTGACGCCCGAGCGCAAGCTGTCGCGCGAGGACATCGCGGTAGTCCTGGAAAACCTCGAAAAGCAGGGCTACCACCTGCAAATGCCACCGGCCGAAGACGAGTACATCGAACACTTGCCCGAAGAGTTGCTGCGACGCAACGACCCGATGTGATCGCTCAGTGCCCTGTCCTGGGCGCATTTTTCCATGGAATCGTATTAATGGACGGTGGCCGTAAGGATACGGGCGGCCGTCTGCATTGTTTTTGAAAGGTTTGAACCATGCGTGTTCTGATTGCTGAACAGGATCACCCGCTCTACGCTCGGTTGCTGAGCGAAGCGGCACCGGACCTTGAGGTGTTGACCAGCGGCGACTCGGCCGAACTGTCGCGCCTGGCCGCCGATTGCCCGGTGTGGCTTGGCCAGCCGGACCTGCTGGCCACCCTGTTGCGTCAGGGGCACCACCCGCAGTGGCTGCAGTCGACCTGGGCCGGTGTCACGCCGCTGCTGGCCGAGGGTTTGCCCCGCGACTATCGGCTGACCCGCGCGGTGGGGATTTTTGGCCAGGTCATGGCGGAATTTATCCTCACCTACATGCTGGGCCATGAACGCGAAGTGTTGGCGCGCCTGGTCAGCCAGGTCGAGCGCAAGTGGGACAGCCGCATGGGCCAGAGCCTCGCCGGGCGCACGGTGTTGATCGTCGGCTGCGGTGATATCGGCCAACGCGTAGCGCAGTTTCTCGTGCCGTTTGGCGTCAAGCTGTACGGCATTGCCAGCCAGGCACGCGAGCAGGCACCGTTTATCGAAGTGGCCGGGATCGATCAACTGGGCCGGCTGGTGGGCGAAGCGGACTACGTGATCAACCTGCTGCCGAATACGCCGAACACCCACGACCTGTACGACGCGGCGTTGTTCACGCAGTTCAAGCCGAGCGGGTTGTTCATCAACGTCGGCCGTGGCGTCGCGGTGGTCGATGCCGATCTGGTCGAAGCCTTGAAAGAAGGGCACTTGGCCGGTGCGGTGATCGATGTGTGTCGCCAGGAACCGTTGCCGCAACGCCACCCGTTCTGGACCGCCTGGGGCCTGCTGCTGACCGGGCACAGCTCGGCACCGACCTCGCCGCCGATGATGGTGCAACTGTTTCTGGAGAACGTGCGCGCGTACCAGGCCACGCAAGCCTTGCGCGGTGAAGTGGATTTCGAGCGCGGATACTGACACGACGCTGAGCAAAAATGTGAGAGCGGGCTTGCCCACTCCCACATTGGGTATCGCCTCAGCTTCAGAGGCTGAAGTCACCCTCCGACACCAGTTCGCTCAATGGCTTACGCGGGCTTGGCGTCTCACGGCCTTGCAGGTACTCGGGCAAGGTCGACTTGTCGCCCAGCTTGCCGATCGCGACCGCCGCATGCAGCGCATAACCCTGTGGAATCTTCAGCGCCTTGCGTGTCAGTTCCTGATCGAAGCCGGCCATGCCATGCGTATGCCAGCCGCTGAGGCTGGCCTGTAGCGCGAGGTAGCCCCAGGCCGAACCGGTGTCGAAGGTGTGCCACAGGGCCGGGGTTTCTTCGGTGGCGCCGGGGGCGATGAAGTCGGTTTTCGAGGCGATGATCACCAGGGCCGACGCATGCTGCGCCCAGTTGCGGTTGAATTCGTTCAACAAGCCCAGGAAGCGCTCCCAGTCCGGCGTGTCCCGGCGCGCGTAGAGGAAGCGCCAGGGCTGCGAGTTATAGGCCGATGGCGCCCAGCGCGCGGCTTCAAAAAAGCTCAGCAGGGTTTCCTGCGGGATGCTCTCGCCGGTGAAGGCGCGGGGCGACCAGCGGTCAGTGAACTGGGGGTTGATCGGGTAATCGGCAGCGCGGGGGTTGGTGCTCATGGGCAGTTCCTGATTGTCAATTCGGCGCCCAAAGCTACTGCGCCCCCGCTAGACTGACAAGTCTTGTAACACCGCCAGTCGTAAGCGCTTGGCCGCAGTGGTCTTGGGCACTAGACTGACGGCCTTTTCACCTACCGATACTGATGTAGAGCCATGGCCGCCAAAGTCGAACCTTTCTGGATACGCAAAACCCTTGAACACCTCGATCAGGAGGAGTGGGAGTCGTTGTGCGACGGCTGTGGCCTGTGCTGCCTGCAAAAGCTCGAGGATGAAGACGACAACAGCGTCTATTACACGCGCATCGCCTGCAAACTGCTCGACCTGAAAACCTGCCAGTGTACCGATTACCCTAACCGCCGCGCGTCGGTGCCCGACTGTATCCAGCTCACCCCGGGCCATGCCGACCAGTTCAAGTGGCTGCCGCCCACCTGCGGCTACCGCTTGGTCAGCGAGCGCAAGGACTTGCCGCTGTGGCATCACCTGGTCTGCGGCGACCGTGACGCCGTGCATCACGAACGCATTTCCCAGTCCGGACGCATGCTCGCCGAAGGCAGCGTGCCCGAAGACGACTGGGAGGATTACCTGATCTTCCGCGCGGGCTGAACAAGGAGTGAGTATGAGGGGGCTGACCCAGTTGGCGGCGAGCCTGGTGTTGCTGGCGCTGAGCACGCCGGCGTGGTGCGCGAAGAAAGTCGACTTGGACTATCACGTCAAACTGCTGCCCCAGAGCGATCAGGCGCAGGTGCGCGTGAGTCTGTCCCAGGGTTCGGTGGTGCGCAGCCTGGATTTCGAGCTGGGTCGCGACGGTGACTACAGCGATTTCCAGGCCGACGGCCAATGGACAGTCAGTGGCCATCGCGGCCTTTGGCAACCTAGCGCCGACAAGGCCAGCCTGACCTACCGTGTACGCCTTAGCCATGCGCGCAAGCCGGGTGCCTATGACGCGCGGATAACGCCGAGCTGGGCGCTGTTTCGCGGGGAAGATTTGGTGCCAACCGCGCACCTCGACCAGCAGGACGGCGTCGAGCTGGTCTCGCGCCTGGTGTTCGAGCTGCCAACCGGCTGGAAAAGCGTCGAAACCGCCTGGCCGCGTATCGGCAAGCACACCTTCCGGATCGACAACGTCTCCCGCCTGTTCGACCGGCCCACCGGTTGGATGCTCGCCGGTAACCTCGGCAGCCGCCGGGTGCGCCTGGGGGAAACCGACGTCACCGTGGCCTCGCCCAAGGGCCAGGCCATGCGTCGTATGGATGTGCTGACGTTGCTGACCTTCGTCTGGCCGCAGGTGGAAGCCGCGTTCCCGCGTCACCCCGCCAAGCTATTGATCGTCGGCGCCAGCGACCCGATGCGCCGTGGCGCCTTTTCGGCACGCGACTCGATCTACCTCAACAGCCGCACGCCGCTGGTCAGTGAAAACGGCAGCAGCCCGTTGATCCGCGAAGTGGTGCAAGCCATTGGCCGCTTCAACAACCATGACACCAGCGACTGGATCGGCGAAGGCCTGACGGAGTATTACGCGATCGAACTGCTGCGCCGTGGCGGCGGGATCACCGATGAGCGTTATGCGGCGATACAGGCGCGGCTGACCCGCGAAGGCAAGGATGTCACCACCTTGCGCGGCGAGCACGTCAGCGGCGCAACCGTGGCGCGGGCGGTGGTGGTGATGCAGGAGCTGGATCGCGAGATCCGCGTGAAAACCCACAACAAGCGCTCCCTGGATGATCTCGCGCAAGCGGTGATGCGTGCGAACAGCATAAACACCCGGGCGTTCGTGCAGTTGGCCGAGAGCATTATCGGCGAGTCGTCGGTGGTGCTGGACTCCAAGCTGTTGCGCTGACCCAGAATAAAGGTGGGAGGGGGCTTGCTCCCGATAGCGGTGGTTGCGTCACTGTAGGTGGCAACTGACACTCTGCTATCGGGGGAGCAAGCCCCCTCCCACATGTGGATCACCAACAGGCAGAAGACTTGGCTCAGCCGGTGGTTTTTGTGGCCTTTTCGGCGGCCACTTGCGCCTTGGTCTTCAGGTTTTTCAACTCTTCGCCGGCCCGCTCGATTTTCGTGCGCACGCTGTTCATTTCCTGGCGGCCTTGTTCCAGCTTGTCTTTGAGCGAACTGTGCCCGGTAAAACCACGCGCCAACGCTACGCCGCCAATCGCCACCTGAAGCAGCCCGAAAATCCCGCCACGGCGCAGGCCTTTGCCGACCATCATCACGCCGCCGGCTACCGAGCCGATGCGCTCCCAGCCGTGTACGTTCTGTGTAGGGCGGGCCTGGAACGGGGTGGATTCAATGATAGGTCGTAGGGTTTTGCTGTCGCTCATGGTCTGTCTCCAACAAGGGCTAGTGATACGCAACTGACTGTGTGCAGGCGCCGGATGTTCCCGAAAAATCAGTACTTGGGGCCCGAGCGGGTGTTATTGCCCTTGGCCATGCGGTCGTAGAGCACCACGTTGACGGTGGCGGCGAGGTTCATGCAGCCGGTGGTCGGGATATACACCACGTCTTCACACCAGTCGCGGATCTCTTTGTCGAGGGAGCCATCTTCGGGGCCGAAGATGTACAGCGCGCGGTCGGGGTGGGTGTATTCAGGCAGTGGGCGGGCGCCTTCCACCAGTTCGACGGCGACCGGAATGCAGCCCAGCGGCAGGATTTTTTTCAGGTCGTCGATGCCGATCAGCGGAATGTCGTGGTGGACCTTCTTGGTGTCGGTGATGAAATCCCGGGCGCGCTCGTAGCGCTTGCCGGTGTAGAACACCGAGGCCACGCCGTAGCAGCCGGCGGCGCGCATCACCGAACCGACGTTTTCGGGGGATTTGGGGTTATACAGACCAATGCAGCTGTAGCGTTTATTGCCCACGGGGAAGGGTGCCTTGGAGAAAAGCGGCGATTATACGGGGATTGGTCGGGCTGTTGTCGCTATCGAGCGGTGTGTCGCTAGCGCTGCCGCCTTCGCGAGCAAGCCCGCTCCCACATTGGTCCGTGTCCATGCTCTGGAATGCGGTCGAGGGTGCGAGCGGGCTTGCCCGTGATGAGGCCGGGACAGGCAGCGACGCGCTTCAGTCGTCCTTCTTCATCAACCCTGCCAACGCAGCAAAGGGGTTGTGCGTGGCCTTGGCGATCGTCGGGCTGCTGGTGGAGCCTTCGCTGAAGTACTGCTGGTCGGTGTAGCGTGAGTGCTCGTTGTCGTGGCAGTACAGGCACAGCAACTCCCAGTTGGAACCGTCCTGGGGGTTGTCGTCATGGTTGTGGTTGCGGTGGTGTACGGTCAGTTCGCTCAGGCGCTTGCCGGCGAATTCACGGGCGCAGCGGCCGCACACGTGGGGGTACATTTTCAGGGCTTTGTCGCGGTAGCCCATTTCCCGGTCGCGCTGGGCATCGGCGAGGATGCGGTCCAGCTTGGCGGTGTGGGAGGGCGGGTTGGTCGAGCTCATCATGGCTCCTGTCTTTGGGTGGTTCACGGATAAGGTTGATTCTAGCCAATCGCGGCGCAATTAGCCCTTGAGCTTTTCCGCAATCCAGATGGTGTGCCGCGTGCCCTTGTTGCCATGGGCGAACACCTGCACTTCTTCGGCCTTGAAGCCGGCCTTGCGCAGCTTGTCGCTGAACAGCTTGTCGGCGCTGGCCGACCATACCGCGAGCACGCCCTTGGGGCGCAGGGCCTTGGCGCAGGCGGCCAGGCCACCGGCGGAGTAGAGCCAGCTGTTGGCTTTTTGCGTGAGGCCTTCGGGGCCGTTGTCTACGTCGAGCATGATCGCATCAAAGCCGTGGGGCTCGGCTTGCAGCACCTTGGCCACGTCTTCCATGCGGATCACGGTGCGCGGGTCGAGCAATGGGCGCCCGGCCTTTTCGCCCAAAGGGCCGCGGTTCCATTCCACGACGCCGGGCACCAACTCCGCCACCACCACTTCGGCGGTCTTGCCCAGGTGCTTGAGGGCCGACGCGAGGGTAAAGCCCATGCCCAGCCCGCCGATCAATACCCGCGAACCGGGGCGGCCGGCGACTTTGCGACAAGGAATTTCCGCCAGCGCGTCTTCGGAGCCATGCATGCGCGTGTTCATCAACTGGCCGCCGTCGCCGCCCTGGATCTTGATGACAAAATCCTCGCCGTATTCGAACAGGCACAAAGCACCGCCGTTGTCGGGGATCGGGGTGGTGTCCAGCAGAACGAAACGTTTCATGGAAATCTCATTGGGAAGGGCATTCTTGCGCGGTTGGGAGTAGCCTTACGACATTCCGGTCAGGCCATGGAGCCATCGATGAAGTGCAGCATTCTAACGGTCATTGTGCTCGGCGCGCTCACATTGGGTGCGGTGCAGGCTCAGGAGTTGCAAACCGTACCGGTTGCGCCGACACCAACCCCTGGCGCGCCGGGCACCGCCACCCCGACGCTGTATCCGCAAGTCACCCCGCCGGCCGTGCCCAAGACGAACGGCTCGCCGCCGTTGGTGCCCATCGTGTTACCTGCGCCACCGAAGGACCAGACGGTCCCCGGCGTGCCGCCGAACGACAGCAAGCCAAAGACGCCCGGCGGTTAACACGGTAGGGCGGTCCAGTGTTCAGACGGGACCACCGTACAAAGCTGCTAAACCAACCCCAGCGCCTTGAACACAAATGCATATTCGAGCGCTACGTCACGTAACCCCTGATAACGCCCGCTCATGCCGCCGTGGCCGGCCCCCAGTTCGGTCTTGAGCAGCAGCAGGTTGTCGTTTGTCTTGGTGTCGCGCAGCTTGGCCACCCACTTGGCCGCTTCCCAGTACTGCACGCGGCTGTCGTTGTAGCCGGCAATCACCAGCAGGGCCGGGTAGGCCTGGGCGCGGACGTTTTCATACGGCGCATACGCCTTGATGCGGGCGTAGACCTCGGGTTCTTGCGGGTTGCCCCACTCGTCGTACTCGGTGACGGTCAGCGGCAGGTCCGGGTCGAGCATGGTGTTGAGCACGTCGACAAACGGCACTTCGGCAATCGCCGCCTGGAACAGCTCCGGCCGCTGGTTGAGCACCGCGCCGATCAACAGGCCGCCGGCGCTGCCGCCGCTGATTACTAGCTGTTTGGCGCTGGTCAAACCCTGTGCAATCAGGTGTTCGGCACAGGCAATGAAGTCGCTGAACGTGTTCTGTTTGTGTTCCTGCTTGCCGTTGCGGTACCAGGCTTCGCCCAGCTCGCCGCCGCCGCGCACGTGCGCAATAGCAAACGCGACGCCACGGTCCAGCAGGCTCAAGCGGGCGTGGGAGAACCACGGATCAAGGCTCTGGCCGTAGGCGCCGTAGCCGTAGAGGTACAGCGGCGTCGGCTTGCCGAGCTGGTCGCGCTTGACCACTAGGCTGATCGGCACCTGGGTGCCATCGGCGGAGGTCGCCCACAAACGCTGGCTGACGTAATCGTCGGCGTTGAACACGCCGAGTACCGGGGTTTCCTTGAGCACCTGTTGTGCACCGCTGGCCAGTTCCAGCTGGCGCACCTGGGCCGGGCGGTTCAGCGCTTCATAGCGCAGGCGGATCTTGTCGCTGGGGAATTCCAGGCTGTTTTGTACGTAGAGGCTGTAGGCGGCGTCAGGCAATTCCACGCGGTAGGTCGGCAGACCCTGGGGATGCACTTCGATGACCGGCAGTCCGCCAATGCGCAGGCTCAGGGTCATGGCGCTGGCGTTCAGGCTCACGCCGTCGAGCATTACCTCATCGCTGTGGGGGATCAGGTTTTGCCAGTCGGCTTGGGTCGGCACGCGGCCGGTGTCGGCGGCTACGAACAGCGCGTAGTTGATGCCGTCGCGGTTGCTGCGGATAAACCATGTCCACGCGCCGTCGAGCTGGCCGTGGTCGACGTCGTACTCGTGGTCTTCGACCCGTGGCGCCAGGCAGGTGAAGTCCAGGTGCGGCTGGTCGGCGTCTAGCGCCCAGATTTCACTGGTGGTCTTGCTGCCCAGGGCCACCAGTAACTGGCGCTCGGAGCTGGAACGGTAGCAGTGCAGGAAGAAACGCCCGTCGGTCTCGTGGAACACTTCCTGCGCTGCCGTGCCGTCCAGGCGATAGCGGTAGAGTTTGTGCGGGCGATGGGTGTCGTCCAGCTCGCCGAAGAATAGCGTCAGGCTGTCATTGGCCCAGGTCATGCTGCCGTCGCAGTTGTCGAACGCCAGTTCGCTGACTTTGTCGGTGGCCAATTCCTTCACGTACAGGGTGTAGATCTCTTCGCCACTGGTGTCGAGGCTGTAGGCCAGGCGCTGGTGGTCGGGGCTGATGCTGAACGCGCCGAGGGAGAAAAAGCCGCCGTTGGCCAACGCATTGGGGTCGAGCAACAGCTCTTCGCTGCTGTCATCCACCAGGCTGCTGTCATCGGCCGGGCGGCGGCAGCGGTAGTGGCGGGCGTATTCGTCGCCGGCGGTGGTGCGCGTGTAATACAGGTACGGGCCCCAGGGGGAGGGCAGCGACAGGTCGGTTTCGAGGATGCGGCCCTTGATCTCTTCGAACAGGGTTTCACGCAGCGCCTGTTGCTCGGCGAGTTGGGCTTCCTGCCAGGCGTTTTCGGCCTTGAGGTAATCCATGACTTCAGCGCTGTCACGCGCTTGCAGCCAGGCGTAAGGGTCCTGGCCCGTGGCCTTGCGGGCAATCGGGGCGGCAGTGATGTGGGTCGATGACGGCATGGATCACTCTCTGTCTGGAGGATGGTGGCAGGCATTGCAGCCGCGACACGCAAAAGCCGTTATCATAGCGGCCTGTTTGCCTACCTTGCCATGGACACCATGACCGAGAACGACTATCTGACCGCTTGGGGCCTTTACGCCTTCGCCGCTTTGGGCTGCTTGTTGGTGTGGTGGCGCATGACCCGCTGGATCTGGCGCTGGTTGCGCGAGCCACTGCAATTACTGATGGCCGTGCTGCTGTTGAGCCCGACCGTCGTCGACCCGGTCAAGACCCAGTTCGCGCCCGCCGTGGCGATTACCGCGTTGGACCTGGTGCTCAAGGTCGGCAATAACGCCTGGCGGGCCGTCTCCGACTTGTTCATGTACACGATGATCGCTTTTGGCGTGTACCTCGTGTTTGTGTTGATACGCTGGCCCATCGAGCGCGCCGCCAAGGCGCGCCGTGAGCGCAAGGCTGCGGTCGATGCGGCCTTGGCCGCCGAGCCGGAAGAGGATGACGAGCCGTTCCGTCGCCCCGCGCCTGTGAGCGGTATGCGGGTCGAACCGCGCCTTTAACGTTGTCTGCCCTGCAGCGAGAGCCCTGGCATGTGTGAATTATTGGGCATGAGTGCCAACGTCCCCACCGACATCGTGTTCAGCTTTACCGGGCTGATGCAGCGCGGTGGGCGTACCGGCCCCCACCGCGACGGTTGGGGCATCGCCTTCTATGAAGGCCGCGGCTTGCGCCTGTTCCAGGACCCGGCCGCGAGCAGCGAGTCGGAAGTCGCGTTGTTGGTGCAGCGTTATCCCATCAAAAGTGAAGTGGTGATCGGCCATATCCGCCAGGCCAACGTGGGCAAGGTGTGCCTGTCCAATACCCACCCGTTCGTGCGCGAACTGTGGGGGCGTAACTGGTGCTTTGCGCACAACGGTCAATTGGCGGGCTTCAACCCACGCGCCACGTTTTACCGCCCGGTGGGCGACACCGACAGCGAAGCGGCGTTCTGCGACTTGCTCAACCGGGTCCGCGAGGCGTTCCCGGAGCCGGTGGAGATCGAACAGATGCTGCCGGACCTGGTCGCTGCCTGCGCCGAATACCGCAGCAAAGGTGTGTTCAACTGCCTGCTCAGCGACGGTGATTGGTTGTTTTGCTACTGCTCGACCAAACTGGCGCAGATCACCCGACGCGCGCCGTTTGGCCCGGCGCGTTTGAAAGATGTCGACGTGATCGTCGATTTTCAGGCCGAAACAACGCCTAATGATGTGGTCACGGTGATTGCCACCGAACCGCTGACCGACAACGAAAACTGGACTCGCTACGAACCGGGCCAGTGGAGCCTGTGGCGGCGCGGTGAATGCGTCAGCCAGGGCATTACCGAGTAAGGAAGTCGACTATGTTGCTCAGCTATCTGCGGTTGGTGTTGTTTGCCATTGGCTTGTTGGTCGGTGTGCAAGTGCCGGGTTTTATCAATGACTACGCCAAGCGCGTCGAAGCCCATCTGATCGAGGCCCAGACCGGTCTGCGCGGCTTTGAATCCACCGCGCAACAGTTCTTCAACGGCGACTTGCAGGCCCTGGTCGCCCACTACCGCGCCAGCGACGACCCGGTGTTTCGCAGCGATGCCAATAGCCTCGGCACGTTATTGGATCGCCAGTTGGCGTTGGACAAGCAATTCCAGGCCATGCAAGGCCCCTGGTACATCCGCGCCCTGCAGGTGGCGGTGGCGGCCGACCCGGCGATCCGCCTGGAAACCTGGAACGGCTACAGCTACCAGATCCTGCTGACCCCCGAAGCCATGGGCTGGGGCCTGGGCGGGGCGATGTTGTTGTCGTTCGGCCTGGAGTGCCTGTTCCGCTTGATCGACTGGGTGGTGTTGGGCGGTAAGCGTCTTCGCCAGAGCCGGCCGATCGAAGAGCGCGACCTTAAGGGCCTCTAACGCCCAACTCGGTCAAATGTGGGAGGGGGCTTGCCCCCGATAGCGGTGGATCAGCTAAAAATAAGCTGACTGACACCCTGCTATCGGGGGCAAGCCCCCTCCCACATTTGGATTGGGTTCCTTCAGTTGCTCAGTACCATCCGCTCTTCGCCGACTTCCTCGGCATAGCGGGCAACGACCTTCTGGCACAGCCCCACAATCTCCTCCACCAGTTCTACCCCCACGCGCCACGACACCACCACCTGCAAATTCGGCAGTTTCTGCGCCATCGGCAGCATCACCAGTTCCCCGCGCGCCAGCTCTTCGCGCACCAACACAGGCGGCAGTGCACCAATGCCGAAACCATCGCGCAGCAAGCGGGTAATGGCCGACACCGAATTCACGCAGTTCATACGCGGTGCCGCGACGCCGTTGGCCTGCATCAGGCTCAAGACATCCTGGTGCGGGTGGGAATTTTTCGAGTAGGTGATGATGCGCTCCTGGGCCAGTTCGGCGAGGGAGGCGTAGTTGCGGTTGTAGATCGACTGGCTGGCGACGATCCAGGCCATGGGGTGGCTGGCCAGTTCCAGGCTGCGCACGGTTTCCAGGCGCAGCAGGTCCGTTTGCAGGATCAGATCGAGGAAGCCTTTTTGCAGTTGGTCGCTGAGGTTGAGTGCGGTATCGGCGACCAACTCGATTTCCACCCGTGGGAAATGGTCCATCAATTCGGCGACCAACGGGCTCAGCCAGGTGTGGATCACCGTGTCCATTGCACCGATACGAATTCGCCCGACCTTGCTGCTGGTGGTCTCCAGGGACTGTTTCAAACCCTGCATGGTCACCATCATTTGCTCGGCGTAATCGAGTACCTTCAAGCCTTCCGGCGTCAGGCTGACGCCGCGCGAATCACGCAGAAACAGCTTCACCCCCAGTTCGCTCTCCAGCACGGCGATGCGGCTGGAGATCGAGGCCTGTGTGGTGAACAGTTTCTCGGCGGTCAGGCGGAAACTCTTGAGCTTGGCCACCCAGACGAAGGTTTCGAGGAACTTCAAATTCATGGGATCAACTTTTTCTTATGCATGGATCGGTTTTTATTAGTTGGACGCCGCACCGGGCAAACGCCAAAAATCGAGCCGTTCCACGATAAGCGTCGTTGGGGTGTCAGGACAAGTTGCGAGTCTTGCGTAAAAGATCCCACACTACAAAAAAACAAAGCCTACAGGAGTAACCAGCGTGAGCCGCCTGCTATTAAATTGCGACATCGGCGAAAGTTTTGGCAACTGGACCCTGGGTCTGGACGCCGAGGTTATGCCGTTCATTGATTGCGCCAACGTGGCCTGCGGCTTCCATGCCGGCGACCCGGGCATCATGCGCAAGACCGTCAGCCTGGCGCTCAAGCATGGTGTGCTGGTCGGTGCGCACCCGGCGTATCAGGACCTGCAAGGTTTTGGTCGCCGTTCCATGGCCTACACGCCTGAGGAAATCCAGGACCTGTTGCACTACCAGATCGGCGCGCTCGACGGCATCTGCCGCGCCCAGGGCGGACGGGTCAGCTACGTCAAACCCCATGGCGCGATGTACAACGACATGATGGCCAATCCCGCGCAGTTGCGTGCAGTGATCCAGGCTGTCGCCACTTACGGCGACCTGCCGCTGATGCTGCTAGCCACCCGTGACAACCGTGCGGCCCAGGCGCTGGGCGACGAGTACGGCGTGATCCTGTGGTTCGAGGCCTTCGCCGACCGCGCCTACGACAACAAGGGCCATCTGGTTTCCCGCCAATTGCCGGGCGCGGTACACCACGATACCGAGACCATCATCCAGCAATCCCTGACCATTTCCTGTGGCGAACCCTTGACCGCCAGCGACGGCAGCCCTTTGTTCCTGCGGGCCAATACCCTGTGCGTGCATGGCGATAACGCCAGTTCGGTCGCAGCCGTGCAGCGCATTCGCGAGGCGTTGAAGTGCCAATGAAGCCACGCATCGAAGTGGTGGCCATCGACTGCTTGATGGTGCGTCTGTTTGAGGTGATCGCCGAAGCCAATATGCCGTGGATGCTTGCCGCTACCCAGCGTCTGCGGCAAGGGTTTGGCGCGGCGTTGGTGGACCTGGTGCCGTCCTACACCACCTTGATGGTGCATTACGATCTCACCGTGTTGAACCCGGCCCAGTCGCGGGAATTGATCGCCCAGGCCCTCACCGACCTGCAACCCCAGGCCCAGGGCAGCGGCCACTGCCATGTGCTGCCGGTGTGGTACGACCTGAGCGTCGGGCCCGAACTGACCTTGCTCAGCCAGCGCAGTGGCCTGGCGGTCGATGAGGTGATCCGCCGCCACAGCGGCCACGAATACCAGGTCTTCGCCCTCGGCTTTGCCCCCGGTTTTGCCTTTATGGGGCTGGTGGATGAAAGCCTCGCCACCCCCAGGCTCAACACTCCGCGCAAGCGCGTGGCGGCCGGCAGTGTCGGCATCGCCGAGCGGCAAACGGCCGCCTACCCAGTGGTCTCTCCCGGCGGCTGGAACCTGATCGGTCGCACCCCGACCCAGCTGTTCGAGCGCGACCGCGACGGTTACAGCCTGATGCAGCCCGGCGATACGGTGCGCTTCGAGGCGGTCGACCACGCCGAATTCATCAAGCTGGGTGGCGATGACGCGCCGTTGGAGGCGCAGGCATGAGCGGCTTGATCATTGAGGCCAGCACCCCGCTGTGCCTGTTGCAGGACACCGGCCGTTTTGGCGTGCGACACCTGGGCGTGACTCAGGGCGGCGCGCTGGATTGGGTGTCGATGTCCTGGGCCAATTGGCTGTTGGATAACGCCCTGGATGCGCCGGTGGTGGAAATCACCCTGGGCGGTTTTACCGTGCAGGCCGAGGATTATTGCTTGCTGGCCTTGGCCGGTGCGGACTTGGGCGCCTACATCGATGCGCGCGCCATCAGCCCCGGGCGCAGTTTTATCCTGCAAAAGGGCCAGCGGCTGCGCTTTACCCAGCCGTTCAGCGGCGCGCGGGCCTACCTGGCGGCGCCGGGCGGGTTTGATGCGCCGCAGGTGCTGGGCAGCTGTGCCACCGTTGTGCGTGAGGCACTCGGCGGGCTGGACGGTTTCGGCAAACCCTTGGCGCAAGGCGGGCGGCTGGCTTATTCCGGCACGGGCGGGGCGATGAAAGTGTTGAGCACAGTCGCATTGCCGGCCAAGGCGCCGTTGGATGTGATTATCGGCGCGCAGATCGGCCAGTTCAGCGGGCAGAGTCTGTTCGATGCGTTCAACACCGAATGGACCCTCGACAGCCGCGCCGACCGTATGGGCATGCGCTTGCTGGGCACGCCGCTTGAATACCAAGGGCCGTCGTTGATCTCTGAGGGGATCCCGCTGGGCGCGATCCAGGTGCCGCCGGACGGGCAGCCGATTGTGTTGCTCAATGACCGGCAGACCATCGGCGGCTACCCGCGCCTGGGGGCGTTGACGCCGTTGGCACTGGCGCGGCTGGCGCAGTGTGTGCCGGGGGAGAAGGTGCGGTTGGCGCCGGTGGTGCAGGAAACGGCGCATAGGCAGCATGTGGACTTTTTGCAGCGGTTCACCGCCGCCTGAAGAACACTGAAATCCAAACTGTGCGAGGGGCGGTGCGACGATTCGACTTGCTCCCGATGGCGGTGGTTCAGTCACTGATGTATTGACTGACACACTGCTATCGGGGGCAAGTCGAATCGTCGCACCGCCCCTCCCACATTGGTGTTGGGTTGAATGGGAGATATCGGTTTATTTGGAAAGAAACCGCATGCCTTCTTCCAGCCCGCGCAGCGTCAACGGATACATCTGATCCTCGACCAACTCCCGCACAATTGCGGTCGATGCGGTATAGCCCCAAGTGTCCTTGGGGTACGGGTTTATCCAGATCAGCTTCTTGTACTTGGCCATGAAGCGCTGCATCCACACATACCCTGGCTCTTCGTTCCAATGCTCGACGCTGCCGCCGGCCTGGGTGATTTCATACGGCGCCATCGACGCGTCGCCGATAAAGATGACTTTGTAATCGGCGCCATACTTGTGCAGCAGGTCCTGGGTGGAGGTGCGCTCCGAGGTGCGGCGTTGGTTGTTCTTCCATACCGACTCGTACACGAAGTTGTGGAAGTAGAAGTACTCCAGGTGCTTGAACTCGGTCTTGCACGCGGAGAACAGCTCTTCGCAGGTCTTCACATGGGCGTCCATCGAACCGCCGATGTCGAACAGCAACAGCAGCTTGATGGTGTTGCGCCGCTCCGGACGCATCTGGATGTTCAGCAAGCCGGCATCGCGGGCGGTGTGGTCAATGGTGCCGTCGATATCCAGCTCTTCCGCTGCACCCTGGCGTGCAAACTTGCGCAGGCGGCGCAGGGCGATCTTGATGTTGCGCGTGCCCAGTTCCACCTGGTCGTCGAGGTTCTTGTACTCGCGCTGCTCCCAAACCTTGACCGCCTTGCCCTGGCGCGTGCCCGCATCGCCGACGCGGATGCCTTCCGGGTTGTAGCCGCCGGAGCCGAACGGGCTGGTGCCGCCGGTGCCGATCCACTTGTTGCCGCCGGCGTGGCGCTCTTTCTGTTCTTCCAGGCGTTTCTTGAATTCCTCGATCAGCTTGTCCAGGCCGCCGAGGGACTGGATCTGTGCGCGTTCTTCGTCGCTCAGCGAGCGCTCGAACTCTTTGCGCAGCCAGTCTTCGGGGATCAGCGCCTGCAGGTGCTCGTCGAGTTTTTCCAGGCCGTTGAAATAGGCGCTGAAGGCGCGGTCGAACTTGTCGAAATGGCGTTCGTCCTTGACCAGGATCGCCCGGGCCAAGTAGTAAAACTCGTCCATGTCGGCGAAGGTCACCCGCTGTTTCAGGGCGTTGATCAGGTCGAGCAGCTCGCGCACCGATACCGGCACTTTTGCGGCACGCATTTCATTGAACAGGTTGAGCAACATGGCAGGCGCCCTTATCGGTTACCGCGACGGCTCATGAACGCCAGGCGCTCGAGCAATTGCACGTCCTGCTCGTTCTTCACCAGCGCACCGGCCAGGGGCGGGATGGCCTTGGTCGGGTCGCGTTCGCGCAATACCGCTTCGCCGATATTGTCGGCCATCAGCAGCTTGAGCCAGTCGACCAGTTCGGAGGTGGAGGGCTTTTTCTTCAGGCCCGGGACTTTGCGCACGTCGAAGAACACGTCCAGCGCTTCGCTGACCAGGTCTTTCTTGATGTTGGGGTAATGCACGTCGACGATTTTTTGCAGGGTGGTGCGGTCGGGGAAGGCGATGTAATGGAAGAAGCAGCGGCGCAGGAACGCGTCCGGCAGCTCTTTTTCATTGTTGGAGGTGATGATGATGATCGGGCGCTTCTTGGCCTTGATGGTCTCGTCGATTTCGTAGACGTAGAACTCCATCTTGTCGAGTTCTTGCAGCAGGTCGTTGGGGAACTCGATGTCGGCCTTGTCGATTTCATCGATCAGCAGGATCACCCGCTCCTCGGACTCGAAGGCCTCCCAGAGCTTGCCCTTCTTCAGGTAGTTGCGCACGTCGTGCACCTTGTCCACGCCCAACTGCGAGTCGCGTAGGCGGCTGACCGCGTCGTACTCATACAAGCCCTGGTGGGCCTTGGTGGTGGACTTGATGTGCCAGGTGATCAGCTTGGCGCCGAAGGATTCGGCCAGTTGCTCGGCGAGCATGGTCTTGCCGGTGCCCGGCTCGCCCTTGACAAGCAGCGGACGCTCCAGGGTGATGGCAGCGTTGACGGCCAGTTTCAGGTCATCGGTGGCAACGTAGGCCGGGGTGCCTTCGAACTTCATCGGTCATTCCTCGAATTCATCAATGCCCGACTATACCGTGCGGCCCCGGCGACTGTGAACGCAGACGGGTTATTCAGTCTCTGAATGGCCGGTCAGCTTAATCCGCCGATGGCTTGGGCTGTTCATACCGTGCAGTGAATGCCTGGATGAACCCATTACGCAAAATCTGCAAAAACGCGGAGAACGCGCTGATGTCTTGCTGGTGTACGCTGCCGCTCAGCTCAACACGGGTGGCGAACTGGTTTTTGCTCTGGTTCTTCAGCACGGTTTCGCTGGCGCCGACCACGGCTTCCCAGATCGAGCGGAAGATGTTCTTGTCCTGGTTTTGCACGTCCTGCTGCCAGTCGAACACTTCCACATCACGCAGCAGCGGCTTGATGTAGCCGGTCAGTTGGCCTTTCTGCGCCTGGGCTTCGATTACCACGTCGCCGGTGCCGGCCTTGAAGTCGAATTTGCCATAGGCCGAGGCGAAGTCATTCATGCGCTTGAGCTGCAAATCGCGTGCGCGAAAGCGAAATTCAAAGTCTTCGAAATTGCTCAGTGGGTCAAAAGTGGCGGTGGCTTCCAGCGGCGCCTGGCCCTGCAGCAGGGCTTTGCCGTCGAAGCTGGCGTCACGCTTGCCTTTGACGTCAACGACATTGGTCAGGTTATAGACGCTGGCGTTAACCGAGGTGGCATTGATGTTCACCGGCGGCTTGGAGCTGAAGTTGTGGAAGGCGATCTTGCCGTCCTGGATGCGCACTTCGTTAAGGGTGATCGGCAACAATTTGCTCAGTTGCGCGCGCCAGTCGGTGCCCTGACCGGTCTGGGACGCCGCTTTGTTGGCTCCGCCGTCGACAAAGTTCAGCTCGGGCTGGATGAACTGGACCTCGGCCACCACGGCACGGTCGTACCACAGCGAATGCCAACTCACCGACAGGTCGATCAACGGCGCCTTGACGAAGGGCACCGGCACCTTGCCGTCGACTTTGACGATCTGCAGCCCATTGATCCGGTAGGCGCCGCGCCACAGGGCCAGGTCCACATCGGTGATCTGGCCGCGGTAGTCGCCCATGTCGGCGAGCTTGTCATTCAGGTAGTTGCGCACCAGGTAGGGCAGGGCGAGGTCCAGCGCAACCAGCACCACCACCAGCGTAGCGATGGTCCAAATCGGCCAACTGTAGCGACGTTTCATGGGGCAGATCTCCGTGCGTGTAGGAGATTGACTGTTGTGATGCTGCCAACGTTCCTCTGACTGGACGCTTTGGAAGACGAGGCATACCCTTGGGGCTTTCTTCAAACCGCCTCAAGGACCCGTTATGAGCCGCATTTTTGCAGACAACGCGCACTCCATCGGTAACACGCCCCTGGTTCAGATCAACCGCATCGCACCGCGTGGCGTGACCATCCTGGCCAAGATCGAAGGGCGTAACCCGGGTTATTCGGTGAAGTGCCGCATTGGCGCAAACATGATCTGGGACGCGGAAAGCACCGGCAAACTCAAGCCAGGCATGACCATTGTCGAACCCACCTCGGGCAACACCGGTATCGGCCTGGCGTTTGTCGCCGCCGCCCGTGGCTACAAGCTGTTGCTGACCATGCCTGCGTCGATGAGCATCGAACGCCGCAAAGTGCTCAAGGCCCTGGGCGCCGAACTGGTGCTGACCGAGCCGGCCAAGGGCATGAAGGGCGCAATCGACAAAGCTGCGGAAATCCTCGCCAGCGACCCGGCCAGCTACTATATGCCGGGGCAGTTCGAAAACCCGGCCAACCCGGCGATCCACGAAAAAACCACCGGCCCGGAAATCTGGAACGATACCGACGGTGCCGTAGATGTACTGGTGGCGGGCGTGGGCACCGGCGGCACGATTACCGGGGTGTCACGCTATATCAAGAACACCGCGGGCAAGCCGATTCTGTCGGTGGCCGTCGAGCCGATCGTGTCGCCGGTGATCACCCAGGCGCTGGCGGGTCAAGAGATCAAGCCCAGCCCGCACAAGATCCAGGGCATTGGCGCCGGGTTCGTGCCGAAGAACCTCGACCTGTCGATGATCGACCGCGTGGAACTGGTGAGCGACGAAGAATCCAAGGCCATGGCCCTGCGCCTGATGCGGGAAGAGGGGATTCTGTGCGGGATCTCCTGCGGCGCGGCCATGGCGGTCGCCGTGCGCCTGGCCGAGAAGCCGGAAATGCAGGGCAAGACCATCGTGGTGATCCTGCCGGACTCCGGCGAGCGCTACCTGTCGAGCATGCTGTTCAGTGATTTGTTTACCGATCAAGAAAACCAGGCTTGATGCACATGTGGCGAGGGAGCTTGCTCCCGCTGGGGCGCGAAGTGGCCCTGTACGTTGTTTAAAAGAGTGAGACTGCTGCGCAGTCCAGCGGGCGCACGCTCCCTCGCCACAAGGTTTGATGTATGTCAGCCGGTCGGCCAAGGCCTTCTGCATAATGGCCCAAGTGTTTATCATGGCCGGCTGCTACGTCTGGTTTCCCCTCGACGGGAGGTTGTTGGCCAGGCGCTTATTTCCAGGAGTTGCTGCATGACCTTTTCTTTGGCCGCCAAACTGTCGGTGTTGCTGGTGTTTATCGGCAGTACGCTTTACGTACACCTGCGCGGCAAGGCCCGTTTGCCGATGTTGCGCCAGTTCGTCAACCACTCGGCGCTGTTTGCCCCGTATAACGCCTTGATGTACCTGTTCTCGGCGGTGCCGTCCAAGCCGTACCTGGACCGCAGCAAGTTCCCGGAACTGGACGTGCTCAAGGACAACTGGGAAGTGATCCGCGAAGAGGCCATGCACCTGTTCGACGAGGGTTACATCCGCGCTGCTGAAAAGAATAACGACGCCGGCTTCGGTTCGTTCTTCAAGAAGGGCTGGAAGCGTTTCTACCTCAAGTGGTACGACAAACCGCTGCCGTCGGCCGAGGCCCTGTGCCCGAAAACCGTGGCGCTGGTCAGCAGCATCCCCAACGTCAAGGGCGCGATGTTCGCGCTGTTGCCGGGCGGCAGTCACCTCAACCCGCACCGCGACCCGTTTGCCGGCTCCCTGCGTTATCACCTGGGGCTGTCCACGCCGAACTCCGACGACTGCCGCATCTTCGTCGATGGTCAGGAATACGCCTGGCGCGACGGTGAAGACGTGATGTTCGACGAGACCTACGTACACTGGGTAAAGAACGAGACTGAAAAGACTCGCGTGATCCTGTTCTGCGACATCGAGCGCCCCCTGAGCAGTCCCCTGATGACCCGCGTCAACCGCTGGGTCAGCGCGCAACTGGGCCGCGCCACCGCGCCGCAGAACCTGGATGACGAACGCGTCGGCGGCATCAACCAGGCCTATGCCTGGAGCAAGTCGTTCAGCGACAAGATCAGCGGTGTGGTCAAACAGTGGAAGCGCAAGCATCCCAAGGCCTACCGCATTGCGCGGCCGGTGCTGGCGGTTGTCGTCTTGGTACTGCTGTGGAAGTGGCTCTTCGGCTGATCTGAAAGGTTGAGCTCGGTCAAAAATGTGGGAGGGGGCTTGCTCCCGATGGCGGTGTGTCAGGTTGAATAACTGTGCCTGATTCACCGCCATCGGGAGCAAGCCCCCTCCCACATTTGGCCTCCAGCGACCTTTAGCTGGCGATCAACTGGCGCAGCACATAGTGCAGAATGCCCCCGGCCTTGAAGTATTCCACTTCATTGAGGGTATCGATCCGACACAGCACGTCGACCTTCTCGCTGCTGCCATCCTCACGGGTAATCACCAGGGTCAGGTTCATGCGCGGCACGATCTCCACAGCGGTCAAACCGAGGATGTCGATCTTCTCCTTACCAGTGAGATTGAGCGCCTTGCGGTTCTGGTCCAGCTTGAACTGCAAGGGCAGCACGCCCATACCCACCAGGTTGGAGCGGTGAATCCGTTCGAAACTCTCGGCGATCACCGCCTTGACCCCCAGCAGGTTGGTGCCCTTGGCCGCCCAGTCGCGGCTTGAGCCGGTGCCGTATTCCTGGCCGGCAATCACTACCAGCGGTGTGGCGGATGCCTGGTATTTCATGGCCGCGTCGTAGATCGGCATTTTCTCGCTGGTGGGGATATACAGCGTGTTGCCGCCTTCCTCGCCGCCGAGCATTTCATTGCGGATACGGATATTGGCGAAGGTGCCGCGCATCATCACTTCATGGTTGCCCCGGCGTGAGCCGTAGGAGTTGAAGTCACGCGGTTCCACGCCTTGTTCGCGCAGGTAGCGACCGGCGGGGCTGTCGGCCTTGATGTTACCGGCGGGGGAGATGTGGTCGGTGGTCACCGAATCGCCCAGCAGGGCCAGGATGTTGGCACCGTTGATGTCTTTGATCACCGGCAGCGGGCCGGCGATGTCGTCGAAGAACGGCGGGTGCTGGATGTAGGTGGAGTCCTTCTGCCACACGTAGGTCGCGGCCTGCGGCACTTCAATCGCTTGCCACTGTGCGTCACCGGCAAACACCTCGGCGTATTCCTTGTGGAACATGCTGGTGCTGACCTGGGCGACGGCCTCGGCAATTTCCTGGCTGCTCGGCCAGATGTCCTTCAGGTACACCGGATTGCCTTGCTGATCGTTGCCCAACGGTTCGCGGCTGATATCGATGCGCACCGTACCGGCCAACGCATACGCCACCACCAGCGGCGGCGAGGCCAGCCAGTTGGTTTTCACCAGCGGGTGTACGCGGCCTTCGAAGTTGCGGTTGCCGGACAGCACCGACGCCACGGCCAGGTCGGCTTTCTGGATGGCTTTTTCAATCGGCTCGGGCAACGGTCCGGAGTTGCCGATGCAGGTGGTGCAGCCATAACCCACCAGGTCAAAGCCGAGCTTGTCCAGGTATTGAGTGAGGCCGGCGGCCTTGTAGTAGTCGGTGACTACTTTGGAGCCGGGGGCCAGGGAGGTTTTCACCCAGGGTTTGCGGGTCAGGCCTTTTTCCACGGCCTTTTTCGCCACCAGCCCGGCCGCCATCATCACGCTGGGGTTGGAGGTGTTGGTGCAGGAGGTGATGGCGGCGATGACCACGGCGCCGTTTTTCAGGCGATAGGTCTGGCCGTCATCTTCATAGTCGGCCTCGCCCACCAGGTCGGCATTGCCCACGGCGACCCCGCCACCGCCTTCGCTTTCCAGGCGGCCTTCTTCTTTGTTGGTCGGCTTGAATTGCAGGTCGAGGAAGTCGCTGAACGCCTGGCTGACATCTGGCAGCGACACGCGGTCTTGCGGGCGTTTCGGCCCCGCGAGGCTGGCTTCGACGCTGCCCATGTCCAGGGCCAGGCTGTCGGTGAACACTGGCTCCTGGCCCGCGTTGCGCCACAGGCCCTGGGCCTTGGTGTAGGCCTCGACCAGTTTGACGGTCTGCGTCGGGCGGCCGGACAGGCGCAGGTAGTCCAGGGTGACCTCATCCACCGGGAAAAAGCCGCAGGTTGCGCCGTATTCCGGAGCCATGTTGGCGATGGTGGCGCGGTCCGCCAGGGGCAGGTCGGCGAGGCCGTCGCCATAGAACTCGACGAATTTGCCGACCACGCCTTTCTTGCGCAGCATCTGGGTGACGGTCAGCACCAGGTCGGTGGCAGTGATGCCTTCTTTCAGTTTGCCGGTGAGCTTGAAGCCGATCACTTCCGGAATCAGCATCGACACCGGCTGGCCGAGCATCGCCGCTTCCGCTTCGATCCCGCCCACGCCCCAGCCAAGCACGCCGAGGCCGTTGATCATGGTGGTGTGGGAATCGGTGCCGACCAGGGTGTCGGGGAAGGCGTAGGTACGGCCGTCTTCATCCTTGGTCCACACGGTGCGGCCGAGGTATTCGAGGTTGACCTGGTGGCAGATACCGGTGCCCGGCGGCACCACGCTGAAGTTGTCGAAGGCGCTTTGGCCCCAGCGCAGGAAGGCGTAGCGTTCGCCATTGCGCTGCATTTCGATGTCGACGTTTTGCTCGAACGCGCCGGTAGTACCGAACTTGTCGACCATCACCGAGTGGTCGATCACCAGGTCCACCGGCGATAGCGGGTTGATGCGTTGCGGGTCGCCACCGGCCTTGGCCATGGCGGCGCGCATGGCGGCCAGGTCGACCACGGCGGGCACCCCGGTAAAGTCTTGCATCAGCACGCGGGCCGGGCGGTACTGGATCTCGCGGTCGGACTGGCGTTCTTTGAGCCAGGCGGCGATGGCCTTGAGGTCGGTGCCGGTGACGGTCTTGTTGTCTTCCCAGCGCAGCAGGTTTTCCAGTAGCACTTTGAGGGACATCGGCAGCTTATCCAGGTCACCCAGGCTCTTGGCGGCTTCGGGCAGGCTGAAATAGTGATAAGTCTTGTCGTCGATTTGCAGGGTTTTAAGGGTTCTCAGGCTATCAATGGATGACATTACATGACTCCTTATGGTCCGCACGGCTACGGACCTGACGGGACGAACAGAGCTATCAAACTAGCGCTGTTTTCAGTAGCTGGCTAATTACTGGACTCTATGGACAGATCCAAGGTTCCGAAGTCAGCTATCATGCGCGCGTTTTCATGACAGACATTGCGATAGCGCACGTCCGTTGAGTCGCCAGGAGAATTGATGAACACCCTTTTTATGCACTGCCGCCCGGGTTTTGAAGGCGAGGTCTGTTCCGAGATCGCGGAACACGCCGCGCGCCTGAACGTTTCTGGCTACGCCAAGGCCAAGACCGGCAGCGCTTGCGCCGAATTTGTCTGCACCGAAGAAGATGGCGCCCAGCGCCTGATGCACGGCCAGCGTTTTGCCGAGCTGATCTTCCCGCGACAATGGGCACGCGGGGTGTTCATCGACCTGCCGGAAACCGACCGCATCAGCGTGATCCTCGCGCACCTGCGCGATTTTCCGGTGTGCGGCAGCCTGTGGCTGGAGATGGTCGACACCAACGACGGCAAGGAACTGTCGAATTTCTGCAAGAAATTCGAAGTCCACCTGCGCAAAGCCCTGCTCAACGCCGGCAAGCTGGTGGACGAGCCGAGCAAGCCACGCCTGCTGCTGACCTTCAAGAGCGGCCGCGAAGCGTTCATCGGCTTGGCCGAATCGAACAACTCGGCGATGTGGCCAATGGGCATCCCGCGCCTGAAATTCCCCCGCGACGCACCCAGCCGCTCGACCCTGAAGCTGGAAGAGGCCTGGCACCACTTCATCCCCCGCGACCAGTGGGACGAGCGCCTGCACGGCGACATGACGGGCGTCGACCTGGGCGCCGCGCCCGGCGGCTGGACCTGGCAGTTGGTCAACCGGGGCATGCTGGTGACCGCCATCGACAACGGGCCCATGGCCGAAAGCCTGATGGACACTGGCCTGGTGCAACACCTGATGGCCGACGGCTTCACCTTCGTGCCCAAGCAGCCGGTGGACTGGATGGTGTGTGACATCGTCGAAAAACCGGCACGCAACGCCGCCTTGCTGGAAACCTGGATCGGCGAAGGCTATTGCCGTGAAGCGGTGGTCAACCTGAAGCTGCCGATGAAACAGCGTTACGCCGAGGTCAAGCGTTTGCTCGAGCGCATCGAAGACGGCTTCAAGGCACGCGGCATTCGCGTGGAGATCGGCTGCAAGCAGCTGTACCACGACCGCGAAGAAGTGACCTGCCACCTGCGCCGCCTGGTGGATGTGAAGAAAACCAAGGCCCGTTAAACTGAGCGCCTGCTGCAGGAGTAATCAATGAGCGATATGACCGACACCGCCGTCGACGGCACCCTTGATGCCACGGGCCTCAACTGCCCGGAGCCGGTAATGATGCTGCACCAGCACATCCGCGACCTGCCGCCTGGCGGTCTGCTCAAGGTGATCGCGACCGACCCGTCGACCCGCCGCGACATTCCCAAGTTCTGCGTGTTCCTCGACCACGAACTGGTGGCTCAGCAGGAGCAGGCCGGTACGTACCTGTACTGGATTCGCAAGAAGTCGGCTTAACCCCGACCCCGGTATGCGCCGCCTCCGTGGCGAGGGAGCTTGCTCCCGTTCGACTGCGCAGCAGTCGCCTGCTTTGGGGGCGCTTCGCACCCCAGCGGGAGCAAGCGCCCTCGCCACAAGCGCAGCGTCTACAGGCGGTTATGCCCGCGCCTTGTCCCGGCGGATGCGTCGGCGTGCGCTGCGCGCCAAGCGCACCAGCAACATCCCCGCCGCACAGCTCAGGCCCACGATCAGCCCCTGCCACAAACCGCTGGGGCCGCTCGGCTCGCCCAACCAGTCGGTCAGCCCCAGGGCGTAACCCACCGGCAACCCCACGCCCCAGTAGGCAAACAGGGTCAGCACCATTGTCACCCGGGTGTCCTGATAGCCGCGCAACGCACCGGCGGCGGTGACCTGGATCGAGTCGGAAAACTGGAACAGCGCTGAAAACACGATCAGCGTCGACGCCAGGTGGATCACCACGGGGTCCGGGGTGTAGATCGTCGCGATCTGTTCGCGGAACAACAGCATCAGGCTGCAGGACAGGCAGGCATATACCAGCGCTGTGCCCATGCCGACGCCGGCGGCAAAGCGCGCTTCGCGCGGCTGGTCACGGCCGAGGGCCTGGCCGACGCGCACGGTGACGGCCATGCTCAGGGAGTAGGGGATCATGAACACCAGGGAGCTGACGTTCAGGGCGATCTGATGGCCGGAGACCACCGTGGCGCCCAGGCTGCCGATCAGCAGGGCGATCACCGCGAAGATGCTCGATTCGGCAAAGATCGCGATGCCGATCGGCAGGCCAATGCCCAATACGCGCTTGATCACCGCCCATTGCGGCCAATCGAAACGCTTGAACAGTTCGCTGCTCCGGTACGCCGGCCCCCAGCGCGTCCAGCCTGCCAGGCCGAGCATCATCACCCACATCGCAATGCCCGTGGCCCAGCCGCAGCCCGCTCCGCCCATGGCCGGCACGCCCAAATGGCCATAGATGAAGATGTAGTTCAGCGGGATATTCAGCGCCAACCCGCACAGGCCCATGACCATGCTCGGTCGTGTGCGGCCCAGGCCATCACTGAAACAACGCAACACGTAATACACCGCAACGGCCGGCATGCCCGCAGCGATGCCGTGCAGGTAGCCCATGGACGGTTTGATCAGGTCGGGTTCAACCTTCATCGCGTGCAGGATGGGTTCGGCGCTGAGCAGTAACAGCGACGCGGTGATGCCGACCACCACCGCCAGCCACAGGGATTGGCGCACCAGCGGCCCGATCTCGCTGTGCTGGCCGGCGCCGTAGTGCTGGGCGACTTTCGGCGTGGTGGCCAGCAAGGTACCGGTCATCAGCAGGTACACCGGAATCCAGATCGAATTGCCCAGGCCCACCGCCGCCAGGTCTTGCGGGCTGACGCGCCCGGCCATCACCGCATCGACGAAGCTCATCGCGGTGGTTGCCAGTTGGCCGATCATGATCGGCAGGGCGAGTCTCATCAGGCCGCGCACTTCCCGGCTGATGCGGGCGGGACGGGTGAGGGTGGCGGTGGCAGTGTTCACGTACAGATGTCCAAGAAAAGAGCGCAGGACGGCGGATTCTACGCGTTGACACAGCGGTCAGGAAAAAACCTGTGTTAACGATTTGTAAGCAATCTTCCAGGCAGCGCAATTCCCTGTGGGCGCTGGCAAGCCGGCTACCACCTTCGATCTGCGGTGGAACACCGATCGCATCCCTGTACACTGCTGATCCGCCAAAGGAGCCTGCCATGCTGATTGTTGCCGACGAAAATATTCCGCTACTCGATGCTTTCTTCCAAGGATTTGGCGAAATCCGCCGGGTGCCCGGCCGTTCCATTGACCGCGCCACCGTCGAACAGGCTGATGTGCTGCTGGTGCGCTCGGTGACCAACGTCAACCGAGCCTTGCTCGAAGGTTCCAAGGTGCGCTTTGTCGGCACCTGCACCATCGGCACCGATCATTTGGACCTCGATTATTTCAAGCGGGCCAGCATTCAATGGTCCAGCGCGCCCGGCTGCAATGCCCGTGGCGTGGTGGACTATGTGCTGGGCAGCTTGCAGACCCTGGCCGAAATCGAAGGGGCCGACCTCAATCAGCGGACTTACGGTGTCGTCGGCGCCGGTGAAGTGGGCGGGCGCCTGGTCAAGGTGCTCAAGGGCCTAGGCTGGAACGTGCTGGTCTGCGACCCGCCCCGGCAGATCGCCGAAGACGCTGACTACGTCAGCCTGGAGCAGATCATCGAGCAATGCGACGTGATCAGCCTGCACACGCCGTTGACCAAGTCCGGCAATGGTTCCACCTGGCACTTGCTCGATCGCGACCGCCTCAACCGCCTCAAGCCCGGTGCCTGGCTGATCAACGCCAGCCGTGGCCCGGTGGTGGATAACGCCGCCCTGCGCGACGTGTTGCTGGAGCGTGAAGACCTGCAAGCGGTGCTGGATGTGTGGGAAGGCGAGCCCGAAGTGGATGTCGACCTGGCCGACCTCTGCGTGCTGGCCACTCCGCATATCGCCGGTTACAGCCTGGATGGCAAGCAGCGTGGCACGGCGCAGATCTACCAGGCGTTTTGTTCGCATCTGGGTCAGGAGCCCGCGATTGAATTGAGCGATTTGCTGCCGCCGCCGTGGCTGGCCGAGGTCCACTTGAATGCGTCTACCGACCCGGCCTGGGCGCTGGCGACGTTATGCCGCAGCGTGTACGACCCGCGTCGCGACGATGCGGATTTCCGTCGCAGCCTCGTGGGAACGGTGGATGAGCAACGCAAGGCATTCGACCTGCTGCGCAAGCATTATCCGGAGCGCCGTGAGATCGATGGCTTGAAGGTGCGCATCCATGGGCAATCGGCGCGGTTGTCGGGCATCGTTGAGGCATTGGGCGCTGAACTGTTGTAGGAACGAGTCCACAAAAAACCGGCCATCAAGGCCGGTTCTGAAAGAGCGTGGACACTTCAGCCTTGCGGGGCAGGCTTGACCAGTCGCTGTTCCAGCTCACGGCACGCTTGCTGGATCATCTCTTCGGTAATCTGCACTTCGCGGCCTTGGGCGTCGATGACGGAGCAAGGCAGGTATTGCGGTTGGCGGATTACTTCAATCTTGGCATCGCTGCTGTTTTGCAAGGTCATGGCCTGTCTCCTCATCAGGTTGTGTACCAACTTTAACCCCCCTGCGTGACCAAGCTGTTACAACTCCTTGCAAGATCATCGCTTCGAATACCCAGTCCACCAGAAACCGTTACAAATTTCCAGACGGGCGTTAGACCGATAACCTCTAGGGCGCAGGGTGGGCGGGCATAATTAACCTGACTCATTGTTATTTACCCAAGTTCCCCCAATGTTATCTGCAGGTTCCTATCTCCCATCATCAGGTGATGCCCTCCATGTTCTCAGTCCGTCAACGCCGCGCGATTCGCCTGGCCAGCCGCTTCATTGCGCCCTACCGCTGGCAGGCGTTCGGTGCGTTGGTGGCGCTGATCGTCACCGCGGGTATCACCTTGTCCATGGGGCAGGGCATTCGCCTGCTGGTGGACCAGGGGTTCATGACCCAGTCACCGCACTTGCTCAACCAGTCTATCGGCCTGTTCATGATCCTGGTGCTGGGCCTGGCCGTCGGCACGTTTGCGCGGTTTTACCTGGTGTCGTGGATCGGCGAGCGGGTGGTGGCTGACATTCGCCGGCAGGTGTTCAATCACCTGATCTACCTGCATCCGGGTTTTTATGAAAACAACCGCAGCTCGGAGATCCAGTCGCGGTTGACCACCGACACCACCCTGTTGCAATCGGTGATCGGCTCCTCGTTGTCGCTGTTCCTGCGCAACGCCTTGATGGTCATCGGTGGCATCGTGCTGCTGTTTGTCACCAATCCCAAGCTCACCAGCATCGTTGTGGTGGCGCTGCCGTTGGTGCTGGCGCCGATCCTGATTTTCGGCCGCCGCGTGCGCAGCCTGTCGCGCTTGAGCCAGGACCGCATTGCCGACGTCGGCAGCTACGTGTCCGAGACGCTCGGCCAGATCAAGACCGTGCAGGCCTTTAACCACCAGGCACAGGACGAACAACGCTTTGCCGTGACCGTCGAGGACGCCTTCGCCACGGCGCGCAAACGCATCGCCCAGCGCGCCTGGCTGATCACCCTGGTGATCATGCTGGTGCTCGGTGCTGTCGGCGTGATGCTGTGGGTTGGCGGGATGGACGTGATCAGCGGGCGCATTTCCGGCGGCGAGCTGGCGGCGTTTGTGTTCTACAGCCTGATCGTCGGCAGCGCCGTCGGCACGTTGAGCGAAGTGCTCGGCGAGTTGCAGCGCGCCGCCGGTGCGGCGGAGCGGATCGGCGAGTTGCTGCAGTCGAACAACGAGATCCAGGCGCCCGCCAGCGGCACCGTGCAGTTACCAGACCGCGTCAGCGGCCGTATGGAGCTGCAAGACCTGCGCTTTTCCTACCCCTCGCGGCCGGACACTTACGCCATCGACGGTTTGAGCCTGACCATCAATCCCGGCGAAACCCTGGCGCTGGTGGGGCCGTCCGGTGCGGGCAAATCGACGATTTTTGATCTGCTGCTGCGCTTTTATGATCCCCAGCACGGTCGCATCCTGCTCGAAGGGCACCCGCTGACCGAACTCGACCCCCAGGACCTGCGCCGCCACTTCGCCCTGGTGTCCCAGAGCCCGGCGCTGTTTTTCGGCAGCGTTGAAGACAACATCCGCTACGGCAACCCGACGGCCACCCGCGAGCAGGTCGAAGCCGCCGCGCGCATCGCCCATGCCCACGACTTCATCCTGCAAATGCCCGATGGTTACCAGACCCACCTCGGCGACGCCGGCATGGGCCTCTCCGGCGGCCAGCGGCAACGCCTGGCCATCGCCCGCGCGTTGCTGGTGGACGCGCCGATCCTGCTGCTGGACGAAGCCACCAGCGCCCTCGACGCGCAGAGTGAACACCTGATCCAGCAGGCGCTGCCGCAACTGATGCACGGCCGCACCACGCTGGTCATCGCGCATCGCCTGGCGACGGTGAAGCATGCGGACCGGATTGCCGTGATGGACCAGGGCAAGCTGGTGGCGATCGGCACGCATCAGCAGTTGATCGCGAGTAACCCGCTGTATGCGCGGTTGGCGGCGTTGCAGTTCAGCGATGGTGCGGAGGAACAGGCTGCGCACTGAAATCACCGCGCATAAAAAATGCCCGCATCGTTCGATGCGGGCATTTTTGTGTGTGCGTCAGGCTTTATTGATCATCGAAGTAACGCTCGTGCCAGTCCACTAATGGCTGTGGCGAATTGAGCTTCTGCCCGTAGATCACCGAATAAGACAGCACGTTCTGCACATACTGGCGGGTTTCGTCGAACGGGATGCTTTCCACCCATACGTCGAAACTCAGGTGATCGGCACCGCGCAGCCACTGGCGCACGCGGCCGGGGCCGGCGTTGTAGGCGGCGGAAGCGAGGACGCGGTTGCCGTTGAATTGGCTATGCACCTGGCTCAGGTAAGCAGCACCGAGCTGGATGTTTTTGTCCGGGTCGAGCACCTGGGCCGGGGAGGCCAGCGGGATGCTGAACTTGCGCGCAGTATCTTTGGCAGTGCCGGGCATCAGTTGCATCAGGCCGCTGGCGCCGACGCCGGAGCGGGCGTCGTCCATGAACGCGCTTTCCTGGCGGGTGATGGCGAACACCCAGCTCGAATGCAGGCCGCGGACCTTGGCTTCGCGCACCAGGGTGTCGCGGTGGGCCATCGGGAAGCGGATGTCGAGGTCATCCCAGTACTGCGCCTGGCTGATGGTACGGATCGCCGGGAAGTACCACTTCATGTCGTAGGCCAACCTGGCCTGGGCGACCATTTCGTCGCGGTTGAAGTGACGGCTGACGTGGTACCACTCGCGGCGGCCATCGACCACCTGGCCACGCGCATAGAACTCCAGGGCGCGGCGCACGCCGGGGGTGTTGCGCACTTTGTTGATCAGCGCCTGGCTCATCAACAGCGGCTTGTTGATCAACTGGTAGGGGGCTTTGGAGCGGTCAGCGGCGAGGAAACCGTAGAAATCCCGCTCCCGCGACAGGTTCTTGTACAGCACCAGGGCTTGCGGGTTTTTCGGCTCGGCCAGTTCCAGGCTGCGGGCCTGCCAGTAGCGCCAGCGGTTGGTGGTGGCCAAGTCTTGTGGGAGTTTGCGCGTGAGTTGGTAGGCGTCTTCCCAGCGAGCCAGGCGCAACAGCAGGCGCAGGCGCCATTCGGACACGGTGTTGTCGCGCAGTTCGGGGTCGTACTTGGTCATCACCTCAAGGGCGCGTGGGTCAAAGCGCTTGGCCAGGGTCAGGCCGATCTCGCGGGCAATCGCCACTTTTTCGTCACGGGAGAAGTGCATGCTGGTGGCATAGCCGTCGAGCATGGCCATGGCCTTGTCCGGGTCCTGGCGCGCCAGGCGGCGCAGGCCCAGGCCCACGGCGTCAGACATCGCCTCGGTGGCCGGCAGGAAGCGCGAGGGGTCGCTGAGCATCTCGGGCTTTTGCGCCACGTCCACCATCAGGCGGCCTTGGGCGCCGAGGGTCGGCAGGCTTTTCACCAGGCTGTTGGCCAGCGCGTAGTTGCGGGCTTCGGCGGCGAGCTTGGCGCGGTCCCAGATTTTCTGTTCGGTGAGTTGGCCATCTGAGGCCCACTGCGCAAAGGTGGCATCACAGGCCGCCGGTTGGGATTTGCCGGTCAGCCAGAGTTTCTCGGCGGTCTTGTAGCCTTCGGCCTTCAGATTGTGCGTGAGCTGGAACTGGCCATGCAGGCAATCCAGCTCGACGAAATTGAGCTTGGGGTCGTAGTACTTTTCAAAGGTCTGCCAGTCGCCACGGTCGGCCAGCCAGCGCAACCAACGCAGCTTCATCCAGTTGGCTTGGGGCAGGTCGCCGTTTTTAGCGAGGAATTGTTCGATTTCCTCGTTGCTGGCGGTCTTCAGGCGGGCGGTCAACTCGTCGTAGGCCAGGTACGGCGTCAGCGGATAATCGGCCAGGGCCTGGCTGTATTGCATGTACGGCCCGGTATCGCCTTTGGCCAGGGCGCGTTTGGCCTCATCGTAATATTGACGTTGGGTGGTGATGTCCACGGCCTGGGCGGATTGAGCGGCAGTGGCGGTAAGAAGGAGACAAGATAAAAAGTTGAAAAGGCGACTGCGCATGAGACGTCCGTGCAGAGAAATCACGACTAGCGCCGGCACCGCCGACACTCATTGCCTCTAGCTTAGCCTTTTGCCAGCGGCCGGTGAAAGCTTTGCTGACCGGTTCGTTCAAGTTCGCCGAAATTGTCCTACAGAACGCGTCAGTAGCGAAAATGCCGGCCGCATCCCACCCTCAACTCAGGTAGAATGCGCGCCCAGTTTTTGGAGAAGCGTATGACCCTGCTCAAATTCAGCGATGTGTCCCTTGCTTTCGGCGCTATGCCGTTGTTGGACAAGGTGTCCTGGCAGATCGCCCGTGGTGAGCGGGTGTGCATCATCGGCCGCAACGGCACCGGTAAATCCAGCATGATGAAGCTGGTAAAGGGCGACCAGAAGCCCGATGAAGGCTCTGTTTGGCGTGCCCCCGGCCTCAAGATTGGTGAATTGCCGCAGGAATTGCCGGTGGCCGACGGACGGACAGTGTTCGACGTGGTCGCCGAAGGCCTCGACGGCGTTGGCGCGTTGCTCGCCCAGTACCATCACCTGGCGCAGAACTGCGTCACCGAAGAAGATCTGGACAAGCTGATGCACGTCCAGCAAGACCTCGAAGCCCGTGACGGCTGGCGCCTGCAGCAACTGGTGGACAGCACCCTGAGCCGCCTGCAACTGCCGGCCGACAAGACCCTCGCCGAATTGTCCGGCGGCTGGCGTCGTCGCGTGCTGCTGGCCCAGGCCCTGGTGTCCGAGCCGGACCTGCTGCTGCTCGACGAACCGACCAACCACCTGGACATCGGCGCGATTGCCTGGCTCGAAGAAGCCCTCAAGGATTTCCAGGGGGCCGTGCTGTTCATCACGCACGACCGCTCCTTCCTGCAGAACCTGGCGACACGCATCCTCGAACTGGACCGTGGTGGCCTGATCGACTGGAACGGCGACTACGCCAGCTTCCTGGTCCACAAGGAGGCCACCCTGGCCGCCGAAGATACCGCCAACGCCTTGTTCGACAAGCGTCTGGCCCAGGAAGAAGTGTGGATTCGCCAGGGCATCAAGGCGCGCCGCACCCGTAACGAAGGCCGTGTACGCGCACTGAAAGCCCTGCGCGTTGAGCGCGGTGAGCGTCGCGAGCGCACCGGCAAGGCCAACATCATGCTGGAAACCGCCGATAAGTCCGGCAAACAGGTGATGGTGCTGGATAACGTCAGCTTCCATCACCCGGACGGTCCGTTCCTGATCAAGGACTTCTCCATGGTCCTGCAGCGCGGCGACCGCATCGGCCTGCTCGGCGCCAACGGCACCGGCAAGACCACGTTGCTCAAGCTGATGCTCAGCGGCCTGCAGCCGACCAGCGGTAAAGTGGAAGAGGGCACGCGCATCGACGTGGCCTACTTCGACCAGTTGCGTCACCAGTTGGACCTGGAAAAAACCGTGATCGACAACGTCGCCGAAGGCCGCGACTTTATCGATATCGACGGCCAGAGCCGCCATGTGCTGAGCTACCTGGGCGACTTCCTGTTCAGCCCGCAGCGCGCCCGAACGCCGGTCAAGGCCTTGTCCGGTGGTGAGCGCGCGCGCTTGCTGCTGGCCAAGCTGTTCAGCAAGCCAGCCAACTTGCTGGTCCTCGACGAACCGACCAACGACCTCGACGTGGAAACCCTCGAGCTGCTGGAAGAGGTCCTGCTGACCTTCAACGGCACCGTACTGATGGTCAGCCACGACCGGGCATTCCTCGACAACGTGGTCACCAGCACCCTGGTCTTCGAAGGTGAAGGCAAGGTGCGCGAGTACGTCGGTGGTTACCAGGACTGGCTGCGCCAGGGCGGCTCGCCGCGCCTGCTGGGTGTGACCGAGAGCAAGTCCGGCAAGGCCGACTTGACCTCCGCCGTCGTGGCCCCTGCGGCCGCCGCTGCACCGGCTGCGGAAGCCGCGCCTGCCGCGAAGAAGAAACTCAGCTACAAACTGCAGCGTGAGCTGGAAGCCTTGCCGGGTGACATCGACGCCAAGGAACAGCAGATCGCCGCGGTCGAAGCGGAAATGGCTGACGCGGGTTTTTACCTGCGTCCGGCGGCCGAAACCGCCAAGGTCATCGCGTCCCTGGAAACATTGAACCAGGAGCTGGAAGGGTTGGTTGAGCGTTGGGCCGAGCTGGATGCCTGATTGATTCCAATGCATTAAAAAACCCGGTGTTCATCTGATGAACACCGGGTTTTTTATAGGAGATGAGTTCAAATGTGGGAGCAAGCAAGCCCCCTCCCACATTGGATCTTCATCGGTCTTACGAGCTTTTTACCAGCTTCACCGCCAGCACATCGCACGGTGCGCCGTGCAGTACGTCATTGGCGGTGGAACCCAGCAGCAATGCCAGCCCGTGACGGCCATGGCTGCCGACGACGATCAGGTCGCAGCCCTGTTCCTTGGCCAGGTGATGGATTTCCTGGCGCGGCTGACCATAGGTCAGGTGGCTCTGATCTTTTTTCAGGCTCGGGTACTTGGCGATCAGGCGCTCAAGGCGTTCCTTGGCTTGATCGAATTGCTGCTGTTGCAATTGAGACAGGTCCATCGGCACGTCGCCGCCAAAGGCCATGGCCATCGGTTCGACGATGTGCACCAGGGACAGCTTCGCAGTGTCGCCAGCCAGATCCACGGCGCGCTTGATCACTGGATCGCACTCTTCGGTCAGGTCGACGGCGACCAGAATATGTTCGTATGACATGGGGCGTTCCTCCAGGGGACTGCAATAAGTTCAGTATGGCTGCTTTCAGGCGGATGGGGTTGCGTCAGGTCAAATCCGCTCATCTAGAAATTCGGGAGTACACATATGACGGTCTGGATAGTGGTGTCAATCCTCGCGGTGGTTTTGAGCCCCCTGGCATGGCTGCGCCCGTCGCGTCATCAGAGCGGGCGCATGGCCCTGCGTATGGAGGCGCGCCGTATGGGCCTGGCGATGCAACTGTCGCCTCAGGAATGGCCGCACTGGCTCAAGCAGGAGCCACCGAGCCCGTGTGCGCAATACCACCGGCCACGACGCGGCAAGGTCCCTGCGCTATGGAGTTACTGGCAGTTGGAGCCTGGGGTGTGGGTCAATCAATGGCAGGAGCAGTGCGTGGATGAGAAGTTGTTGGCGCATTTTGCGACGCTGCCGGCCAACGTCTACAAAGTCGAGGCGGACCGGCAAATGATCGCATTGTGCTGGGGCGAGAAGGGCGAGGTGAGTGATCTGCAGGCCATTGACACGTTGCTCAAGGCCCTGGCCTGAACGCCAGGCAATAAAAAGCCCGACATCATCATCGGGCGGGGTTGGCCAGGCAGGCCGGTAACTCTGTGTGTTCCACGCCGGGTATTCATCCAGGCGTTTTGACTATTCGTTCATGGCTGCCGCAAGCCTAGCCGGATATCCGGATCTGTACAGCCTTTTTCAACATCGTGTTCATTATTGATTTTGTGAATAATTGAATATTGGCGAAGCGTGGGCCGCGGGTTGGGGTTCTGAAATGACTGGAAAGTCGCGTTTTTCCTAGCGCTTTCGAGCGATTGACAATTGCCCGGAATTGGATGAAGGTGGCGTACCCAAATCAAACGGGCGTATGAATTGAGCGTTTGTCTGTCAGATGTCTCATACAGAATCCCGACTATCGCATTGGCGGGTGTGCCTGGCGCATTGGGGTGAGCATTGACGAAATTTTCAATGTCCATCCAGAGGCCAGCGTCCAATGTGTACTGTTCAGCTTCCATATCGTGGAGATCAGTTGATGATTTACGAAGGTAAAGCCATCACGGTTAAGGCTCTTGAAAGTGGCATCGTCGAACTGAAATTCGACCTCAAGGGTGAGTCCGTCAACAAGTTCAACCGTCTAACCCTGAACGAACTGCGTCAGGCCGTAGACGCCATCAAAGCAGATGCTTCGGTCAAGGGCGTGATCGTCTCCAGCGGCAAGGACGTGTTCATCGTCGGCGCCGACATCACCGAATTCGTCGAGAGCTTCAAGCTGCCCGATGCCGAGCTGGTGGCTGGCAACCTCGAAGCCAACAAGATTTTCAGCGATTTCGAAGACCTCAACGTGCCGACCGTTGCCGCGATCAACGGCATCGCGCTGGGCGGCGGCCTGGAAATGTGCCTGGCGGCGGATTTCCGCGTCATGTCGGCCACTGCGAAAATCGGCCTGCCGGAAGTCAAGTTGGGCATCTACCCAGGCTTCGGCGGCACCGTGCGCCTGCCGCGCATCATCGGTGCCGATAACGCCATCGAGTGGATCGCCGCCGGCAAGGAAAACAAGGCTGAAGACGCGCTGAAAGTCGGTGCTGTCGATGCCGTGGTTGCCCCGGACAAACTCGCCGAAGCGGCACTGAACCTGATCAAGGGCGCCATCAACGGCGAATTTGACTACAAGGCCAAGCGTCAGCCGAAGCTGGAAAAACTCAAGCTCAACGCCATCGAACAAATGATGGCGTTCGAAACCGCCAAAGGTTTCGTGGCCGGCCAGGCCGGCCCGAACTACCCGGCACCGGTTGAAGCGATCAAGACCATCCAGAAAGCCGCGAACTTCGGTCGCGACAAAGCCCTGGAAGTGGAAGCGGCGGGTTTCGTCAAACTGGCCAAGACCTCTGCTGCCCGGAGCCTGATTGGCTTGTTCCTGAACGATCAGGAACTGAAGAAAAAGGCCAAGGCCTACGATGAAGTCGCCAAAGACGTGAAACAGGCCGCCGTACTCGGCGCCGGTATCATGGGCGGCGGTATTGCCTATCAGTCGGCGTCCAAAGGCACGCCGATCCTGATGAAAGACATCAACGAGCACGGCATCGAGCAAGGTCTGGCGGAAGCGGCCAAGCTGCTGGTGGGTCGCGTTGATAAAGGTCGTATGACCGCTGCGAAAATGGCTGAAGTGCTCAACGGCATTCGTCCAACCCTGTCCTACGGTGATTTCGGCCACGTCGACCTGGTGGTCGAAGCGGTTGTCGAAAACCCGAAGGTCAAGCAAGCGGTGCTGGCTGAAGTGGAAGCCCAGGTTAAAGACGACACTATCCTGGCGTCCAACACCTCGACCATTTCCATCACGCTGCTGGCCAAGGCCCTCAAGCGTCCGGAAAACTTCGTCGGCATGCACTTCTTCAACCCGGTACACATGATGCCGCTGGTGGAAGTGATCCGTGGCGAGAAGTCCAGCGAGCTGGCCGTCGCCACCACCGTTGCCTACGCCAAGAAAATGGGCAAGAACCCGATCGTGGTCAACGACTGCCCGGGCTTCCTGGTCAACCGCGTGCTGTTCCCGTACTTCGGTGGTTTCGCCAAGCTGGTCAGCGCCGGTGTGGACTTTGTGCGTATCGACAAGGTCATGGAAAAATTCGGCTGGCCCATGGGCCCGGCGTACCTGATGGACGTGGTCGGCATCGACACCGGCCACCATGGCCGCGACGTGATGGCTGAAGGCTTCCCGGACCGCATGAAAGACGACCGCCGCTCGGCGATCGACGCGCTCTACGAGGCCAAGCGCCTGGGCCAGAAAAACGGCAAGGGTTTCTACGCCTACGAGACCGACAAGAAGGGCAAGCAGAAGAAAGTGGCCGACCCGTCGGTTCACGAAGTACTCGCGCCGGTCATCTACGAACAGCGTGAGGTGTCCGACGAGGACATCATCAACTGGATGATGATCGCCCTGTGCCTGGAAACCGTGCGTTGCCTGGAAGACGGCATCGTTGAAACCGCCGCCGAAGCCGACATGGGCCTGGTGTACGGTATTGGTTTCCCTCCATTCCGTGGCGGTGCGCTGCGTTACATCGACTCGATCGGTGTGGCCGAGTTCGTTGCCCTGGCTGATCAATACGCTGATTTGGGCCCGCTGTACCACCCGACCGCGAAGCTGCGTGAGATGGCCAAGAATGGCCAGAGCTTCTTCGGTTAAGCGTCCCATACACTTGAGCGAGAATATTTATGAGCTTGAATCCAAGAGACGTCGTGATTGTCGACTTCGGTCGCACGCCGATGGGCCGCTCCAAGGGCGGCATGCACCGCAACACCCGCGCCGAAGACATGTCGGCGCACCTGATCAGCAAATTGCTGGAGCGTAACGTCAAGGTCGACCCGAACGAAGTCGAAGACGTGATCTGGGGTTGCGTCAACCAGACCCTGGAGCAGGGCTGGAACATCGCGCGTATGGCCTCGTTGCTGACCCAGATCCCGCACACAGCGGCCGCCCAGACGGTCAGCCGCCTGTGTGGCTCGTCGATGAGCGCACTGCACACTGCCGCCCAGGCGATCATGACCGGCAACGGTGATGTATTCGTGATCGGTGGCGTGGAGCACATGGGCCACGTCAGCATGATGCACGGCGTCGACCCTAACCCGCACATGTCGCTGTACGCGGCAAAAGCCTCGGGCATGATGGGCCTCACCGCGGAAATGCTCGGCAAGATGCACGGCATTACCCGTGAAGCCCAGGACGCGTTCGCCGTGCGCTCCCACCAACTCGCCCACAAGGCGACCGTGGAAGGCAAGTTCAAGGATGAAATCATCCCGATGAACGGCTACGACGAGAACGGTTTCCTGAAACTGTTCGACTACGACGAAACCATTCGTCCGGACACCACCCTGGAAAGCCTGGCCGCCTTGAAACCGGCGTTCAATCCAAAGGGCGGCACCGTGACAGCGGGTACTTCGTCGCAAATCACCGACGGTGCCTCGTGCATGATCGTGATGTCGGCGCAGCGTGCCCAGGACCTGGGTATCCAGCCGATGGCGGTGATTCGTTCGATGGCAGTCGCGGGTGTGGACCCGGCGATCATGGGCTATGGTCCAGTGCCGGCGACACAAAAAGCTTTGAAACGCGCAGGCCTGACCATCGCCGATATCGACTTCTTCGAGCTCAACGAAGCGTTCGCCGCACAGGCCCTGCCAGTGCTGAAAGATTTGAAAGTGCTCGACAAGATGAACGAGAAGGTTAACCTGCACGGCGGCGCGATTGCCCTGGGCCACCCGTTCGGTTGCTCCGGTGCGCGTATCTCCGGCACTTTGCTCAACGTGATGAAGCAAAATGGCGGCAACCTTGGGGTTGCAACCATGTGCATTGGTCTCGGCCAAGGCATTTCCACCGTCTTCGAACGCCTCTAAGCGTTTAGTTGACGGAAGCCGGGGCCCAGTGCCCCGGTTTTTGTTTTTCGGTATGTTTATTATTTTTTTTTAACAAAATTTGTAAGGTGGCCAGAGCATGAAAGTCGAACCAGGGCTCTACCAACATTATAAAGGTCCGCAGTACCGCGTTTTTAATGTGGCGCGGCACTCCGAGACCGAAGAAGAAGTGGTGTTCTACCAAGCACTGTATGGCGATTACGGCTTTTGGGTGCGCCCTTTGAGCATGTTCCTCGAATCCGTCGAAGTTGACGGCGAACAGGTCCCGCGCTTTGCTTTGGTACAGGCCGAACCCAGTCTTTTTTCAGGGCAATAACGGCAGGCCGCGCAGAATGCTGCGCTTGACCTCACCCTGTTGCCACTATATATAGCGTTGCCGCGTCAGGCGCCAACTGCCTTTCACTTCTCGAATTCAGGAATTTTCCGATCCATGGGCAAATCGCTGGTCATTGTGGAATCCCCGGCTAAGGCCAAGACCATCAACAAGTACTTGGGTAACGAGTACGTGGTGAAGTCGAGTATCGGCCATATCCGAGACCTGCCCACCAGCGGTTCGGCTAGCGCCAGCAAGGAGCCAGCCGCCAAGCGCGGCAAGGCGGCTGCGGGCGAAGGTCCGGTACTCACGCCTAAAGAGAAAGCGCGCAAGCAGCTGGTCTCGCGCATGGGTGTGGACCCGGAACATGGCTGGAAGGCCAAGTACGAAATCCTTCCGGGCAAGGAAAAGGTCATCGAAGAGCTGCGCCGGCTCGCCAAAGATGCTGACACCATCTATCTCGCAACGGACTTGGACCGCGAAGGGGAAGCCATTGCCTGGCACCTGCGGGAAGCCATCGGCGGTGATGACAGCCGCTACAAGCGTGTGGTGTTCAACGAAATCACCAAGAAAGCCATCCAGGAAGCCTTCTCCAAGCCGGGCGAACTGGATATCGACCGTGTCAACGCCCAGCAGGCCCGTCGTTTCCTCGACCGCGTCGTGGGTTACATGGTTTCGCCACTGCTGTGGGCCAAGATTGCCCGTGGCCTGTCCGCCGGCCGTGTGCAATCGGTAGCGGTCAAGCTGGTGGTAGAGCGTGAGCGCGAAATTCGTGCGTTCAACCCCGAAGAGTATTGGGAAGTCCACGCGGACCTCGGTACCGCCAAGGGCAACAACGTGCGTTTCGAAGTGGCCCGCGAGAAAGGCGAGGCCTTCAAGCCGCTGAACGAAGCCCAGGCCATGGCTGCGCTGGAGAAGCTCAAGTCTTCCAGCTACAGCATCGTCAAGCGCGAAGACAAGCCGACCAGTAGCAAGCCGTCGGCGCCGTTCATCACGTCCACCCTGCAACAGGCCGCCAGTAACCGCCTGGGCTTCGGCGTGAAGAAAACCATGATGATGGCCCAGCGTCTGTACGAAGCCGGCTACATCACCTATATGCGTACCGACTCCACCAACCTGTCGCAAGACGCGGTGGCGATGGCGCGCACTTATATTGAAAGCGAGTTCGGCAAGAAGTACCTGCCGGAAAACCCGAACGTCTACAGCAGCAAAGAAGGCGCCCAAGAGGCTCACGAAGCGATTCGTCCTTCCGACGCCAACACCGAGCCGAGTAAGCTGACCGGCATGGAGCGTGACGCTGAGCGTCTCTACGAGCTCATCTGGCGCCAGTTCCTGGCCTGCCAGATGCTGCCGGCGCAATACCTGTCCACCACCGTCAGTGTGGGCGCAGGCGACTTCGAGCTGCGTGCCAAAGGCCGTATCCTCAAGTTCGACGGCTACACCCGCGTGATGCCGCAAATCGCCAAGCCAGGCGACGACGATGTGCTGCCGGACATGGCCCAGGGTGACACGTTGAAGCTGATCAAGCTCGACCCGTCCCAGCATTTCACCAAGCCGCCGGCGCGTTATTCGGAAGCCAGCCTGGTGAAGGAGATGGAGAAACGCGGTATCGGTCGTCCTTCGACCTATGCGGCGATCATCTCCACCATCCAGGACCGTGGCTACGTGGCGCTGCACAACCGTCGTTTCTATTCGGAAAAGATGGGCGACATCGTCACCGAGCGTCTGTCCGAGAGCTTCTCCAACCTGATGGACTACGGCTTCACTGCCGGCATGGAAGAGAACCTCGACGACGTGGCCCACGGCGAGCGCGACTGGAAGAGCGTACTCGACGAGTTCTACGGCGACTTCAAGAAGAAGCTCGAAGTGGCCGAAAGCCCGGACAGCGGCATGCGTGCCAACCAGCCGGTGATGACCGACATCCCGTGCCTGACTTGCGGCCGGCCGATGCAGATTCGTACCGCGTCCACCGGCGTATTCCTCGGTTGCTCGGGCTACAGCCTGCCGCCGAAAGAACGCTGCAAGGCCACCGTCAACCTGGTGCCGGGCGATGAAATCGCCGCCGACGACGAGGGTGAATCCGAATCGCTGGTCCTGCGTGGCAAGCACCGTTGCCCGATCTGCAGCACGGCGATGGATGCCTACCTGTTGGACGAGAAGCACAAGTTGCACATCTGCGGTAACAACCCGGATTGCGACGGCTACGAGATCGAAGAGGGCAGCTACCGCATCAAAGGCTACGAAGGCCCGAGCCTGGAATGCGACAAGTGCGGCAGCGAGATGCAGCTCAAGACCGGCCGTTTCGGCAAGTTCTTCGGGTGCACCAACGCGACGTGCAAGAACACCCGCAAACTGCTGAAAAGCGGTGATGCGGCGCCGCCGAAGATGGACCCGGTGAAGATGCCTGAGCTCAAGTGCGAGAAGGTCAACGACACCTACATCCTGCGTGATGGCGCTTCGGGGCTGTTCCTGGCTGCCAGCCAGTTCCCGAAAAACCGCGAGACCCGTGCGCCGCTGGTGCTGGAGATCGCGCCGCACAAGGATGAGATCGATCCGAAGTACCACTTCCTGTGTGAAGCGCCGAAGAAGGACCCGGACGGTCGCCCGGCCGTGATCCGCTACAGCCGCAAGACCAAGGAGCAGTACATACAGTCCGAAGTGGACGGTAAGCCTACCGGTTGGAAGGCGTTCTACGACGGCGGCAAGTGGAAGGTCGAGGACAAGCGCCAGGGCGCTTGATCCGTTAAGCTGCGAAAAACAAAGGCCGCCTGCCCAGGCGGCCTTTTTTTGCCCTTGCAGTGGGGTCGGCTGATCCGTGACACTGTTGAGCCAGCATCACGTCTATTCGTTGTGGAGATTGCCGTCATGGCCAACGAACTCTATACCCGTACCAATCAGAAAATTTACTTCGCGGGTTTGTCCCTGGAAGCCCTTGGCCGCGCCGAGGCAGGGAAGGAGATGAACGCCATCGCGCTGGTCCAGGCGGGACGTGAGGCGGCCTTGTTTCACCTCTACGGCGCCTTGCTGGGGTTGTGTCATGAAATCGCCGGGTTCTACCGTTTACCCCAGGCCGGTTCGCCGCGTGCGGAAATGATCATGAATCGCGAAGTGCTGGACAGCATGGCGATTCCTGAGCTCGCCGAGCTGGTGGAAATGGCGCAAAGCCCCGACAGTTGGGTCGCGCGCCTGCTCAAAGCGCATGCCGATATGTTCCAGCCGCCGCGTGTTCCTCATGTCCCCAAGGGCGATGTGACCCAGCCGTTGATCGTGGCGCTGGCGCTGGAAGAGGATGAACCGAAGCCGTTGAGCCGCGAAGAGCTGGAAGGCTGGCGCCAAGAGCTGAAAAAGATGGCGCTGCGTTTTCGCGAAGGTTTGAACGAGTGCTGAGCTAAGTTATCTGCCAATTGCTCTGGGCAATGTGGGAGCAGGCAAGCCAGCTCCCACCGCGGCAGCGGTGATCCAAAGGACACCATTCATCCAGCCGTAAAGAAACCTCGCCAGATCCTCTGCGAGGCCCGGCAGATGACTGATATAATCCCCCGCCTTTCGTGGAGAATAGACTTTTATGCCGACGTCCTTTCTGGAAATTGTTGAATTGCCTGACGGCCGAATCGAGCTGCGCCGGGCTGAGGACGAGGGTTCTCTGGTTATCTTGGACTTTTCCGAGGACGCCAAGGCGTTCCTGCAAGGCCAGCACGTGGAAGTGGCAAAAGCCATGTTGAGCGTTGGTGTGCAGATGGCTGGCCGCCTGGCGGAAGGCGAACCGGAGAAGGACGACGGTCCACGGGTTCTGCACTGAGTCTCGTTGGTCGCTTTTTTTGGCTGTATGTTGCAGATCGGCTTCTCAGCCTGAAGAAGCCTCGCGTCGATCGCGGGCACTGACCAAGGTCAGCTAGCCGCGAGTCTGACTGTTGCATTTACCCCAAACGAATATTCAAGCTCTGTGCATCGCCAGTGCGCGCTGCACTGATCAACTGCTGCTTGGCGTTCGCATTCAGCGGGTTCAACCAGCTCACGACCGTATGGCTGCGGCCCAGGCGCAGGGCTTCGCAGGTCAACTGCTGCGCGCTTTGCGCTCCGCGTGGTTGTAGCAACAGGATGCGCTCGCGGTTGAGACCGGCATCCCGCAACCAGGCTTGGGTCAGGCTGGCGGGCGGGGCGATCAGCGTCAACCAGCGTGCATCCTGTTCCTGGCTCAGTTCGCGAAGGATCGGCGCCAGCAGGCTCAGGCAGCTCCCGGCCGCACCGCGCAACGACAGTTCACTGAACGCCTCAGGCTCGGCGCTCCAGGGCGCCTCGACCGTTTCCTTGAGGATGGGCGCAAGGGGTTGGGCCATAAAGGCCTCGAACAGCGACAGTTGTGTGTGTTGGGGTGTGTGCACGAGCTGCATGATGCCTCCTTTAGCGGCGAATGACGCCGACGCTCAGGCCTTCGATCACCAGGTCCTGGTCTTTCAGGTTGACTTCAATCGGGGCGAACTCAGGGTTCTCGGCCAGGAGCCAGACCTTGCTGCCTTCGCGCTTGAAGCGTTTGACGGTGACTTCGTCGCCGATACGGGCGACGACGATCTGGCCATTACGGGCTTCGCGAGTGGTGTGGACAGCCAACAGGTCTCCGTCGAAAATGCCCACGTCCTTCATGCTCATGCCATGGACCCGCAACAGGTAGTCGGCGCGAGGATGGAAGAAGGTCGGGTTGATGTTGCAGGACTCCTCGACGTGCTGCTGCGCGAGGATCGGCGCACCGGCAGCGACGCGGCCGATGATCGGCAGGGTCGATTCGTCGGCCTTGGCTTCGAAACCGGGGATACGAATGCCCCGCGAAGCGCCCGGGGTCATCTCGATCGCGCCTTTGCGAGCGAGGGCCTTGAGGTGTTCTTCGGCGGCGTTGGGGGATTTGAACCCCAGTTCCAGCGCAATTTCCGCGCGCGTCGGCGGGTAGCCGTTGTCGTCGAGGCAGCGCTTGATAAAAGCCAGAATCTCAGCTTGGCGTGGCGTCAGTTTTATCATGTTGATCGCTCTGTCTTTTTATACAGTGACTGGGATTATATACAGTGAACTGCGCTTGGCAATCATCCTTTTTTTAGCGTCCGCTGGACGGTCATTTGTTATCTCTCCTACAAGGTAGAGACAGCGCTGCCTACAGAGTTGAAAGGATGTGATTAAATAGCGCTCAAATAGATGACTGCCCGGCCGGAAAGCGAACCCGCAGGCTTGACAAGACACAACCTGAAACGTATGTTTCAAACAAGTGTTTGTCAGGCGGAGTAGCCATGGCCCAGTCGGAAACCGTTGAACGCATTCTCGATGCTGCCGAGCAATTGTTCGCGGAAAAAGGATTTGCTGAAACTTCATTGCGGCTGATCACCAGCAAGGCCGGGGTCAACCTCGCCGCCGTGAACTACCATTTCGGCTCGAAAAAAGCCCTGATCCAGGCGGTCTTCTCGCGTTTCCTAGGGCCGTTCTGTGCGAGTCTCGACCGTGAACTCGAGCGCCGCCAGGCCAAGGCTGACCATAAGCCAAGCCTTGAAGAACTGCTGGAAATCCTCGTTGAGCAAGCGCTGGTGGTACAGCCCCGCAGCGGCAACGACCTGTCGATCTTCATGCGCCTGTTGGGCCTGGCGTTCAGCCAGAGCCAGGGCCACCTGCGGCGTTACCTGGAAGACATGTACGGCAAGGTATTCCGCCGCTATATGTTGCTGGTCAACGAAGCCGCCCCGCGCATCCCGCCGATCGAATTGTTCTGGCGCGTGCACTTCATGCTCGGTGCAGCGGCATTCAGTATGTCCGGGATCAAAGCGTTGCGGGCAATTGCCGAGACTGACTTTGGCGTCAACACCTCCATCGAACAGGTGATGCGCCTGATGGTGCCGTTCCTCGCTGCGGGCATGCGCGCCGAAACCGGCGTGACCGACCAGGCCATGGCCGCCGCCCAATTGCGTCCGCGCAGCAAATCCACGCCAATCCCCGCGAAGGTTTGACCGCCCCGGGTGTGCGCGGCCGCTGGCATCCGCTAAGCTAGCCGCCCATGCCGAATTCAGCTATTTACTCGCAACCTGTTGTTCTCGCCGCGCCCGTCGCGCCGCGAGAGTAACGGGCTGTGTGCGTTATATAAGGAAGGTTTATGACTGCTGCCCTGCAAGGTTCTTTGATGGTCGACGTTGCCGGTACCTGGCTGACGGCCGAGGATCGCCACCTGTTGCGCCAGCCTGAGGTGGGCGGCCTGATCATTTTTGCACGCAATATCGAGCATCCGCGCCAGGTGCGGGAATTGAGCGCGGCGATTCGTGCCGTGCGCCCGGACCTGCTGCTGGCGGTCGACCAGGAAGGCGGTCGTGTGCAGCGCCTGCGCCAGGGCTTTGTGCGTCTGCCGGCCATGCGCGCGCTGGCGGATAACCCCAACGCCGAATATCTGGCCGAGCAGTGTGGCTGGATCATGGCCACCGAAGTCCTGGCCGTTGGCCTGGACCTGAGCTTCGCCCCGGTGCTGGACCTGGACTACCAGCGTAGCGCCGTGGTCGGCACCCGCTCCTTCGAGGGCGACCCCGAGCGCGCTGCACTGCTTGCCGGTGCGTTCATCCGCGGCATGAACAGCGCGGGCATGGCCGCCACGGGCAAGCATTTCCCGGGGCACGGTTGGGCTGAGGCGGATTCCCACGTTGCAATTCCCAATGACGAACGCAGCCTGGAACAGATTCGCGCCAATGACTTGGTGCCTTTCGCACGCCTGAGTCAGCAATTGGCGGCGGTGATGCCGGCACACGTCATTTACCCGCAAGTCGACGCCCAGCCTGCCGGTTTTTCGCGCCGCTGGTTGCAGGACATCCTGCGCGGCGAGCTGCAGTTTGACGGGGTGATTTTCAGTGACGACCTGTCCATGGCCGGTGCCCATGTTGTCGGGGATGCGGCCAGCCGTATTGAAGCCGCACTGACGGCAGGTTGCGACATGGGCCTGGTGTGCAATGATCGGGCGGCTGCCGAACTGGCACTGAGTGCGGCCCAGCGCATGAAGGTCATACCCTCGGCGCGGATTGCGCGGATGCGTGGGCAAGCGATTGCGTCGACGGACTATAAGCAAGATCCGCGTTGGCGGGTGGCGCTCGGGGCACTGCGCGAGGCGCAGTTGATCGATTAAGGCGGCGGCGCGCCTATCGCGGGCAGGCCCGCGATAGGCGACCTAACCGTCAGCGCTTTTCTTGTTTATTGGGCAACGGCGCAAACAGCGCCTCGATATCCTCGTTGCCCAACTGCCAATCCCCGGTGGTCCGTCCATCCAGGACGCCCGCTGCCAGATCGGACTTTTCCTTCTGCAGGTGCTGGATTTTCTCCTCCACCGTGCCCCGCGCAATCATCTTGTAGACGAATACCGGCTTCTCCTGGCCGATGCGATACGCACGGTCGGTGGCCTGGTTTTCCGTGGCCGGGTTCCACCACGGGTCATAGTGGATCACGGTGTCGGCTTCGGTCAGGTTCAGGCCCACGCCACCCGCCTTCAGGCTGATCAGAAAGATCTGCAGCTTGCCGCTCTGGAAGTCCTTCACCGGCGTGCGCCGATCGCGGGTCTGGCCGGTCAGCAGCGCGTAGGCGACGCCGCGTTTTTTCAGCTCGACTTCAATCAAGCTCAGCATCGAGGTGAACTGGGAAAACAACAGAATTCGGCGACCTTCGGCAAACAGTTCTTCGAGCATCTCCATCAAGCTGTCGAGCTTGCCCGAGCTGCTGCCGCGCGCCGGTAGGGTGGCATCGTTGACCAGGCGCAAGTCGCAGCACACCTGGCGCAACTTGAGCAGCGCTTCAAGAATGATGATCTGGCTGCGCGCCACGCCTTTGCGGGTGATCTCGTCGCGGACTTTTTTGTCCATGGCCAGGCGCATGGTTTCGTACACGTCGCGCTGGGCTTCATTGAGCTCGACCCAGTGGATGATCTCGGTCTTCGGCGGCAATTCCGTCGCCACCTGTTCCTTGGTACGACGCAGCAGGAAGGGTTTGATCCGACCGTTCAGGTGCTGCAGTCGCACATCACTGGCGCGTTTTTCAATGGGTACGCGGTAATCGCGGTTGAAACTTTTTATGTCGCCCAGCCAGCCCGGCAGCAGGAAGTGGAACAGCGACCACAGCTCGCCCAGGTGGTTTTCCAACGGCGTGCCGCTCAGGCACAGACGCTGCCGTGCGTTGAGCTCACGTGCCGCCTGGGCCGCCTTGCTCGAAGGGTTCTTGATGTACTGCGCTTCGTCGAGGATCAGCACATGCAAGGGCAGGGCGGTGAGCTGCTCGATGTCTTTGGGCAGCAACGCATACGTGGTCAGCAGCAGGTCGTAGTCCTGCAAGTTCGCGAAGTGCTTTTTGCGCGTGGCGCCGTACAGCGCCAGGACCTTGAGTTGCGGCGTGAAGTGCGCGGCTTCGTCAAGCCAGTTGGGAATCAGGCTGGTGGGCATCACCACCATGCACGGGCGGTCCAGGCGCCCGGCGATCTTTTCGCTGAGAATATGCGCCAGGGTCTGTAGGGTTTTGCCCAGGCCCATGTCGTCCGCAAGAATGCCGCCCACATCCAGCTGGCGCAGCGACTGCATCCAGCTCAAACCCTCCAACTGATAGGGGCGCAAGGTCGCGTTCAAGCCCTCGGGCGCGACGCAGGTGAAATCCTTGATGTCGCGCAGGCGCTGGGCGAAGTTGCGGATTTTCTCGCCGCCTTCCCATTGCAGGGGCAGGTCTTCCAGCGGGTTGAGGCGGATCGCGTCGGCTTTGGCCAGGCGCAGCGTGGTGGTGCCGGGTTCCTGCAGGTAAAACTCGCCGAGGGTGGCCAGTACGGGTTTCAAACGGCCGTAGGGCAGTGCCACTTGCAGCGGGCCATGGCCACCGTTGGGCAGGCCGGGGATGTTTACCAGGATCAGTTCGTCATCGCGGCGCCGCGCGAGTTTTTCCGGGTTGAGGATCTCGGTGTGGGAGCGCATCAGGTTCAGCAGGATCGGTAGCAGGCTCAGGCGCTCACCGTTGACGATGATCCCCAGTTCCAGATCGAACCAGTCACGCTCCGGCCCTTCGTCGACGGTGGCATACCAGTCGTCCACCGGGCTCAGGTCGAAGCCGAAGTCGTCGTCGATCTGCAACTCCCAACCTTCGGCCCGCAGTGTCGGCGATGCGTTGAGGGTGAAGTTCAGCCAGGCGCTGTCGTTGACCATCTCGAACAGCTCGCCGGCACTTTCCGGCAGCGCTTTGCTCTGGCGCGTGGCGATCTTGAAGCCGAGCAGGCGCAGTTGCTCGCGATAGCGCTGTTCCTGCTCGGGGTGCCGCTTGATCCGCAGGCTCTGGGTTTCCTGGCGGACGATGATGTCGGCGTTCTTTTGCCCGCTGACGTAGTTGCCCAGATAATTGAACGACAGCGCCGCACGGTGCTGGATATAGCGCTGCATCTTGCCGTTGCGCGGCTCGAAGGCGCTGAACTCGACACTCGCCAGCCACAAGCGTGGCACCGGCAGCACATCGTCCATCACCACTTGCGGCAGCACTACGCGGTTGTCCAGCACGGCCTGGAGTTTTTCCAGCAGTTCGGCGTCCTGGGCCGCCGCCGGGTAGGCCAGGGTTTCCTGGACCTTGAGCAGCACCGCCGCGATGTGTTTGCAGTTGGTGTGTACCGGGCAGGTACAGCGGCTGTCCACCAGGATCAGCGTGCCCTTGGCCGATTCGCGCAACGAGATGGTCTGCCGGTAGACGTTGCTGCCCGAGCCTTCGCAACTGGCGATGATGGTGCTGTCGCCCGACTCGACGATGCGCACGCGGTTTTCCAGGGCATAGCGCCGCCCGCGCTCCAGGCTTTGTTCTTTAAAGCGATTGGCCCACGAAGGGGCCAAGGGCTTGGTCAGCGGCGACGTCAGGGGCATGGCGCTGGATCAGTCCTGAAGGTCGGTGGGCGGTGCGCTGGGCTGCTTGGCGGTCAACGAGGTGATCTTGATCAGCAGCGCCAGGTGGCCGCCATCCAGGTAGTTGAGCTGGTTGTTCTTGGTGCGCACGTCTTTCTGCGCCAGGTGCTCGCTGGCGATGACGCTGCCGTTGCCGTCGAACTGGTTGATCCAGAAGTCGGCGTCGATATCGGTAAAACGGCCCAGTTGCAGGTTCAGCACGCCCTCGATGGGAAACTGGCCGAACTGCTCCTGGCCGTCGGTGATCGCGATTTTTACCGGCTGCTCACCGAGGTTCTGTTCCCAGGCCTTGTGTGCGAGCACGGTGTAGTTGGTGTCTGCGCGAAGTTTGTCGACGATCGTACCCAGGCGCGGCGGGCTCTTTCTGTCGCCCAGGCGCACGGCACCGGCATCCCAGTCTTCCGGCGCGGCGCGACTGTTGATCACCGGCTCCATGTTCTGGCGCACCAGAACCATTTCCACTTGGTACAGGCTGTCGGCAAACGCCGAGGGTGCGAGTACCACTAATAACAAGCTCAGAATGCGGAACACGCGCATTGGGGCGTCCTTCAAGCAGATTTCGGGATGAGGCGCTCAAACAGCGCCTCCAGGGTGTTGAAGCGTTCTTCGGCGCGTTCCATCGGAATCATGAACTTGAACAGCGTAGCCCCTTCGAACTTGTAACGGTTGGGCTGGCCCTGGATCAGCTTGATCAGCACCAGCGGGTCCACCGGCGTCTGCGCTTCGAACTCGATGCGCCCGCCCTGCGGCCCGGCGTCGACCTTCTTGATGCCCAGTTGCTCGGCCTGCAATTTGAGCAGGGTCAGACGCACCAGGTTCTTGGTCGGTTCCGGCAACAGGCCGAAGCGGTCGATCATCTCTACTTGCAAGTCCTTGAGGCCTTCTTCGTCGGTGGCCGAGGCGATGCGCTTGTACAGGATCAGCCGTGCGTGGACGTCCGGCAGGTAGTCTTCGGGAATCAACGCCGGCAAGCGCAAGTTGATCTCCGGGCCGCCGCCCAGCGGTTGGTCGAGGTTCGGTTGCTCGCCCTTGCGGATGGCTTTCACCGCACGTTCGAGCATTTCCATATACAGGGTGAAGCCCACGGCCTGGATCTGCCCGCTCTGGCCGTCGCCGAGCAGTTCGCCGGCGCCACGGATTTCCAGGTCGTTGGTGGCCAGCACAAAGCCGGCGCCCAGGTCCTGGGTGTTGGCGATGGCTTCCAGGCGTTTTTCCGCGTCGCCGGTGATTTGCTGGCGCGGTGGCGTCAGCAGGTAGGCGTAGGCCTGGTGGTGACTGCGTCCTACGCGGCCGCGCAGTTGATGCAGTTGCGCCAGGCCGAACTTGTCGGCGCGCTCGATGATGATGGTGTTGGCGCTTGGCACGTCGATGCCGGTCTCGATGATGGTCGAGGCGATCAGCACGTTGAAGCGCTTGTGGTAGAAGTCGCTCATCACCTGTTCGAGGTCGCGCTCGCGCATCTGCCCGTGGCCGATCGCGATGCGCGCTTCCGGCACCAGTTCGGCGAGGTCGGCGGCGCATTTCTCGATGGTCTTCACGTCGTTGTGCAGGTAATACACCTGCCCGCCGCGCAGCAATTCACGCAGCAGCGCTTCCTTGACCGTGCTGTTGTTCTGCTCCATCACGAAGGTGCGCACCGACAGGCGCCGCGCCGGCGGGGTGGCGATGATCGACAGGTCGCGCATGCCCGACACCGCCATGTTCAGCGTGCGCGGAATCGGCGTGGCGGTGAGGGTCAGAATGTCGACTTCGCTGCGCAGGGCCTTGAGCTGTTCTTTCTGGCGCACCCCGAAGCGGTGTTCTTCGTCGATGATCACCAGGCCCAGGTTCTTGATCTTCACATCGTCCGACAGCAGCTTGTGCGTACCGATCACGATGTCGATCTTGCCCTCCGCCAGGTCGGCGACGGCGGCATTCACTTCCTTGGCGGACTTGAAGCGGCTCATCACTTCCACGGTCACCGGCCAGTCGGCAAAGCGGTCACGGAAACTGTTGTAGTGCTGCTGGGCGAGTAGGGTGGTCGGCACCAGGATCGCCACTTGCTTGCCGCCATGCACCGCGATGAAGGCTGCGCGCATCGCCACTTCGGTCTTGCCGAAGCCCACGTCGCCGCACACCAGGCGGTCCATCGGCTTGGGCGCGAGCATGTCGGCGCGCACGGCGTCGATGGTGGTTTGCTGGTCCGGGGTTTCTTCGAAGGCGAAGCCGGCGCTGAAGGTGGCGTAGTCGGCTTTTGGGTCGGCGAAGGCGTAACCTTCGCGCGCTGCACGCCGGGCATAAATGTCGAGCAGCTCGGCCGCGACGTCGCGCACCTGTTCGGCGGCCTTGCGCTTGGCTTTCTGCCAGGTCTCGGAACCGAGGCGGTGCAACGGCGCCAGGGCATCGTCGCTGCCGGTGTAGCGGGCGATCAGGTGCAAGTTGGCCACCGGCACATACAGCTTGGCGCCTTCGGCGTACTCCATGGTGAGGAATTCGGCGGCCTGGTTGTCGATTTCCAGGGTTTGCAGGCCGAGGTAGCGGCCGACGCCATGGTCGATATGCACCACTGGCGCGCCTTCGCGCAGCTCGGTGAGGTTCTTGATCACGGCGTCGTTGTTGGCGTCGGCGCGTTTATCGCGGCGACGACGCTGCATCACCCGTTGGCCGAACAGCGGGCTTTCGGCGATCAGTGCCAGGGCCGGATCGTCCAGCAGCAGGCCTTCATTCAGCGGCGCGATGGTGATCGCCAGGCGCTCTTTGCTGGCGATGAAGTCCGGCCAACTGTCGACGGTTTTCGGGCGCAGCTTCAGGCGTTCCAGCAACTCCAGCAGCACTTCGCGGCGCCCGGCCGATTCGGCGGTAAACAGCACGCGACCGGGGAAATCGCCGAGGAAGTTGGACAGCGCTTCGAGCGGCTGGCTGGCCTTGGCTTCAATCGCCAGGTTAGGCAGGTTTTGCGCGGGGAAGCGCGCGCGGCCCGTGCCAGCGTCCACATCCTCTTGGCTGGCGACGACGCGCGGCCAGTTTTTCAGGCGGGCGAAGCACTCTTCCACCGGCAGGAACAGTTCGGCGGGCGGTAATAAAGGCCGGGACGGATCGACGCGACGCTCTTCATAGCGGTTGCGCACGTCGTTCCAGAAGTTTTCCGCCGCTTGCTCGATGCCCGGCAGCGAGAACACCTGGGTGTCCTGGGGTAGGTAGTCGAACAGGGTGGAGGTTTCGTCGAAGAACAGCGGCAGGTAGTACTCGATACCGGCGGGGGTAATTCCGCTGCTCAAGTCCTGGAAGATCGGGCAGCGCCGGAAGTCCACGTCGAAGCGCTCACGAAAGCGCGCCTTGAAGCGCGTCACCGCGTCTTTTTGCAGCGGGAACTCCCGCGCCGGCAGCAGTTTGACCGACTCGACCTTGTCGATGGAACGCTGGTTTTCCGGATCGAAGGTGCGCAGGGTCTCGATTTCGTCGTCGAACAGGTCGATGCGGTACGGCAACTTGCTGCCCATCGGGAACAGGTCGATCAGCGCACCGCGCACTGCGAATTCGCCGTGCTCATATACCGTGTCGACGCAGCGATAGCCGCTGGCTTCCAGGCGCGTGCGCATTTGCTCCACGTCGAGCTTCTGGCCGATATCCAGCACCAGGCTGCTGCCCAGCAGGAACTTGGTCGGCGCCAGGCGATGCAGCGCCGTGGTGATCGGCACCACCAACACGCCGTGGGCCAGTTCCGGCAGGCGGTACAGGCTGGCGATGCGCTGGGAAATGATGTCCTGGTGCGGCGAGAACAGGTCGTAGGGCAGGGTTTCCCAGTCGGGAAAGTGCAGCACCGGCAAATCGGGGGCGAAGAAGCTCAGCTCCTGCTCCAGCCGTTCGGCACTTTGGCTGTCGGCGGTAAGCAGCAGGGTAAAGCGCTTGGCTGCGCTGGCAGCCTCGGCGATGGCCAGGCTCAGGGCGGCACCGGGCAAGTTACCCCAGTGCTGTTTACCTGCCGCGGCAGGGAGTAACGGTAGACGCAGAACGGGCACGGAAGGTTGAGCTCCAAGCGTTGCGACAAAGTCGGTAATTGTAACGGCCCGAGGTGCCGCCTGTCAGTTGCTGACTGAGCCTATTACGGTTTGTGGGAAATGTAGTGGCTAAGACAAACAATGGCGTGTTTTGACTCAATATGTAGTGCTGAAATACACATAGTTTTCGGAGGGTTACGGACAAGTCGTCCCGCCTGCTCCACTAGTGGCCTTCTGGAACCCGCGTATTTACTGGGCTGCAGCGGGGTGGCTTTTTTGGATAAGGGCTTTTTGTTGTGGGACGCGCATTGCTCCTGGGGCGGTCGGGCGGCATAATGTAGCCCCTTTTTTCAGCCCCTACATGTGGAAGGTTCCCGTGACTCAGAAGCCCGACCAGTGTCTTGGTGAATGGATCGACCGTGAAGCACTCGCTGAAGCGATGATCCCGCTTATCGGTCAGCTATACCGCAATAACAATGTGGTGAGCTCGATCTATGGCCGCAGCCTGATCAACCAATCAGTCATCGCGATTCTCAAGGCGCATCGCTTTGCTCGCCATCGTTCTGCCAACGACAGCGAACTCTCCGTCCACGAAACATTCCCTCTGCTCAAAGCCATGAGCGAGCTCAAGCTCGGCGCGGCCTCGGTAGACCTGGGCAAGTTGGCCGCCAAATTCCGCGCTGAAGCCAACGGCCGTTCCGTCGAGCAGTTCGTGCGTGAAGAAATGGCCGACGTGGTGGGCAAGCAGAACGCCTCCGCCCGCAAAGGCACTGACGTTGTGCTTTACGGCTTCGGTCGTATCGGCCGCCTGCTGGCACGCATCCTGATCGGCAAAACCGGTGGCGGCGATGGCTTGCGCCTGCGTGCCATCGTGGTGCGCAAAGGCGCCGAGAACGACCTGGCCAAGCGCGCGAGCCTCTTGCGTCGCGACTCGGTACACGGTCCGTTCAACGGCACCATCGTCATCGACGAAGAAAACAACACCATCACCGCCAACGGTAACCTGATCCAGGTGATCTACGCGAAGAACCCGACTGAGGTGGATTACACCCAGTACGGCATCAAGGACGCCCTGCTGGTGGATAACACCGGCGTATGGCGTGATGCCGAAGGCCTGGGCCAGCACCTGACCTGCCCGGGTATTGCCCGCGTTGTCCTGACTGCGCCTGGTAAAGGCAAGCTGAAGAACATCGTTCACGGCATCAACCACGCGGAAATCACCGCTGACGACAAGATCGTGTCCGCCGCTTCCTGCACCACCAATGCCATCGTGCCGGTGCTGAAGGCCGTCAATGACAAGTTCGGCATCGTCAACGGCCACGTCGAGACCGTTCACTCGTACACCAACGACCAGAACCTGATCGACAACTTCCACAAGGGCGATCGCCGTGGCCGCAGCGCCGCGTTGAACATGGTGATCACCGAGACCGGTGCCGCCACCGCTGCCGCCAAGGCCCTGCCTGAGCTGGCCGGCAAGCTGACCGGCAACGCGATCCGCGTGCCGACGCCTAACGTATCGATGGCGATTCTCAACCTGAACCTTGAGAAAGCCGCTACCCGTGAAGAGATGAACGAGTACCTGCGCTACATGGCGCTGCACTCCGATCTGCATAAGCAAATCGACTTCGTCAACTCGCAGGAAGTGGTCTCCACCGACTTCGTTGGCTCGCGCCACGCCGGCGTGGTGGACGCGGAAGCGACCATTTCCCAGGACAACCGCGTTGTGCTGTACGTGTGGTACGACAACGAGTTCGGCTACAGCTGCCAGGTCGTTCGCGTGATGGAAGACATGGCCGGGGTCAACCCGCCTGCATTCCCGCGCTAAGCGTTCAGGTTGAATGAAAAAGCCCCGACTGGTTCGGGGCTTTTTTCTGGCTGGGGATTTATGTTGTTTGCACAGGCCTCATCGCGGGCAAGCCCGCTCCCACTGGGGAGTGCAGTGCGTCAGGCGGTACGCCGTCAAATGTGGGAGCGGGCTTGCCCGCGATAGCGGTGGATCAGTCGCAGCCTTTGCCACGGCCCCGACGCCATCAGTTCAGCAACTTGCTGCGCAAACTATCGGACAGCCCCTTCGGCGCCAGCCAGATGCCCAGGTACGCCCTCGCCAGTTCCTCATCGCGACTGCTGAACACCACCTGGCCATTGATCTCCAGGTTCAGGCCGCGTCCCGGACGAAAATCCAGGGCGTAGCGATCACCGCTGCGGATGTTGCGAAAACGCGCATGCAGTTGCGCAAGCTCTGGTTTCAGGCGGGCGCTGGCCTGCTGGCGTTCAAGGGTGGCGTTCGCGGCTTTAATCACATCGTTGCGGTCGATATCGCGAAAGTAATACAGCACCAGGCGCAGGTCTTTTTGCCGATCCCAGGACTGCTTTGCGCTGATCTCGGCCGGGGCATACAGCGCCGCGGCATACACATCCGCCCAGAGGTAAGTCAGCAGCGCCTGGTTTTTCAGTACCAACTGCTCGGACTGCGCCGGAAAGTTCGCCTGGGTGAGACGATCCGCCTCATTGGCGAACGCCGGGATCGAGAACATCAGCCATAAACAGATAACTGCATGCCGCATAATGGTGGGTCCTGCAAAGGTGTGTGCCTACAGGGTAATTCAATTTTCGACGGCGATTAAGTTTATGGGCAGGCTGCGACAGATAGCGATGGTGTGCGGTTTTGCGGCGCTGGCCGGCTGTGGCGGCGATACGCTGGAGCAGTTTGGTGGCCCGACCATGGGCAGCACCTATTCGATTCAGTATGTCAGAAGCTCGACGGCACCCGCGCCGAAAGAGCTCCAACGCAAGGTGCAAAATATCCTGGCGGATGTCGACCGACAGATGTCGACCTACCGCAGCGACTCCGATATCGAGCGTTTCAACAACCTGCCGGCCAATAGCTGCCAGCCGATGCCGGCGCCGGTTCTGCAACTGGTGCGTACCGGCGAGCAGCTGTCCCAGGCCAGCGCGGGTGCGTTTGACCTGACGGTGGAACCGCTGCTGAACCTGTGGGGGTTCGGGCCTCAGGCCCGGCAACTCAGGGTGCCGGACGCCGCGACGCTGGCGCAGGTGCGCCAGCGGGTCGGTCATCAGCATCTGCGTATCGACGGCGAGCAACTGTGCAAGGACGCCGCCGTCGAAGTCGATTTCAACAGCATTGCTGCCGGTTACGCGGTGGATCGCATCGCCGAGCTGTTGAGCGGCCTGGGTATTCATCACTACCTCGCCGAAGCCACCGGCGAACTCAAGGCTGCCGGTCACAAACCTGACGGCTCGCCCTGGCGCGTGGCGTTGGAAGAACCCCGTGACGATCAACGGGTCGCCGAAAGAGTCATCAACGTCGACGGCTTTGGTGTGTCCACGTCTGGTGACTATCGTAATTATTTCCAGCAGGATGGTCGGCGCTATTCCCACACCCTGGATGCGCGGACCGGTGCGCCGATTACCCATCAACTGGCATCGGTGACGGTGTTGCATCCGTCGGCGCTGATGGCCGATGGGGTGTCGACGTTGCTGTTGATCCTTGGGCCGGAGCAAGGCTGGGATTACGCTGAGCAGCACCAGATCGCTGCGTTTTTTGTGCTTCGCGAGGGCGATGCTTTCGTCACGCGCAGTAATCAGGCGTTCGAGCAACTGACTGCGGTGAAACCGTAATCCGCGCCATGTAGTAAAGGCAAAACTGGCCTACGACGCGACCAAGGGTTAATGTGCGCGGCATTGAGCCTTATATAGACTGTGCCCCGGTTCACACACTTGAGCCAAATTGTCCTTCATGACCGCTGGCCGCGGCATGATTTAGCCAGGCGTCCAACCGTGGGCCTGGCCTGTTCTGAGGAGTATGCATGGCTGTCTACAACTACGACGTGGTAGTACTGGGTTCCGGCCCGGCTGGAGAAGGTGCGGCGATGAACGCCGCGAAGGCAGGGCGCAAGGTGGCGATGGTCGATAGCCGTCGTCAGGTCGGCGGTAACTGCACCCACCTGGGTACCATCCCGTCCAAGGCCTTGCGTCACTCAGTGCGCCAGATCATGCAGTTCAACACCAACCCGATGTTCCGGGCCATTGGCGAGCCGCGTTGGTTTTCGTTCCCGGACGTGCTGAAAAGCGCGGAAAAAGTCATCTCCAAACAGGTGGCGTCGCGGACCGGCTATTACGCCCGTAACCGTGTCGACCTGTTCTTCGGCACCGGCAGCTTCGCCGACGAGCAAACCATCGAAGTGGTCTGCCCCAACGGTGTGGTCGAGAAGCTGGTGGCCAAGCACATCATCATCGCCACCGGGTCGCGCCCGTATCGCCCGGTGGATCTCGATTTCCACCACCCGCGTATCTACGATAGCGACACCATCCTCAGCCTGGGCCACACCCCGCGCAAACTGATCATCTATGGCGCCGGCGTGATCGGCTGCGAATACGCCTCGATCTTCAGCGGCCTGGGTGTGCTGGTAGAGCTGGTGGACAATCGCGAGCAGTTGCTGAGCTTCCTCGACTCGGAAATTTCCCAGGCGTTGAGTTACCACTTCAGTAACAACAACATCACCGTGCGCCACAACGAAGAGTACGAGCGGGTCGAAGGCCTGGACAACGGTGTGATCCTGCACCTCAAGTCCGGCAAGAAGATCAAGGCCGACGCCTTGCTGTGGTGCAACGGCCGTACCGGTAACACCGACAAGCTGGGCATGGAGAATGTCGGGGTCAAGGTCAACAGCCGTGGCCAGATCGAAGTGGACGAGAACTATCGCACCTGTGTGCCGAATATCTACGGTGCCGGTGACGTGATCGGCTGGCCAAGCCTGGCCAGTGCCGCTCATGACCAGGGCCGTTCGGCCGCTGGCAGCATTGTCGATAATGGCAGCTGGCGCTATGTGAACGACGTGCCGACCGGTATCTATACGATTCCGGAGATCAGTTCGATCGGTAAGAACGAACACGAACTGACCAAGGCCAAGGTGCCTTACGAAGTGGGCAAGGCGTTCTTCAAGAGCATGGCGCGTGCGCAGATCGCCGGTGAGCCGCAAGGCATGCTGAAGATTCTGTTCCACCGTGAAACCCTGGAAGTCCTCGGCGTGCATTGCTTCGGTTACCAGGCCTCGGAGATCGTACACATCGGTCAGGCCATCATGAACCAGCCGGGCGAGCAAAATACCCTCAAGTATTTCGTCAACACCACGTTCAACTACCCGACCATGGCCGAAGCCTATCGGGTAGCGGCCTACGACGGCCTCAACCGGCTTTTTTGAGCGGCTCCGGCCGGTGGCCTGAGCCGGCCGGGGAGACCGATTTCAGTAATTCTCGAGGGTGGCAGTGGCCAAACCGGGAAAGTCTGTAATCAGGCTATCTACGCCGAAGTCGGCGAGCCTGCGCATCAGCGCAGGTTCGTTGACTGTCCACACCGACACGTGCAATCCCTGGCGCTGGGCTTTTTCCAGACGTTCAGGGGTACACAGCGTCCAGTTCAAGGCCAGATACTCACAGCCGTAGTTTTGCGCGACCTTCAGCGGGTCGAGCCAGGCGTATTCGGCCACCAGCCCGCGCGACAGGTCCGGGGTGAGTTCCACGGCCGCTTTCAACACTTCCCGTGAGCTTGAGGTCACCGTGACCTTGTCCATGATGCCGAAACGCACGGCCATTTCCCGAATCGCCAGCACGGTGGTCGCGGCACGGGTGCGCGAGGCGCTTTTGACTTCCAGTTGCCAGTGATCGAAGTCGCACTTTTCGAACAGCTCTTCCAGGCGCGGGATCGGGCAGGGGCTGACCCAGCCGGGGCCGCCTTTGCGTGCGTCCATCTTCATCAAGTCTGCCGCCGAATACTCGACGACTTTGCCGCGCCGGTCGGCGGTGCGCTTGAGGGTCGGGTCGTGGATGACCATCAGTTCGCCGTCCATGGACAGGTGCAAATCCAGTTCGCAACGGCGTACACCGTGCTTGAGGCACTGCTGGAAGCTGGTCAGGGTGTTTTCCGGTGCTTCGCCTTTGGCACCGCGGTGGCCGTAGATCAGGGTCACAGTTGCTCCTTTACGCCAGGTCGTCTGGCGGGGTGAATACGAATTCAGGTGTCTTGGTCATCGCTCTGTTCCCGCGCCAGGCGCCGTTCCTGCGCCTGTTTCTGCAGGATGTAGCGCGCCAGTAATTGGCGTTGGGCGTCGGTCATGGATTCGAATTCCGTGCCGATGGCAAACGCGGCGCCCTTGGCATCGCAATGGGTGACCCGGGCCCGCAACAACAGGCCCAGCGCCTGGGGCATCAGCACCAGCTTGACCGCCAGGTGGGTACCGAGTGTCAGGGCGGTCGGGTGCTGGAAGTCGATGCCACCTTCGGAAATGATCACCGGCTGCGGGGCGCCGACTTCGTCCAGCAGGCCGCGCGCCATGATCTGGCTGAGCAGATCCATGCGTTTGTTCTGGACTCTGAGGAGGGCGGCCAGGCTGCGATCTTTCTCGCTGAGCTGGCGCAACAGGTGCTGGGCTTCGAATTCGCTCAGGTGCAGTTCACTGAGCAGGTTGAACAGCGGCGAATCATCCAGTAGCACTTCCTTGCTCGCCGCTTCGGGGGCGGACAGGCTTTTGATTTGAAGTGCGATCATGTCGTCGATACGGTAGTATTCGCGGCGTTCTTCTTCATCTAATGTCGACATGGCGAACCCAAGGTAGCGGTAATGGTCTGAGTGTAAAGCTGCTTACCAGACCCCGCCACCGGGACGTCTTCTTTTCCTCCGAACAAGCCCCGACATGTTCAGACCTCTCTTCGTATTTATTGGCACGCGTTATACCCGTGCAAAGCGTCGCAATCATTTTGTGTCGTTCATTTCCTTGACCTCGATGATCGGTCTCGCCCTTGGCGTGGTCGTGATGATCGTGGTGCTGTCGGTGATGAACGGCTTCGATCATGAGATGCGCACCCGCGTGCTGGGCATGGTGCCCCACGCGACCATCGAGTCGGGTGAACCGATCAGCGACTGGCAAAGCCTGGCCGACAAGGTCAAGCAGAACCCCAAGGTCGTGGCCGTGGCACCGTTCACCCAGATGCAAGGGCTGCTGACGCATGATGGCAAGGTGCAGAAAATCCTGCTCAACGCCATCGACCCGGTTCAGGAGCGCAACGTCTCGATCATCGACAAGTTCATGCTGCAGGGCAAACTCGACGATCTGGCGCCCGGCAGCTTTGGCATCGTGATCGGCGACAAAGCCGCGGCCAAGCTCGGCGTGGGCATCGGCGACAAGCTGACCTTCGTCGCCCCGGAAGTCACCGTGACCCCGGCCGGCATGTTCCCGCGCATGAAACGCTTTACCGTGGTTGGCACCTTCCACGTCGGCGCCGGCGAGATCGACGGCTACCTTGGCCTGACCAACCTCACCGACCTCGCGCGCCTGCATCGCTGGAAGCCGGACCAGGTGCAGGGCCTGCGCCTGAAGTTCAACGACTTGTTCGACGCCCCGCGCGGCGCCTGGGAAATCGCCCAGCACCTGGGTGAAAGCCAGTTCTACGCCCGCGACTGGACCCGTACCCACGGCAACCTGTACCAGGCCATCCGCATGGAAAAAGCCATGATCGGCCTGCTGTTGCTGCTGATCGTCGCGGTGGCGGCCTTCAATATCATTTCCACACTGGTGATGGTGGTGAACGACAAGAAGGGTGACATCGCCATCCTGCGCACCCTGGGGGCCACGCCGGGGCAGATCATGGCGATCTTCATGGTGCAGGGTACGGTGATCGGCGTGGTCGGCACCTTGATCGGCACCGCAGTGGGCATTCTGGCTGCGCTCAATGTCAGCGCGGCCATCGCTGGCCTCGAAACCCTGATCGGCCACAAGTTTCTCAACGCCGACGTCTACTTCATCGACTACTTGCCGTCCCAGGTTCAGGCCCAGGACGTGCTGATGGTGGGCGGCGCTGCGTTGGTCCTGAGTTTCCTTGCCACCCTGTATCCAGCCTGGCGCGCGGCACGTACCCAGCCAGCACAGGCCTTACGTTATGAGTGAATCGGGCATGAGTGAAAAAGCAATCCTGAGCTGCCGCAACCTGGGCAAATCCTACGAGGAAGGCCCGGAATCGGTAGTGGTGTTGTCCAACCTGCAACTTGAGCTGCACCCCGGCGAGCGCGTGGCGATCGTTGGCAGTTCCGGTTCCGGCAAAAGTACCTTGCTCAACCTGTTGGGCGGCCTTGATACGCCGTCCCAGGGCAGCGTGTGGCTGGCGGGCGAAGAGCTGTCGGCCCTCGGTGAAAAGGCTCGTGGCCAACTGCGTAACCGTTCGTTGGGCTTCGTGTACCAGTTCCACCACCTGTTACCGGAGTTCACCGCTCTGGAAAACGTGTGCATGCCGCTGCTGATCGGCAAGACCGCGATCCCGGAGGCGCGCCAGCGTGCCAAGGCCTTACTGGAGCGCGTCGGCCTCGGTCACCGCCTGGAGCACAAACCGGCCGAATTGTCCGGTGGTGAGCGCCAGCGTGTGGCGATTGCCCGTGCGCTGGTGAACAACCCGGGCCTGGTGATGCTCGACGAGCCGACCGGCAACCTCGACTCCCACACTGCCCAGGGCATCAAGGACTTGATGCTGGAACTGAGCACCCAGATGCGCACCGCGTTCCTGGTGGTGACCCATGACATGAGCATGGCCCGGCAGATGGACCGCGTATTGCACCTGCAGGAAGGTCATCTGGTCGCCATCTGACCTGTTTCAAGCCCGGGGCATGACGCCGGGCTTTTTCATTTTTTCAGGCGGTGTACGCGAATGTTCAGACCGTTATCGATTTTCATCGGCATGCGCTATACCCGCGCCAAGCGCCGCAACCGTTTTGTTTCGTTTATCTCGATGACCTCGATGATCGGCCTCGCCCTGGGCGTGCTGGCGATGATCGTGGTGTTGTCGGTGATGAATGGCTTTCAACGCGAAATGAGCTCGCGCATCCTCGGCATGGTGCCTCACGCCACCGTCGTCGGTGTGAAGCCGATCGACGATTGGCAGCCGGTAGCCGCCGCCGCGATGAAGAATCCCGAAGTGACCGCCGCAGTACCGTTCACGCAGATGGACGGCATGTTCTCCTACAAGGGCGCGATGCAGCCGATCGAGATCAGCGGCGTCGACCCGGCCCAGGAAGGCAAGGTGTCGATCGTGGCCCAGCATATCGTGCAGGGCAAACTCGAAGACTTGAAGCCCGGTGAGTTCGGCGTGGTGGTCGGCGAAATCACCGCACGGCGCTTTCGCCTGAACGTGGGCGACAAGCTGACCCTGATTGTCCCGGAAATCAGCAGCGCGCCGGGCGGCATTACCCCGCGCATGCAGCGTTTGAACGTGGTCGGTATCTTCAAGGTCGGCGCCGAGTTGGACGGCTCCATGGCGTTGATCCATATGGCCGACGCCGCAGAAATTCAGCATTGGCAGCCGAACCAGGTGCAGAGCGTGCGCCTGGCGGTGAAGGACTTGTATGCGGCGCCCAAGGTCTCGGCGGACATCGCCGCCAGCCTCGGTGCGGCCTACAAGGCGGATGACTGGACCCACACCCAGGGCAGCCTGTTCAGCGCGATGAAGATGGAAAAAACCATGATCGGCCTGCTGTTGCTGATGATCGTCGCGGTAGCGGCGTTCAACATCATCGCCACGCTGATCATGGTGGTGAACGACAAGGGCGCGGACATCGCGATCCTGCGTACCATCGGCGCCACGCCACGGCAGATCATGGCGATCTTCATGGTGCAGGGCACGGTGATCGGTATCGTCGGCACCCTGATCGGCGGCGTGCTGGGGGTGATTGCGGCGCTGAACGTCAGTGAACTGGTGGGGTGGCTGGAGCGGGTGAGCGGGCAGCATATCTTCAGTTCGGACGTGTATTTCGTCAGCAACCTGCCCTCGCAATTGCAGGGTGGGGATGTGCTGCTGATTTGCTCGGCCGGGTTTGTGTTGAGCTTTTTGGCGACGATTTACCCGGCGTATCGGGCGGCGAAGATTGAGCCGGCGCATGCCCTCAGGTATTCGTAGGATTTAAGACCGCTATCGGGAGCAAGTCGAATCGTCGCACCGCCCCTCGCACATTTTGAAGGTGTTCACAGATCAAAATGTGGGAGGGGCGGTGCGACGATTCGACTTGCCCCCGATAGCGCCAACACAGCTTGCATCAAACTCCCCGTGGCAACTCGATCACAAACCGCGTCCACCCCGGCTCAGACTCGCAATAAATCCGCCCCCCATGCGCCCGCACAATCGACTGGGTAATCGCCAACCCCAGCCCCGCATGCTCGCTGCTGCCTTCATGGCGCGCCGGGTCGGCCCGGTAGAAGCGGTCGAACAACCTCGGTAACACGTCCGCCGGGATGCCTTCCCCGCTGTTCTCCACCGTCAGCGTCACGCCGTGTGCCCCTTCCGTCAGATGCACCCGCACCTCGCCGCCCGCCGGAGTAAAGCGCAGCGCGTTATCCAACAGGTTCGACAATGCCCGGCGCAACATGCCGCGATCGCCAGTGGTGTGGGCCATACCCTCGCGCACCAGGCTGACGTGCGCGTCTTCCGCCAGCAAGACGAAGAACTCCAGTAGCGCGTCCACTTCATCCGCCAGCTTCAACGGTTCGCGCGTGGGCGCCAGCAGCCCGTGATCGGCCTTGGCCAGGTACAACATGTCGTTCACCAGTTGCGCCATCCATTGCAGCTCTTCCAGGTTGCTGTGCAGCGCCTCGCGGTAATCCTCCAGCGGGCGCGGCTGGGTGAGGATGACTTGGGTGTGGGTCAACAGGTTCGACAGGGGGGTGCGCAGTTCGTGGGCGATATCGGCGGAGAACGCCGAGAGGCGTTGGAACGCGTCGTCCAGTCGGCCCAGCATGGCGTTGAAGGCTTGGGCCAGTTCTGCCAGTTCCACCGGCATACCCTGCTCGGGCAAACGCTGGGTCAGGGAATGGGCCGACACGCCGGCCGCCACTTCGCCCATGCGCCGCAACGGCCGCAGCCCGCTGCGCGCTGCCCAGGCGCCGAGCAGCGCGGTGGCCAGGGCCGAGAAGCTGACCGTGAGCCAGATCAAATGCTGCATGCGTTGCAGGAAGTGTTGGTGGTGGGTGATGTCGAGCATCAGGCTCAGTTGCGGCGAGTCGGGTTGGCCCGGCCTTAACGGCGCGTTGTACACGCGGTAGTCGGTGCCGGCGTTCTGCAGGCCGTGCAGGCCAGGCGATTCGGGCAGGCTGATGTTCGGTGCGCCGTCAAACCAGCGCTGGCCGGCGGCGGTGATGCGTAATGCGAGGTCAGGCTGGCGATTGAGCTCGGCGCGCAGTTGCGCTTCGCGTTGGGCGAATAATTGCAGCGAGTCGACGCCCTGCAAGGTGCTGCGCAGCGCCACCAGTTTGCTCTCGAGCAATTGCTGGTCCAGTTCGACAAAATGCGCCTCGCTGGCCCGGTTGAACAGCACGCCGGCGAGCAACGAGACCACGGCGGTGCAGGCCGCAAACAGCAGAGCCAGGCGGCTGCTCAGGGACAGGTGCTTGATCAACTGCATCGTTCCTCCAGCACATAACCCATACCGCGCACGGTGTGGATCAGCTTATTGGGGAAGTTGTCGTCGACTTTCAGGCGCAGTCGGCGGATCGCCACTTCGATGATGTTGGTGTCGCTGTCGAAGTTCATGTCCCAGACCTGGGACGCGATCAGCGACTTGGGCAGCACTTCGCCCTGGCGCCGCAGTAGCAGTTCGAGCAAGGCGAATTCCTTGGCGGTGAGGTCGATGCGCTGGCCGTCGCGCTCGACGCGGCGGCGGATCAGGTCCAGGCGCAGGTCGGCCAGTTGCAGCGCGGTTTCCTGCGGTGCGCTGCTGCCACGGCGCAACAGGCTGCGCACCCGCGCGAGCAGTTCGGAAAAGGCGAACGGCTTGACCAGGTAATCGTCGGCGCCCAGTTCCAGGCCGCGTACGCGGTCTTCCACGGCGTCGCGGGCGGTGAGAAACAGCACCGGGATGTCGAGTCCGGCGCTGCGCACGGCCTGGAGGATCTGCCAACCGTCGCGGCCGGGCAGCATCACATCGAGGATCAGCAGGTCGTAGTCGCCGGTCAGCGCCAAGTGTTGGCCGCTGGTGCCGTCGGCCACCAGTTCGGTGGTAAAGCCGGCCTCGGCCAGGCCTTGGCGCAGGTACTGGCCGGTTTTGGGTTGGTCTTCGACGATCAGCAGTTTCATGGGCAGCTCTTGGCGGCGGGTCACGTCGGACTTTATACCGTGGTGGCCAGGGGAGGGGCGCAACCTGACAAAGTTGTAATCTAGCAGTCAGCTAGCTGGCAGGGGTGCAATCTTAGAGTGGTCCTCAGACCGATCCCACACCTTTGGAGAATTGAGATGGCATTGCGTACCCCCCTGTTGTTGGCAGGCTGCCTGTTGGCGTTGAGTGTCGGGGCAATGGCTGACACGGCCCACACCTATGCATTCGGCCAGCCGGCATCTGCCGATAAGGCCACGCGCACCGTGGAAGTGGTGCTGCAGGATATGTCCTTTTCGCCCAAGTCCCTGGATGTGAAGGCCGGTGAGACCGTGCGTTTTGTGCTGGTCAACAAAGGCCAGTTGCTCCACGAGTTCAACCTGGGCGATGCGGCCATGCATGCTGAGCATCAGAAGCAAATGATGCAGATGCAGTCGAGCGGCATGCTGAACGCCACCGGTATGGGCAAGATGGACCACGGCGCCATGGATCACGGTGCTATGGCCAGCATGAAGCACGATGACCCCAACAGCGTACTGGTAGAACCCGGTAAAACCGCCGAATTGACCTGGACGTTCACCAAGGCCTCCGGCCTTGAGTTTGCCTGCAATATTCCCGGGCATTACCAGGCGGGCATGGTCGGCAAGCTCAACGTCCATTGAGCCTGCGAGGGCGCGCGTGCTGTGTTTCTTAGGGGCGGGGGCAAAGGCTGGTAGACTGCCAGGGTTTATTTAGCCAGGTTTCCGCCATGCATCCCGCAGCCGAACATTCGCCGCTGGGCAAGTCCAGTGAATACATCAGCACCTACACCCCCTCGTTGCTGTTCCCGATCCCTCGCGCCGCGAAATGGGCCGAGCTGGGCCTGAGCGCCGAGACCCTGCCTTACAAAGGCGTGGATTTCTGGAACTGCTTCGAACTGTCCTGGTTGCTGCCGTCGGGCAAGCCGGTGGTGGCCATCGGTGAATTCAGCATTGCAGCCGACTCGCCGAATATCATCGAGTCCAAGTCCTTCAAGCTGTACCTCAACTCACTGAACCAGACCGCGTTTGCCGATACGCAAAGCCTGGAGGCGACGTTGCGCACCGACCTCAGCGCTGCTGCCGGCAAGCCGGTGGGCGTGCGCATCCGCAGCCTGGCCGAGGTTGAGGCCGAAGGCGTGGTGACGTTGCCGGGGGTGTGCATCGATGACCTGGATATCAGCGTCAGCAACTACGAACACCCGCGTCCGGAACTGCTGCGTTGCGATGACTCGCGCATTGTCGAGGAGAGCGTGCACAGCCACCTGCTCAAATCCAACTGCCCGGTCACCAGCCAGCCCGATTGGGGCAGCGTGGCGGTGCAATACCGCGGCGCACAACTGGATCACGCCAGCCTGCTGGAATACCTGGTGAGCTTTCGCCAGCACTCGGACTTCCATGAACAGTGCGTGGAGCGGATCTTCCTGGACTTGCAGCGCTTGCTGAAACCGGAGAAGTTGACGGTGTTTGCGCGCTATGTGCGGCGGGGTGGGCTGGATATCAACCCGTATCGCAGTACTGAGGATGTGGAGTTCCAAAACCTGCGCCTGGCGCGCCAGTAACCTTTACACAAACAAAAAATGTGGGAGGGGGCTTGCCCCCGATAGCGGAGTGTCAGTCACAGTCTCTGTGCCTGACCCACTGCAATCGGGGGCAAGCCCCCTCCTACCTGTTGGTTCTGTGCTTGGCTTGGGCTCGGGTTAAATGCCGATGTTGCCCAAGGTGATCACAATATTGCGCAACGTCCCGGCAATGCCCGGATGGTCCAACTCGAAACTTTCTACCGCCCGGTTCACATCATCAGCGATGCTCGGCGGCTGAGTGGCCGGTTCCAGTTCAAGTTGCACTTCAAACTTGGCAAGCAAGGCTTCCAGCGCTTCACGTTTTTCGGACGGCAGCGGTGGTTCTTGTTCCAGTTGCTCGCGCAGGATGTTGACCTGTTCTTGCAGTTTTTCGCGGGCAGGCATGGTGTTCTTCCTTTTATCGATAGGCACTGGCGTAGACCACGGCACGCCGAGAAAGGTCTACGAGAGGAGCTGTAGATTAATCTACCGGCGCCGTCTGTGCATGATCTCAATCAGGGCTTTTCGCCTTTGAGCTGGCGCAGGCTGATGTCCGCCAAGCAGGTACCGAGCTCGCCGAGGTGATCGATCACCGAATGCACCCCCAACCCATACAGCGCCACGGTGGCCTTGCCGCGTTTGTATTCGCGCTGTTGCTCGGTCAGTGCCTGCCATTGCTCTGGCGCCAGGCCGCACAGCGAACCGCAGGACGCCAGGCCGATAGTCCACAGCCCAGCGTTCAGGCCCGATTGCAGCAGGCGCGGCTCGCCGCTGACCAGTACGCAGCCTTCCAGGCGTTCGATGTTCAATTCCATCAAGGCTTGCCAGCACGCATGGGGCGCGGGCCAGCGGATGGAAGACGGTGACGTCGCCTTGAGCCAGTCGGGCAGCGCAGCGGCCAGCGGGGTTGTCACCGAGGGCGGCAGCTCATCCAGCCAGGCGCAGGGCACGCCTTGTTCCTTGAGGCTGCGCAGGCTCTTCAATGCTCCTGGCGTGGCCTCGGAATGCGGGGAGGGTGAATCGGTGCGCGCCTGGGAACCAAAATCCACCAGGCAGCCACTCAGGCCAAACAACACGGCGGTCAAGGTGGGGGCAGTGGCGATGGCAATCTCGGCGTGAGGCATTTCGACATCCCTGAAATAGCTGTGACGCTATCGGGGTGGTGTGACAAGTCGATGACACTCTCGAGTAATTGTAGGAATTTTGTACATTTTCTGTATGTCGTTTCTTGGCAGATGCCTAAAAGGACACTTCCGTCATATACTGGCGCCTTATTCAGGGCATAGCGCCCATGACAGACTATTCAAGGAGCAAAAGCTATGCGCTGGAGCCACTACTTCGCTCAGCTTTCGGTGTGTGCCACTGTCCTGCTGGCCCCTTTCGCCGTAAACGCTGCGTCGGAAGATGATCCATGGGAAAGCGTCAACCGCCCGATCTTTACGTTCAACGACACCGTTGATACCTACGCCCTAAAACCATTGGCCCAAGGCTATCAGTTTGTGACCCCGCAATTCGTGCAGGACGGCGTTCACAACTTCTTCCGCAATATCGGCGATGTCGGCAACCTGGCCAACAACGTGCTGCAACTCAAACCTCACGCCGCCGGTGTGGATACAGCCCGCCTGTTGATGAACACCACCATAGGCGTGCTGGGCTTCGTCGACGTAGGCACCAAAATGGGGCTGCAACGCAGCGATGAAGACTTCGGCCAGACCCTCGGTTACTGGGGCGTGCGCAGCGGTCCTTACGTGATGCTGCCGTTGCTGGGTCCAAGCACCTTGCGCGACGCACCGTCCAAATACGTGGACAGCTACACCCAACCGTACCGCTACATGAACGACATCGGCTGGCGCAACAGCACCTTTGGCCTGAACATTGTCGACACCCGTGCCAGCCTGCTCGACAGCGAGAAGCTGATCACCGGCGACAAGTACACCTTCATTCGCAACGCCTACCTGCAGAACCGCGAGTTCAAGGTCAAGGATGGGAAGGTCGTCGACGACTTCTAAGTCGAGACGTCTTGAAACGAAAAAAGGCGACCGCATGGTCGCCTTTTTTGTGCGCAGGTATTAGCGCATTTTCAGGATCTTCAGCCCCAAATGTTGTTTATCGCCCTCGTTCTTCGCCCATACCACCTGGGTGTCCGCTTCCAGGCCCGTGAGGGCGGCATGTTCTGACTCGATGCGCACGGTCAGCAGGTCGCCCACGGTGAACTGGCGAGGTGCCTGCACTTGCATGCCGGAGCTGGAAAGGTCCACGCAAACCCCGTCAATTTCCTGCCCGGCGTGGATCAAAGAGACATCGGCATCCACTCGCATGCGGATGAAATCGCGCTTTTCAGCGTAGTCGCGCTCGTGTTCGCTCACAGCTTCCATCCTTACTTTGTGTTGTGGTGATGGCTGTTCTTATAACTCCCTGTGATTTGCGATGTAAAGACGCCCGGCGACCATCGGCATGAGCTTGAAACCCCTGGCGGATGGGAGTACCGTCTGCGCCTTAGAAGGGCACCTCTGCTTTACAGTTGTGCGTGGGCAAAAAGCCTATGCTTTGTAGGACAGAGAGGCTAGAAAGCGAATCCAGTAGCGTGAGCACGGCCATTGCCGAGCCGCCTACGCCAACCTAATTCTGGCGCCGTTTGCCCACATGCCAAAAACCAGTGCCACGCTGCTGATAATCGATGACGACGAAGTAGTGCGCGCAAGCCTTGCGGCCTATTTGGAAGACAGTGGCTTCAGCGTCCTGCAGGCCAGCAATGGCCAACAGGGTCTCCAGGTATTCGAGCGCGATAAGCCCGACCTCGTGATCTGCGATCTGCGCATGCCTCAGATGGGCGGCCTCGAGTTGATTCGCCAGGTGACCGAGCTTGCTCCGCAGACGCCGGTGATTGTCGTGTCCGGTGCCGGGGTGATGAACGATGCCGTCGAGGCCCTGCGCCTGGGCGCCGCCGACTACCTGATCAAGCCCCTGCAAGACCTGGCGGTGCTGGAGCACTCGGTGCGCCGTGCCCTGGATCGTGCACGCCTACTGGTGGAAAACCAGCGCTACCGCGAAAAGCTCGAAACCGCCAACCGCGAACTCGAAGCCAGCCTGAATCTGCTCCAGGAAGACCAGAACGCCGGTCGCCAGGTGCAGATGAACATGCTGCCGGTCAGCCCGTGGACCATCGATGAATTCAAGTTCGCGCACCAGATCATCCCGTCGCTGTACCTGTCGGGTGATTTTGTCGACTATTTCCGCGTAGACGAGCGGCGGGTTGCGTTCTACCTGGCCGACGTGTCCGGCCATGGTGCATCCTCGGCGTTTGTCACCGTGTTGTTGAAGTTTATGACCACACGGCTGTTGTTCGAATCCAAGCGCAGTGGCACCTTGCCGGAATTCACCCCCTCCCAGGTGCTGGGCCACATCAACCGAGGCCTGATCAGCTGCAAGCTGGGCAAGCACGTGACGATGGTGGGCGGCGTGATTGATGAAGAAACCGGTCTTTTGACCTACAGCATCGGCGGTCACCTGCCGATGCCGGTTTTGTACACTCCTGACAGTGTGCGCTACCTGGAAGGGCGTGGTCTGCCCGTCGGCTTGTTCAATGAAGCCACCTACGAAGACCACATCCTGGAGCTGCCGCCGACCTTCAGCCTGACGCTGATGTCCGACGGTATCCTGGACCTTCTTCCAGAGCCTACACTCAAAGAGAAAGAAGCCGCCTTGCCCCAACGGGTCAAGTCGGCGGGCGGCAGCCTGGATGGTCTGCGGCAGGTTTTTGGATTGGCCACGCTAGGGGAGATGCCGGATGATATCGCCCTATTGGTGTTGAGCAGGAATCTTTGATGAGTACCGGAAGAATCCAATTCGCCGAGCAAGACGGGACCTTCGTCCTGAAGTTTGTCGGTGAAGTGCGCCTGACCTTGTGTTCGGCGCTGGATGCAACGATTGAGCGGATTTTCACAGCACTGAATTTCTCGGCGATCGTGATCGATCTGACCGAAACCCGCAGCATCGATAGCACCACCCTTGGGTTATTGGCCAAGTTGTCCATTCTGTCTCGGCAGAAGGTCGGCCTGTTGCCCACCGTCGTCACCACCCACGAAGACATCACCCGTCTGCTGCAGTCCATGGGCTTCGATCAAGTGTTCAACATCGTTGACCGCCCGATCCCCTGCCCGGAGTGCCTGACCGACCTGCCGTCCCAGGACCAATCCGAGGAAATCGTGCGGATCAAGGTGCTGGAAGCGCACAAAATCCTGATGGGCTTGAACGAGTCCAATCGCGAAGCCTTCCACGACCTCGTCAACGCCCTCGAACGCCACTGACCGCCCTGTTGGAATGCACTCCCAGTGTGGGAGGGGGCAAGCCCCCTCCCACATTTGACCGAGTTCCTAACTGAAAAAAAGGGCGGCACCCTCACAGGTGCCGCCCTTTTTGCTGCCGCCGCTTTTACAGCTTGGCAGACAACAACGCTTCGAGCTTCTCTTGATCCCGAGCAAACTGACGAATCCCCTCGGCCAGCTTCTCAGTCGCCATCGCATCTTCGTTGGACTCCCAACGGAACTGCGCTTCAGTCAGATGCACCCGCGCTTCACCGGCATGGCCTGGCGACAGCTTGCGCTCCAGCTTGCCGGTATCGGCCGCCAGTTTCTCCAGCAGGTCCGGGCTGATCGTCAGGCGATCACAGCCGGCCAACTCTTCGATCTGGCTCAGGTTGCGGAAGCTCGCACCCATCACCACGGTTTTGTAGTCATTGGCCTTGTAGTAGTTGTAGATGCGCGTCACCGATTGCACGCCGGGATCATCGGCGCCGGTGTAGTCGTTGCCGTTGGCTTTCTTGTACCAGTCGTAGATACGGCCCACGAACGGCGAAATCAGGAACACACCCGCTTCGGCACAGGCCACGGCCTGGGCGAAGGAGAACAGCAGGGTCAGGTTGGTCTGGATGCCTTCTTTTTCCAGCTTCTCCGCCGCGCGGATACCTTCCCAGGTGGAAGCGATCTTGATCAGTACGCGATCACGGCCAACCCCGGCTTTGTCGTACAGGTCGATCAGACGGTGCGCGCGCTTGAGTACGGCGTCAGTGTCGAACGACAGGCGTGCATCCACCTCGGTGGAGATACGGCCGGGCACCACTTTCAAGATTTCTTGACCCACCGCCACCGCAAAACGGTCACTGGCCAGGCCAACATCACCGTTGCAGTCCTTCACGCATTCATCCAGCAACTTGGCATAGCCCGGAATCGACGCGGCCTTGAGCAGCAGGGAAGGGTTGGTGGTGGCATCTTGCGGCTTGAGATTGGCGAGGGCCGCGAAATCGCCGGTATCGGCGACGACGGTAGTGAACTGTTTGAGTTGTTCCAGCTTGGAAGTCATGGGCGTGCTCTGTCCTATGGGTCTGATGACATTACCCGAGCGCTGGCAGGCGCTCAAGGGCGCAAATGCGTTCGATCGTTTGCGAGGGCAACAACCTGAAAACAGCCGTTTGAATGACTGGCCTTGCTGCTAAATAGGAGGGCAAGATCGCCCGCAGGTTCAACCCAACAGCCCAATGAACACCGCGATAAACAGGTGGGCGCCGGTTTCACCGGCCCTCCAGCAACCCCGCCGCCTGATCCAGCAACGCCAACGGATCACTCGCTTTATGAATATCCACCGACAACAACTGCCTGAACTTGCGCGCCCCAGGGAAACCCGTCCCCAACCCCAGCACATGCCGCGTAATGTGATGCATCGAGCCACCGCTCGCCAAATGCTCCGCGATATAAGGCCGCAACTGCGCCAACGCCTCTGCCCGACTGATCACCGGCCGCGCACTGCCAAACAACTGCTGATCCACCTCCGCCAGCACATACGGATTGTGATAAGCCTCCCGGCCCAGCATCACCCCGTCAAACGTCTGTAAATGCTCTTGGCACTGTTCCAGCGTCTTGATCCCACCGTTGAGAATAATCTCCAACTCGGCAAAATCCCGCTTCAACTGCGCCGCCACGTCATACCGCAACGGCGGAATGTCGCGATTCTCCTTCGGCGACAACCCCTCCAGAATCGCAATCCGCGCATGCACGGTAAAACTGGTACACCCCGCATCCTTCACCTGCCCGACGAAATCACACAACTGGGCGTAACTGTCCCGCCCATTGATCCCGATCCGGTGCTTCACCGTCACCGGAATCGACACCGCATCGCGCATCGCCTTCACGCAATCCGCCACCAACGCCGGATGGCCCATCAGGCACGCGCCGATCATGTTGTTCTGCACCCGATCGCTGGGGCAGCCGACGTTCAGGTTCACCTCGTCGTAACCGGCAGCCTCGGCCATTCGGGCACAGGCGGCCAGATCGGCGGGAACACTGCCGCCCAATTGAAGCGCAAGCGGGTGCTCGGCGTCGTTGTGGCGCAGGAAGCGGTCATGATCGCCGTGGAGGATCGCGCCGGTGGTGACCATCTCGGTGTAGAGCAGGGCGTGTTTGGAGAGCAGGCGTAGGAAGAACCGGCAGTGGCGGTCGGTCCAATCCATCATCGGGGCGACAGAAAAGCGGCGGGAAAGTGGAGCGGTTTGTAGGGACATTGGCGATCTGAGTCAGCGAGGCGAATGGCGCAGTTTATCAGGGATGTCTCTTAGGTGTCGGGGAGGTGTATTTAGTGCACTTCAACACTTCTAGCGGGGGGCGGGTGTGGCATATGCCGGGAATATCGGGCTCAGACCCCCAGTATTACGGAGGCAGACCAGTATCTCCCCCCGGGAAATATCCCACACTTTTCTCAGCTTGCCCCTCAGACTTCCCATAGCTAACCTCCTCAAGCCGCTGCCAACCCAGCGGCCGGATGTGGAAGTCCGATCAAGCTGAAGGCGCTCAATCGCCCATAAACACCTACCGGCGTTTTTTTACGTCTGTATGATTGCGTTATGGCGGCTGTGCGCGGGGCACTTCGGTGCGCCGGGTCCTTTAGCCCTGGTCTTCCACACCTGCGTACAGCTGCCACCCTCATGTGGAAGTGAGATGGGCAGTTCCTGAAACGCTAAAGGAGCTTCGCCATGTACAAGGTCACACCTAATCCGCCTTATGCTTCAAACGCTTTACCCGCTGACGCCAAACTTCATGCTGCGGCTCAACGAGCGATTCCTCATTACTTGCCACCCTCTGAAGACGAATCACCGGTCGAACACCCAACCCACAACCTATTCCTCGTCAGCCCCGACATAGACACCGAAACCCTCCTGGCCAACGCCTCCGAAAACCTCGCGTCCGCCAGCGAAATGGCCGCTACCGTGGCTTTTAACCTCGACGACTCCCAGCGCGCCATTGTCTTGGGCATTCAGCAACTGATCGACCTGAGCGCTCTACTCGTTGACCGAGCCCAGGACCAAGTCGCTCGTGTCATCAGCCCGGCTACAGCCTGACAACCGCTCCCGCCGCCTTACCCCAAGGCGGCAACCTGAACCCATCCTGTCCCCTGGCGAAGTTTCATCATTCCCCGCGCCTTCGAGGCCTACGATCGTCTCCACGGGAAGCCCCCGCGCTTCCAGCCCATAGGGAACTGAAAAATGATCTCGAACCTCGTCAAAGTCGTGATGATCGCCGGCGCGTTGCTGTTGAGCGCTTGTTCGTCGGGTTCGTCGGGCGTGAGTAGCGACCCTTGCTTTTCAGGGGGATGCCAGGCGTTTGGTGACCACAGTCCCAACAAAGCGGCCAAGATGAATTTTGGCGGCAGCGGGCTGGGGAGTAGTTATGGTGAGTACGGTTCGGGGTTGTTGCATGATGACTGATGGGGCGGGGCAGTCATTGATGTGTTGACTGACCCACCGCTATCGGGAACAAGCCCTCTCCCACATTGAAGCGTGCAGTGGTTTCGCAAGTGTGGGGTTAGTGGCCGCCTTTCATGCGGCGGGCGATCAGGTAGATGACTAGGCCGACGAGCGCTGTGGCTGCGCCGATATAGCCGGTACTTGTCCAGCCGAGCCCAGCGGTGATCGCCATCCCGCCAAACCACGGCCCCAGTGCGTTCGCCAGGTTGAACGCCGCGTGGTTGGACGCTGCCGCCAGGCTTGGCGCTTCGTGGGCGATGTCCATCAGGCGGATCTGCAACGGGGCGGCCAGGGACACCATGGTGCCGACCAGGCCCATGCTCAGCAGCACGCTCCACAGCGAGCCGGCGGCGAAGGGGAAGAACAGCAGCACCGCCATCGACCACACCAATATCAAACCCACCGCGCGAAACTGCAGGCGATCGAACAGCTTGCCGCCGGCGATGTTGCCGATGATGCCGCCCACGCCAAACGCGGCCAGGCCAAAGGGAATCCATTGCGGCGTGACTTTGGTCACTTCGAGCATGGTCGGGGCCAGGTAGCTGAACACGCAGAACATCCCGGCAAAGCCGATGGCGCCAATGGCCAGGGCCATCCACACCTGCGGTTTGGTGAACGCGCGCAGTTCTTTGCGTGGGTCGCTGCGCGGTTCGTCGCGGCGGTCGGGGACGAACTGCCAGACGAGGGCGATGGTGCACAGGGCGAGCACGCTGACGAGGGCGAAGGCCGAGCGCCAGCCGAGGTGTTGGCCGAGGAAGGTGGCGATGGGGTTGCCGAGCAGCATGGCCAGGGTCAGGCCCATCATGACCCGCGCGACGGCGCCGGCGCGTTTGTCGGTGGGCACCATGCTGGAGGCGACGACGGCGGCGATGCCGAAGTAGGCGCCGTGGGGCAGGCCACTGATAAAGCGGAAGGCTACCAGTGAGCCGAAGGTCGGGGTGAACGCAGTGGCGAGGTTGCCCAGCGCATACAGGCCCATCAGCAGCAGGAGCATGTGTTTGCGCAGCAACTTGGCGCCGAGGATGGCCAGCAGTGGCGCGCCGACCATCACGCCCAGCGCGTAGGCGCTGATGGCATGGCCGACCTGGGGTTCGCTTAAACCCAGGTTGTGGGCGATGTCGGGCATCAGTCCCATGATGGCGAATTCGCCGGTACCGATCGCGAAAGCGCCCACGGCCATGGCAGCTTCCATTTTGGCGGCGCTGCGCGCGGGCAGGACGTGCCCGGGTGTTTGGTGGATAGACATGGATCGCTCTGTGTGGAAGGGGGTACGAGGCGGAGCCGCCGATGCTACGCAAGCGGCAGTGAGGGTGTCTAGAACCGCCTTTTACACGAGAGTTCCCTGCCGCTGACAACCCTGTGACCCCACGTCGCGCCCGTCGGGCTTGACACTAACCCTGATCAACCTTGTCAAAACCCCTGTTTTAGAGCTGTCTATTAGCCAAACAGCGCATATCGGCGGTATGGCGTGATATTCTGCGCGCCATCTTGGTCTAGTCTTTCTCCGGAACGTACACCCGTATACGTCCCGGCGGCTGGCTGTCGCCCAGGTAGCTGAAGCCAATAATGATAAGAAGTCAGCGCAGAAGGGACATAAAAGTGAGGTCGATACGTCGGCCTTGTGTGCCCACCCTGCGGTCCTTGAATGAATGTGCAAACCCCACGGTGCGTTGCCTGGCGCAGCGTCATCGAGGGTTCGCCAGGCTCAGGGGCAGTGGGGCGGATGGCGTTTTATCATAGGTGCTACTGATGTTTAAGAAAGTAAACACTGCCCTGCTGGGGTTGGCTTTGTCGATGGGGATCACGTCCGTTCACGCGGAAGAGGCAAAGAAAGTCGATGTGCTGCTGATCGGCGGCGGCATCATGAGTGCGACCCTGGGTGTCTGGCTTAACGAGCTGGAACCGAGCTGGTCGATGGAAATGGTCGAGCGCCTCGATGGCGTCGCCGAAGAAAGCTCCAACGGTTGGAACAACGCCGGTACCGGTCACTCGGCCCTGGCTGAGCTGAACTACACCCCGGAAGACAAGAACGGCAACGTTGAGATCCCGAAAGCGGTCGAAATCAACGAAGCGTTCCAGATCTCCCGTCAGTTCTGGTCCTGGCAGGTCCAGCAGGGCGTGCTGAAGAACCCGCGTTCGTTCATCAACTCCACACCGCACATGAGCTTTGTGTGGGGCGATGACAACATCAAGTTCCTGAAAAAGCGTTACGAAGCCTTGCAAGCGAGCCCGCTGTTCGCCGGCATGCAGTACTCCGAAGACCCGGCGCAGATCGCCAAGTGGGTTCCGCTGATGATGGAAGGGCGTGACCCGAACCAGAAAATCGCGGCCACCTGGAGCCCGCTGGGTACGGACATGAACTTCGGCGAGATCACCCGCCAGTTCGTCGCTCACCTGCAAACCACGCCCAAGTTCGACCTGAAACTGTCGAGCGAAGTGCAGGACATCACCCGCAACGCCGACGGTTCGTGGCGTGTGAGCTACAAAAACCTGAAAGACGGCACCAAGACCGAAACCGACGCCAAGTTCGTGTTCATCGGCGCGGGCGGCGGTGCACTGCACCTGCTGCAAAAGTCGGGCATTCCTGAAGCCAAGGACTACGCTGCCTTCCCGGTTGGCGGTTCGTTCCTGGTGACCGATAACCCAGCCATCGCCGAGCAGCACCTGGCCAAGGCCTACGGTAAGGCTTCGGTTGGCGCGCCGCCGATGTCGGTTCCGCACCTGGACACCCGTGTGCTGGATGGCAAGCGCGTGATTCTGTTTGGCCCATTCGCGACCTTCTCGACCAAGTTCCTGAAAGAGGGCTCGTACCTGGACCTGCTGACCAGCACTACCACCCACAACATCTGGCCAATGACCCGCGTCGGTGTGCGTGAATACCCACTGGTCGAGTACCTTGCTGGCCAGTTGATGCTGTCGGATGACGACCGCTACAACGCCCTGAAAGAGTACTTCCCGAACGCCAAGAAAGAAGACTGGCGCCTGTGGCAAGCCGGTCAGCGCGTGCAGATCATCAAGCGTGACGAAGAGCAGGGCGGCGTGCTGAAACTCGGCACCGAAGTGGTCAGCTCTGCTGACAACACCATCGCCGGCCTGTTGGGCGCATCGCCAGGCGCGTCGACCGCGGCGCCGATCATGCTGACCGTGCTGCAGAAAGTGTTCAAGGACAAGGTGGCGACCCCGGCCTGGCAGGAAAAACTGCATCAGATCGTGCCAAGCTATGGCACTAAGCTGAACGACAGTCCTGAGGCTGTTGCCAAAGAATGGGCCTACACCGCCGGTATCTTGCAACTGACCCCACCACCTGCGATTCCGCAGATGACCGCTCCCAAGGCCACCGAGGCCGCCAAGCCTGCGGCTGAGCCGAGCAAGCCGGCGTCTGATCTGGCGCTGTAAGAAACACCCAATAAAAAGCTCGCTGAACCGTTAACGGTCAGCGAGCTTTTTAGTGGGCGGCTGTTTAAGTCAGGGTGTGCGCCCGGTTGACCGCAGGCAGCTCAACGGTGCGTTCGGCCGCAGCCAGGGCCACCCTCAGATCGGCCTGGTCCAGCGCCACGCAATACGCCGGTTTGGCCCGCTCAAACCGCCAGCTTTCATCCAGCCCACCGGCATCCACGGCGTCAAAGCCGAGCTCATCGAGCAACTGGATCACTTGCGCTTTTGCCGCAGCGTCATCCGCAGCCACCGGCAGTGCGCGGCGGTCGGGGGCGCCGTGAGGGCGGGCATCCTGCGCCAGGTCTGGCGCGAAGATCGCGTTGAACACCTTCACCACGTGCGAATGCGGCAAATGCTCGGCGAGCAACCGGCTGGTGGTGGTTTCAAAACGGTCCAGCTCAGGGATGTGCCCGTCGCGATCGGGGTAGTAATTGTTGGCGTCCATCACTGTTTTGCCTTCCAGCCACTGCGCGGGCACGCTGCGGTAATGTTCCAGGGGGATCGCCACGAGCACCACGTCACCAAATTGTGCCGCGTCTTGCGCGCTGCCCACTTGAACGCCCCAAATGCCGCTGAGTACGCTGCTCATGGTCTGGGGGCCACGGGAGTTGCTCAACATTACTTCATGCCCGGCCGCCAGCGCCAGTTGGGCCACCGCGCGCCCGATGAAACCTGCTCCAATCACGCCAATCTTCATGGCCTAGCTCCTGCAAAGTAGGGGAGCGGTTATGATGATTGGTAGCCAATGGGTGATAAATGAGCGTTGTGACGTGGCTGTTATTACTGGGAGTGGGGAATGATGGACCGTCTTTCGAGCATGAATGCCTTTGTGACTGCCGCTGAGTTGGGCTCTTACGCGCGAGCCGCGGTGCGTTTGAACATGTCAGCGCAGATGGTGGCCAAGCATGTCGCCGCGCTGGAACAGCGCCTGGGCGCGCGCTTGCTCAATCGCACCACGCGCCGGCAGAGCCTGACGGAGTTGGGTAGCGCTTACTACGAGCGTTGCAAACATATCCTGACGGAGGCCGAGGCCGCCGACTCCCTGGCGCAGATCATGAATGACACCCCACGCGGCAAGCTGAAAATTACCGCCCCGGTGACCTTCGGCTCCTACAGCCTGATGCCTCTGGTGACCGCGTTTTTGCGTGACAACCCTGAGGTAAGCATCGACCTGCACCTCACCGATCGTTTCGTCGATCTGGTGGAAGAAGGCTACGAAGCCGCCTTCCGCATTGGCCCCCCAGCGATCACGGGGTTAACCGCCAGACCCCTGGCGCCGTATCGTCTGGTGGCCTGCGCGGCGCCTGCCTACTTGGCGGCACGGGGCACACCGCTGCGGCCGGCGGACCTTCAACAGCATGAATGCTTGGGCTATGCCTTCTGGTCACGTCCGGCGGATCGCGAATGGGTGTTCCACCAGGGCTCGGTCCCGCACACCGTACAGGTTGCCAGCCGTTTGCAGATCAACGAAAGCAGGGCCTTGATGTCGGCTGCGCTGGACGGGTTTGGCATTGTGCTCGGAGCGGAAGATTTTCTGCGCCCCGCCCTAGCCAGGGGCGAGTTGGTACAGGTGCTGCCGGACTTTGAGGCGCCGAGCCGGCCCATGCATTTGGTCTACACCGCCAACCGCCAGCGTACCGCCAAGTTGCGAGGCTTTGTCGAGGCTGTGCTGGAGCGTTTCGGCCCGGCTTGAGTGTTCAAACCGCGACGCTGCCTCCCGTCTGTTCCTGTGGATGCACTGTCAGCAGGTTCAGCAACCTGACAGACACCACCTGTTAAAAAGTACCCAGGCCTTGCAGGAGCGCGGCTGCAACAAAGGGGGATTTTTTACTGATGCAGGTGTTGGGCGTTAGCGCCCGAGGGGTTTATATGTTGCTACGTTATGCAGCATTGGTGGCCATGGTCGTCGCGGCATCCGGCTGTGTGCAAGAGCGTGTCGTGCATGAGCGGCGACCGGTGCAACGTGAGTACGTCGAAGTGGTCGCCCCACAACCGCCGCCGATGCAAGTGATCGAAGTCGAGCCGGTTGTACGCGAAGGTTATGTATGGTCACGCGGGTATTGGCGTTGGGAAGGTGGACGCTATGTGGCTGTACATGGCCATTGGGAGGCGGTGCGTGAGGGCTACCGCTATGTGCATCCGCACTGGGTGCAGCGAAATGATGGTTACCACTGGCAGCATGGTGGCTGGGTTCGCTGAACCCCGCTCAGGCCAATCGCTTCATGCCCGGGGCCTTGGCCGCGTCGAGGTCAAAGGTGGCGGTGTACTCGCAGCCGGCTGCGTGGGCGCAGCGCGCGATCAAACAGTCGGCGAAATCGGCTTTGTTTGCCGAGAACCGCCGGAGCGCCTGCCAGACGATCTCGGCATGTTCGATGATCAATTCACGGGTACGCAGCAGCGTTTCCAGCACCGTCACCACGTCGCTCTTGGCGCACTGATAGCAACTTTGTAAAACCCATACCAACTCCACCACCGACACCAGGCTGACAAAGCCTGGCGACAGGGTGGTGAGGGATTCGATCAGCTCGGACGCCTTGGCGGATTGGACCGGATCATCCTGAGTGACATAGCGCACCAGCACATTGGTATCCAGGCCGATCATTGGGCTTTTGCTCCCTGTGCCGCAATGGCGCGGTTCATGTCCTCGATGGAGATGGCCTGGGCAGGCTTGCTGATCAACCCCTTGAGGTCGTGAACGGTTTTGCTCGCGGCAATAATGGAAAATTTGCCGTCTTCCATTTCGACGAATTCGACCCGGTCTCCCGTTTCCAGGCCCAGGGCGGTCCTGACTTGGACGGGGATGGTGATTTGTCCTTTTGAAGTAAGCGTGGCGGTCGCCATGTTGAAGGTCTCCAGCGTGATGCTCCTTACCTTAGGGTAAGGAGTGTGGGAGAACAAGATCCGTTGGTCCATAGGTCGCTCCTCGGGTGTGGGTCAGTCGGGCTTCGTAAAAACGATAGCCCGACGCTTCCCGCCGACAAGCCTGAACACAAGGTTAAAGCGCTACAGCATGTGTGGGCTGACTTACTGCACCACGCGGTAGCACGGCACATACGCCGCGCCGCCCGGCAACTTCATGCGGTGCTGGGCGACGAACGACTGGAGCAGTTCATCCAGTGGCTTCATGATGGCCGGGTCGCCATGGATCTCGTAAGGGCCGTTCTGTTCGATCAGGCGAATGCCCTTGTCCTTGACGTTGCCCGCCACGATCCCCGAGAACGCGCGACGCAGGTTGGCCGCCAGTTCATGGGGCGGCAGCGCGTGACTCAGTTGCAGGCTGGCCATGTTTTCGTGGGTCGGGTCGAACGGGCGCTGGAAGCCTTCGTCGATCTTCAACAGCCAGTTGAAGTGGAACGCATCGTTGCGCTCGCGGCGGAACTGCTTCACGGCCTTGAGCCCGGCGGTCATCTGGCGGGCCACTTCGGCTGGATCGTCGATGATGATCTGGTAGTGCGCCTGCGCCGCTTCGCCCAGCGTGGCGCCGACGAATGCGTGCAACTGTTGCAGGTACGGCGCCGCGTGTTTTGGCCCGGTGAGGATGACCGGGAACGGCACGTCGCGGTTGTCCGGGTGCATCAGGATGCCGAGTAAGTAGAGGAACTCTTCCGCCGTGCCGGCGCCGCCCGGGAAGATGATGATGCCGTGGCCGACGCGCACGAAGGCTTCCAGGCGCTTCTCGATGTCCGGCAGGATCACCAGCTCATTGACGATCGGGTTCGGCGCTTCGGCGGCGATGATGCCCGGCTCGGTCAGGCCCAGGTAGCGCCCGCCGCTGATGCGTTGCTTGGCGTGGGAAATAGTCGCGCCCTTCATCGGGCCTTTCATCACGCCGGGACCGCAGCCTGTGCATATGTCGAGGCTGCGCAGGCCCAGTTCGTGGCCGACTTTCTTGGTGTATTTGTATTCTTCGGTGTTGATCGAGTGCCCACCCCAGCACACCACGATCTTCGGCTCGACACCCGGGCGCAGCGTGCGGGCGTTGCGCAACAGGTGGAACACGTAGTCGGTGATGCCCTGGGAGTTGCTCAGGTCGATGCGTTGGCTGTCCAGTTCGTTCTCGGTGTAGACGATGTCGCGCAGCGCGCTGAACAGCATTTCACGGGTACTGGCGATCATTTCGCCATCGACGAAGGCGTCGGCCGGCGCGTTCAGCAGTTCCAGGCGCACGCCGCGATCCTGCTGGTGGATACGCACTTCAAAGTCTTTATAGGCGTCGAGGATGGTCTTGGCGTTGTCGATGTGTGCGCCGGTGTTGAGGATGGCCAGGGCGCACTGGCGGAACAGGGTATAGATGCTGCCGGAGCCGGCTTCGCTCAGTTGCTGGACTTCACGCTGGGAGAGTGTTTCGAGGCTGCCCTTGGGGCTGACGGAGGCATTGATGACTTGACGTTGGGGCATTCTGATTCCTTGAAAACGCAGCCACCGCGCCCTTCAGGGTGGCGCGATGGCTTGAGAATGGTGGGCGCCGAATTCGGTCGCACGAGACGGTTATTCTGGCCGCCTCGCGGGCAGGGCGCAAACACCGTCCAGCACCATCATGCCGCAGAACCTACTGAATCAGCTTCCAGTTTTTGTAGAAAAACCGCCGCAGCGTGAACACCACGCCTGCAAAACCTGCGATCACGGCATTGAGGACGGAGGGCAACACGGTCGGCCGCACGATATCAATGAACAGGCAGTAGCGTTTGGCGTCGTTCTTGTTGAAGGATGCATGCATCAGCGTGTCATCGAAAATAAACAGCGGATCGTCGTGCCAGTAATGTTTGTGCTTGCCCACTTGGATGTACACGCCCTCGTGGTGGGGCGCCGGGGCCATGTTGTAGAGCACCCGGAACATCATGCGCAGTGGGCCGAAGTGGAAGGACGTCGAGCGGTTTTCGTTGAACACCGACACGCCGATGGTCTTCACGAACGGCAACTTCTTGCGCAGCTCCGGGATATCCAGGGTGGTTTCGATCGGTCGGCCGTACCATTGGAAAAACAGCATGCCGCGTTTCTTTTCGGCCATGCGCTCGTCCAGGTAGCCGATGATTTCATCCTTGTGGGCCATGGCGTCGTCGATCACCTGTTGCAGGTCTTCACGCCAGGCGGGCGGCAGGTCGCGCATCGTGTAGACGTGGCGGTTGCGGTTGCTCAGCAGGTCGAACAGGGTGTTGAACGGTGCCAGCAGCCAGGTATTGCGGCCGCTGCCGATGAAATATTTCTTGAACGTGTCGCCGTCATACAGACCGTTGCGCAGGAAATCATAGACCCCGCAGACCAGTACCAGGCCGAGGAACACCACGGTGGTCAGGGGGAAGAGGTAAATAATCAGCAAAACGCCGAGTGCCCAGGCGATCGACACGGCTTTTTTGCGTAAGGCAGACTTGTTCATGAAACTCAGCTCCAGCTGGACGCCATTCGACAGATCCAGGTCCGTGGCTGCGAGTGGTGGGGTGGCGAAACATATTGAAATAACCCCGTCATGATAAGGCGTTCTCAGCTAGATGGGCGTGTTAAATATTGCGAAATTGTGAAGAATTGACACGGTTTTTCACCCAAGACGAGGCTTATTCGGCGAGTTTTGGATTGGATTTTGTAAACAGAAGATTTGCGACTATCGTGACGCTTCGGTTTTTTGGACGTCATAGACCGGTACGATTACGTTGAATGGCCACCATTGGCCTTCGGCACCTTGGAAGAGGCAGAAATTTTATGATCATCAAACCGCGGGTTCGTGGCTTTATCTGTGTGACCGCTCACCCTGTTGGCTGTGAAGCGAACGTCAAGGAACAGATCGACTACGTGACTCAACACGGCGTCATCGAAGGCGGCCCGAAAAAGGTGCTGGTCCTCGGTGCTTCCACCGGTTATGGCCTGGCCGCGCGCATCAGTGCCGCGTTTGGCTGCGGCGCCGATACCCTGGGCGTGTTTTTTGAGAAAGAAGGCGAAGAAGGCAAGCTGAGCTCCGCCGGCTGGTACAACAGCGCCGCGTTTGAGAAGTTTGCCGTCGAAAAAGGCCTGTACGCCAAGAGCATCAATGGCGACGCGTTCTCCGACGAGATCAAGCGCCTGACCATCGAGACCATCAAGAAAGACCTGGGCAAGATCGACCTGGTGGTCTACAGCCTGGCCGCGCCACGCAGGACTGACCCGCAGGGCGTGGTGCACAACTCCACCCTCAAGCCGATCGGCAAAGCCGTGACCCTGCGCGGAATCAACACCGACAAGGGCGTCGTCGTCGACACCACCCTTGAGCCAGCCACCCAGGAAGAAATCGACGGCACCGTGAAAGTCATGGGCGGCGAAGACTGGCAGTTGTGGATCGACGCCCTGCGTGATGCGGACGTGTTGGCCGAAGGCGCCAAGACCACGGCATTCACTTACCTCGGCGAGAAGCTGACCCAGGATATCTACTGGAACGGTTCCATCGGCGAAGCCAAGAAGGACTTGGACAAAAAAGTCCTGACCCTGCGCGACAACCTGGCCGCACTGAAGGGCGACGCCCGGGTGTCGGTGCTCAAGGCAGTGGTCACCCAGGCCAGCTCCGCGATCCCGATCATGCCGCTGTACCTGTCGTTGCTGTTCAAAGTGATGAAAGAGCAGGGCACCCACGAAGGTTGCATCGAGCAGGTCTATGGCCTGTTCAAGGACAGCCTGTACGGCCGCGAGCCGACGCTCGACGCCGACGGCCGCCTGCGTGCCGACCTGGCCGAGCTGGAGCCGAAAGTCCAGGACGCCGTGGCCGCGCTGTGGAACCAAGTCACCGACGACAACGTCAACGAAATCAGCGATTTTGCCGGCTACAAGGCTGAGTTCCTGCGCTTGTTCGGTTTTGAGATCGACGGCGTGGACTACGAGGCTGACGTGAATCCGACCGTGAAGATCAACGGCCTGGTCCAAGCCTAAGTACGTTCGAAAAAAATGTGGGGGCGGGCAAACCCGCCCCACATTGGTTCTGCATAAGCCTCCCTATTTCGGAGTCTTCCTACACTCCATCGCGCTCCCGCTGCCGCCCTCGATCTGCCAGACTCCGTCCGCTATCAACTCACGCTAACGGAGGATCTGATGACGATTCGTGCAGTCGTTTTTGATTTTGGCGGTGTTCTGTTCGATTGGAGCCCGCAGCACCTGTACCGCAAGCTGATCGCCGATGAAGAGGAACGGCAATGGTTCCTCGAGAACATCTGCACCCAGGCCTGGAACACCGAGCAAGACGCCGGGCGCACCCTGGCCGAGGCGACGCGCAGCCTGATCGCGCAATACCCCCATCACGAAACCTTGATCAAGGCCTACTACGACCGCTGGCATGAAATGCTGCGCGGGCCATTGTCGGAGGGCGTGGCTATTCTCAGGGCGCTGCATCACGCCGACATGCCGCTGTTCGGGCTCACCAACTGGTCGGCCGAGACGTTCCCCTATGCGCGGGCCAACTACCCGTTCCTGCAGTGTTTTCGCGACATTGTGGTTTCCGGCGAGTTGAAGCTGATCAAGCCCGACGCAGCGATTTATCACGCCAGCCTCGGCCAGGTGCGCGCTCACCTGCCGGATATCCAGCCTAGCGAAGTGGTGTTTATCGATGATGTCGCGGGCAACATCGACGCGGCCATTGCCCTGGGCTGGCAAGGCATTCACCACGTTTGCGCCGAGCGTACCGCTGAGCGACTGCGCGAATTGGGCGTGGGCTTTTAGCGCGCCCACTTCTCCAGGGCGAAATCCACGAAAGCCCGTAGTTTAGGCAGGCGATAACGATCCTGCCCGTACAGCAGATGCATGGGGCGGCAGGGCAGTTGATAGGTGGTCAGTAATGCCTCCAGCTTCCCGCTCTGCAGGTCGGGCTGCACCAGGGCATCGGGCAGCATGACGATGCCCATGCCTTGCACCGCCGCCTGGCGCAGGGCTTGCGAGCTGTTGATGGTCAGCGAGCCGGACACGGGGATCTCCACTTCGCCGTCCGCGCCGCTCATGCGCCACAGTTTGTCGGCGTTACGCCAATCGTCGCTTGAGGGGTAGGCGAATGCCAGGCAGTCGTGCTGTTGCAGATCTTCCGGCGTTTGCGGCGTGCCGCGTCGCGCCAGGTAATCCGGCGCGGCGCACAGGGTGATGGTGTAGTCCTGCAGGGGCCGGGCGATCAGGCTTGAGGGTTCCAACTCGCCCAGGCGGATGGCCACGTCAAAGCCGCTGTCGACCAGGTCCATGCGCTGATTACTGAGCACCACGTATAACTTGATCAGCGGGTAACGCTGGGAGAATTCGCTCAAGGCCGGCGCCAGGCGTTCGGTGCCGAAGGCGGGCGGTGCGGTGATGCGCAGGGTGCCCTTGGGCACGTCGCTGTGGGCCTGTTCGGCCAATTGCTCGGAGTCGGCCACCAGCCCCAGCACTTCGAGGCAGCGCTGGTAATACTGCCCGCCGAATTCGGTGAGGCTTTGCTTGCGCGTGGTGCGCTTGAGCAGGCTGACCCCCAGGCGTTGCTCCAGGGCGCGCAAGTGGTTGCCGACCATGGTGGTCGACATCCCGCAGGCCTGGGCCGCGGCGGTCATGCTGCCGGTCTCGACCACCTTTACGTACACCGACATCGCCTGGAACAGGTCCATTATCAAACCCTGGTTTAAAGTCATTGCATGAAAGCGCAGTTTATCCAGCTTGGGTGGCTAACGATACTGTCCCCATCCCAACCTGCACTGGAGCTTGCCACCATGACCGCCGCTTGCCTGATGACCACTTACCAACCCTTGGCCTTGAGCTTTGTGCGTGGCCTGGGCACGCGCCTGTGGGACCAGCAGGGCCGCGAATACCTGGACGCCGTGGCAGGCGTGGCCGTGACCAACGTCGGCCACTCGCATCCGAAACTGGTGGCTGCCATCAGCGAACAGGCTGGGTTGCTATTGCACACCTCCAACCTCTACAGCATCGATTGGCAACAACGCTTGGCCCTGCGTCTGACCCAACTGTCCGGGCTGGATCGCGCGTTCTTCAACAACTCCGGCGCCGAGGCCAACGAGACCGCGCTAAAACTGGCGCGGCTGCACGGCTGGAAAAAGGGCATTGAGGTGCCGTTGGTGGTGGTGATGGAGAACGCTTTCCACGGCCGCACGCTGGGCACCATGGCGGCCAGCGACGGGCCCTCGGTCCGCTTGGGGTTCCAGCGCTTGCCGGGGGATTTTCTCAAGGTCGGCTTTGGCGACCTGGCGGCGCTGGAGGCGATCACGCGAGCGTTTGGCACGCGCATTGCGGCGGTCTTGCTGGAACCGATCCAGGGCGAAAGCGGGGTGCAGATGGCGCCAGCCGGTTACCTGAAGGCCCTGCGCGCTCACTGCACGCGCCACGGTTGGCTGATGATGCTCGATGAAATCCAGACCGGCATCGGCCGCACCGGCGCCTGGTTTGCCTTCCAGCACGAGGGCATCGTGCCGGACGTGATGACCCTGGCCAAAGGCCTCGGCAACGGCGTGCCCATCGGCGCTTGTCTGGCCAGGACCGCCGTGGCCGAGTTGTTCACGCCGGGCAGTCACGGCAGCACCTTCGGCGGTAACCCATTGGCCTGCCGCGTAGGTTGCACCGTGCTGGACATTATCGAGGCGCAAGGCCTGTTACAGAACGCCGCGCAACAAGGCGAACGCTTGCTGGCGCGGCTGCGGGTGGAATTGAGTGAGCACCCGCAGGTCCTGGCGATTCGTGGGCAAGGCTTGATGATCGGGATCGAATTGGCCAGCCCTTATCGCGACCTGGCCCTGCGCGCCGCCCAGGAGCACGGGCTGCTGATCAACGTGACCCGGGGTAAGGTGATTCGCCTGCTGCCACCGCTGACCCTGGAGGCCAAGGAGGTAGACATGATCGTGCGGGCCATCACCCGCTTGCTGGATTGAAATGAGAGCCCCTGTGGGAGGGGGCTTGCCCCCGAGGGCGGTGTGTCAGTTGCAGATTGGCCGACTGACACAGCGATCGGGAGCAAGCCCCCTTCCACAAGGGATTCCGCTGATCTTCAGAGGTCACTCCCATTCAACCACTCTTGGTTCATCGTCTCGCTATCCCCCAGGTATTCCAGCAACCAACTCATCGCCGGGGACAGTTTGTTCTGCGCCCACGCCACGCACGACGGGCTGGCCGGGAACGGCCGGCGCAGTTGCAGCGCGACCAACTCTCCACGTTCGATCCACGGCAACACCTGATGCGCCGGCGCCATGCCGACGCACAGACCGTCGCGCAGGCAGTCAATGGCCGAGGCCCAGTTCGGCACTACCAGACGGCGCTGGTTGTCCAGGGTCCAGGTATCGCGCTTGGGCAGGTTGCGCGACGTGTCGGTCATGCACAGGGACGCGAACGGGCGCAGTTGATCGTCACTGAGCAAACCGTCCAGCGCCGCCAGCGGGTGTTTCGCGCTGACCACACACAACCAGTTCAACAGGCCCATATCGCGAAACGTGAAGTGACTCGCCACCGGCACCGCGCTGGTGGCGCCGATCACGATGTCGGTGCGCTCATCGGCGAGGGCATCCCACACGCCGTTGTACACCTCGTACTCCAGCAGCAATTCCACGTCTGGGAACTGCCGATAGAAATCCAGCACCAACTGCCGGCAGCGCTGCGGCTTGACGATGGAGTCCACTGCGACCTTCAACTGGCCGCTCCAGCCATTGGCCACTTGCTGGCATAGGCGCCGTGTGCCGAGCATGGTTTTCATCACGCTACGGGCTTCGTCTATAAATAGACGGCCGGCGGGGGTGAGCTCTACGTCACGATGGCGCCGCACAAATAGGGGCACGGCCAGCCATTCTTCCAACTGACGCACCGTGTAGCTGATGGCTGACGGCACCCGGTGCAATTCCTGGGCGGCGGCGCTGAAGCTGCCATGGCGTGCGACGGCATCGACCACATCCAGGGAATATTCGGACCACATGGCGGCTGCCTTCAAATTAATTGATAGAAGTGTCCAATTATTATCGCTTCACAGAGAAATTGTCAGCTTCATAATGGTTAGTAGTCAGCAAATTGTTTGATGGCAAGATCTACAAGGCTTCAATGAAAAATTCTTTTGGTTTCACCTGGTACCTGGCGGGGCTGAGCATGCTCGGTTATCTCGCCATGGACATGTACTTGCCGGCGTTCGGCGCCATGGGCGAGCAATTACAGATCGGCGCGGGCGCAGTGGGCGCCAGCTTGAGTATTTTCCTCGCCGGCTTTGCCGTGGGGCAGTTGTTGTGGGGGCCGTTGTCTGACCGACTGGGGCGCAAACCGATCCTGCTCACGGGCCTGAGCCTGTTCGTGCTGGGTTGTATCGGCATGTTCTGGGTCGAGACCGCAGCGCAGTTGCTGGCACTGCGCTTTATCCAGGCGATTGGCGTGTGTTCCGCTGCTGTGAGTTGGCAGGCGCTGGTGATTGACCGCTACCCGGCCGATAAGGCTCACCGCGTGTTTGCCAGCATCATGCCGCTGATGTCGTTATCGCCGGCCCTGGCGCCACTGCTGGGCGCCATGGTGTTGAATCACTTTGGTTGGCAGGCGATTTTCGCGGTGTTGCTGGGGGTGTCGCTGCTGTTGCTGCTGCCGACTCTATTCCTGCGCACTGCGCCGAAACGGCTGGCGGAGGAGGGCGAACCTACGCGCCTCGGTTATGGGCAGTTGCTCGGCTCGCGCGTGTTCACCGGCAACGTCATGATCTTTGCCGCCTGCTCCGCCAGTTTCTTCGCCTGGTTGACCGCCTCGCCGTTCATCCTGGGCGACATGGGCTACAGCCCGAATGACATTGGCCTGAGTTATGTGCTGCCGACCCTCGCGTTCCTGATCGGTGGTTACAGTTGCCGCAGCGCTTTGCAGCGGTTCCAGGGCAAGACGCTGTTGCCCTGGCTGCTGGTGGTCTACTGCATCAGCATGCTCGCGTTGTACCTGGTCGCCACCTTGAGCGTGCCGACCCTGACCACCTTGCTGATTCCGTTCTGCCTGATGGCCCTGGTCAACGGTGCCAGTTACCCCATCGTGGTGGCGAATGCGCTGATGCCGTTTGCGGAAAACTCCGGCAAGGCGGCGGCGCTGCAAAATACCCTGCAACTGGGCCTGTGTTTTCTCAGCAGCCTGTTGGTGTCGTCAATGCTCGAGCAGCCGCTGCTGATCACCGTGATGGTGATGCTGGCGACCGCACCGCTGGCGGTGCTGGGCTATTGGCTGGCGCGGCCGAAAACCGATCATTCGCAGCTGGAAAACGCTTGAGTTGACTATGCATTCCAGCATGTGGGCACTGGCTTGCCTGCGCTGGCAGCGGCTCGGTGAACCTGATGCGCCGCGTTGTCTGCATCGCAGGCAAGCCAACGCCCACATGTGTTTGCGCTTTCTTCAGCGTCTTGAGCGATATGCCCTGGAACGTCACGTCCAGATTCAGCGTGGTCGTCGACGTGCGATTGCGGTTTTTGTAACGCCGTGGGATGGGATCTTGTTCGGTTGATTGTATACAACTCTATGGACATATGGTCTCGGTATTGCATACAGTGGCCCCACAACAAAAACAGAGACCCGCTCACCATGACTATCCCGAAGGCGTCACCGCAACGGCCCGAAGATGAGAATCTCGGCGTCGCCGCCAACATGGCTTACGGCCTGCAGCATGTGCTCACTATGTATGGCGGCATCGTTGCCGTGCCGTTGATTATTGGCCAGGCGGCCGGGTTGTCGCCGGCGGATATTGGCCTGTTGATCGCCGCGTCGCTGTTTGCCGGCGGCCTGGCCACGCTGTTGCAAACCCTTGGCCTGCCGTTCTTTGGCTGTCAGTTGCCGCTGGTGCAGGGGGTGTCGTTTTCCGGGGTGGCGACGATGGTGGCGATTGTCGGCAGTGATGGCGCCGGTGGGGTGCCGGCGATTCTCGGCGCGGTGATGGCTGCGTCGTTTATCGGGCTACTGATCACGCCGGTGTTCTCGCGGATCACCCGGTTTTTCCCGCCGTTGGTGACCGGCATTGTGATCACGACCATCGGCCTGACCCTGATGCCGGTGGCCGCGCGCTGGGCCATGGGCGGCAACAGCCGCGCGGCGGATTTCGGCAGCATGGCGAATGTTGGCCTGGCCGCGCTGACGCTGGTGCTGGTGTTGTTGCTGAGCAAAATCGGCAGCGCGGCGATCTCGCGGTTATCAATCCTGTTGGCGATGGTGATCGGCACCGTGATTGCGGTGTTCCTCGGCATGGCGGACTTTTCCGGCGTGAGCCAGGGGCCGATGTTCGGCTTCCCTGCGCCCTTTCATTTCGGCGTGCCGACCTTCCATGTGGCGGCGATCATTTCCATGTGCATTGTGGTGATGGTGACGCTGGTGGAGACCTCGGCGGACATCCTGGCCGTGGGCGAGATCATCGACACCAAAGTCGACTCCAAACGCCTGGGTAACGGCTTGCGTGCCGACATGCTGTCGAGCGTGTTTGCGCCGATTTTTGGTTCGTTTACCCAGAGCGCGTTCGCCCAGAACGTAGGCCTGGTCGCGGTTACTGGGGTGAAAAGTCGGTTTGTGGTCGCGACGGGCGGGGTGTTCCTGGTCATCCTCGGCCTGCTGCCGTTTATGGGGCGGGTGATTGCGGCAGTGCCGACCTCGGTATTGGGCGGTGCCGGGATTGTATTGTTCGGCACCGTGGCGGCGAGTGGCATTCGCACCTTGTCCAAGGTGGATTACCGCAACAACATGAACCTGATCATCGTTGCCACCTCGATCGGCTTCGGCATGATCCCCATTGCCGCGCCGAATTTCTATGATCACTTTCCCGGCTGGTTCGCGACCATTTTTCATTCGGGCATCAGTTCGTCGGCGATCATGGCGATTCTGCTGAACCTGGCGTTCAACCACTTCACTGCCGGCAACTCGGACCAGCAGTCGGTGTTTGTGGCGGGGACTGAGCGCAGCCTGTGTTTCCAGGACGTGGCAGTCTTGCGCGAAGGCGATTACTTCAGGGGTGGCAAGCTGTTTGATGCCGAGGGGAAGGAGATTCCGCTGCTGGCCGAGGTGTTGAAAAAAGCGCCGAAGGCCGAGACCAGCGAGGCCTGAATGGGTGGGAGCGAGCAAACTCGCTCCCACAGTGGACCTCAGCCAGCCTTAAGGGCTTTGTGCGGCACAGAACACGCCTCGTCCAGAAACTTCACCACGGTCCCCATGCACGCCTGGCGCTCTTCCACATGGGGCATGTGGCTGGAGTCTTCAAACAGCGCCCAGCGCACATCCGCGATTTCATCCAGAAACGGCTTGACCACCAACGGTGTGGCTTCGTCATGCCGGCCGGAGATCACCAGGGTCGGTACCTTGATTGCCGACAAACGGCCAATCACGTTCCAGTCCTTTAAGCTGCCGATCACATGAAACTCGGTCGGGCCGCTCATGGCGTGGTACACGGTCGGGTCTGCATCGACCTGGGCGAAGGTGCGCGCGACCTCGTCCGGCCATGGGTTGACCCGGCAGACGTGCTGGTCGTAGAACATTCGCGAGGCGGCGAGATACTCTGGGTCTTGGTAGGTGCCGGCGGCTTCATGCTTGAGCAGGGTTTCATCCACGCCTTCGGGCAGCAGCTTACGCAGGCGGTTGGCTTCGCTGACCCAGGTGCGCATGCAGGTGGGCGAGTTGGCCGGGATAAACGCACGCAGGCCCTTGGGTTGCAGAATCGCATGTTCGCTGCCGAGCATGCCGCCCCAGGATTGCCCGAGAATTGCGTAGTTCTGGCTGATGTGCAGGTGGTCCAGCAGGTTGTTCAGTTCGTCGAGGAACAGGCTGACAGTCCAGAAGGACGGGTCTTTGTCGGGCAAATGGGTGGAGCGGCCGTTGCCCAGTTGGTCGTAGTGAATGACGGCATGGCCACTGGCGGCAACGTCCTTGAAGGCGTCGACATAATCATGGGTGCAGCCGGGACCGCCGTGGATGATCACCAGCGGTGTACGGCCGGAGGTCAGGTCGCCGGTGATGCGGTACCAGGTCTGATAGGGGCCGAAGGGCGCATACCCTTCGCGGACTTTCTCGATGAATTCCATTTCGTACCCTGCTTTGAAAAAAAAGGATCAGGACACGATAATCGGCACGGAACGTTTAGGTAACTAGCAAAACAGCTAGGTTTTGCCGAGGGGTCAACCCTCCAGCAAGCGGTAATGGGTGGCGCGCACCACGGCCTGTACGCGATTTTTTGCCCCCAGTTTGTGCATCGCCGAGGCGAGATGCAGGGTGACTACCGCCAGTGAGCGGCTCAGTTGCGTGGCGATTTCGGCGGCGGTCAGGCCGTCGGCGGCCCATTTCAGGCACTCGCGCTCGCGTTTGGTCAGACGGATATGTGGGTAGGTGCGTAGTTCATTGCTGAACAGCGGGTAGGCCGCTTCCTGCAAAGCATGGGAAATCAGGTTGAAATCCGACAAGGTTTGCTGCGCATCCTCCAGCACCGTGTGCGCCTTGCCGGTTCGCAAGCCGGTCAACGATGCGAAGCCGCCCCGGGGCAGATGAATCGGCACGCTGACGCCGCAGGTCAGTTGCTGATCATGCAGGTAAGACGAGACAGGGGCGTGGCACGGGTCGATGATCTTCTGCAGCGCGGTTTGCGCCTTGGCCTCGTAGGACCAGACAAACGGCGACACCGTGCTCAAGGCCAGGTGCTGCACCGGATCGATCTGGTAAAACCCTTCGCTGCACCATAAGGCGTGCCAATCGGAAGGGGTGTTGCGCAGTTGCAGCACCGAAGGTGTGATCAGTGCACCGTTGAGGTCGATGGGCACCGGCGAATAGTCATACACCAGCGCATCGAAACCCAGCTGTTGGGCGAGGATAAACGTATTGTCCATCTGCTCATCCAGGCTCCTGCCCGGCATGAGACGGTGATTGAAGGCAGTTAGCTTGGCCAGCATCCGTTCTGCTCCCGAATTCATTTGAATCTCGACTTCCTGCAAGTAGAATGCCACGCCCCGGCGAAGGACTGCCAGGCCAAACCTATAAGAAATACTAGGTTATGGATGCACGGCATCCTCGGTAGTGTTGGCCTCATAAGCGGCCGCACCCCGCCAGGCTGATACAACACAAGGAATGTATGGATGTGGCGTGAAATTGCCCCCGACCAGCAGTACACCGTGCAAGTCGATGGCCATGACCTCATGGTCTACAGCTTTGGCGCAGGCGATGAGGTGCTGTTGTGCCTCAACGGCGGGCCGGGGCTGCCGTGTGACTACTTGCGCGACGCCCATGGCTGGCTCAAAGAGCATGACCTGCGAGTGGTTGCATTCGACCAGCTTGGCACCGGTGCTTCAGCCAGACCGACCGATGTTTCCCTGTGGGAAATCGGCCGTTATGTCGAAGAAGTCGAAACCGTGCGCCAAACCCTGGGCCTGGGCCGTGTGCATCTGCTCGGGCATTCCTGGGGCGGCTGGCTGGGCATCGAATACGCCATCCGTTACCCCGATGCGCTGAAAAGCCTGATCCTGGAAAACACCGTCGGCGACATTCCGCACCTTTCCCGGGAGCTTGAACGCCTGCGCGGCGCCCTCGGCAGCGAAACCGTGGCGATGATGCAGCGCCATGAAGCGATGGGCACGCTGGATCACCCGCAGTACCAGGCCGCGATCACCTTGCTCACCTACCGCCACGTGTGCCGCCTGGACGAATGGCCGGCGCCGCTCCGGCGCTCCCTCGACGACTGGAACATGGGCCCCTACGAAACCATGCAGGGCCCCAACGAATTTCTGTATATCGGCAACCTCAAGGACTGGAACCGCATCGCCGAGATGGCCGACTTCAACATGCCGATGCTCATCACCACAGGCCAGCACGACGAACTCACCCCGGCCTGCGCCCTGCGCATGAAGCAGGCCGCCCGGCACGCCGAGCTGCATGTGTTCCCCAACAGCAGTCATATGCCCTTTTATGAAGAACCCCAGGCGTACTTTCCGGTACTGCTGGACTTCCTCGCGCGTCACCGAGGCTGACGGATGAACCTGGCGCGCTACCGTTTCGTGCTGTCCCGGCCGCTGCAATTGCTGCCGGTGCTGTTTGGCATCAGCCTGATCACCTTCGTGCTGGTGCGCTCGATTCCCGGTGACCCGGCGCGCGCGCTGCTCGGCTCGCGCAGCACGCCGGATGCGTTACTGAAGATCCGCGCACAGTTCGGACTCGACCAGCCCCTGTGGCTGCAATATTTTTACTTCCTGAAAAACCTACTCAAAGGCGACCTCGGCCAGTCGCTGCTGTACAAGGTCGATGCGTTGAAGCTGATCGTCACCCGTATCGAGCCGACTCTGGTGCTGGTGCTCGGCAGTGTGCTGCTGGCGCTGCTGATTGCAGTGCCGCTGGCCACCGTCGCGGCGCGTCACAAAGGCGGCTGGGCGGACAACCTGATCCGCGTGTTCACCACCGTCGGCCTGGGCATGCCGGCATTTTGGCTGGGGTTGATGCTGATCCTGCTGTTCAGTGTGCAATGGGGTCTGTTTCCGGTGTCCGGCTACGGTCGCACCTGGCTGGACAAGGCGCACCATATGGTCCTGCCGTGCCTGACCATTGCCCTAGCCCTGTCGGCGGTGCTGGTGCGCAACCTGCGGGCGAGCATGTTGATGGAGTTGCAGGCGGACTATGTCACCGCCGCCCGGGCGCGCGGGTTGTCGGAAGCGGCGGTGTTTCGCCGGCATGTACTGCCCAATTCCCTGGTGCCGGCGGTCAACCTGCTGGCGGTGAATATCGGTTGGCTGATCAGCGGCACGGTGGTCATCGAAAGCCTGTTCGCCATTCCCGGCATCGGCCAGTTGCTGGTGCGCGGCATCTTTACCCGCGACTACATGGTGGTGCAGGGCGTGGCCATGGTGCTGGCCTGTGCGACGGTGCTGGTCAACTTCGTGGCGGATGTAGTGACCGTCGCCCTCGACCCGCGGGTGAAGATGCAATGAGCAGCCGTCCGCTGATTGCCCCATGGCGCTTGCGCCTGCGCTTTGGCTTTCGCGACGGTCGGCTGACCGCCGCGTGGGGCTTACTGATTCTGTTGACGTGGCTAGGCCTGGCGCTATTTGCGCCGTGGATCGCGCCGTTCGACCCGATTGCGCAGAACACCGATATGAGCTTGCTCGGGCCGAGTCTGGGCCATCCCCTCGGTACGGATAACTACGGTCGCGACATTCTCTCGCGGGTGATCTGGGGCGCACGCATCGATCTGCAATTGGCGATTGTCGGGGTGATCTTCCCGCTCATGATCGGCACCTTTATCGGCGCGGTCTCCGGCTATATCGGCGGGCGTTTCGACAGCGTCTGCATGCGCATCATCGACGTGATCCTGGCGTTCCCGTTCCTGGTGTTGATGCTGGCAATCATGGCCATCCTCGGTCCGGGCTTGAAGAGTTTCTATATCGCCATGGCACTGGTGGGCTGGGTGTCGTATGCGCGGTTGATCCGTTCGCAGATCCTGGTGCTCAAGGAAAGTGACTTCGCCCTGGCGGCGAAAAGCCTCGGCTTTGGTCACGGGCGCATTCTGTTCCGGCATTTGCTGCCGAATGCGATGTTTGGCTCGATTGTGTTTTCCATGTCTGACGCGGTGCTGGTGCTGCTCAATGGCGCGGCCGTGAGTTACCTGGGCCTGGGCGTGCAACCGCCGACCGCCGAGTGGGGGACGATGGTCGCCGAAGGGCAAGCCTTTATCACCACTGCCTGGTGGATCTGCACCTTCCCGGGCCTGGCCATCGTGACTTTGGCCATGGGCTTCAGCCTGCTGGCCGATGGCGTGGCGCAAGTGCTGGGAGCGCGCGCATGAGCCTGCTTCAAGTGCGCGATCTGAGCGTAATTGCCAACAATGCCGGGCGCGAGGTGACCCTGGTCGACCGCGTCTCCTTCGACTTGGCCGAAGGCGAAATCCTCGGCCTGGTGGGCGAAAGCGGTTCGGGCAAGACCATGGCCTGTCGCGGGCTGATACGTCTGTTGCCGTCGCCCAACCTGCGCGTGCAGGGCGGGGCGGTGCGTCTGGCCGGCCAGGACTTGCTGCAACTGGACGACGCGGGCATGCGCGCAATACGCGGCGGGCAATTGGGCATGATTTTCCAGAACCCCAGCAGTCACCTCGACCCGCTGATGCGCATCGGCGAGCAGATCGCCGAGGGCATTCGCCTGCATCAAGAGGCGTCGAAAAAAGACGCGCGCCGGCAAGCCATCGAGGTATTGCGCCAAGTGGGCATTCCCGATCCCCAGGCACGGGTCGACAACTACCCCCATGAGTTTTCCGGCGGCATGCGCCAGCGCGCCATGATCGCCGTGGCATTGGGCTGCAACCCGAGAGTGCTAATTGCCGACGAACCCACCACGGCCCTCGATGTGACCGTGCAAGCGCAAATCCTGCGGCTGTTGCTCGACCTGCGCGACCAGCGCGGTCTGTCGATCATCATGATCACCCACGACCTCGGCGTGGTGGCGCAAACCTGCGACGCCATCGCGGTGATGTACGCCGGGCGCCTGTGCGAGCACGGCAGTAAATACGAGCTGCTCGCCCATCCCCGGCACCCGTATACCGCGGGCCTGATCGACTGCCAGCCGGCCCACAGCAGCGGCCACGCCTTGCTGCGCACCATCGCGGGTCAGCCGCCATTGCTGGATGCGTTGCCCGCCGGATGCCGCTTCCACCCGCGTTGTCCGCAGGTCGGCAGCGGGTGTGCCGAAGTGTTGCCGGAAGGTGCGCGGGTGGCCTGTCACTATCCGTTGGGAGGTCGCCCATGAGCCTGTTGCAGATCAAGGACTTGGAGGTGCGGTTTGCCGCGTCCGGCAGCGGCATGTTCGGCCTGAACAAGCAGTGGGTGAGGGCGGTCAACGGTGTGTCGCTGAACCTCGCGGCGGGCGAGACCCTGGGCCTGGTGGGCGAATCCGGCAGCGGCAAAAGCAGCCTTGGCCGGGCGATTTTGCACCTCAACCCGATCAGCGCCGGGCAGGTGCTGTTCGACGGCATCGACATGGCACACGGCAGCGCCATCGACATCGCCCGCCTGCGCCATGAAACCGCGATGATCTTCCAGGACCCGTATGCCGCGCTCAACCCACGCCACACGGTCGGCGAAACCCTTGCCGAAGTGTTACGGGTACAGCGCAAAGTCGCGCCGCAGCAGATCGCGCGGCGTGTCGACGAGTTACTCGAGCTGGTCGGCCTGCGCCCTGAATTGGCCGCTCGTAAGCCCGGCTCCCTCAGCGGCGGCCAGTGCCAGCGGGTCGGCATCGCCCGGGCGCTGGCGGTGGAACCGCGCTTGATCATTGCCGATGAGTGCGTGGCGGCCCTGGATGTATCGATCCAGGGCCAGATCATCAACCTGTTGCTGGAACTGCAACAGCGCATGAACCTGGCGATCCTGTTTATCGCCCATGACCTGGCCATCGTGCGCCGCCTGTGTGACCGGGTAGCGGTGATGTACCTGGGCAAGATCGTCGAGGAGGGGCCGGTGGAAGCGGTCTTCACCTCACCGCGTCATCCGTATACGGCGGCGCTGATCCAGGCGATTCCCGAGATCGATCCGCATCGGCCGTTGCCCACAGAACTGTTACCCGGCGAGCCACCGAGCCCGCTGAACTTGCCTACAGGCTGTGCGTTTCACCCGCGTTGCCGGTATGCCCAAACCCTGTGTTCCGTGGTATTGCCGCCTACTCGTTTCCTGCACGAGCATCGGTACAGTTGCGTGCTTGAAGAACCTTTGCTTCAGCCCACCCCTGCCATTCTTGAACAACCGCCGTTATAAACAAGGAGTTATGACATGCAATCACACCACTTGAAGTTGCTCGCCGCCGCGACATTGACCGCCTGGTCGCTGACCGCCGGTCTTGCCCAGGCCGCCGGTGTCCTCACCATCGGTTGCCGTGAAGACAGCACCACGTTCGACCCGATCAAAAGCGCGCAAAACCGCGACACCTGGGTATTCGCCAACGTCTACGACACCCTGGTACGCGTGGATAACCTGGGCACCAAGATGGAGCCGGGGCTGGCAGAAAACTGGGAGATTTCCAAGGACGGCCTGACCTACACCTTCAAGCTGCGTGCGGCGAAGTTCTCGGATGGCACGCCGATCACGGCAGAGGATGCGGCGTTCAGCCTGTTGCGCATCCGCGACAACAAGGCCTCGCTGTGGAGCGACCCATTCAGCCTGATCGACACGGCCAAGGCCGCCGACCCGCAGACCCTGGTGGTTACGCTGAAGACCCCGGCGGTGGCCTTCCTCTCGCAACTGGCGTCGCCGACGGTGTCGATCCTGTCGGAAAAGGCCATGACCAAAATGGGCGAAGACGCCTACGCGCAAAACCCGGTGACCTCCGGTGCGTTCACCGTGGACGAATGGCGCAAGGGCGATCGGGTGATCCTGAAGAAAAACCCGAACTTCTGGCAGGCCAAGAACGTCAGCCTGGATGGCGTGGAGTGGGTCTCGGTGACCGACGACAACACGCGCATGCGCATGGTGCAGAACAACGAACTGGACACGGCGATCTTCGTGCCGTTCTCGCGGGTTGAAGAGCTGAAAAAAGACAAAAACGTGGTGATCCATTCCGACCCGTCCACCCGTGAAGATCACCTGTTGATCAACCATGAGCACGGCCTGCTGGCCAAACCGGAAGTTCGCCAGGCGCTGGACATGGCCATCGATAAACAATCGCTGGTGAAGACGGCCACTTACGGTCAAGGCACCGTGGCCTATTCCTACATCCCCAAAGGCTCGCTGTACCACTACGCCAACAACCTGCAACGCCCGTATGACCCAACCGCCGCGAAGAAACTGCTGGCCGATGCCGGTGCCAAGGACTTGAAGCTGAACTACGTGGTCAACGCTGGCAACGAAGCCGACGAGCAGATTGCGGTGATCATCAAGGACCAGTTGGCCAAGGTCGGCGTGACGGCCAACCTGCAGAAAGTCGACCCGACCCAAAGCTGGCAGATGCTGGTGGACGGTGAGTACGATATTTCGGTGATGTACTGGACCAACGACATCCTCGACCCGGACCAGAAGACCACCTTCGTACTGGGCCACGACACCAACCAGAACTACATGACCCGCTACAAGAACGACAAGGTCAAGGCGTTGGTGACGGCGGCGCGTATCGAGGCCGACCCGGCCAAGCGTGAGCAGATGTATGTCGAACTGCAGAAACTGGCGAAACAGGATGTGAACTGGATCGACCTGTACTACAGCCCGTACATCAACATCTCACGCAAGAATGTGAGCAACTTCCTGCAAAACCCGCTGGGCCGTTTCACCCTCGAGGACGTGGTGAAAAACTAAAGAACACTGCTAAATAAATGTGGGAGGGGGCTTGCCCCCGATAGCGGTGGGTCAGTCACAGATACAGTGACTGACACCCTGCCATCGGGGGCAAGCCCCCTCCCACATTTTATTCCGGTTGTGTCAGCGGTTACTGCGCGTCGAACGCCTGTCCGTTGATCCCGGTACTGTCCGGCCCCATCAGGTACAAGTACACCGGCATGATGTCTTCCGGCGCCGGGTTGTCGGCCGGGTTTTCCCCCGGATAGGCCTGGGCCCGCATGCTGGTGCGCGTGGCGCCGGGGTTGATGCTGTTGGCCCTTACCGGCGCAACGGTGTCGAGCTCGTCAGCCAGGGTTTGCATCAGGCCTTCGGTGGCGAATTTCGACACGCCATAGGCCCCCCAATACGCCCGGCCCTTGCGCCCGACGCTGCTGGAGGTGAATACCACCGAGGCGTCCTGGGACAGCTTGAGCAGCGGCAACAGCGTGCTGGTCAGCATGAACATCGCGTTGACGTTGATGTGCATCACCCGCATGAAGTTCTCACCGGATAGCTGCTCGATCGGCGTGCGTGGGCCGATGATCGAGGCGTTGTGCAGCAGGCCGTCGAGGTGGCCGAACTCCTTTTCGATCATCGCCGCCAGCTCATCGTACTGATGGGGCAGGGCCGTCTCCAGGTTGAACGGGATCACCACGGGTTGCGGGTGGCCGGCGGCTTCGATCTCGTCGTACACCTGGGCCAGGTTGGCTTCGGTCTTGCCCAGCAACAGCACGGTCGCGCCATGGGCGGCATAGGTTTTCGCCGCCGCCGCGCCAATCCCGCGACCGGCACCGGTCACCAGGATGACGCGGCCTTTTAGCAGTTCGGGACGTGCAGAGTAATCAAACATAAATAGCCTCGACAAAATTCAGTAGGTGACCAACACGGAGCTGGAAAACACTGAAGATCCCCTGTGGGAGGGGGCTTGCTCCCGATTGCGGTGGTTCAGTCAATGAATGTGTTGAATGACACACTGCAATCGGGAGCAAGCCCCCTCCCACATTGGATCTTCATAGGTCAGCAAGACCGGTAGACCATCAGCAACTGCACAGCGCGTTATCCAGCACCTTGCGCAATTCCAGCGGGTGGTCCACCACCACATCCGCGCCCCAGTGACGCGGGTTGTCGTCCGGGTGGATGTAGCCATAGGTGACCGCCGCCGTGCGGGTTCCGGCGTCGCGGCCGGACTCGATGTCGCGCAGGTCATCGCCGACAAACAGCACGCTGGCTGGGTCCAGGTTGAGCATCTGGCACGCCAGGATCAGCGGCTCCGGGTGCGGCTTGCTGTGTGTCACATGGTCCGGGCAGATCAGCAGTGCCGAGCGCTCGGCCAGGCCCAACTGCTGCATGATCGGCTCGGCAAAACGCAGCGGTTTGTTGGTGACCACGCCCCAGATCAGCTTGGACTTTTCGATGTCTTCCAGCAGCTCGGCCATGCCGTCGAACAGCACGCTGTGGATCGCGCAGCCCTTGAGATAGCGCTCGAGGAACTCCAGGCGCAGTTCTTCAAAACCTGGGGATTCGGGGTCCATCGAGAACGTCACGGCGACCATCGCCCGTGCGCCGCCGGAGATTTCATCGCGGATATGCTGGTCGTTGATCGGTGCCAGGTTGCGGTCGGCGCGCATGGCCTGGCAGATGGCGATAAAGTCCGGCGCGGTGTCCAGCAGGGTACCGTCCATGTCGAAGAGAACCGCTCGCAACTTCACAGGCTTACTCCTCGCGCAGGGTCTGGATCATGTAGTTGACGTCGACGTCGCTGGCCAGCTTGTAGTGCTTGGTCAGCGGGTTGTAGGTCAGGCCGATGATGTCCTTGACGGTCAGCCCGGCCTGACGGCTCCAGGCGCCCAGCTCGGACGGACGGATGAATTTCTTGAAGTCGTGGGTGCCGCGCGGCAGCAGCTTCATGATGTATTCGGCGCCGATGATCGCGAACAGGTAGGCCTTGGGGTTGCGGTTGATGGTGGAGAAGAACACCTGGCCGCCGGGCTTGACCATGCGGAAGCAGGCGCGGATCACCGAAGACGGGTCCGGCACGTGTTCGAGCATTTCCAGGCAGGTGATCACGTCGAACTGCTCGGGCATCTCCTCGGCCAGGGCTTCGGCGGTGATCTGGCGGTATTCGACACTCACCCCGGATTCCAGCTGATGCAACTGGGCCACGGCCAACGGCGCTTCGCCCATGTCGATGCCCATCACGGTAGCGCCGCGCTGAGCCATGGCTTCGCTGAGGATGCCGCCGCCGCAACCGACGTCCAGCACCTTCTTGCCGGCCAGGTTGATGCGCTCGTCAATCCAGTTGACCCGCAGCGGGTTGATGTCGTGCAGGGGTTTGAACTCGCTTTCGCGGTCCCACCAGCGGTGGGCCAGGGCTTCGAATTTGGCGATTTCGGCGTGGTCGACGTTGCTCATGGTGGTTCCTCTAAATCTGATAAATCGGTTTGTCGGCCCTGAACACGGGTTCAGGACCGGCGTTATTCGCGGTGCCCGCTGATGCGCTGGCCCCAGGCAATGGCCGTGGCGGTCAACTGTTGTTCATCCATGCGGGTCAATTGCCGGTTGTCGAGCAACTGCTTGCCGGCGACCCAAAGGTGTTTCACGCAATCGCGTCCGGTGGCATATATAAGCTGTGAGACCGGATCGTAGATCGGTTGTTGCGCCAACCCTGAAAGATCAAAGGCGACGATATCGGCCGCTTTGCCGACCTCCAGCGAGCCAATCTCGCTCTCCTGGCCCATGGCACGGGCACCGTTGAGCGTCGCCATGCGCAAGGCGCGGTGGGCATCCAGGGCGGTAGCCGAGCCGGCGACGGCCTTGGCCAGCATCGCCGCGGTGCGGGTTTCGCCCAGCAGGTCGAGGTCATTATTGCTGGCGGCGCCGTCGGTGCCGATGGCCACATTGACGCCAGCCTGCCACAGACGCTCCACCGGGCAGAAGCCGCTGGCCAGTTTCAGGTTCGATTCCGGGCAATGGATGACGCTGGTGTTGCTTTCTACCAGCAAAGCCAGGTCGTCCTCGCTGATTTGGGTCATGTGAACGGCCTGGAAGCGTGGGCCCAGCAGGCCGAGGCGACCGAGGCGCGCCAACGGGCGTTCGCCGGTCCGCTCGACAGCCTGTTGTACCTCAAGCGCGGTTTCGTGCACATGCATATGGATCGCGGCGTCCAGCTCCTCGGCGATCACCCGGATCTTTTCCAGGTTGGCATCGCTCACGGTGTAGGGCGCGTGGGGGCCGAAGGTGATCTTGATGCGCGGGTGATGCTTGAGGTCGCCGAACAGCTCGATGCCCTGGCGAATCGCCTCATCGGCGGTGCTGGCGCCGGGAATCGGGAAGTCGAGGATCGGAATGGCGATCTGCGCGCGCATCCCGCTGTTGTGGACGCAGTCACTGGCAATCTTGGGGTAGAAGTACATGTCCGAGAAGCAGGTAATGCCACCCTTGAGCTGTTCGGCGATGGCCAGGTCGGTGCCGTCGCGCACGAAGGCTTCATCGACCCACTTGGCCTCCGCGGGCCAGATGTGCTTTTCCAGCCAGGTCATCAGCGGCAGGTCATCGGCCATTCCGCGAAACAGGCTCATCGCCGCGTGGCCATGGGCGTTGATCAGGCCGGGGCTGAGCAGCATGCCCGGCAGCTCGCGCACTTCGCCGGCGGAAAGTTTCAACGCCGCGGCCCGTGGGCCGATAAAGGCAATGCGCCCATCGCGGATGCCCAGGCCATGCTCTTTGAGCACCACGCCGGCGGGTTCGACAGGTACCAGCCACGTCGGCAGTAGCAATAAGTCGAGCGGGGCGGCAGTGGAGGTCATCGCAGGCTTCTTCCCGGGCAGCTATAAAAGAAGGGCGAAGTATACCCGAGCGTCCTGGCTGGCGGATCGCTATAATCGGCGGCTTTTGTTCATGAGTGCGGGGTGAGGGATGCGCGATCGACTGTTGGCTGCGGAGAAAGTGAAGGCCATCGATTGGCGCGATGGCGCACTGCACCTGCTCGACCAGCGTGTTTTGCCGTCCCGGGAAAGCTGGGTGATCTGCACCACGGTCGAGGAGGTGGCCACGGCGATTCGTTCGATGGTCGTGCGCGGCGCCTCGGCCATCGGCATCAGTGCAGCCTACGGCCTGGTACTCGCCGCCCGCGAACGGATCGCCGAAGGCGGCGATTGGCAGGCCGCATGGGAAGAAGACTACGCACTTCTGGCCGATACTCGCCCGACCGCTGCGAACCTGTTCTGGGCCCTCAAACGCATGCGCGACCGCCTGGACCGCCTCAAGAAACACGCCAATTCGCTGGCTATGCTGGAAGCCGAAGCGATTGCGATCCATGAAAGCGACCGCGAAGCCAACCTCGTCATGGCCCAGTTGGGCGTCGAGCGGATTCGCAAGCACCAGGGCAACGCTCAGGCGATCCTGACCCACGGCAACGCCGGCGCCCTGGCGACGGGAGGGTTCGGTACGGCCCTCGGGGTGATTCGTGCTGCCTTTCTGGAGGGATTGGTCGAGCAGGTCTACGCCAACGAAACCCGGCCCTGGCTGCAAGGTTCGCGGCTGACCGCCTGGGAACTGTCGGGCGAGGGCATCCCTGTCACGGTCAACGCTGACTCGGCGGGCGCGCATATCCTCAAGACCAAGGGCGTGACCTGGGTGATCGTCGGCGCCGACTGCATTGCGGCCAATGGTGATGTGATCGGCAAGATCGGCACCTATCAATTGGCGGTGTGCGCCATGCACCATGGCGTGCGTTTCATGGTGGTGGCGCCGAGTTCGACCCTGGACCTGATGATGGCTGCGGGCGACGACGTGGCCCTGGAAGAGCGCGATGCGGGCGAGTTGCTGGAAGTCGCCGGCCAGCGCTTCGCCGCCGATGTGAATGCCTTCAACCCGGTATTTGACGTGACCCCGGCCGACTTGATCGATGTGATCGTGACTGAAAAGGGCATTGTCGAACGGCCGGACACCGCCAAAATCGCCCAGTTGATGTGCCGTAAGCGGCTGCATTGAGGGCGTTGGTGCCTGCCAGATTGCTATCGGGGGCATGCCCCTTCCACATTTTGACGGTGTTCACAATTGGAGTGTGGGAGGGGGCTTGCTGCCGATTGGCGTTAAAAGGCCATAAATCCTTCGGATCTGCACCGCAAAAACAGCACCACCCTAGCTCTGAGGCCCTCTCGTCGTCCTCAAGCCTGTCATCCGTCAACTTACTACGCTCCATGCCCGTCAGGGGGATAGGTGCGTGGCGGCGATTGTGATAACATCCGGCGGTTTCCAGGGCCGCCCCGAGGGGCTGCCCTTAACGTGCAGATCCGTGTCATAACTCGTTGATTTGTCGTAAGTCGTTGCCAGGCACCATGCCGGCAGCGGCGAGCTTCGTTCGTCCCATATGGATGTGACGAGGTTTCACCCGAAAAAGGAATCAGGCTTCTCATGGGCGAACTGGCCAAAGAAATCCTCCCGGTCAATATCGAAGACGAGCTGAAACAGTCCTACCTCGACTACGCGATGAGCGTAATTGTCGGTCGGGCACTGCCTGATGCGCGCGATGGCTTGAAGCCCGTGCACCGGCGTGTGCTGTTCGCGATGAGCGAGCTGGGTAACGACTGGAACAAGCCGTACAAGAAATCTGCCCGTGTTGTCGGTGACGTGATCGGTAAGTATCACCCTCACGGCGACACTGCGGTGTACGACACCATCGTTCGGATGGCCCAGCCGTTTTCCCTGCGCTACCTGCTGGTAGACGGCCAGGGCAACTTCGGTTCGGTCGACGGCGACAACGCCGCGGCCATGCGATACACCGAAGTGCGCATGACCAAGCTGGCGCACGAACTGCTGGCCGACCTGCACAAAGAAACCGTGGACTGGGTGCCGAACTACGACGGCACCGAAATGATCCCGGCGGTCATGCCGACCCGGATTCCCAACCTGCTGGTCAACGGCTCCAGCGGTATCGCCGTGGGCATGGCCACCAACATCCCGCCGCACAACCTCGGTGAAGTCATCGACGGTTGCCTGGCCCTCATCGACAACCCTGAGTTGACCATCGATGAGCTGATGCAATACATCCCCGGTCCGGACTTCCCGACCGCCGCGATCATCAACGGTCGCGCCGGCATCATCGAAGCCTACCGCACCGGTCGTGGCCGCATTTACATGCGCGCCCGCTCGATGATCGAAGACATCGACAAGGTCGGTGGCCGCCAGCAAATCGTCATCACCGAACTCCCTTACCAGTTGAACAAGGCGCGTCTGATCGAGAAGATCGCCGAGCTGGTCAAGGAGAAGAAGCTCGAAGGCATCACCGAGCTGCGCGACGAGTCCGACAAGGACGGTATGCGCGTCGTGATCGAGCTGCGTCGTGGCGAAGTGCCTGAGGTGATCCTCAACAACCTTTACGCCCAGACCCAGCTGCAAAGCGTGTTTGGTATCAACGTCGTGGCCCTGATCGACGGTCGCCCGCGCATCCTGAACCTCAAGGATCTGCTGGAAGCCTTCGTCCGTCACCGTCGCGAAGTCGTGACCCGCCGTACCGTATTCGAACTGCGCAAGGCCCGCGAGCGCGGCCACATCCTGGAAGGCCAGGCGGTTGCGCTGTCGAACATCGACCCGGTCATCGCCCTGATCAAGGCTTCGCCGACCCCGTCGGAAGCCAAAGAAGCGCTGATCAAGATGCCGTGGGAATCCAGCGCCGTCGTGGCGATGGTTGAACGTGCCGGCGCCGATTCCTGCCGTCCCGAGACCCTGGACCCGCAATACGGTCTGCGCGAGGGCAAGTATTTCCTATCGCCGGAACAGGCCCAGGCCATCCTGGAACTGCGCCTGCACCGCCTGACCGGTCTGGAGCACGAGAAGCTGCTGGCCGAGTACCAGGAGATCCTCAACCAGATCGGCGAGCTGATCCGCATCCTCAACAGCGCCGTGCGCCTGATGGAAGTGATCCGCGAAGAACTGGAAGTGATCCGCGCCGAATACGGCGACGTGCGCCGCACCGAAATCCTCGATGCCCGTCTCGACCTGACCCTGGGTGACATGATCCCGGAAGAAGAGCGCGTCGTGACCATCTCCCACGGTGGCTACGCCAAGACCCAGCCATTGGCTGCGTACCAGGCCCAGCGTCGTGGCGGTAAAGGTAAATCGGCTACCGGCGTGAAGGATGAGGACTACATTGCTCACCTGCTGGTCGCCAACAGCCACACCACGCTGCTGCTGTTCTCCAGCAAGGGCAAGGTGTACTGGCTGAAAACCTACGAAATCCCGGAAGCCTCCCGCGCCGCCCGTGGTCGTCCGTTGGTCAACCTGCTGCCGCTGGACAGTGATGAATACATCACCACCATGCTGCCGGTCGATGAATACACCGAAGGTCACTTCATCTTCATGGCCACCGCCAAGGGCACCGTGAAGAAGACCCCGCTGGAATCCTTCAGCCGTCAACGCAGTGTGGGCCTGATCGCCCTGGAGCTGGATGAAGGCGACGTACTGATCTCCGCGGCCATCACTGATGGCGAGCGTGAAGTCATGCTGTTCTCCGATGGCGGCAAAGTGACGCGCTTCAAAGAGTCCGACGTGCGAGCCATGGGCCGTACCGCCCGCGGTGTGCGCGGCATGCGTCTGCCGGAAGGACAGAAGCTGATTTCCATGTTGATCCCGGAAGAAGGCAGTCAGATCCTCACCGCTTCGGCGCGTGGTTATGGCAAGCGTACTGCCATCAGCGAGTTCCCGGAGTACAAGCGTGGCGGCCAGGGTGTTATCGCCATGGTCAGCAACGATCGCAACGGCCGTCTGGTCGGCGCGGTCCAGGTGCTCGATGGCGAGGAAATCATGCTGATTTCCGACCAGGGCACCCTGGTGCGTACCCGTGTCGCCGAAGTGTCGAGCCTGGGTCGTAACACCCAGGGCGTGACGCTGATCAAGCTGGCCAGCGACGAGACGCTGGTAGGTTTGGAACGCGTTCAGGAACCGTCGGAAGTCGAAGGCGAAGAACTGGAAGGCGAGGAATTTGACGGCGAGGTGATCGCAACCGGCGATGACAACGTCGACGAACCGACCCTCGACGCTGCCGCAGACGAAGAAGAACCGCAGGAATAAGCGGACAAGCAGGGGGCGGATGAAGATTCGCCCCCTTGTTGTTTGTCCCTTGTGAAAGTATTAAAAACCGATTTATTGCACCACCCCACCAGATCAGAGTGAGATTGGATGTGAGCAAGAGAGCCTATAACTTCTGTGCCGGTCCCGCGGCGCTTCCTGAAGCAGTCCTGCAGCGCGCGCAGGGTGAACTCCTCGATTGGCATGGAAAAGGCCTCTCTGTGATGGAAATGAGCCATCGCAGTGATGAGTTCGTGTCCATCGCCACCAAGGCCGAGCAGGACCTGCGCGACTTGCTGGACATCCCCTCCGACTACAAGGTGCTCTTCCTGCAGGGCGGCGCGAGCCAGCAGTTCGCCCAGTTGCCGCTGAACCTGCTGCCGGAAGACGGCACCGCCGACTACATCGACACCGGTATCTGGTCGCAGAAAGCCATCGAAGAAGCCGCGCGCTACGGCAACGTCAACATCGCCGGTACCGCCAAGCCTTACGATTACTTCGCGATTCCAGGTCAGAACGAGTGGAAGCTGTCGAAGGATGCGGCCTACGTACACTACGTGGCCAACGAAACCATCGGCGGCCTGGAATTCGACTGGGTGCCTGAAGTGGGTGATGTGCCGCTGGTGTGCGACATGTCCTCGGACATTCTCTCGCGGCCGATCGATGTGTCCCGCTACGGCATGATCTACGCCGGCGCGCAGAAGAACATCGGCCCGAGCGGCGTCGTGGTCAACATCGTCCGGGAAGACCTGCTGGGTCGCGCCCGCTCGCTGTGCCCGACCATGCTCAACTATAAGGTCGCGGCCGATAACGGCTCGATGTACAACACGCCGCCGGCGTTTGCCTGGTACCTCTCGGGCCTGGTGTTCGAGTGGCTCAAGGAGCAGGGCGGTGTTGCTGCCATGGGCAAGCTCAACGAAGTGAAGAAGCGCACCCTGTACGACTTCATCGACGCCAGCGGCCTGTACAGCAACCCGATCAACCTGACCGACCGCTCGTGGATGAACGTACCGTTCCGCCTGGCCGATGACCGCCTGGACAAGCCGTTCCTGGTGGGTGCAGAGGCGCGTGGCCTGCTGAACCTCAAGGGTCATCGTTCGGTGGGCGGCATGCGCGCCTCCATCTATAACGCTGTCGATATCAACGCCATCAACGCGTTGGTGGCCTACATGGCAGCGTTCGAAAAGGAACACGGCTAATGTCTGAGCAAGAACTCAAGGCCCTGCGCGTGCGCATTGACAGCCTGGACGAGAAAGTCCTGGAGCTGATCAGTGAGCGCGCGCGCTGCGCCCAGGAAGTGGCGCGGGTGAAGATGGCGTCCCTGGCGGAAGGCGAAGTGCCGGTGTTCTACCGTCCGGAGCGTGAAGCCCAGGTGCTCAAGCGCGTGATGGAGCGCAACAAGGGGCCGTTGGGCAACGAAGAGATGGCGCGGTTGTTTCGTGAAATCATGTCTTCCTGCCTGGCGCTGGAGCAGCCGCTGAAAGTGGCTTACCTCGGCCCGGAAGGCACCTTCACCCAGGCGGCGGCCATGAAGCACTTCGGTCACGCGGTGATCAGCAAGCCGATGGCGGCGATCGACGAAGTGTTCCGTGAAGTGGCGGCCGGTGCGGTGAACTTTGGCGTGGTGCCGGTGGAAAACTCCACCGAAGGCGCGGTCAACCACACCCTGGACAGCTTCCTTGAGCACGACATGGTGATCTGCGGCGAAGTCGAGCTGCGCATCCACCACCACTTGCTGGTGGGTGAAAACACCAAGACCGACAGCATCAGCCGCATCTACTCCCACGCCCAGTCCCTGGCCCAGTGCCGCAAGTGGCTGGATGCGCATTACCCGAATGTCGAGCGCGTGGCGGTGTCCAGCAACGCCGAGGCGGCCAAGCGGGTCAAGGGTGAGTGGAACTCGGCGGCGATTGCCGGCGATATGGCTGCGGGCCTGTATGGCCTGACGCGCCTGGCCGAGAAAATCGAGGATCGCCCGGACAACTCCACGCGCTTCTTGATGATCGGCAGCCAAGAAGTGCCGCCCACTGGCGACGACAAGACTTCGATCATCGTCTCCATGAGCAACAAGCCCGGCGCGCTGCATGAACTGCTGGTGCCGTTCCACGACAACGGGATCGACCTGACGCGCATCGAGACTCGTCCTTCGCGCAGCGGTAAATGGACCTACGTGTTTTTTATCGACTTCGTCGGCCATCACCGTGACCCGCTGGTCAAAAGCGTGCTCGAGAAAATCAGTCAGGAAGCCGTGGCACTCAAGGTGCTGGGCTCTTACCCGAAAGCGGTTTTGTGAGGCGTTAACATGAGTGGCAACTTCCTCGCCCTGGCGCAGCCGGGCGTGCAACAACTGTCGCCTTACGTGCCAGGCAAGCCTGTGGACGAGCTGGCGCGTGAGTTGAACCTGGACCCGTCGAAGATCGTCAAGTTGGCCAGTAACGAGAACCCGATGGGCCCAAGCCCCAAGGTGCTGGCGGCGATTCGTGAAGAGCTGGCCGAGCTGACCCGTTATCCGGATGGTAATGGCTTTGCACTCAAGTCCCTGCTGGCGCAAAAGTGTCGGGTCGAGCTGAATCAGGTGACCCTGGGCAATGGCTCCAACGACATTCTTGAGTTGGTCGGCCGTGCTTATCTGGCGCCGGGCCTGAACGCCGTGTTCAGCGAGCACGCGTTTGCGGTCTACCCGATCGTCACCCAGGCCGTCGGTGCCGAAGCGCGGGTGATTCCTGCCAAGGACTGGGGCCACGACCTGCCGGCCATGCTGGCGGCGATCGATGCGCAGACCCGTGTCGTCTTTATCGCCAACCCGAATAACCCGACCGGCACCTGGTTTGATGCGCAGGCATTGAACGACTTCCTGCAGGATGTGCCGGAGCATGTGCTGGTGGTGCTGGACGAGGCCTACATCGAGTACGCCGAAGGCAGCGACATGCCCGACGGCCTGGATTTCCTCGCGGCCTACCCGAACCTGCTGGTTTCGCGCACGTTCTCCAAGGCTTATGGCCTGGCATCGCTGCGCGTCGGCTACGGCCTGTCGACGGCGGTGGTGGCCGATGTGCTCAACCGTGTGCGCCAACCGTTCAACGTCAACAGCCTCGCCCTGGCGGCGGCCTGTGCGGCGTTGCAGGATGCCGAGTACCTGGAAGAAGGGCGTCGCATCAACGAAAGCGGCATGCTGCAGTTGCAGGCCGGCTTTGGTGATCTGGGCCTGGGCTGGATTCCGTCCAAGGGCAACTTCATCTGCGTCGATCTCGGCCAGGTGGCGGCCCCGGTGTTCCAGGGCTTGCTGCGCGAAGGCGTGATCGTGCGTCCGGTGGCCAACTACGGCATGCCGAACCACCTGCGCATCACCGTCGGTCTGCCGGCTGAGAACAGTCGCTTCCTGGAGGCGCTGGCCAAGGTTCTGGCTCGTGGTTGATGTCACTGCATTGCAACCTGCTGTGCCTATGATCGGTCGCCTAGTGGTGGTCGGTCTGGGCTTGATCGGTGGTTCCTTCGCCAAAGGCCTGCGTGAGAGCGGGTTGTGTGGCGAAGTGGTCGGCGTGGACCTGGACCCGCAATCGCGCAAGCTGGCGGTTGAGCTGGGGGTCGTTGATCGCTGTGAAGCCGACCTGGCGCTCGCGTGCCAGGGCGCCGATGTGATTCAGCTCGCCGTGCCGATCCTGGCCATGGAGAAGTTGCTGACGGTGCTGGCCGGCATGGACCTCGGCCAGGCGATCCTCACCGACGTCGGCAGTGCCAAGGGCAATGTGGTGCGTGCGGCGCAGCAGGCCTTTGGCGGCATGCCCGCGCGTTTTGTGCCGGGCCACCCGATTGCCGGTTCCGAGCAGAGCGGGGTGGAGGCGTCCAATGCGCAGTTGTTCCGTCGGCATAAAGTGATTCTGACACCCCTGGCGCAAACCGATCCGGCAGCCTTGGCCCTGGTCGATCGTCTGTGGCGCGAGCTGGGCGCGGATGTGGAACATATGCAGGTCGAGCGCCACGATGAAGTGCTGGCGGCGACCAGTCATCTGCCCCATCTGCTGGCGTTCGGCCTGGTGGATTCGTTGGCCAAGCGCAACGAAAACCTCGAGATTTTCCGCTATGCCGCCGGTGGCTTTCGCGATTTCACGCGGATCGCCGGCAGCGACCCGGTGATGTGGCACGACATCTTCCTCGCCAACCGCGAGGCTGTGTTGCGCACCCTGGACACCTTCCGCAGCGACCTTGACGCCTTGCGCGACGCGGTCGATGCCGGGGATGGCCACCAGTTATTGGGCGTGTTTACCCGTGCGCGGGTGGCGCGTGAACATTTCAGCAAGATCCTGGCGCGCCGGGCCTACATGGAAACCGCTGTGAACGCCGATGACCTGACCTTCCTCGCCAACCCGGGCGGCCGCTTGAGCGGGCGTATTCGGGTGCCGGGCGACAAGTCGATCTCCCATCGGTCGATCATGCTGGGTTCGTTGGCTGAGGGCGTGACCGAAGTCGAGGGTTTCCTTGAGGGCGAAGATGCCCTGGCGACCTTGCAGGCGTTTCGCGACATGGGCGTGGTGATCGAGGGGCCGCACCACGGGCGCGTGATCATTCATGGTGTCGGCTTGCACGGTTTGAAGCCTGCGCCGGGGCCGATCTATCTCGGCAACTCCGGCACGTCCATGCGCCTGTTGTCCGGCTTGCTCGCCGCACAGCGCTTCGACAGCGTGCTGACCGGCGATGCTTCGCTGTCCAAGCGCCCGATGAATCGCGTGGCCGAGCCGCTGCGGGAAATGGGCGCAGTGATCGAGACGGGCCCGCAAGGGCGTCCGCCGCTGACCATTCGTGGTGGCCAGAAGCTGAAAGGCCTGACCTATACGCTGCCGATGGCCAGCGCGCAGGTCAAATCCTGCCTGCTGCTGGCGGGTCTGTATGCCGAGGGCAAGACCTCTGTCACCGAGCCGGCCCCGACCCGCGATCATACCGAGCGCATGTTGCGCGGTTTTGGGTATCCGGTGGAGGTGGTAGGCGCAACGGCGACGGTCGAGTCGGGTCATGCGCTGACTGCCGCCCATATTGAAGTGCCGGGGGATATTTCCTCGTCGGCGTTTTTCCTGGTGGCGGCTTCGATTGCCGAAGGTTCCGAACTGTTGCTGGAACATGTCGGGATCAATCCGACGCGCACCGGGGTAATCGACATCCTGCGGCTGATGGGCGCGGATATCACCCTGGAAAACCCGCGCGAAGTAGGCGGCGAGCCGGTGGCCGACCTGCGGGTACGTGCTGCCGCGCTGAAAGGGATCGAGATCCCCGAAGCGCTGGTGCCGTTGGCGATTGATGAGTTTCCCGTGCTGTTTGTTGCTGCGGCCTGCGCCCAAGGGCGAACCGTCTTACGTGGTGCGCAAGAGCTGCGCGTCAAGGAGTCTGACCGTATCCAGGTCATGGCCGACGGTCTGCTGGCGCTGGGCGTGAAGTGTGAACCCACCCCTGATGGGATTATCATTGACGGTGGCCTGATGGGCGGTGGTGAGGTCCATGCCCATGGCGATCATCGGATTGCGATGGCGTTCAGCGTGGCTTCGCTGCGAGCAACGGCGCCGATTCGTATCCGTGACTGCGCCAATGTTGCTACGTCTTTTCCGAACTTTCTTACACTGTGTGCCCACGTCGGCATCCGTGTTGCCCAAGAGGCTCAATTGTGAATATCAAAGCACCGGTGATTACCATCGACGGGCCAAGCGGCTCGGGCAAGGGCACGATCGCCGGCATCCTGGCCAAGCGCCTGGGCTGGTGCCTGCTGGATTCCGGCGCGCTGTACCGTCTGCTGGCGTTTGCTGCCCGCAACCACGGCGTCGACCTGACCAACGAAGAATCCCTGAAGCTGCTGGCGGCGCACCTTGACGTGCAGTTCGTCGGTGCGACAGAAGGTCATCCCCAGCGCATCATCCTGGAAGGGGATGATGTGACCGATGACCTGCGTAATGAGCAAGTCGGTTCCTGGGCCTCCCAGGTTGCCGCGCTGCCCGCCGTGCGTGATGCGCTGCTGCAGCGCCAGCGGGCGTTTCAGGAGCCGCCGGGCCTGGTGGCCGATGGCCGCGACATGGGCACGGTGGTGTTTCCCGAGGCGCCGCTGAAGATTTTCCTGACCGCCAGTGCCGAGGAACGTGCGCGTCGCCGCTACTTGCAGTTGAAGGGCAAAGTCGATGGTGTTAGTCTGTCGAGTCTGCTAGATGAGATCCGTGCACGCGACGAGCGTGATACCCAGCGCGCAGTAGCCCCGCTCAAACCGGCGGCTGATGCCATACAGCTGGATTCCACGGAGTTGTCCATCGAGCAGGTGCTGGAACGCATCTTGAGTGAAATCGCCCTTCGCGATATCGCCGGGTGACCAAGAAGTCTGCAGGGGACCAGTCATAGTCCTGCGGTGCTTCTTTTAATTGAAACTAACCCACACCGTCTGGGGCGTGGAGATGGGCGTATTCTTCGCCCTTATCAACAGGAATTAAAATGAGCGAAAGCTTTGCGGAACTCTTTGAAGAAAGCCTAAAAACCCTGAACCTTCAGGCAGGCTCCATCATCACCGGTGTTATCGTTGATATCGATTACCAAGCTCGCTGGGTAACCGTTCACGCTGGTCTGAAGTCTGAAGCACTCATCCCGCTTGAGCAGTTCTACAACGACGCTGGCGATCTGACTATCAATGTCGGTGACGAAGTTCACGTTGCTCTGGACTCGGTTGAAGACGGTTTCGGTGAAACCAAGCTGTCCCGTGAAAAAGCCAAGCGCGCTGAATGCTGGATTGTTCTCGAAGCAGCCTTCGCAGCTGAAGAAGTGGTCAAGGGCGTTATCAACGGTAAGGTTAAAGGCGGCTTCACTGTCGACGTTAACGGCATCCGTGCGTTCCTGCCAGGTTCTTTGGTCGACGTCCGTCCAGTGCGCGACACCACGCACCTGGAAGGCAAGGAACTCGAATTCAAGGTCATCAAGCTCGATCAGAAACGCAACAACGTTGTCGTTTCCCGTCGCAGCGTCCTGGAAGCAGAGAACTCCGCCGAGCGTGAAGCTCTGCTGGAATCCCTGCAGGAAGGCCAACAAGTCAAAGGTATCGTCAAAAACCTCACCGATTACGGCGCATTCGTCGATCTGGGTGGCGTCGATGGCCTGCTGCACATTACCGACATGGCTTGGAAACGTATCAAGCATCCTTCCGAAATCGTCAACGTTGGCGACGAGATTGATGTCAAGGTTCTGAAATACGATCGCGAACGCAACCGTGTTTCCCTGGGCCTGAAGCAACTGGGTGAAGATCCATGGGTCGCTATCAAAGCCCGTTACCCAGAAAGCACCCGCGTCACCGCGCGTGTTACCAACCTGACTGACTACGGCTGCTTCGCTGAGCTGGAAGAAGGCGTTGAAGGCCTGGTACACGTTTCCGAAATGGACTGGACCAACAAAAACATCCACCCTTCGAAAGTCGTACAAGTCGGCGACGAAGTGGAAGTTATGGTTCTGGACATCGACGAAGAGCGTCGTCGTATCTCCCTGGGCATCAAGCAGTGCAAATCTAACCCATGGGAAGATTTCTCTGGCCAGTTCAACAAGGGCGATAAAATCTCCGGCACCATCAAGTCGATCACCGATTTCGGTATCTTCATTGGTCTGGACGGCGGCATCGACGGCCTGGTTCACCTGTCCGACATCTCCTGGAACGAAGTGGGCGAAGAAGCTGTTCGTCGCTTCAAGAAGGGCGACGAGCTGGACACCGTTATCCTGTCGGTTGACCCAGAGCGCGAGCGCATCTCCCTGGGTATCAAGCAACTGGAAAGCGATCCGTTCTCCGAGTACGTTCAAGAGAACGACAAAGGCGCAATCGTTAAAGGCATCGTGAAAGAAGTTGACGCTAAAGGCGCCATCATCACCCTGGCCGACGATATCGAAGCGACTCTGAAAGCCTCCGAAATCAGCCGTGACCGCGTTGAAGACGCGCGCAACGTTCTGAAAGAAGGCCAGGAAGTAGAAGCCAAGATCATCAGCGTTGACCGCAAGAGCCGCGTGATCCAACTCTCCATCAAGTCCAAGGACGAGATCGAAGAGAAAGAAGCTATCCAGAGCCTGCGCGACAAGCCAGCTACCTCTGACATCGCTTCGGGTCCGACCACTCTGGGCGACCTGCTGCGTGCACAAATGGAAAAACAGAACTAAGTTCTGTCAGACCATAGAAAAAGGGCGACTTCGGTCGCCCTTTTTTGTGCCTGAAATTTGTTGAATCAACAACTTAGAACGACGTAGAGCCGACTGATGTCAGAACTGATTATAGTCTTCAGAGAAGCTATTCACGTGTTGCTGATTCAGTAAGGATTTTCAATGAACAGGCTCATTTTAGTGTTCTCAATCGCAATGCTTGCAGGCTGCACCGCCACCAATGCCAAGACTTACGCCCGGCATGGCGTCAGCGGCATCGAGATCGACTGCTCAGGCTTGGGTTCCAATTGGGAGAAGTGCGAGAAGCGTGCGGCTCGAGAGTGCAAGATGCAGGGGTACAAGGTCATCACCAAGTCCAGTGATGCTAAGGACGAGGAGGGCGATTACTTGTTTGGCTGGAACCCGGCAGGCGCAGTTACCCGCACGATGCTGGTGATCTGCAATTGAGCGTGTAAGCGCTTGATAGTGGAGTCGATCTAGCGCGTAGATAAGTTATTGCATGGGCTGTTCAAATTCATCAAGTCATGCTAAAACCTTTGAAGCGCTTTTCCTAGCTGCTTGAAAAAGAAGGGAAAAATATGACGAAGTCGGAGTTGATCGAACGAATTGTCACCCATCAAGGGCTGCTCTCATCCAAGGATGTGGAGCTGGCCATCAAGACCATGCTTGAACAAATGTCCCAATGCCTGGCCACAGGCGATCGCATTGAGATCCGAGGGTTCGGTAGCTTCTCGCTGCACTACCGCGCCCCACGCGTAGGTCGTAACCCTAAAACCGGACAGTCCGTCAGCCTGGATGGCAAGTTCGTGCCTCACTTCAAGCCGGGCAAGGAATTGCGTGATCGAGTGAACGAAGACGAAGAAGAAAACGTCTGAGTGTCTTTGGGGTAGGAGAAGAGTATGCGTGGGATTAAGCGCGCCGTAGTGTTGCTGACAGTGCTGGTGGTTGCACTGGTGGTTATAGCGTTTGTACTCGAAAACCAGCAGGGTGTGTCTCTCTCGTTCCTTGGCCTGGCGACCGGGCAGGTGCCGGTGTCGGTGTTTGTGATCGTGGCGTTGATTGTCGGCATGCTGATAGGGCCATTGTTAGGCGTATTGGTGCGGAGTCGGCGTCATAAGCCGGTTTCTGTAGGGCGTGGCTAGGAGGGGCACTCTGCCGTTCTACAAAATTCGTGCGCATGCTGAGGCAACCACTCGTCAGAAAATTGCCTCAAAATAGCCCGTCAATTTCAGCGCCGCCTTGTAATGATGCGGCCACCCTCAAGTAGAAATCCCTCGGATTCATTGGGTTTTAGCTCGATAATTCGGAATTTTCTTTCTGTTTTAAGATTCCTTGTGCGTGTTCCATGAGGTTTGGCGCTATACGCGCAAGAAAACCTGATGGCTATGTCAATACTTGCAATATGTCAGAGAGATGGCAAAATGAAATCTGTTCTCGATAACGGGCAATTTGTGCGCTCAAAATTTGGCAACGACGCTGGGTTTTGACGGTCATCTAATTAGAATAAAAAAGACACAATTTTGTCTGCATAACGAGCCCGCAGTTTCTTTTTGAAGGCAGGTTTTTGTTGTGAGTAGTAGCTTCCGTATTCCCTCTACATCGTCGCACGGCGAAATTGACATTTCCGCAGTGTTTCAGGCGGTTTGGCAGCAGAAGAGCCTTGTTTTATTTGTGACTCTCGGGATAGCTTTGATTGCAGCAGTCTATGCTTTTACCGCAACTCCTGAGTACGAAGTAAGTAGCGTTTTGCGCCCCGCGGCCATTAACGAACTTGACGCCTTAAATCGTTCGGAAGTCTATCGATTGCCTCCAGGGGATGCGCTTATTAAAGTAGGTGCGTCCTTGGAGTCCTATGAGACTCGACTGAATTTTTTTAGGGCTAATCAGGCTTTGTTCAAGCCATTCGAGCGTCCTGGCAGGACGCTTGAGCAAAGCTTTGATGCCTTTAATCGTGACTCCCTCAAGCTGGTTCTCCCAGATCCGAAAAAATCTGATTCTCTGAGTGCGTACATCGGCCTTGGGCTCAATTACCCAAAGGGTGTTGACGGGGTGAGTGTCCTTAATAAGTTTATTGATTATGCTATTGATGCTGAGCGTCAACAGATTGCTGCGGATTTGCGAGTCATTGTTAGAAATCGTTTGACCGAGCTAGAAGGCAAGATTGAAGCTGCTCGATCCAGCTACAGGACGGAAAAAGAGGCGCGAATAGCGAAGCTTCGGGAAGCTGATAACCTCAAGCGAGCGCAGTTGCAAGACGAGTTGAAAGCTCTTCGCCAGCAAATCAAAACCGCCCGGCAAGATCGGGTTGCACTATTGGCAGAGGCTATCGAGATTGCCAAGTCTCTTGGGGTCGTGAAGCCGACGACGCCGTCTGCACTGGGTGAGAAAGCTTCTGGCTCAGGTGAGAGCAGCGTAATGCGCACAGAGATCAATAATCAGCAGATACCACTTTATTTTATGGGGGTTGAAGCACTAACAGCTGAGCGCACTGCGCTGTTGCAGCGCAAGTCTGATGATTTTACTGAAGGCCGTATCGCCCAAATTGCTCGTGAGCTGCAGTTGTTGCAGAGTAATCGTGAAATTGAGGTGCTGAAACTGCGCCAGAATGAAGACCTCTTTCTCTCGGGGGTTGAACCTCTGAGGTCTGAAGTTGTGCGCCTGAAAAACTTAGGCAATCTTGATATTAGCAATATGAAACTGGTCTCGATTGATCGCAAAGCCCTTGAGCCGCTACATCCAATCAAACCCCAAAAAATACTAATATTTTTAGCTGGGCTGCTAGGGGGGGGGATTTTTGGTGTTTTAGCCGCGCTGGCAAGGCACTTTTTCGTCAGTGGTCGGCGCGCCAAACAGCAAGATGTCACACCTTTGCTTCCTGTTACCGCAGGTAAACCGTTGCGCGGGAGTGCGACGCTTTAATTGTGTTCTCCTCGCACACAGCAAGTCATGATCATATGGAGGTCATATCTCATTATAGATCGCGGGTTTTCGGTTTTACCGGACATCTTTGTTGAGTTTTCATCTATCGAAGCCGGGCTCCCTGGGCGGGGAGGCGACAACCGCTTCCAGCTTCAACTCCCGGTGCTCAGCTCGTGCCGCCCTCGATGCAGTTCTTGGGGGGGGCAAAACGCCGGTATTTAGAGGCGGCATCTCGCTGCGGGCTGGCGTATTGATGTCACTGTAGGCAGCCTCGAAGCCATTGAAGCCTTTTCACTGCTCGTTTTGTTGAATTGGAGGGTGAGCGCTGTATCATCACGTTCTTTGTAGCGCTCGTGAATACAGTGCGGCGCACACAGGCAAGGCTTTTACGCAAAGGGTTGTCTGGACGAAAACCGGCCGCTCGCTATGCCTGGCTTTAAAAAGCAACTGAGGCAAGCACTGCGATGAATGTTTTGGCGAGGTGTAGTGGTCCAACGCTCTCAACATGTGAGCGATGGGCTCGAGATGAGTAGTGCATTTTGTCGGTAATAATCAAGTGAACCTCTGTCCGAATGGTGGGGGAGCTGAACGTTAAGGACGTGTTTTAGATATGACAATGTTGAAGCGTAAGGGGATCATTCTTGCTGGAGGCGCGGGCACCCGCCTCTACCCACTGACGCTGGGAGTGTCGAAGCAAATGCTCCCGATCTACGACAAGCCGATGATCTTCTACCCGCTGTCAGTACTGATGCTGGCAGGCATTCGTGAAATTTTGATTATCTCGACTCCCGATGACCTGCCAGGATTCAAGAAATTGCTGGGTGACGGTAGTCAGTACGGTGTGCAATTGAGTTATGCGGAACAACCGAACCCCGATGGCTTGGCGCAGGCATTCATCATCGGCGAAGAGTTTATTGGCAAAGCCCCTGTATGCCTGATCCTGGGCGACAACATTTTCTACGGCCAGCATTTTTCCGACAATCTGCGATCTGCTATGTCACAGTCGTCCGGCGCCACGGTGTTTGGTTATCACGTATCGGATCCAGAACGCTTTGGCGTGGTTGAGTTTGACCAGACTGGACGTGTGCTCAGTATCGAAGAGAAACCCGTCAAGCCTAAGTCGAACTATGCTGTCACGGGGCTGTACTTTTACGATAATCAAGTAGTGGAGATCGCCAAAAGCATCCATCTATCCTCACGTGGCGAGCTTGAAATTACCGATGTAAATCGTGCTTATCTTGAGCAGCAAAATTTGACTGTCGAAATGTTGGGTCGAGGCTTTGCTTGGCTTGACACAGGAACCCATGAGTCACTGTTGGAGGCGAGTCAGTTTGTGCATACCATTGAGCACCGGCAGGGCTTGAAAGTGGCTTGCCTCGAAGAAATCGCCTTCCATTCTGGCTGGATTACGACAGAACAACTGACCAATCAAATACAGCATTTGAGCAAAACAGGATATGGCCAATACCTGCAGAACATCCTGACAGAGCATAAGAGCAGATGAAGTTTATAGAAACCAAGCTGGCCGGTTTGGTCATCATTGAACCCAAAGTATTCGCGGATGACCGTGGGTGGTTTATGGAAAGTTTCAATGAGCCGTTGTTTCATCAGCAACTCGCCGCGCTTGGTCACCCGGTTCCGCGCCCTTTTGTGCAAGACAACCATTCCTGCTCAAAAAAGCATGTCTTGAGGGGGCTTCATTTTCAGCGTGATCCCCATGCCCAGGGGAAGCTGGTGCGGGTTACTGCAGGCAGCGCCTATGACGTGGCGGTTGATATTAGAAAGGGTTCGGAGACATTTGGTCAGTGGGTGGGCGTCGAACTATCAGCAAGCAATGGTCGGATGCTTTGGATTCCAGAAGGCTTTGCCCACGGTTTTTTGGCGCTGGAAGATAACACCGAGTTTCTCTATAAGGCCACGGATACCTATTTCAAAGCCTGCGAGCAATCGATTAACTGGAGTGATCCTGCCATTGGTATCCAATGGCCAGTGACTGAAGGTTTGATCATCAGTCAGAAAGATAACGAAGCTCCGTTGCTCTCGAGTGTGATTTCCTCTGTTTTAGCACTGACAGGCAATGTGACGTCGAGTGAACTGCAAATAATTGGAGATGATCGTGGCAGCCTGATTGCCTTGGAGCAAGGGCGCGATATCCCTTTCGACGTCAGGCGAGCCTATTATATTTTTAATACCAAAACGGGTGTCAGCAGGGGCTCGCACGCGCATTTCAGATTGGAACAGTACATTATCTGTTTATCGGGTAAGTGCAAAATCTTGATCGATGACGGTGTGACACAGGAATCAATATGGCTGGACGCGCCGAACAAGGCCATTCATATCAAGAAGCTGATTTGGCGCGAGATGCACGATTTCAGCGAAGATTGCGTTCTCCTAGTATTCGCTAGCAATCATTATGATGAAGGCGACTATCTGAGAAATTACGACGATTTCCTGCGTGCGGTGAAACGATACGCTTGATTGAATAGTATGCTTGATGCGACCTGGTATTAGAAAACTGGTCTTTTAGAGCCCAAGCCTATCAAGCGGCATACAGATTTGCGATGGCACGGCGATGGCTGCGCCTTTATGAACCTAATAACGAAGCACCGACGTCAGGTATTTTTTGATGATTCCATTTCTCGATCTAAAATCATTGAACAAGGCTCACCGTGAAGAGCTCATAGAAGCTGCGACACGTGTTATTGATTCGGGTTGGTATATTCAGGGTGAATGCCTCAAACACTTCGAGGAGGAGTTCTCAGCCTACACCGGAACGCTTCACACGATGGGCGTGGCGAATGGTTTGGATGCGTTGACCTTGACCATTCGCGCCTGGAAAGAGCTGGGTAAGCTCAAAGATCACGATGAAGTGATAGTCCCGGCCAATACATACATAGCGACGTTATTGGCCGTCACCGAAAATAACCTGACGCCGGTTTTGGTTGAGCCTGACCCAGATACTTACAATCTGTGCCCTAAGAACATCGAGCGCGCGTTGACTGACAAAACTCGGTTGATTATGCCAGTTCATCTCTATGGGCAGTTGGCTGACATGCCTGCAATTGATGCGATCGCCAAGCGCGAGAATCTGCTGGTACTGGAAGACTCTGCTCAAGCTCACGGCGCGCAAGTGGCGGGTAAGAGTGCGGGCAGCTGGGGAGATGCCTCCGGATTCAGTTTTTATCCAGGAAAGAACCTTGGGGCGCTGGGGGACGCAGGGGCCATTACCTCCAATGACGCTCAGCTGATCAATATGATTCAGGCGCTGCGAAACTATGGTTCCCATGAGAAATACAAGAACCTGGTGCAGGGCGTAAATAGCCGACTGGACGAAATTCAGGCCGCAATGTTGTGCGTAAAGCTCAAATATCTGCCGGCTCAGACCGAGGCGCGTCGACATATTGCAGCCATTTACATGAACGAAATAAAGCACCCTTTGATTAAGTTGCCGTTGGATTCCAGCGTTGATGTGATGAATCATCTTTCGCACGTGTGGCATCTTTTCGTCGTGCGATCAGAGGTGCGAGAGGCGTTGCAGCGCCATTTGGCGGAGTCAGGTGTTCAAACATTAATTCATTACCCTATACCGCCTCATCAGCAACAGGCTTATGCCAAGTCCGACTTTTTCAATAAGTCATTCCCTATTACTGAATGTATTCACCGCGAAGTCTTGAGCTTGCCAATCAGTCCGGTCATGACTGACGTTGAGGCTCGCCGTGTCGTTGAAGCCTGCAATAGTTTTTCTGTAGAAGCCTGATATGACGCTGCTTCGAACAAGCTTCCTCAACGGTATTGCCGTCATCATCAAGATGCTCACTTTGTTGGGTATCAACAAAATGCTGGCCATCTACGTCGGGCCTTCTGGTTACGCCGCGTTAGGCCAGTTTCAAAATGCTGTGCAAATGGTGACGACGTTCTCTACGGGCGCCATTAGCAATGGAGTGACCAAATACACCGCTGAATATAATGACGATGAGGAGGCGCAGCGTCGAGTGTGGCGCACCGCGGGTACGATTGCATTTATCGGTTCAGTTGTAACATCCGTCCTGATTGTTTGCTTCAGCAAGCCGTTGGCCGTGTTGTGTTTTAATGATGAGTCTTTGTACAGCGTCTTTATCTGGTGCGCTGCTACAGTCGTGTTCTTCTCGTTCAATACCTTACTGCTCGCTATTCTCAATGGCAAAAAGGAAATCAGTCGATATATTTTGGCCAATATCGGGGGCAGTCTCTTGTCCCTTTTGGTCACTATTGTCATGGTTGTGCAATACGGGTTATATGGTGCATTGATTTCCCTGGTGCTCTATCAATCCATCGCCTTTTTCGTCACGTGTTTGCTTTGTTATAAAACCGCCTGGTTTCGATTTTCGAATTTACTAGGGCGGTTGGACAAACAGATCGCCATAAACTTGACTAAGTTTACTGCTATGGCGCTCACCACAGCTGCATGCGTGCCGGTCAGTCATATTTTAGTACGAAACTATCTGGGGTCGGAATTTGGTTGGGAAACAGCTGGGTATTGGGAGGCGATGTGGCGTCTAAGTACTGCGTATTTAATGCTTGTGACAACGACATTGGGTTTGTATTTTTTACCGAAGTTATCGGAGCTGGTCTGTCCAGAGGATATCAAGAAGGAGATATTGCAAGGGTATAAGCTAATTCTACCTGTTGCGACGATCTGTGGTTTGGTGATCTACCTCTTGAGAGACTTCATTATTGGGCTTCTATTTACTAGTGCGTTTAGCCCTATGAGAGATTTTTTCGCTTGGCAGATGCTGGGTGATACGCTGAAAATCGCAAGCTGGATACTCGCTTATCTAATGCTGGGTAAGGCAATGGTTAAGATGTATATCGTAACGGAAGTAATTTTCGCATTCTGTTTTTATCTTTTGACGGTAGTGCTGACGAAGGTGGGTGGGCCGATTGGTGTGACGTGGGCTCATGCAGTTAACTACGGTGTTTATTTGGTCGTTATGTACTTTCTTATTTACAGAAAGCTAAATCAAAATAATGCAGGATGAGGTCTTTTTGCCCATGAGTCGCTTGCTATCCTCGATTCGCGATTTAATTTTAACGCAAAAAGATATCAATAAGAGTATAGAGCTGGCTGAGGTCTATGGGGCAGTGCTCTGGGCTGTTGATAAAGGCGTTTACGATGAGCCTGAGTTAGAGGATATATTGACTGCACGGTGTATGAGCGTTGTTCAAAAAGGCGACGCTCATTTGCCGTTGAAAGATTGCATTCATCTTATATCTGAGCCCTATTTGATCGGTGGGCATACCCGATTGATGGAGCAGCTTTCTACGATGCATTCAGAAAAGCCTGACCTCCTGATAACCCGCCAAAGTGATGAAAGGGCGATCGAACGTACCCGAATTTTCTTTAATGAGTGCACTTTCGTTAAGCCCGGCACGCCGTTGAAAAAAATAGCTGAAATTATAGAATACCTGAAGTCATATAAGAGAGTGGTTTTACATATCCACCCTGATGACATGGTCACGGTCATTGCATGCAATATTCTAAAAACTATCACAGGCGCAAAAGTTTTCTTTGTGAATCATGCTGATCATGTGTTCACTTATGGCAGCACGGTCGCTGATGTGTATTTTGAAATCAGTACGTTTGGCCAGCAACGGGATATGAAAAAAAATATTTCTGGGATGAAGTCTTTTTTGGGCATTCCCTTGAGCAGCAACTGGGTACCAAAAAAACATCGTCTACCTGAGAGAGACGACGAATTAAATTTTTTTAGCGCAGCATCGCCCTTTAAGTTTAAGCCAGTTAAAAACTACGATTCAAGGCCAACAATACACAGGGTTTTGTCTGAATTTAAAAATGCCACATTTTGGATAGTCGGAGCCAACCCATATACAAATGTTTGGTGGTGGTCATTAAAAATTAGATATTGGCGCCGTTTCAAAATTCTATCCTCAGTACCCTATGAGAGTTATTTGAAGCTTCTGGAAAAGGCTGATTTTTACGTTGATAGTTATCCTGCTCCCGGTGGAACTGCATTTGCCGAGCAGCTCGTAAGCGGCCGCCGCTGCGTTGGTCTTAGCGCGCCGATACAAGGTTATTCGCCCGCAGATAATCTTAAAAGTAAAAGTTTGGACGATTTAATTACTAGTATTTTTCAATGTGACAATGATGAGTCGGTTATTGAGTCGGTTTACGCCGTTAATGGTTATGATGCAGTTAAGGCTCGCTATCGGGCGTGTCTCTATGAGAATGTACTTTGCGCAAATGAAATGGAAAAGCATGTGGAGTGGGCGGGCGATATTGCCATCTATGAGCAGGCAGGAAAAATTACCTCAGCTATTCCACCCGCAGTGATCGTTAAGTTGATGAGTTTCGATAAGGGATTTTTATGGGCTGTGCTGCATGAGTTAAGTCTCGCGCAGAAGATAAAAATGGTGATTAAGTTGGTACTTTTGAAACTCAAAAGTGTGGCGAGAAAGGGCGTAAGGTCGAATAACGTATGAGGGCGTTAGGGCTGCGTTTTTTTATAATATTGCTATTGCTCTCGGATTACGTCGTCTTAACGCTTCACGCGCCTGCTGCTTTTGGGGCTTGGCGCGAAGGGGTAGTATTGTTTTATATTCTTATGACGGCGTTAATCGTATTTTTTCAAGTGGGGACCCGTCACTCTATACCACGTAAATATAGAGAACAGCTTTTAGTATTTGTATTCTTTATCGCCTTTTATTTGATCTGTGGAGAACTTTCCGATGCCTCATTTCGGATGTTTCGTTCTTTTGCGATGCCCATTCTTTTTGCGTTGATGGTGAATGCGGTATGTCGGGATTTAGAGCTTGAAATGAAGCTGAAAGTGATGTTTTTCACGCTAGTGGTGATGACATATATTTCTGGAAGCTATGCCATTTATCAATACATCACCATCCATGATGCTGAACAATTTTGGTATTGGCCTTTGCTGACGGAGAAAGGCTTTGAATTAGAAACATACAATTCCATGAGGGAAGGGAACGCCCGGATGTCAGGGTTCTTTACAGGGACTCTTGAATTCAACGCTTTTGTCTTGAATACTGCATTATTCGCCTGTTGTCTACTCGTGCAGGCGGTCAGGAAACGAGAATACAACTTAAGTTTTATAGGGTATATTCTGATTGCTTTTTTTTCGACAGTACTGATTTTTTATGGTTCAGTCAGAACCGCTGTTGTCGGAATGATATCCTCTGTATTCTTTTTGAGTCTGTTGCAACTGTTCAAACGGAAAATATTTGTTAGTTTATTGGGTTATAGCTATTTCCTATTCTTTACATGCTCGATATTTCTCTATCTTGCCCTTGGATACACGGACGACTTGTCAGCTCTCGACCGTGAAAGGCAATGGTATGTGGTACTCGAGTCACTTAATTCCATACCGCTGGGCCTTGGGTTCGGAGCCATCGGACCTGGTCAGTCATACTGGTATGACTCGTTTTGGTTGAATCTTCTGGCCTCCGCTGGCTACCTTGGTTTAGCCATCATGATTGGTCTGATCCTGTTTTACGGTAAGATCGTCGCTGTTACTCAGCAGTTACGTGTAGGCGGAAGCGCCTTTATGGCGGGCGTTGCCGACTATCTGGTGATCAGTTACCCGTTCTTCCTTAGCAGTTTCTTCTTTCAGTCCTATACCAATAGTGTTGTCTTGTATCTTTTTGTGCTGGTTATAGTGGTGGTGATGTATGACTCAAAATATCGTAAAAATTAAGCTTTCGATATTGGTTGTTCTTTATAAGCGGCATTATATAGATTCGACTGCTATAACAACATTGTTGGAGTGTGTTAGTTGTTTTCAAGAAAAAGGAGTTCAAGTAGATTTTTTCGTGTGGAATAACACACCACAGTGTTCACCAATTTTGGTTAGGGAGAACTTGACGTGGCTGGAAGGCAATAATGTAGGATTGTCTCATATTTATAACTGTGTTGCCGCAAAAGCTTTTGAAGCCGGTGCGACGCATTTTATGATTTCGGACGATGATACCGATTATTCTACGCAGAATTATGTCAGCGCGATTACCAAAGCGGTTGAGTTTGAGGCGAAATCACCGCCTGATGCATTTGGTGTAATGTTGCCGAAAGTCTACTCGGGGGAGAAACTGGTCAGTCCGGGCGAACGCTTCTGGTTTTTCGGCCGTTTGTCGCCGACGGTCGATAGCGGCCTGAATACCTCGCTTAATAAGCTCGCTATCAACAGCGGTGTAATATTCACGAGAGCATGTTATAAGCGGATTTCGCCACTCTTTGATGAGCGTCTTAAATTTTACGCCACTGATACAGAGTTTTTCGTGAGATATGAGTCTTATTATTCGCAGTTTTACGTTCTGGATACAGTGCTGCAACATGATCTTTCTGAACATACTTCGGATAGCGCCGAGCGTGCTGTTTTTCGCTTTCAGGAAATGATCCGTGGTTTTCGGGTGATATTTGAACGAAAAGGCTACTTATTTCGCTGTCTGATGGAGACTTATTTGTTGGTTTCCTCGTTGAAAAAGAGCATCACGTATAAAGAATCTGATTTTTTTTGTTCATATATTTCGTCTTTTAGAGAGAGAAAATAATGTTGATAGAACTGGTCGAATTTCTTTCTTTGAAAATCAGGCGGCGAGGAATAAAAATTGATAGGCGTATCCCAGACGGTTATCTCTTTAACTTCGTATTATCTAAAGCTTTCATGGTGATCAACGGCTTTTTAAAGTTCAGGCGGCTCTCGGTCATCTTGGTCGGTAAGCGCGTTACCGTGAAGGCACGATCGCTGATCTTCGGCGGGAAAGGGCTTATGGTCGATGATGGGTGCTTTATCGATGCTTTGGCAGTCAAGGGCATTACCCTAGGCCAAGGGGTTTCTTTGAAGAAAAATGTTATTATCGAGTGCACTGGTAGCCTGACCAAATTAGGTGAGGGGCTATCGATTGGTAATAATGTTGGTATCGGCAGCGGCAGTTTTTTGGGCTGCGCAGGCGGTATTACCATTGGCGATGACACGATCATTGGTAACTATGTATCATTTCACTCGGAGAATCATAATTTCTCTGACCCTGCAATGCCTATTCGCCTTCAGGGGGTAAATAATGCAGGGATCCACATCGGTAGTAATTGCTGGATTGGCGCTAAGGTGACAGTACTGGATGGAGTCTTCCTTGAGGACGACTGTGTGGTCGCGGCAGGAGCGGTGTTGAAGGCTGGGCGATACGCCGCTAACTCTATTTATGCAGGCGTTCCTGCAAAGCGAATAAAAGAACGTAGCTAAAAAAGGATGTGTAGTGAAAAAAATTATATTTTTTCATTTGCTCAATGACTATAGCGGGAGCCCCAAAGTTCTTTCTCAAGTGATTGAAGCTGTATCGAAGAAAGGATTTGACGCCGAGTTGTTTTTGGGCGGGCAGGGAAGTGCTGGCTTTCTGTCTTCGGTGCCTTGTGTTCAGCGACGCTATTTTTACAGGCGTTTTGATAATAAGTTTATGACGTTAATAAGCTACACGCTTTCGCAAGTTATTTTATTTTTCAAGTTGCTGAAGTACAGGAAGTCTTCGGTGGTTTTTTACGTCAATACTTTACTACCATTTGGTGCAGCGTTGGCGGGAAAGCTGCTTGGGATTCAGGTTTTTTATCATATTCACGAAACGTCTATTCGCCCAAGGCCTTTAAAGGTTTTTCTGCGTTGGATCGTTGAAATATGTTCAAGCAACAATATATTTGTTTCGCATTTTCTGGCGCGAGCTGAAGGCTTTTCAAATGTTGGGGGCAAGGTTGTTTATAACTCTATCCCGCGGGAAATGAGTAGCGTCGCTGCCCGTCATGTTTATCAACCCTTACCTGATGGACGGTTCGGAGTGTTGATGATTTGCTCTTTGAAAACCTACAAGGGCGTCAATGAGTTTGTACAAATTGCTCGTTTGTTAAGGGGGCATCAGGTATTCAAATTTACTTTGATTCTCGGGACAACTCAGACTGAAGTTTCTGATTTTTTTTCGAGTACTACGATTCCCGATAATTTGACTATTATTTTTGGCTGTGCTGATGTCATGCCTTATTATCAAAAGGCGAGTGTTTTACTCAGTCTTTCGAAGCCGGACGAATGGGTGGAGACATTCGGTTTGACAATTCTCGAGGGGCTTTCATTTGGGATTCCATGCATTATTCCTCCGGTAGGGGGGCCCATTGAACTGGTGTCCGAAGACTGTGAGGGGTACTTGATGGCCTCTGATAGAGTTGAAGATATTTCTGCCAAACTCGTGTTTCTCCGAGAGAATTCGGATGTCTGTTATCGCCTGTCTAATGCGGCAAAGGTGAAGTCGCTTAATTTCTCAAGTGAAAAATTTGAAAGTGGTGTGCTCGGGGTGTTTGATGGGATTTAAATTTGCAGTCATTGGCACAGTTGGTCTTCCCGCACAATACGGTGGCTGGGAGACTCTTTCAGAACAATTAGTTACATATCTGGATCATGAGTACGAGATTTCGGTGTATTGCAGTTCGAAATTCTATGTGTCTCAACCCAAGAAGTATGGCAATGCTGATTTGATTTACGTTCCGTTAAAAGCTAACGGTGTGCAAAGTATTCCCTATGATGTTTTCAGCATGCTGCATGCCTATCGCAAGAATGATGTGCTGCTGATTTTGGGGGTCTCCGGTTGTATTGCACTTCCATTCATAAAAATGCTTACAAAAAAGAAGATCGTCGTCAATATTGATGGCTATGAATGGAAGCGAGCGAAGTGGTCGCCCCTGGCCAAGAAATTCTTGAAGTTTTCAGAAACTGTGGCAGTCAGGTATTCTGACGCAGTGGTCACTGATAATCAGGTTCTTCAGGATTATGTGCGGAGCGAGTACGGCCGAGAAAGTACCCTTATTGCCTATGGCGGTGATCAGGCCAAGACACGCTCATTAACCGAATCTGATCGAGAGCGCTATCCGTTTCTACGTAGTCCTTATGCATTTTCTGTGTGCAGGATTGAACCTGAAAATAATATCCATATTGTTGTCGAAGCCTTTCACTCCAGCGGACTCCCCTTGGTCATCGTAGGCAATTGGAAGCAGAGTGAATATGGGAAGGCGCTCCAGGATAAGTACTCAAATGCAGAGAACCTCCATCTGCTGGATCCCATCTACAACGGTGATGAACTGAGCCCGTTGCGCAGCAATGCTACTATTTATATTCATGGTCATAGCGCCGGTGGAACCAACCCGTCGCTTGTGGAAGCGATGTGGTTGAGCTTGCCTGTCATCGCGTTCGATGTGTCATTCAATCGTGCTTCTACGGAAGATAGCGCCAAATTTTTCGCTTCCCATGAGTCACTTATAGATCATGCGACCATGCTTTTTGCCGACGAAACCGAACGTGCGGCCCTAAGTGAAAAAATGCGTGAAATTGCGGTGCGTCGTTATCGTTGGGAAGGGGTGTCTTCTCAATACGATAAGCTATTCAAACAACTGTTATCGTCTGATAGGGTTTGATAATGTCCGATGTTTTGAGTGCCGCGTCTATTTCTCATACACCGAAAATTCTTCTTACCGGCGGTACTGGTTTTGTTGGGCGCCCACTGCTCGATGCCCTGGTTAATGCTAAGTATCCGGTTATCAGTGTCACTCGAAAAAGATGCGCCACTGCGCTACCAGGTGTACAGAGTTGCGTTATCCCGCCGTTGTCTGGAGAGATTAACTGGAGTGTTCCGTTGCAGGGAGTGGAAGTAGTGATCCACTCTGCTGGTCGTGCTCATATTATGAACGAAACGCATAGCAACCCGTTGCAGGCTTTTCGGGAGGTGAATGTGAATGCCACGCTTAATCTTGCCCGGCAGGCTGCTGAAGCTGGCGTTAAGAGGTTTATTTTTATCAGTTCCGTCAAGGTTAATGGTGAGGCGACCGAGGGAAATCGTGTCTTCAAGCCTTCGGACACTCCAGCACCGCTTGACGACTATGGGGTGTCTAAGCTTGAGGCCGAGCAGGCGCTGATGGCGTTGGCGGGGGAAACCTCGATGAAGGTTGTAATCATCAGACCTGTTTTGGTGTACGGCCCGGGCGTAAAGGCAAACTTTGAAAAAATGTTAGCTGCTGTAAATAAAGGCCTGCCGTTGCCATTTCGCACGATTAAAAATTGCAGGAGCCTGGTGTTTATAGATAATCTGATCGATTTGATCTGCTTGTGCATTCATCATCCTGAGGCAGAAAATCGCGTATTTATGGTTAGTGATGGCGAAGACTTATCCATCGGGCAGACTATAGAAAAACTCGCCGTGGCGATGAACAAGAAGTCCCGCATATTCGCGTTTCCACAATCCCTCTTGAGGCTTCTTGCATCTGTCGCGGGTAAGAAGGAGTTCTTTCAACGTCTGTGTGGGTCGCTCCAAGTAGATATTACAGACACGCGAGAGCTTTTAGGTTGGACACCCCCTGTCAGCATTGATGAAGCCTTTGCTATTACGGCTCGTTATTATCAAGAGAAACATAATGGTACCTCCCATGGCTAATTTGGCTGAGATGCTTAAAACCCGGGATAATAATTTCAATTTTATCCGCGTTGTTGCAGCCCTTTTTGTCCTTGTTTCTCACGCCTATCCGCTTTCGCGTGGGGCAGCTGAGGTTGAGCCGCTGGCGGCACAGCTCGGTATCTCGCTTGGAGGATTAGGTGTATTTACCTTTTTTTGCATTTCAGGATTCTTTATATCGCTGAGTTACCAGAGATCAAGAACCAAGGTAGATTTTGTCGTTGCGAGATTTTTAAGATTGTATCCAGCGCTGCTGGTTGTTCTGGTTTTAAGTGCATGTGTTGTGGGACCTTTGTTTACGAATATGAGCCTGCACGACTACTTTACTTCAAGTGAGGTCTATAGTTATGTGGCCGCTAATTTGAAATTGAAGAGTATTCAATTTCAATTGCCAGGCTTGTTTCAGGATAACCCTTATCCTGGGATTAATGGGTCGTTGTGGACGTTGTATTACGAGGTTTTATTGTACGCTTTGGTTTTGATATTGGGTGTTGTCGGTTTTTTGAAGAGTTCGCCTCGAATATCGGTGTTTTTTGTACTGTATTTTTTGTTTTATTTTGCATTTGGATTTTTGCTCGCAGAGGAGCGCATTAGCCCTAGTTTTCAGATGCGCATGTGGGTGCAGTGGAGTTTCGCATTTGTAATAGGCATGCTGCTTTATGCGTACAGGTTCAAAATTCGTCTGGATTATCGTATTTTAAGCGTTTGTTGGTTGGTTACATTATTTTTGTACAAGTCACCTGTTTTTGTTGAGGCTTTTGTGGTCGCCTGGAGTTATTCTGTATTCTGGGCTGGCTTCAACACACAATGGTTTGCTCGTAATTTTAATAGACTAGGTGACTATTCTTACGGCCTGTATATCTACGCATTTCCCACGCAAGAGATTTTAGCGCACCTCTGGAAGGGTATATCGCCAGTGACAATGATTTTGGTGGCTTTACCCTTAGCGCTTATTCCCGCAGTACTTTCCTGGCACTTTATAGAACAGCCTTGTATTTTGCGTAAAAAGGCAATGGCGGAAAGATTGTCTCAGTCACTCGCTAAGCTTTCTGGAATGTTAACTAAGTACTCAACTAAATAACTCTGAATTGAAAGGTTGGTTCTGAAATGAAGCGTTTTTTTGATCTTTTACTGAGCCTTTTTGCACTGCTCATACTATTGATTCCAATCGTGCTTGTTACCATTGCGGTAAAGTTGACGTCAAAAGGGCCCGCTCTATATTGGTCTAACCGTGTGGGCGTGAATAATACCGTATTCAAAATGCCAAAGTTTCGCTCAATGCGCACGGGAACCCCAGCGGTGGCCACGCATTTGTTGCAGAACCCTGCCCAGTATCTTACGCCGATTGGAAATTTCCTGAGAAAGTCCAGTCTGGATGAGTTGCCTCAGTTGTGGAGCATCATTGCTGGCGACATGAGTTTTGTCGGGCCCAGGCCCGCGCTTTTTAACCAAGCGGACCTTATTGCATTGCGCACAGAGCAAGGTGTGCATCTTATTCGTCCAGGCCTCACAGGCTGGGCACAGGTGAACGGACGGGATGAGTTGCCGATACCGGTTAAGGTTGGCTATGATGCTTATTACGCGGAAAATATGGGTTTATTTTTCGATCTGAAAATCCTGTTTTTGACAGCTTTGAAGGTGCTCAAACGCGATGGCGTTTCCCATTAACGCTGTGGGAGGCGTCAATGAGTAGCTTATTTGGGCAGGCAGCATATAGTTTGTTTTTTGTTCTGCGTTTATTGCGCGGTCGACAAGAATTTTGATCTAACGCAAGGACACGTAGGTGAATCATGATTAACCGGTTGCGCACTTGGCTATTGAAACTGCCTCGTCACCAAAAACGACTGATACAGGTTTTTGCGGACGTTGTTTTGGTTTTGTTGGCTCTGTGGATGGCGTTTGTTGTCCGTCTCGGCATCGATGAGATGATCAACCCTGTCAAAATGCATCTTTGGTTGTTTTTGGCAGCTCCGGTGATCGCGATTCCGCTTTTCATTCGCTTTGGGATGTATCGTGCTGTCATGCGCTATTTTGGCAATGACGCGCTGGTAGCGATTATCAAGGCCGTGAGTCTTTCATCTCTGATCCTCGGTGTAGTCGTCTATTGGTATAGCAACCATCAAAATGTCGTGCCCAGATCAATTATCTTCAACTATTGGTGGTTGAGCTTGATCATGGTCGGTGGGCTGCGCTTGACCATGCGGCAATATTTCTTGGGCGATTGGTTTGCCGCCGCCCAACATGTGCCCTTTACCAGTCGTGAGGATGGCCTTCCGCGTGTTGCGATTTATGGTGCCGGCGCGGCGGGCAACCAATTAGTCGCGGCGCTGCGCATGGGGCGCGTCATGCGACCAGTGGCGTTTATCGATGACGATACCACTATCTCGGATCGTGTCATTTCAGGTCTTCAAGTCTATAAGCCCAAGCATATTCAACGGATGATCGATGCCACGGGCGCCCAAGAAATTCTCTTGGCAATTCCGTCGTCCAGCCGTGGACGGCGTCGTGAGATTCTCGGTTTTCTGGAAGGCTTTCCACTCCACGTTCGCAGCGTTCCAGGTTTTATGGATCTCGCCAGTGGCCGGGTCAAGGTTGACGATATTCAAGAAGTCGATATAGCTGACTTGCTCGGTCGTGATTCGGTGCCCGCGCAAGATGAACTGCTCGAGCATTGCATTAAGGGGCAGAGTGTCCTTGTAACTGGGGCGGGTGGCTCAATTGGTTCTGAGCTGTGCCGGCAAATCCTGGAACTCAAGCCTAGGACCCTGTTGTTGTTCGAACACAGTGAATTCAATCTCTACAGCATTCTTTCTGAATTGGAACAGCGCATTGCTCGAAATTCTTTGCCGGTCAAGTTATTGCCTATATTGGGATCGGTACGTGATCAGGCCAAGCTGCTTGATGTAATGAAAACCTGGCGTGTCGACACGGTTTACCATGCTGCAGCCTATAAGCATGTGCCAATCGTTGAACACAATATTGCAGAAGGTGTGTTGAATAATGTTATCGGTACACTGAATACCGCCCAGGCTGCACTTCAGTCTGGTGCATCTAATTTTGTGCTGATCTCTACAGATAAGGCTGTGCGTCCAACGAATGTAATGGGTAGCACCAAGCGCCTTGCTGAACTGACGCTTCAAGCTTTGAGCCGTGAGCTTGCTCCCGTGCTGTTTGGTGATAAGTCCAATGTCTCACGAGTGAACAAAACCCGCTTTACCATGGTGAGATTTGGCAATGTATTGGGCTCTTCCGGTTCTGTGATTCCGTTGTTTCACAAGCAGATCAAGTCCGGTGGGCCCCTGACGGTTACGCACCCGAAAATTACCCGCTATTTCATGACCATTCCCGAAGCTGCTCAACTGGTCATACAAGCCGGTTCCATGGGGCTTGGAGGCGATGTGTTCGTTCTGGATATGGGCGAACCTGTCAAGATTGTCGAGCTTGCCGAAAAGATGATTCATTTGTCCGGGTTGAGTCTACGTTCCGACAAAAATCCTCACGGTGATATCGCTATCGAGTTCTCCGGTTTGCGCCCCGGTGAAAAGCTGTACGAAGAGTTGTTGATCGGCGACAACGTCGTGGCAACGCAGCACCCGATGATTATGAGTGCCAATGAGGATCATCTTCCGTGGGAGACCCTCAAGATCAAGTTGTCGGAATTGCTCACAGCGGTTGATCAGGACGACTATAGCCGAGTCCGCCAATTGCTACGAGACACCGTTAGTGGCTATACGCCGGATGGTGAAATTGTTGATTGGATTTATCAGCAACGGCGGTTGGAACCATAGTTTATAGAGTCCAGTGCTTAGGGATGCTCTGAAACAGCCGGATATTTTCCGGCTATCGAATCGTAAGCATTTTTCGAAAACGACACACGTCGAAAATTGATCAATCTTTTTTAATTTTCAGCACTATAGGCTGCTGCAAAGCAACTTCGCTACCGCGCATCATGGCGGCGGGGCTCCAGAAAGAAATCGGGAGCACAGCATCCGGAATCAGTTAAGCGCTTTGAATCTGGGGTTTATGGCGCGCTTACGCTGGGTCACTGTAGCCGAACCAGTTCTACATCAGATGCACGCGCAGCATCGCCATCATCGGGTAGGCCGGACGATCACCTCCGCTCTTGGGATAGTGCGGCTCTACTTGCGCTTGCCGGCATACTCGGCGTCAGCGAAGGCTATTTGCGTTATCGGAAAACTCGGCGGGTGGAGTCCGGGTATTTTGCCAAAATCAGGAAGTTTTCTTCAGCGCGCCCTTAGAGTATTTTACTTATTAGTCTTGATTTCGTGCGCGATACGGCTTCTTTTTCTATTTCAAAAAGCAGGTCTAATTCGGTCTCTCCAGTCTTAATTGCTCCCATTTTTTCATGAAAAGAAATGACACGGTCATTTCCCTTTCTAACATCGAAATGTGATTTTTTGAAGTTTAGATTTTCAAAGGCAAATTGATATACTAGGAAGGCACTTTCTAAGGCAGCATATCTTGTTTTGTTCTCGTTAAGTATCCAACTTCCCCAGCAAAATGAATCTTCTTTTAAATCGTATATTCTGACGGTGCCGCATGGTGTGCCATCGAGGCGCTCGATAATGAAATAGTATTGAGTGCCTTCGGCTTCGTCGGTTTTATATTTTTTAATCCACTCTTTTTGGGCCACAACACTTGGGCTTACTGAGGAGAGAAATTGGTTGTATCTATCATCAAGGCGTAGTGTCAGAACGAACTCAGCATCCTGCTCCTCAATGAGTCGCAGTCTTACGGTCTTCGATTGCAAGTCCATGGTTTTTCTCATTTACTGAATGGCGTTCATACATGATACAGATTTTTGAACGTTCGTTGAAAGTCAGAAGTCGTTCGCGGAGAGACTGCGCTCTTACAGCCTCACATTCGACGCAAAAGATTGAGTCTCGGTCTGTTCATACCTTGCAATACCCCCACTTTTGACTCTCTCCACCCATCGCCTAACGTAGAAAAGCAGCTCCGGAAAAGCTGCCTTTCTACCTCATCAATGTCATGGAGCCTCACCAATGCAAAACACCTACATCTCCTCCCTAATCTTCGCCGTCCTTACCACTATCTCCGTAGCCACCACCGCAGCCCCATCGATCAAACCCGAACCCCCAACCCCCATCACCACCCAAATGACCCAATCCGAACAATCCACCAAGGTCAACCTCAACGCCGCCGACGCCGAAACCTTGCGTCGTGACCTCTTCGGCATTGGTGCCGCCAAGGCCAATGCAATCATCGCTTATCGCGAAGGCAACGGTCCGTTCATGGCAGTGGATGAGTTATTGGAAGTAAAGGGCATCGGCAAGGCGTTGCTGGAGAAAAATCGGGACAGGTTAGAGATCAAATAAGTATCGAGAGGCCGGTCAGTGACCGGCCTTTTTTTCATCCGGGCTCTGCGCTTTCATACCGTCACGCACGATTTCCACGATGCATGTTAACCAAGCGGAATCTTTTTGCACCGCACAGCTCTTGGCATGGAAAGTGATTACTGTCACAGGGAGGATTGTTCAACAATCGTGAGGTAACGATGCCACTCAGCTTGTCCTTAGCCGACCAGATCGCCCTGGAACTGCGTGCCGATATCATCGGTGGCCGACTGTTGCCGGGAATGGCGCTGGTCGAGGCGGAGTTGGTCAAGGCCTATAACGCGTCGCGCAATACGATTCGTGAGGCGTTGCACCGTTTGGGGCAGGAAGGGTTGACGCGGTATGTGCGTAATAAGGGCGTGATGGTGCGTCGGTTGGAACGCGAAGAGGTGCGGGATTTATTTGTCGTTCGTCGCACCCTTGAATTGCAGGCCATTGCCCAGAGCGGTGCGCTGACCCGAGACCAATCCGAGCGTATGCAAGACGCCATCGAGGCCACCGCGCTGGCTCGGGAGCGGGAGGATTGGCGTTCCGTGGCCACCCACAGCTTGTTGTTTCACCAGCAGATTGTCGGGCTGATGCGCAGCCCGTTGTTCGATGAGTTTTTCGCCCAGGTGATCGCGCAATTGCGTCTGGTGTTTTGCGCCGCGCCCGATGAGCAGCGCTTTCAGTCGCCCTGGCTGGAGCGTGATCGTGAAATATACGAGTTACTGATCCACGGAAATAAACCGGCGGCAGGCGAGGCGATGAGCCTGTACCTGGATGATTCCGAACGCCTTTCGTTAGCCCTGTTTACGCACCCTTGATCGAGGATCCGCAGCATGTACAAAGACTATCCGGCCGCTTACCAGGTCAGCAAAGGTTCGGCGTTGCAGGTCGACACAGCGTTTTATGAGCGTATTCGTGAGCGCAAGGATCAACGCACTTTGATCGAGCAGTTCGAGGTGCCGATTCGCACGGGCAGGGCCTGGAAGGTACCGGCCGGGCATGTGTTCCGCGTGACCACGCCGGTCGGCCCCCAGGTCGGTGACTTCAACGTGTGGAACGCCAACGACCCGCGCGAACGCCTGTGGGCCGCGCGCACGCGCCAGTTGCAGGGCGCGCATGTCAGCACCCATGACCGGCTGTGGTCTAACCTGCCGTTCCTGCGGCCGCTGGTGACCATTACCGACGACAGCCTGGCCAGCTATGGCATTGATGAACACGGCGGGCGCCTGCACGATTTACTCGGTACGCGCTGCGATCCGTATGTGAACCGCATGCTCACCGGCGAAGATTTCCATCATCACTGCCACTCGAACCTGACCCGCGCGGTATTGCCTCACGGTCTGACGGAATTTGACGTGCATGACGTGCTGAATATTTTCCAATGCACGGGCCTGAATCACGACGACATGTATTTCATGAAGGCGTGCCCGGCGCAGAAGGGCGATTACCTGGAATTTTTTGCCGAGATTGATTTGCTATGTGCGCTGTCGACCTGCCCGGGTGGGGATTTATCGCTGCCGATGTGGGGGCCGGAGGCGCAGGACCCGCTGACGGTGTGCCGTCCGCTAGGGGTTGAGATCTATAAATTGGAGGAGGGGTTGCTGCAAGGCTGGCACCAGCCTGAGCGTGCTGCCTATAAGGGACAGCACGGGTTGCAGATTGCCAAGGCGGATTGGGAGTAACCGGGGGAGAGGGCTGCTTCGCAGCCCGACGGGAGCAAGCTCCCTCGCCACAGGATAGGTCTCACCCATTGGATCAGCGGTCTTGCCCATCCTTGGCATCCGCCTGGGCGTTGCGCTCGGCCACGCGTTTGCGCTGTTCGTCGGTGAGTTCCACTTTGTTGGCGCTGTCACGCAACATCATCAGCCCGCCGACGATCGACCCGATCGCAACCACCATAATCAACCATGCATACCACGGCATAACGCTCTCCTTGAGGCAGATTGCCGTGGGAGGTTTTTCCCACGGTAATAACTGCTTTGAGTTACAGGCTTTCTGAGTAGTTCAGTGTAGGCCTGTTCCGCCTCAAAACCTTAGAGCCCGGTCAACATTGCATCCGCTGGTGCATCGGCACGGTCTTGCGCGGTCAGCTGGAAGTAGATGAAACCGACCACCATGAAACCGAGGAAGATCATCCCGATCAGCGCATTGAACCAGGCCATGGCTACCAGGCACACCACCGCCAGCACCAGCGCGATGCCCGGCACGATCGGGTAGCCCGGTGCGCGAAAGGTGCGTTCCAGTAGCGGTTCGGTCTTACGCAGTTTGAACAGGCTGAGCATGCTCATGATGTACATCACGATGGCGCCGAATACGGCCATGGTGATCATTGCTGCAGTCAGGGTCATGCCGCCCAGATTGATCAGGCCGTCGCTGTAGATGGCGGCAATGCCGACCACTCCACCGGCGATGATTGCCCGGTGTGGTGTGTGAAAACGCGACAGTTTGGCCAGGAACGACGGCAGATAGCCGGCCCGAGCCAGGGCGAAGAATTGGCGCGAGTAGCCCAGGATGATGCCGTGGAAGCTCGCCACCAGCCCGAACAGGCCGATCCACACCAGCATGTGCAACCAGCCGGAGCTTTCACCGACCACGGTTTTCATGGCCTGCGGCAGCGGGTCGTTGATGTTCGACAGGGTGCGCCAGTCGCCCACGCCACCCGCGAAGAACATCACGCCCATGGCCAGGACCACCAGGGTCAGGATGCCGCTGATGTAGGCTTTTGGAATGGTGCGCTTGGGATCTTTCGCTTCCTCGGCCGCCATGGCCGCGCCTTCGATGGCGAGGAAGAACCAGATGGCGAAGGGGATCGCTGCGAACATCCCGGCAATCGCCGGGGCGCCAAAGGTGTCGGAGCCGGCCCAGCCATTGAGGGCGAAGTTGCTGAAGCTGAACGCGGGGGCGACTACGCCCATGAACACCAGCAGTTCGGCGACGGCGAGTACGCACACCACCAGCTCGAAGGTAGCGGCGAGTTTTACGCCGAGTATGTTCAGGCCCATGAACACGATGTAGGCGCCGACGGCTGCGTGTTTCGGGTCCAGTGCGGGAAACTGCACATTCAGATAAGCGCCGATGGCCAAGGCGATGGCGGGCGGGGCGAACACGAATTCGATCAGCGTCGCCAGGCCCGCGATCAGGCCGCCTTTCTCACCGAACGCGCGGCGGCTGTAGGCAAAAGGCCCGCCGGCGTGGGGAATGGCGGTGGTCAGCTCGGTGAAACTGAAGATAAAGCAGGTGTACATCGCGGCGACCATCAACGAGGTCACCAGGAAGCCCAGCGTTCCCGCCACGCCCCACCCGTAACTCCAGCCGAAGTATTCCCCGGAAATCACCAGCCCGACCGCTATACCCCATAAATGCAGGGTGCCCAAAGTGGGTTTGAGTTGTGTGTTCATCGTGCTGCGCTCCCTGAACGGTTTGGAATGATTCAAGGTGTTGCAGCGGCCATGCCACTCCAGAAAACCGTGTCGTAAAGATGCGCAACTGTCGTGTGGGGGATGGTTTGGCGTTTGAAATTTCCCAGCGTTGCACCAGATAGGTGCGGCGGTGACTGTGCCGGCGCTATCGGGAGCAAGCCCCCTCCCACAGGTTGATCGGCGCTCGGCATGACAACTCGGTCAAGTGTGGGAGGGAGCTTGCTCCCGATAGCGCCCGTCCAGCTGCCACAAATCCCCCTGTAAACCCCGCATAAACCCACTCTTTACGCCATCTTTACGCCCCGCCCACCCCCTCGCTCTCGTTCCTTTACACCACTCCTGCCGACAATTGCCCCACACGCGGCACTCGCCGCTAAACGGAGAGACTTCCATGAGCGTTCTGGACGGGGTGTCACTGCTATTGGCCGTGGCGCTGTTCATTTATCTGCTGGTTGCGCTGTTACGCGCGGATCGGAACTAGGAGCAGGCTATGCACAGTTATGACTATTGGCTGATCATCGCCTTCTTCGCTTTGGTGCTGGTGCCGGCCCCCTTCCTGGGGCGGTTCTACTACAAGGTCATGGAAGGCCAGCGCACTTGGCTCACGCCGCTGCTCGGTCCCGTGGAGCGCGCGTGCTATCGCCTCTCGGGCGTGGACGAGCAGCAGGAACAGAGCTGGCAGAAATACATGCTGGCTTTGCTCGCGTTCAACCTCGCCGGATTTGTGTTGCTGTTCGCGATCCTGTTGTTCCAGGGCTACTTCCCACTGAACCCGCAGAAGTTGCCGGGCCTGGAGTGGACCCTGGCCTTCAACACAGCAGTCAGTTTCATCACCAACACGAACTGGCAGTCCTACAGCGGTGAGGCGTCCCTGAGCTACCTCAGCCAGATGGCCGGCCTCACCGTGCAGAACTTCGTCAGTGCCGCCACCGGCCTTGCCGTCCTGGTCGCGCTGTGCCGTGGGATCGGTCGCAAATCCACCAAGACCTTGGGCAACTTCTGGGTCGACATGACCCGCGCCACGCTTTATGGCCTGTTGCCGTTGTGCCTGGTGATGGCGTTGTTCCTGGTGTGGCAGGGAGTGCCGCAAACCTTCGCGCATTACGTTGATGCCGTGACCCTGCAGGGCGTTGACCAGGTGATCCCTTTGGGCCCGGCGGCCAGCCAGATTGCGATCAAGCAACTGGGCACCAACGGCGGTGGCTTCTTTGGCGTGAACTCGGCGCACCCGTTTGAAAACCCGACGGCCTGGGCCAACCTGTTCGAGTTGTCGGCGATCATCCTGATCCCGGTGGCGCTGGTGTTTACCTTCGGCCACTACGTGAAGGACCTGCGTCAAAGCCGGGCGATCCTCGGTTGCATGCTGGCCCTGTTCCTGATCGGCGGCGCAACCTCGCTGTGGGCCGAATACCAGCCCAACCCGAGCCTGAACAACCCGGTGGTTGAGCAAACCGCACCGCTGGAAGGTAAAGAAGCGCGCTTCGGCACCACCGGCACCGTGTTGTGGTCGGTGACCACCACCGCGGCATCCAACGGTTCGGTCAACGGCATGCACGACAGCCTCAACCCTCTCAGTGGGATGGTGGCACTGGTCAACATGATGGTCGGCGAAGTGATCTTCGGCGGCGTCGGTGCCGGTATGTACGGCATGTTGCTCAACGTGTTGATCGCGGTGTTCCTCGCCGGCCTGATGATCGGCCGCACTCCGGAATACCTGGGCAAGAAGCTGCAGGCCAAGGAAGTGCAATTGCTGGTGGTGACCTTGCTGGTGATGCCGGTGGGTGTGCTGGTGCTCGGTGCCATTGCTGCCAGCCTGCCTGGCCCGGCCGGTGCGATCAGCAACCCTGGTCCCCACGGCTTCAGCCAGTTGCTCTATGCCTACACCTCGGCCAGTGCCAACAACGGTTCGGCGTTCGGCGGCTTCAGTGGCAACACCCCGTTCCACAACTTGATGATGAGCCTGGGCATGTTGATTGGGCGCTTTGGCTACATCCTCCCGGTACTGGCCCTGGCTGGCAGCCTGGCGATGAAGAAGACCGCTCCGATTGGCCAGAACAGCTTCCCCACCCATGGCCCGCTGTTCGTGACCCTGTTGACCGTGACCATTTTGCTGGTGGGCGGCCTGACCTTCCTGCCGACACTGGCACTGGGCCCTATTGCTGAACACCTGAGCATGGGCTTCTGAGGGATATGAAAATGAATATGCCTGCAAAAAACGCGACGCCGGTCAAAACCCACGAGCCCGCCAAAACCGCGATCTCCGCGCTGTGGCGCGCGGCGCTGGTCCAGGCGTTCGTCAAGCTCGACCCTCGCCAACTGCAACGCTCGCCGGTGATGCTGGTGGTCGAGCTGACCGCGATCCTCACCACCGTGCTGTGCTTCGTCCCCGACACCGCCGTGCCGACCTTCGTCGCCGCGCAAATCGCCGTGTGGCTGTGGTTCACCGTGCTGTTCGCCAACTTCGCCGAAGCCCTGGCCGAAGGGCGTGGCAAGGCCCGCGCCGACAGCCTCAAGGCCGGCAGCGAAGGCCTCAGCGCACGTCGCAAGGAGGCCGATGGCAGCTTCAAGGTCGTGCCGGCCACCGGCCTGCGCAAAGGCGATGTAGTACGCGTTGCCGCCGGGGAAATGATCCCCGGCGACGGCGAGGTCATCGAAGGTATCGCGGCGGTCAACGAAGCGGCGATCACCGGCGAATCCGCGCCAGTGATCCGCGAATCCGGCGGCGATCGCTCGGCCGTCACCGGCAACACGCGCCTGGTTTCGGACTGGCTGCTGATCCGCATCACCGCCAACCCCGGCGAGTCCACGCTGGACCGCATGATCGCGCTGGTCGAAGGCGCCAAACGCCAGAAAACCCCCAACGAAGTGGCGCTGGATATCCTGCTGATCGGCCTGACGCTGATCTTCCTGCTGGTGGTCGTGACCCTGCAGCCGTTCGCCCACTTCGCCAATGGCAGCTTGCCTTTGGTGTTCCTGGTCGCACTGCTGGTGACGCTGATTCCTACGACCATCGGTGGCTTGCTGTCGGCCATCGGTATTGCCGGCATGGACCGCCTAGTGCGCCTCAACGTGATCGCCAAGTCCGGTCGCGCCGTGGAAGCGGCGGGGGACGTGCATGTGTTGCTGCTGGACAAGACCGGCACCATCACCTTTGGTAACCGCCGCTGCTCGGCAGTGGTTGCGGCGCCGGGTGTGAGCGGTCGGGAATTGGCCGAGGGCGCGCTGCTGGCGTCCCTGGCGGACGACACCGCCGAAGGCAAATCCATCGTCGAATACCTGCGTGCCTTGCACCCGCAGGCCGAACCTTCACTGGAGGAATTGACCGCCGTACCGTTCACCGCCGAAACCCGCTTGTCTGGCGTCGACTATCAGGGCCGCGTATTTCGCAAAGGCGCCGTGGACTCGCTGCTGGCGTTTATCGGTCAACCCCGCAGCGACCTGCAACCGGCCCTGTCGCGGGAAATCGACAAGATCGCTCAGAGCGGCGGCACGCCGTTGCTGGTGTGCGCCGATGGCAAGTTGCTCGGTGCGATCCATCTGAAGGACGTGGTCAAGCCCGGCATCCGCGAACGGTTTGCCGAGCTGCGCAAGCTGGGGATTCGTACCGTGATGGTCACCGGCGACAACCCGCTGACGGCGGCCGCGATTGCGGCTGAAGCCGGCGTGGATGACGTGTTGGCCGAAGCCACCCCGGAGAAAAAACTCGCGCGGATTCGTCACGAACAGAACGACGGTCGACTGGTAGCGATGTGCGGCGACGGCGCCAACGACGCTCCGGCGCTGGCCCAGGCGGACGTCGGCATGGCGATGAACGACGGCACCCAGGCGGCCCGCGAAGCCGCCAACATGGTCGACCTCGACAGCGACCCGACCAAGCTGCTGGACGTGGTGCAGATCGGCAAGGAATTGCTGGTGACGCGCGGCGCGCTGACCACCTTTTCCATCGCCAACGATGTGGCCAAGTACTTCGCGATCCTGCCGGCGCTGTTCGCCTCGATCTACCCGCAACTGGGTGTGCTCAACGTGATGCACTTGCAGAGCCCGCAGAGCGCGATCCTCTCGGCCATCGTGTTCAACGCACTGATCATCGTCGTGCTGATTCCCCTGGCGCTGCGCGGTGTGCGAGTGCAGGCGGCGAGTGCGGCGGCGTTGCTGCGGCGCAACCTGTTGATCTATGGCCTGGGCGGCCTGCTGGTGCCGTTCGTGGGCATCAAGGCGATCGACATGTTGCTGACCGCGCTGCACCTGGTTTGACCCGATTCCTGTGGGCACCGGCAAAGCGGTGGCCACAGGTTGCAATGACCGAATTGAGGAAATTGAAATGTCCAACATCATCCGCCCGGCCCTGAGCCTGCTGGTCCTCATGACCCTGATCACCGGCGTCGCCTACCCGCTGGTGGTGACCGGCGTCGCCCAGGTCGCCTTCCCGGACCAAGCCAACGGCAGCCTGGTGCGCGACGCCAGCGGCAAGGTGCGCGGCTCCAGCCTGATCGCCCAGGACTTTACCGGTGACAGCTGGTTCCACCCGCGTCCTTCGGCGGGCGCGTTCGCGACCGTTTCCAGCAGCGCGAGCAACCTGGGGCCAAGCAACCCGGCGCTGGCCACGCGCGTGTTCGATGACGCGAATAAACAGTTCGTGCCCGCTCAAGGCCCGGTGCCGTTAGCTTTGCTGACGACCTCCGGCAGCGGTCTTGATCCACACTTGCCACCGTCGGCGATTGCCTATCAACTGGCGCGGGTAGCCGCCGCACGGAATGTGCCGGTGTCCACCCTGCAGCGCTTGCTGGATGAGCACATCGAAAGCCCGCTGGTGGGCCCGCCGGTGGTGAATGTGCTGGCGCTGAATATGGCCCTGGAAAAACTCTGATCAGCCTGTGGGAACGGGCTTGCTCGCGATAGCATCACCTCGGTATTACTGTTAGACCGAGTCGCTTGCATCGCGAGCAAGCCCGCTCCCACATTTGATCTTCAGTGAATCTGCCTGCGACTTTATAAACCCCTGAAGGAACCCCCGCGCATGAGCGACTCCGGCCGTGCCGATGCCCTGTTAGCCGATCTGCCCCGGGACGGCCGTGGCCGGCTCAAAGTCTTCCTTGGCGCCGCCCCCGGCGTAGGCAAGACCTACGCCATGCTCCAGGCTGCCCATACCCAGTTGCGCCAGGGCGTCAGGTTGCTCGCCGGTGTGGTCGAAACCCACGGCCGCGCGGAGACCGAAGCGTTGCTCAGCGGCTTGCCGCAGCAACCGTTGCTGCGCAGTGAATACCGTGGCGTGATGCTCGAAGAAATGGACCTCGACGGCCTGCTCGGCGCCAAGCCGCAACTGGTGCTGGTGGACGAACTGGCCCACAGCAACGCGCCTGGCAGCCGCCATGAAAAGCGCTGGCAGGATATTCAGGAACTGCTCGCCGCCGGCATCAACGTGTTCACCACGGTCAACGTCCAGCACCTGGAAAGCCTCAACGATCAGGTGCGAGGCATCACCGGCGTGCTGGTGCGCGAAACCCTGCCGGATTGGGTGCTGCAGGAGGCCGATGAGCTGCTGCTGATCGACCTGCCGTCCCGCGAGCTGCTGGAGCGTTTGCGCGACGGCAAGGTGTACGTGCCGGAACAGGCCCGCGCCGCCATCGATGCGTTTTTCACCCAGACTAATCTGACGGCCCTGCGCGAGCTGGCGATGCAGACCGCCGCCGCCCACGTCGACGATGACTTGGCTCAGGGCTATCGCCAACTCGGCCAGGCCGCGCCGGCGGTGCGCGGTCGCTTGCTGGTCGGCGTCGACGGCGATGCGCAAGCCGAACGCCTGGTGCGCCATGCCAGCCGCGTGGCGCAGCGACGCCACCTGCCGTGGAGCCTGGTGCATATCGATAACGGTCGCGTGCGCGATGAACAAGCGCGCCTGCGCCTGCAAAACGCCCAGCAACTGGCCGAACGCCTCGGCGGTGAAGTGGTGCTGCTGCGCGCGGGGGAGGTGACCAAGACACTGATCCATCATGCCGCTGAGCGCCGCGCCAGCCTCGTGTTGGTCGGGCAGTCGCGGATGAACTGGCGACGTCGGCTGTTCGGTGGTGGCGTGGCCGAGCGCCTGTTGCGCAATGCACGCGGCCTGGAAATCAACATCCTCGACAGCGACGACGTGCCTGCACCGCCGCGCCTGCCGGATGTACGCGGGCTGGTGTGGTTCGACTATGCGCTGGCGGTGGTGGCGACCGTGATTGCGGCGGCGGTGGCCTGGGCGGTCGCCAGCGTGTTGCCGTTGCCGAATATCTCGCTGGTATTTCTCGCGGCGGTATTGCTGGTGGCGGTGCGCAGTAGTCTGGGGCCGTCCCTGGTGTGCGCGGCGCTGTCGTTTCTGACGTATGACTTCCTGTTTATTCCGCCAAAATTCTCCTTCGCCATCCAGCGTGAAGAAGACGTGCTGACCCTGTTGTTTTTTCTGCTGATGGCGGCACTCACCGGCAACCTCGCCGCACGCCAGCGTCGGCAGTTGCAGGCGTTGCGTGACACCCAGGAAGAAACCAGCGAGCTGCTCGACCTGTCGCGCAAGCTCACCGCTGCCACCGATCGCCAGGCGGTGATCAGCGCGGCGGCGCATCACCTGGAAGGTTGGAGCGACCTCGACCTGTGCCTAGTCAACCGCGATGGCCACGGCGGCTGGAAAGTCGAGACCGGCGGACCGCTGACCTTCACCGAAGCCGAACGCGCCGCCGCCGACTGGGCCTGGCAGCACGATCAGCCGGCAGGCAAGGGCACCGGCACGTTGCCGTTTGGGGGCTGGTGGTGGTGGCCGCTGTCGAGCGAAGAGGGCCCGCTGGGGTTGCTCGGTGTCAGTGCGAAACCGGGCCAGGAGCTGAGCGGCCAGCGCCGTCGCTTGCTGATCGCCTTGAGCCAGCCGCTGGCCCAGGCGTTGGCCCGCGCACAATTGGCGCAGGAGCTGGAGTCCGCGCGCCTGCACGGCGAGACCGAGCAACTGCGCAGTGCCTTGCTCGCGTCGGTGTCCCACGATTTGCGCACGCCGTTGACGTCCATGCGCGGCAGTATCGACAGCCTGCTGGCGCTCGGCGAAGCCATTCCGCTAGAGGATCGCCGCGAACTGCTCGAAGGCACCCGCGACGAAGCCGAGCGCCTCGATCGCTATATCCAGAACCTGTTGGACATGACACGCCTGGGCCACGGCGCGTTGAAGCTGGCGCGGGACTGGGTCTCGCCCGGTGATATCGTCGGCAGCGCCCTCGGCCGCTTACGTGCGGTGCTGGCGCCGCTGCAAGTGAGCATCGATGTACCGCCTGAATTGCCGTTGCTGTATGTGCATGCCGCGTTGATCGAGCAGGCGCTGGTCAACGTGCTGGAAAACGCCGCCCGATTCTCGCCGGCCCAAGGCCATTTGCAAGTGAGCGCCGGGGTGCTGGATAACCAATTGTTCTTCGCCGTGGCCGATGAGGGGCCGGGAATTCCTGAAGACGAGCGCGCGAAGATTTTCGATATGTTCTACACCGCTGCCCGTGGTGACCGCGGCGGGCAGGGCACTGGCCTTGGCTTGGCGATCTGCCAGGGCATGGTCGGCGCCCATGGCGGGCATATCAGCGTCGCCGATGGGATTGGCGGGCGGGGCACCTGCATCACGCTGTTCCTGCCGTTGCCGACACAGCCTGGCCTGGAACGCGAGGCGTGAGCTACTCTCTTTTTTTTATGGATTTTGATTGGACACCATGAGCCAGACCGCGACGATTTTGGTCATTGACGACGAACCGCAGATCCGCAAATTCCTGCGCATCAGCCTGGCCTCCCAGGGCTACAAAGTGATCGAGGCCGGCAGCGGCAACGAAGGCCTGGCCCAGGCCGCCTTGAGCAAGCCGGATCTGCTGGTACTCGACCTCGGCCTGCCGGACATGGACGGCCAGCAGGTGCTGCGCGAGTTTCGTGAGTGGTCGACGGTGCCGGTGCTGGTGCTGTCGGTGCGCGCCAGCGAGGTGCAGAAGGTCGAAGCGCTGGATGGGGGGGCGAACGATTACGTCACCAAACCCTTTGGCATCCAGGAGTTTCTCGCCCGCGTGCGCGCCTTGCTGCGCCAGGCGCCAGCGGGGGAGGCCCAGGAAGCGGCGCTGTGTTTCGGCCCGCTGACAGTCGACCTGGCGTATCGCCGGGTGCTGCTGGACGGCATCGAAGTGGCGCTGACCCGCAAGGAGTACGCGGTGCTGGCGCAATTGGCGCGTCATCCGGGGCGGGTGATTACCCAGCAGCAATTGCTCAAGGATATCTGGGGGCCGACCCATACCGAGGACAGCCACTACCTGCGCATCGTGGTGGGCCACCTGCGCCAGAAGCTGGCGGATGATCCGACCCAGCCGCGTTTTATCGTGACCGAGGCGGGGGTGGGGTATCGGTTGTTGGGGGCTTAAGGCCTGATGGATTTTCGTTGGCTGTCAGGGCCTCATCGGGGGCAAGTCGAATCGTCGCACCGCCAATCTCAGTGCTGCTCACTTTCATACCGATCCAACGTATCACTGGCAATCTCGCGCCCCAGGGCGATCAATTCTGGCGCCTTGTAGAACTCGAAAAACCGGCACACCCGCTTCGGCACGTTGATCAGGACGTCCGGCGGGTAGCCGGCGATCTTGTACTGCGCCAGCGATGTCTGCATCACCTCGAAGCTCTGGTTGATCAGGTCCAGCAACGATGCCGGGCCGACGTTATCGATGATGAACGAACCGGTCGCTGACTTCGGCGCCCCGGCGGTTTCCGGTGCGGCGGCGGGTTGCTGGGCTTCGGGTTCGGCCGACTCCAGCCACGGGTTGATCTCGGCCGCGTGGGCCTGCAAGGCTTCCTGTTCGAGCTTCATCAACTGCTCGGCCTGTTTGCGGCGAAACGGCAAGTGCGAACCCAGCGACTTCGCCAAGCTGTTGAAGCGGCTCTTGAACGCCGGCGGACGCTGGATCACCGGCAAGTGATAGTGCTTCTGGTTGGTCGCGTTGAGGTTGACCGCAATGATCAAGTCGCAATGGCTCGACACCACCGGCACGATCGGCAGCGGGTTGAGCAGGCCGCCGTCCACCAGCATGCGGTTGCCTTGCATCACCGGGGTGAACAGGCTCGGAATCGCCGCCGAGGCGCGCATGGCCTGGTGCAGGCAGCCTTCCTGGAACCAGATTTCCTGCTGGTTGGTGAGGTCGGTGGCCACGGCGGTGTAGGGGATGCGCAGCTCTTCGATGTTGATTTCGCCGACGATCTTGCGGATCTGCCCGAAGACCTTCTCACCGCGAATCGCACCCAGGCGAAAGCTCACATCGACCAGGCGTAATACGTCGAGGTAATCCAGGCTTTCGATCCAGTTTCGATACTCGTCGAGTTTACCGGCGGCGTAGATTCCGCCCACCACCGCGCCCATGGAACAGCCGGCGATACAGGCGATGTCGTAGCCGCGCCGTTCGATTTCCTCGATCACCCCGATATGGGCGTAGCCCCTAGCTCCACCGGAGCCCAGCACCAAGGCAACACGCTTCTTCATGGTCGATGTCCTTCGTTAAGCAGGCGCCCACAATGCACCCAATGAGGGGGCGGCTTCAATCTTCGCGCAACCGCGCAATATTTTTCCAGAATAACGGCCGCGCTCGGGTATGCTCTGGCAATAGGCGCTTCTGATTTCAGGTAGTGGACAAGGCACTTTTCTTTGTAGGCAACGTCTACAGAATCCGACTGTTTTTCTTTATTTTGAGGTGTCATCGATGAAAGCCTGGATGTGTGTGCCTGTGATCATGTTGGCTCTGGCCGGTTGTGCCGGGAAAAGCGCCTATCGCGACAGCTGCGGCAGCCAACTGGACGCCGCGTGGAAAGAACTGGACTTGGCCAAGGCCGAAGGCTTTGCCGGTACCGTGAGCTACTCCAAGGCCTTGTCCCTGCTGACCGGCGCCAAGACCCAGCAGCAATTCGAAGCCTTTGAAGGCTGTGCCAACAAAGCCGAAAAGGCGCGTTTCTATATTCGTGAGTCTCGCGCCGGCCGCTGATTCGTAGCCGTTGCCGAGTGCAATGAGGCTGCGTCACAGGTCTTGAGTGATGCAGGGATTATTCGTCGTCAGTGGAGTAAAGCATGTCAGCTTTGGTAGATCAGTTAGTCGCTCAGGTTATCGGCCTGGAAGTTGGGTTACTGAGCTGCCAGGCTCGGCTCGCCGCCGTCACCGACGATGAGGCCCTGCATGATTTGCGCACCACCGTGCGGCGCCTGCGCAGCCTTTTGCGGCCTTTGCGCGGGTTGCCGGGCGTCGAACAACTCGAATTGGCCGCCCGCACCGTCGGCCAATTGACCACGCCGTTGCGTGATCGTGAAGTGCTGGCCGCGTATCTGCTCCAGCATGGTCACCCTGCCGCCGCCGACCGTCGCCTGCGTCTGCAACCCGATGCCTATCGCCACGTCGCGCAGGGCCCGGAATTGGCCCACCTGCTGCAAATCCTCGATGCATTCCCGCGTTTTATCCGTGCGTCGCAACACCAGAAATTGCTCAAGGGCCTGCGCCTGCGTATCGACAAGCGCCTGGTCAAGCAATGGCGCAAACTCGATGACGCCCTGCAGGACCCAAGCCACGATCGCCATCGTCTGCGTTTGTTGATCAAGCGCGTGCGCTACGCCGCCGAAGCCTACCCCGAGCTGGACAAACTCCCGGCCAAGGCCATGTCGCGCTTGAAAGAAGCCCAAGGCGCCCTGGGCGATTGGCATGATTGCTGGCAGTGGCTGGTCCAGGCTGAACATCAAGCCGATCTGCAGCCGTGTGTCACGGTATGGCGTCGCACCATGGCCCAGGCCGAAGGCGAGGCGGATCGGGTGCTGGACAAACTCAGCGAGGATTGTTTCTGAACCGGTCCGGTTTTTGGCCGGAATAGGCGCTGTACCTGGCGGGCACGCTGGTTAAGATCGCACCTCTGGTCTTTTTGATGTGAGGTCGCCATGCGCTTTAGTGATTTGCTCGACGCCGCCCGTAGCCACCCGCAGGCGGTCATCATCCCCGCCGAATGGGCACAGGGCCGCGCGAGCTTTGGTGGCCTGGTGGCCGCATTGCAATACGAGGCGCTGCGTGCCCAAGTCCCCGCCGACCGGCCTTTGCGCTCGTTGGCAATCACCTTCGTCGGCCCGGTAGCACCGGGTGTGCCCGCCAGTTACCAAGTCGAAGTGTTGCGCGAAGGCAAGGCCGTCAGTCAATTGCTTGGCCGGGTGGTGCAGAACGGCGAAGTGGCGACCCTGGTCCAGGCCAGTTTCGGTGCCTCCCGTGAGTCGCAAGTCGTGGTGGCGAGCGAACCGCCGCCGACCTTCAAACACTGGGAGGAATGCCAGGAGCTGCCTTACATCCAGGGCGTCACCCCGGAGTTCATGCGGCACCTGGCGATGCGCTGGAGTGTCGGCGGCTTGCCGTTTACCGGCAACACCTCCCGCGACATGGGCGGTTGGGTGCGGTTGCGCGGCGATGTGAAAGAAGAGCCGCTGACCGAGTCGCACATCCTTGCCCTGGTGGATGCCTGGCCGCCGGCCGTGCTGCCGCACCTTAGAAAGCCCGCGCCGGGCAGCACGCTGACCTGGACCATCGAGTTTATCCAGCCGCTGCAAGACCTGAGCACACTTGACTGGTGCCAGTACCACGTCACCCTCGAACACGCCCGCGACGGCTACGGCCATGCCGCCGCCGCGCTATGGAGCCCGGCCGGCGAGTTGATCGCCATCAGCCGCCAGACCGTGGTGGTCTTCGCCTGACCCTCAGTGCTGGTGGCGCTTACGCCAGGCGCGCCACCAGCCGCCGCTCAACACAAAGCGCGGGAAGGTCACGAACTGCTCGACCACCAGGCGTTGGACCGCATCTTTACGATCACTGAAGGGTTCACTGGCCTGGGCTTCCAGGTTGTGGCCATGCCGCTGCAGCGCAAGGCCGGCCAGGATACCGACAACGCCCACGGCCAAACTGGCCAGGCTCAGGCTGAACACCCCGGAAACGACCAACAGAAACCCGATGATAAACAGCGGCACCGCGATCATGTGCAACGCCAGGTTGGTCGGGTGCTGGTGGTTTTGCGGGTACTGACGCCATTGCCAGGCGGGGATATTGGGATGACGTTTGCCCATGATGGTGAATCCTCTGTCCGTTGAAACAACTTGAACAGAGTTTAGGTCGGGTAGGGTGGCGCGGCGAATCAAGGCTGGCTATGGGGGTCATAGCCTCGCCTTGTATTGCTTATAGCTTCAACTGCCCGATCGCTTTGCTTAGCTCCCCGGCCAACGTGGCCAGTTCATTGCTGGTGGTTGCGGAATCGACAGTTTGTTGCACGGTGTTTTCGGTCACATCACGAATACTCACAACTGCGCGGTTCATCTCTTCGGCGACATGGCTCTGTTGCTCGGCGGCGACGGCGATCTGGGTGTTGCTTTCGCGCATCTGCGCCACGGCGCCGGTGATTTCGGCCAGTGCGGCGCCGGCTTCCTGGGCTTGTTGCACGCAGTCGTCGGCCTTGAACGAGCTTTCCTGCATGAAGTCCACCGCATCGCGGGTGCCGGCTTGCAGCGCCGAGACCATGTGGGTGATTTCGTCGGTGGAGGTTTGCACGCGCTTGGCCAGGTTGCGCACTTCGTCGGCGACCACCGCGAAACCGCGGCCCATTTCCCCGGCGCGGGCGGCCTCGATGGCGGCGTTAAGCGCGAGTAAGTTGGTCTGTTCGGCGATGCTGTGGATCACGCTGACCACACTGTTGATTTTCTGGCTGTCTTCGGCCAGTTTCTGGATCATTTCGGCGGTCTGTTGCACGCCGCTGGACAGCCCGGCGATCGAACGTTGCACCCGGTCTACCACTTCGCGGCCGCTGCCGGCGAGGGTGTCGGCGGTCTGGGACAAATCGCGAGTGGCGCCGGCGTGCTGGGCGATGTGGTAGACAGTGGCCGTCATCTCGTTGATGGCAGTGGCGGCCTGGTCGGTTTCGCTTTGCTGGCCGAGCATGCCGTGCTGCACCTCGTTCATGCTGCTGGCCAGCCGTGCGGCGCCTTCATCCAACTGCTTGGCGGTGCGGGCCACGGTGTTGACCACCCGCTGGTAGCCGGCTTGCATGGCGTTGAACGCGCTGGCCATCTGGCCGACTTCATCTTTGCAGGCCAGTGGGACACGCGCCGACAGGTCGCCGGTTTTCTCGACATGCAGCATCACGTCCTTGAGGGTGTTGAGTTGGCTGAGCAGGAAGCGGATCAGCAACTGCGACGCGCAGAGCATTGCCAGCATCAGGATCAGCACCGCTACGGCGTAGTGGGTGAAGCGTTCACTGAACACCTGGCTCAGGCTTGGCGCGTAAGCGAGCACTGCGATCTGTTGCCCGTCGGCGCGGGCGACCACTTCAGCGCCCATCAACGGGTTTTCGCCGAACAATGGCAGGTGATTGAGTTCGACCCAGCCGCTGGCACTGCTCAGGTCTGACAGATCTAGATCGGCCAACTGTGGGACTTGACCACGGGCAAACGTCAGCCAAGCCTCACCCTTGGGCAACGCCTTGTCGGTCGGCCAGGCGCTGAGCAAGCGCGCCTGAGCTTGTGCCGAGGTCTGGGACGCCTGGCTGCGCGACTGCTGTTCGAGATGCACGGCGTATAACACCAACAGCAGCGTGGTGATAAAAGCGACCGCATTGACGGCCCAGAATTTGTACTTCAGCGAGATATTGCTAAGCCAGGCACCCATGGAAGGTTTTCTCTGATCGCGGAAACAGCATTGGCAAGGTGCCATTATTGTGCCGTTACTCAGAAAAGTCACTTTGATATGGGTCAATGCGTCGCATCAAACCACGATGGGCAGCCCGAAAAAGGCGCGGGCGCAGGCGGTGCTGTGTTGGGCCAGGTCTTCCAGGCTTTCGTTGCGGTGCAGGGCAACTTCGCGCAGCACCTCCGGCAGGTAGGCCGGTTCATTGCGGCCGTTTTTCGGCTTGGGCCGCAGGGTGCGCGGCAGTAGGTAAGGCGCATCGCTTTCCAACATCAGGCGGCCCCGAGGAATTTCCCTGACCAGTGGATGCAGGTGCGTCCCACGGCGCTCGTCGCAGATCCAACCGGTGATGCCGATGTGCAAGTCAAGGTCGAGGTAGCTGAACAGCGCCTGCTGCTCGCCCGTGAAGCAATGCACCACGGCGGCGGACAAGTGATCACGGTAATCCTTGAGGATCTCCAGCAGGCGCTGGTTGGCGTCGCGTTCGTGGAGAAATACCGGCAGTTTCAGTTCGACGGCCAGGGCCAGGTGTTCTTCGAGGACTTTTTCCTGCTGCGGGCGCGGGGAAAAATCGCGGTTGAAATCCAGCCCGCATTCGCCCACTGCACGCACGCGGCTGTCGTTGAGCAAACCGCGTAAGCGTTGGGCGCTGTCGCCGTTCCAGTCGCTGGCGGAGTGGGGGTGGATGCCGGCGGTGCAGAACAGCCGTTGGCCGCTTTCATCGAGTTTTTCGCACAATTGCAGGGCCTGTTCGCTGCCGTCGACACGGGTGCCGGTGAGCACCAATTGTTGCACGCCGGCGGCATAGGCGCGCTCGAGAACGGCCTGGTGCTTCTCGTCGAAACTTGGGTTTGTCAGGTTGACGCCGATATCAATGAGTTGCATGGTGCTATCTCCGCCTGCGGACGGAAAGCATATCAGAGCTGTAGATTTATAAGAAAAACCTAGAACTACAACGAGTTATAGCTGTCTTTGAACGTCGCAAGCGACATTGTGGTGGGTCTATCGCCTGCCCTGGTGCCGCCGTTGCGTGCTTTGTCAGCGCATAAAGCGCTCTGTTTCTGACCTCCAGTCCCTCGTTTTTCGCGAAGGTGCTGGCCAGTATTCTTTCCGGAGAGCGGATGATCCGACCCTCGGCGTTACTTATGTTGTGCCTGACGTTATTGCTGCCCATGGCGGCGGTCGCGCGGCTGGACGGGCCGCTGGAAGTGACCAAGCCGAGCAAGGTCCGCGACCTGGCCGAGATTCGCTCCAGTCGTACCCTGCGCGTACTGGTCAACCAGAGCCGCAACAGTTCCGGTGAAATTCAGGGCCAGGCCATTGGTGTCGAATACCATCGCCTGCGTGCGTTCGAGCAGTACCTCAACGACCAAGCCCGCGATGGCCAGAACATCAATCTCAAGATCATCCCCAAGGCCAAGGGGCAACTGCTCGGCGCGCTGGCGCGTGGCGAAGGCGACTTGGTGGCTCCCGGAGAATTGCTGGAAGTAAAGGCCGCGCACAAGATCAGCGCGAGCGACCCGATCGCCAGTGGCGTGCCGTTATGGCTGGTGGGGGTCAAGGGTGAGCGGCGGTTTACCAAGTTGGAGCAGCTATCCGGGCGCACCCTGGCGCTGACCACCGGCAGCGCGGCGGCGGATGCGATCAATCAGGTCAACCAGAAGCTGGCCCTGCACAAGCAGCCGCCAATAAAGGTGGAATGGGTCGACCCGAGCCTGGCGGTGGAGGATGTGCTGGAGATGGTCCAGGCCGGCATCTTTCACCTGACCATTGTCGAGAAGCCCATCGCTGAACGTTGGTCGAAGATCCTGCCCAAACTGCGCTTCGACAAACAGGTGGCGATCAATGAGCCGGGCGAAGAGTACTGGTTCGTGCGGCAGGACGCCGCGATGCTGCGGGCAAGTATTGATCGCTTTCTCAAGACCTACCGCACGCCCTCCGACCAGGACGTGGCGTTTCAGCGCATTTATCGACGCCTTTACCAAGTGCGCAACCCGCTGGCCCGCATCGACCGCCAGCGCCTCGAGAAACTGCGTCCGGTCCTGCAAAAACATGCGCGCGAGCAAGGCATGGATTGGTTGAACCTCGCTGCGCTGGCCTTCAAAGAGTCCGCCCTCGACCCAGGTACGCGCAGCAGCGGTGGGCCGACCGGCCTGATGCAGATCACACCTTCGGCCGCGCAGCGGGTGGGCGTGAACAATATCGAGAATCTCGACAGCAATGTGCAGGCGAGCGCGCGTTACCTGTCGATGATCCGCCGCAAGTTTTTCGCCAGCCCCAAGCTCAACGAGCGCGAGCGCATGGCTTTCGTGCTGGCCGCCTACAACATGGGGCCGGAACGCGTGCAAGGCATGCGTACTGAAGCCAAGCGCCGTGGGCTTAATCCCAATCAGTGGTTCTTCCAGGTGGAGCGCATTGCCATGGAGCAGGTGGGGATGAGCGCCGTCAGCTATGTGAATAGCGTCAATAAGTACTACCTGGCGTTTGATCGGGAACGGGACTCCCTGGAGCCTTCGGCGTTGGAGCCGAAAATCGCCTCACGCAAGTGATCGATTTTATTGATATTAATCAGGCGATTTTTCGGCTTTTATCATTGTATAAACTGATTAATATAGCGGCCAACCAACCCCTACTTTGAAAAGGATTATCACCATGAGCCCACTGATCAAAAGCATCCTGTCCACCCGCGCCGGCTATGGCCTGACCGTTCTGCGCATTGTTGTCGGTATCATCTTCGCCGCCCACGGTTCGCAAAAACTCTTTGGCTGGTTTGGCGGCTACGGCCTGGCGGGCACCGCGCAGTGGATGGAAAGCATTGGCCTGGCGCCGGGCACCTTGATGGCCTTGTTGTCGGGCGGTACCGAGTTCTTCGCCGGCCTGGCCCTGATCATCGGTCTGCTGGCGCGCCCTGCGGCATTGGGCCTGACTTTTCTGTCGCTGGTGGCGATCTTCTCGGTGCATATCCATAACGGTCTGTTCATGGCGAACAACGGTTATGAGTTCGCCCTGGCCTTGCTCGGCGGCTCCCTGGCCGTCCTGTTCGAAGGTGCTGGCAAACTGTCTGCCGACCGCGCCATCGCCAACTGATCGCCCTGTATCCCCTGGAGAAGGCCCGCCATGCGCGGGCCTTTTCGTTGCGCGGGATTCTTGACACCGCCCCATCGGCTTCTCTAGGATGTTGGTTATGCGCCGATTTAAACAGCTAATTGCGGGGCGCCACTGGGACTCGATGCAGCCCGACAGAAGCCAGCTCTGACTGAAGACGCAGGCTTCGAAATACCGCTAAAGCGCTGGTTCGGTGTTGCCTCTCACCTGCCCGCAGACTTTTGAGGCAGAGACACGACACGATGAATGCACCACACCCCCTCATACGCCTGGCCCCGATCACTGCGGACCTGAATCAACGCAATCCAAGAATTCTCCTCGGCGGCAAGCACCAGCCGACGCTGTTGCGTTACCTGGATGGTTGGCCGCGGCGTGGCGGGCGGCCTTCGGCGTTCCTGATCCAGTTTGTCGAAGATGGCGATTCCCTGGGGCGCTTTGCCAGCAACAGCTTTGACCTTGCGGTGATCCAGGCGCCCAGCGCCAGAGATGCTGCCGAGGTGATTCATCAACTGACGCGCATTGCCCGGCAAGGCTTGATCGCGCGGCGCTGAGCCCTCAATAGAACGCCGACGGTGGCACCGGACAACGACGGCGACGCCATTGAAATAGCCCCCAGGCAATCAGGCCCAGCAGTGCCGGCAACGGCACAATCACCAGCAGTTTTATGTTGCGCTCCAGGCGCTGCACCGGCGCGTGAAGGGCGTTTTTCAGCGCATGCAGTTCCATCGGTAAACGCAGGCGCTCTTTGTTGAGCGCTTGCAACTGGGTGTTGGTATCGACAGCCTCGGTGCCCAGGGTCGTGCCCTCAGGGTTGAGGCGCTGCCATTCCTTTTCCGTTTGTACCAGGCGCCGTTCCAGCTCGGTGGCCTGATCCTGGTAGGCGCGCTCGGCAGCCTCGCGGCGCTTCTCCAGCAGGTTCAATGAGTGGCCCGCCACTGCACGCGGGCGAATATTCGCAAGGGCCTGCGGTGCTGCGAGGTTATCCAGAGTGTTTACTACAAACAGTTTGTTAGCGTTTTGCGCGGAACCGCTGGGTGGCTCGCTCAACATATCCGTATCGGCCACCACTACCACTTGGATCTGCGTCGCCTTCTGCCGCCCCGGCGGCTGCCCGCCAAATCCGTCAGCAAACGCTGAATAGGCTGGCCCTTCGAGTCGGGCAGCGATCACATGACGCTCGCCACGCGTGGGGAACGCGCTGTCTACGGCGCTTGAATCCAGCAGTAACGACTGTCTGGAACTGCGCAGCAGTGGCGTGAAGGTGGCCCGGCTTTTATCCAGGGAGAACAGGGCGCCGCTGTTCGACACGGTCACCGTGTCCAGCTTCCAGGTGCTGACATCATCGGTATTCATCGCTTGGCGTGGCAGGGTGAAGGTGGCCGGTTGATGTTCCGATGGGGCATAGGTGCGGTCGACCAGTACCTTATTGCTCGGCATGCTGACCCCCCAGCCGGCGAGTAACCCGTCTAGTCTGGTCGCCGAGGGTGTTGCCTTTGAGTCGCCTTTACCGAGGGGGTCGATAAACATCAGCAGTTTGCCGCCGTTCAGGACGAATTGGTCAATCGCGTACAGCGTTTTCTCCGGCAGCTCGCGGGGGTTTATGAGCATCAGGGTTTTGATCCGCGAGGGGACATGATCTGCAGTCGGCTCCAACTCCAGTAGGTCGAAATGTCGGTGCAATTCCAGCACCAACGGTTCGATGGACGCGTCTGCCGGTAACCCGGATAACAGTCCAATGACCGCAGGCTCGGGATGCAGCAACTGGGTGATCAGGTGGCTGATTTCATACTCCAGCAACGGTTCGTTCTCTGGGTTGAACGATTCGATGCGTTGTGCGGCTTGGCCCTCCCGCGTGCCGATAAGACCGAAGAATCCCGGTTGATCGCGTAGTCCATATAATCCTGCTTTGTAGGCATCCTCTGAAAAGGGAGCAGGATCGATAATGTGCAGATTGATCCTGCCGTTTGCTGCGTGTTCGAAAGCCCTCAGTTTTTCTTCAACGCGTTTAGCATAGTGTTTCAGGATGCTGCTTTTTTGTGCCGGTAGGCTTGAATTGAAATAGTAGAAGTCCAGTGGGCTTTCCAGTGTGGTGAGTAAGTGCACTACCTCGGGTGACAATGTGTTGGTTTTTTGTTGAGAAAAATCCTGGCGTAGATCGGGAAATTTGACTGCCCATACCAAGTTGAATGCGAGGAACAAAAGCAGTATGACGCTAAGTGTCATGCCGGTGCGCAATGGATATCGCATCGAGAGTGTTCCTTCTCAGCTGTTCTTGTAGTTGAGGATTGCGGTCGTCGCAGCAAGAAAAGCAATGATCATGCTGATGAAATACGCGCAGTCCTGAAAGGTAAGTGTCCCGTGGTCAATCAGGCCAAAACGTAGGAGTGGGCTGAGAGACGTCAAACTATCGATGATCCAGATGGGCGCTTGACGCTCAAGTGCATCCAACACCGAAGACACACCGCTGGCCAATAACAGCAAGCTCAGCGTCAATATGAAAATGGCCAGGCGTTGGCGGGTCAGTGCGCAAATAAAAACACCGACCGATAGATAGCTCCCGGCTAATAACCAACTGGACAGAAATTGTGAGGCAATGACCGCGTTGTCCGCAGTGCCGAGCAAGTTGACAACTGTCACGATGGGAAATGTCAGCAATAGTGCCAGGCCCGCCACGACCCAGGCAGCGAGGAATTTTCCAATAACCAGTTCCGCGGGCCTGACAGGCAGGGTTTTCATGAAATCGCCAAAGCCGGTCTCGTTCTCATCCGCCCAAAGTTGAGTCGACAGGGCAGGGATCAGTAACAGGTACAACCAAGGGTGCCATTGAAAAAAGCCCTGCAAGTCGCTGCTGCTTCGCTCCAGCAATGGGCTTGTGTGCAATCCCAGTAAGGCGGACAGCACCAGGAATAGCGCAATGCTCAGGTAGGTGGCAGGTGCCGATAGATAGCTGGCAAGCTGGCGTTTGAAAACAGGTGGCAGCAGGTTCAATGGGATGCCTCCTGGCTCAGGTGGTGAACGACATCGTTCAGGCGACCTGGCTCCAGATTCAGTGAGTGTATTTCCCAGCGCCGGTTGGCAATCAATGCGCAGATGGCGGGGTAGATGGAGTGTCCCGGCATGGCGAGAACGGTCACCGTGCCTGGACCGTGCCGGTCTTCTTCGATACCTGCCACGCCGGGCAGCACGGCGAGTGCCAACAAATCCAGGGCCGACTTCGCCGCCAGGGTGACCGCCCGGAAGTGCCGGGAGCTGCGCTGTAGCTCGGGCATTGGGGTGTCCGCCAGCAGGCGACCGCCGCCAATGACCAGGGCACGGGTGCAGACGCCGGCCAGTGCTTCGCAATCGCGTGAGGCGACGATAATCGTCATCTCGTCGGCCAATGACTGGATAAGCGTGCTGATCTTCCCTTGCTGATGGGGCGCCAAGCCTTCGCCGGGTTCGTCCAGCAGTAGCACGTCGGGGTCGTGCAGCAGGGCTTGGGCAAATGCGACTTTGCGTTTCAGGCCTGGCGGAAGCGTGTTGATCGGGTAACCGAGGACTGGCCAGAGTTCGAGTCGGCTGGCGGCGCGATCCACCCGCCTGCGCTTCTCCGCGCCCTGGAATCCACGAACGGTGGCGATGAAGCTGAGCAAGTTCTTGACTGACAGGGTCGGGTGGTTGACGCCGGATTCGGGTTGATAGCCTATTGCCTTGCGTGCCTGATACCCATGGGTTTGTGTATCCAGCCCCAAAATCCGCACCTGCCCCGAGGAGGGCTGGGTGGCGCCGGCGATCATCTTCAAAAGTGTAGTTTTACCTGCCCCCTCCAATCCAAATAACCCAAGGCACTCTTGGCGTTTGGCAGAAAATGAGACATCGTTGATTACACTCTTTTTGTTCAAGTATTTTGTGAGGTTGCTTATCTCGATCATTATGCTTTTCTATTCGGTGGGTAAGGCAAGAAGAATGAAGAGGCAAGCGCCTTTATTGAGTGATACAGGGCTCGGGTTTAAAAATGGTACGTTCAATGCATCGTGCTTGGAAGCACTGAAGTATATTAATAAGAGAAGTCCTACGTTCAGTCGATTAGCGCGCTGAAACAATCGTTGAGTGATAAATGCATGTTGATGGTCGGATGTTTATCTGATGTTTATATACGCTTTGCTTGTTGTTATGAGGCCCGATTACTATGATGCTTCTACGTACCCTAGTTCTTGAACGCTCGGGTGAGGATACGCCGGTCAACGGCGCTCTGCTCTGTGGTTTTGCTATACCCCAGATCGCGTCGAACTTTCTTGTGTACAGTCTGGATGAAGAAATAGAGCCGGGTAGTTCCCGGGTATATGTCGCAGCATTACGTAGGAAAGTTGAACGGTACTTCTTGGGCGGGGTGGATGCTCAGGAAGATCTGCAAGTTGCGATGCGGGTATTTAAACAAATACTGACCCTGGCGGCGTCCGGTACCAAATCGGGGAGTGTAGGTGACGGCCAGGTTCCTTATCATTTTGTCGATTTGAAAGGCTGCAAGTTGCCGCCCGCCAGGCCCGAAGATCATCATTCAATGAACATCAAGAAAGCCTTGGTGATGAAGGTGATTACCTTGGGGACGTCTTCCCCAGCGTCAGAGGCTATTGAAAGTCCTACGCTGATTGTCCCGTCCATTCGTTTTTCTTCTCGAATGGTCTCGGCTCCCAAAGTGACGAAGGAGCCTGAAAAGGTCTCGCCCGTGATGATCCAGGGGCCGGCTCAACCTCCGCAGCAGGCGCCAGAGGTCTTGGCGCCAAATGAATCGCTGGCCGTTGTGGTTGCACCCAGTGCGCCGCCGGCATTGAGCGAACAGGCGGAGCAAAATTCGCTGTTCGAGGTGGATAGCACCTTGACCAACCTCGCGCGCGTCGCCCAGGAACTGACCCAGCAAAAACTCGCGATGCAAAAGCGCGAAGAGGTGCTTGAGCAGCGCCAGGTTCAGCTGCAGCAAGGGCTGGCGGAGCTTGAGCAAAAACGCCAGGAGCTGACCCGTCGGATGGCGCAGGAGGAGGGCGCCCTGCAGTTGCAGGCTCAGGCGCTGGAGGGGCGTGAGGCACAGTTGGCAAATGCCTTGGGTGCGCAGCAGCAAGGGCAGCGCCAAATGGATGAACGCGCCCGCGTCCTGGAGGAGCGGGTCACTCAAGTCGAGGTGCAAGAATTACGGGCGCGCCAGAAGGGTGAGACGTTGGCGGCGTTGCTCGTGCAGTTACCTGGGTTGCGCCAGAATGTGCAGGCCGTCCTCTTTGAACTCGACCAGGCGTTGGACGGCCTGGCGAGAAATGAGCCGTTTCAACCCAGCAGCGATCTTGGTGCAATCCACTTGTGATGCGAGGCGTCGGCGGGTCTGGCTACTTTCGCCCGTTCATTTATCATCACTCTCTGTTCGTCGACGCCGGGCCTTCAAGCTGCGGCGTATTGGAATCAATGGACATTGCCTGGGGATGCACGCGTTTGAGTACCAAGCTGATTACCAAAGAAGGTCATGAAGCGCTGAAGAAGGAGTTGGATTACCTGTGGCGCGAAAAGCGTCCGGACACCACGCGCAAGGTGACTTGGGCCGCCTCCCTGGGGGATCGCAGCGAGAACGCGGACTACCAGTACAACAAGAAGCTGCTGCGTGAGATTGATCGGCGGGTACGCTACCTGCGCAAGCGTCTGGAAGACATGCGCGTGGTGGAGTACATGCCCGAGCAGGAGGGGCGGGTATTTTTCGGTGCCTGGGTCGATATTGAAAACGAGCAGGGCGAGACCAAGCGTTTTCGTATCGTCGGCTATGACGAGATCTATGAGCGGATGGACTACATCTCCATCGACTCACCGATGGCACGGGCGCTGTTGCGCAAGCAAGTCGACGACGAGGCCATCGTGCAGACACCAAACGGCGAGGTGTGCTGGTGGATCACCGGTATCGAGTATGTGAAATAGGCAATCATGGCCCGCAGTCTTTGAAGCTGCGGGCCATCGTCCTTTCAACCTTCGCGCAATACCGTCAGCGGGCTGGCATTCAGCGCGCGGCGCGTCCCGAATACCCCGGCACCGCCGATCAGCACCGCACCGATCACCGGCAGCAGTAGCAACCACACGTGCGGGTGCCAGGCCAGGTCAAAGGCGTAGCGGTACAGCACCCATGTCACCAGCTCGGTACCCAGCGCTGCGAGCAAACCGCTGACCGCGCCCAGCAGGCCGAACTCGATGCGTCGGGCCTTTACCAGCAGCTTGCGCTCGGCGCCCAGCGCCCGCAGCAGCGCACCTTGGCGAATGCGCTCATCCAGGGTGGCCTGCAGGCCGGAAAACAGCACCGCCATCCCTGCCGCCAGCACAAATAGCAGCACATATTCCACCGCCAGCGTCACTTGGGCGAGGATGCTGCGCAGTTGCTCCAGCAGGGCCTCGACCTGCAGGATCGTGGCCGCCGGGAATGCCCGGGACAGGTCGACGATCTGCCGGTCATGGCCGGGGGCTAGATAGAAGCTGGTCAAGTAGGTGGCTGGCAGGTCTTTCAAGGTGCCAGGCTGGAAAATCATGAAGAAGTTGGGCTGGAAGTTATCCCAATTGATGGTGCGCAGGCTGGTGACCCGAGCTTCACGATTTTCGCCCGCCACCGTGAACACCAGATGGTCGTCGAGCTTGAGTTTCAGGCTTTCGGCGACCTTGGCTTCCACCGACACGCCCGGTATTTCATCACCCGGTTGCTGCGCCCACCAAGTCCCCGCAGTCAGGGCATTGCCCGGCGGCAGGTCGGCGGCCCAGGTCAGGCTCAGGTCGCGCTGTACCGCACGGTCGCCACTGGAGTCCTTGCTGACAATCTCCTGCACCGGCTCGCCGTTGACGCTGATCAGCCGGCCGGGCACCACTGGATACAGCGGCGCCGATTGCGCCTGCAGCTCGAGCAGGCGAGCACCAAAGGCGTCTTTGTCGGCGGGCAGGATATTCAGCGCAAAGTAGTTGGGCGCATCCTTGGGCAACTGGTTTTGCCAGGTGTCCAGCAATTCGCCGCGCAGCAGGGCGATCAAACCCATGGACAGCAGGATCAAGCCGAACGCCAGGGACTGGCCTGCCGCCGCCAGCGGGTGGCGCAGCAATTGGCCCAGGCCCAGGCGCCAGGGTAGGGACGCCCGGGCCAGCAGGCGGCGTAGGCTCTGCAACAGCAGCAGGAGCAGGCCACCGAGAATCAAGGCCGCGACCACGCCGCCGCCGAGCAGGGCGAAGGTCAGCACCAGGTCGAGGCTCAGGCGCCACATGATCAGGCCCAGGGCAAGCAGCGCCGCGCCGTAGACCATCCAGGTGCTGGACGGGATGGGCAGCAGGTCGCGTCGCAGTACGCGCAGCGGTGGTACGCGGCCCAGTGCCGCCAACGGCGGCAGGGCGAAACCGGCAAGGGCCACCAGCCCGGTGCCGATCCCGGCAATGGCCGGCAGTAGCCCACCGGGTGGTACGTCCGCCGGCAGCAGGTCGTGCAGGAAATAGAACAGGCCAAATTGCGCGAGCCAGCCGAGCAGGGCGCCGGCCAGGCTCGCCAACAGGCCGAGTACGCTGAGTTGCAGGCTGAACAACAGCATGGTTTCACGCCGCGATAAACCCAGGCAGCGCAACAGCGCACTGGCATCAAAGCGTCGGCTGGCGAAACGGTTGGCGGACAGCGCCACGGCCACACCGGCCAGCAGCACCGCCACCAGGCTGGCCATGTTCAGGTAGCGCTCGGCCTTGCCCAGGGCGCCGCCGATCTGCTGGTTGCCATCCCGGGAATCCTGCAGGCGCTGGTTGGCCGCGAGGCCCGGCTTGACCAGGTCGCGATAGGTTTGCAGTGCCGTACTGGCTGGGGCCCCGCGCCACAGTTCGCGGTAGCTGACGCGACTGCCAGGCTGGACCACGCCGGTGGCGTCGAGGTCGGCCAGGTTGATCATCACCCTTGGCGTGAGGCTGTAGAAATTGCCGGCGCGGTCCGGTTCATAGGTCAGCACGCGCGTCAGGCGCAGGGGCTTCATGCCCACGTCGATGCTGTCACCCACTTTCAGGTCGAGTGCCGTGAGCAGCCGCGCCTCCACCCAGGCTTCGCCGGGTTTCGGGCCGCCGCCTGGGGTTTCGTCACCGAACGGCGCGGCTGCGCTTTTCAGTTCGCCGCGCAACGGGTACTGCTCGTTGACCGCCTTGATGCTGGACAGCTGGATGCCGTTATCGGTGGCGATAACGCTGGAGAACTCGACGACGCGCGCGTGATCCAGGCCCAGTTCGGTCCCGGACCTGATTTGCTCGGGGCGCGCGGGTGAGCTGCCCTCGAGCACCAGGTCGGCGCCGAGAAACTCGGTGGCGCGCAACAGCATGGCGCCATTCAGGCGCGCGCCGAAGTAGCCGATGGCGGTGCTGGAGGCGACGGCCACCAGCAGGGCGAAGAACAACACGCGCAATTCGCCGGCGCGGGCATCGCGCAGCAATTGGCGCATGGCAAGGCTGAACAGGCGCAGCAGCGGCAAACGTGCCATCAAGGCTCCAGGGGCGCGACCATCAGGCCGGCTTCAAGGCGGATCAGGCGTCGGCAACGGTGGGCCAGGCGCTCATCGTGAGTGACCAGGACCAGTGTCGTGCCGCTTTCTTTATTCAGTTCAAACAGCAGGTCGCTGATGCGCTCGCCGGTATGGCTGTCGAGGTTGCCGGTGGGTTCATCGGCAAACAGCACGTCAGGTTCGGCGGCAAATGCGCGGGCGATCGCCACCCGCTGTTGCTCACCCCCGGAGAGTTGGCGTGGCGAGTGGGTCAGGCGTTGGCCCAGGCCGACCCGTTCGAGCAGGTGCCTGGCACGTTCGCGGGCGTCTTTGCGGCCGTCCAGTTCCAGCGGCAGCATGACGTTTTCCAGCGCGTTGAGGCTGTCGAGCAGTTGGAATGACTGGAAGACGAAGCCCACGTGTTCGGCGCGTATGCGTGCGCGCTGGTCTTCGTCGAGGGTGCTCAGGGCTTGCCCCGCGAGCGTGACTTCGCCACTGCTGGGCAGGTCGAGGCCGGCCAACAGGCCAAGGAGGGTGGATTTACCGGAACCGGAGGCACCGACGATAGCCAGGCTATCGCCCTTGTTCAGTTCCAGGCTCAGTTCGTGCAGGATAGTCAGTTCACCTTCCGCGCTGGGAACCACTTTGCTAAGGTTCCGCGCGGTGAGAATGCTTGCGCCCATGGAGAATCCGATGCGAATGTGGTTTTTGAGTGCTGGCCTGGCCTTGATGTGCATGGCCCAGAACGCAGCGGCGGGTACGGTCCTGATCGTTGGCGATAGTATCAGTGCCGGTTTCGGACTGGATACCAGTAAAGGGTGGGTAGCCTTGCTGGGACAACGGCTCAAGCACGAAGGTTTCGACGATGAAGTGGTCAACGCGTCCATCAGTGGCGACACCAGTGCCGGAGGCCTCGCGCGACTGCCGGCGGCGCTTGCAGAGCATAAGCCAGGCCTGGTGATTATCGAGCTGGGCGGCAATGACGGCCTGCGCGGACAGCCGCCGGCGCAATTGAAACAAAATCTTGCGTCGATGATCGAGCAGTCCCAGGCGGTCGGCGCCAAGGTGTTGCTGCTGGGCATGCAGTTGCCGCCTAACTACGGTCCGAAATACACCACGGCGTTTACCGGGGTCTACGCGGCGCTGGCCAAGGAGAAGAGCGTGCCGTTGGTGCCGTTTTTCCTCGAAGGCGTGGGCGGTCATCCCGAGCTGATGCAGGCCGATCAACTGCATCCTGCGGTCGGCGCCCAGGGCAAGTTGCTGGAAAATGTCTGGCCGACGCTAAAACCGCTGTTATGACGCTTTTCTACCGGCAGGCTTTCGGCTAAGGTGGCGCCCCCCCGATTTGGAGCCCTCGATGTCGCGTCCTGCCTGGTCCCTGTTTAATTACCAACTGATCGAGCCGGACGAACAGCTGGATCTGTTCGCCTGCCAGGAAGTCCGGGTGCATTTGGTCACGCGTCAATTGGAGCTGGGCGGCACGATCGATCGCACGCTCTGTGGCACGTTGTTGCCGGCTCAGCCACGCTGGTCGGCGGTGGACCGCTCGATCTTCCAGGACCAGCGCCTGTGCCCCCTGTGCCGTGCCATTCTGGAGTCGCAAAAGCGTGGCACGCCGCCGATCTGGCCGGAACTGCGCTTCGAGTTGTAAGGGGGGCTAAGAGCTTGCAGCTAGAAGTCCACTTCACGTATACAATCGTTTTTTACCTACACGTTGTTCTGCGAAGGATTTTCCGGATGTTGTCGCGCCTTTCCGTAGTCACCTGCTGCCTGTCTCTTGCCGCCCTGTGTGCGGCGGGTTCCGCAGCAGCCTTGCAGTTGCCCTTGCCGCCACCGGGTGAAGACATCGTTGGCCAGGTCCAGGTGATCAAGGCCAAGTACGAAGATACTTTTGCCGACCTGGGCAGCACCTACGACCTGGGCTACTCGGAGATGGTCGCCGCCAACCCGGGCGTCGATGCCTGGTTGCCGGGCGCTGGCACCGAGATCGTTTTGCCGACGCGGTTTATCCTGCCACCGGGCCCCCGCGAAGGCATCGTGATCAACCTTGCCGAGTACCGGCTCTACTATTTCCCCAAGGGCCAGAACGTGGTCTACACCTTCCCGCTGGGGATTGGTCGTGAGGGCTGGGGTTCGCCGGTCGCCCATACCACCATTGTCGCAAAAACGCCGAACCCGACCTGGACCCCGCCAGCCTCGATCAAGGCTGAGCATGCCGCTGAGGGCGACCCGTTGCCTAATGTCGTCCCTGCTGGCCCGGACAACCCTTTGGGCCCGTTCAAGTTCTCGTTGGGCACGCCGGGTTACCTGATCCACGGTTCCAACAAGAAGTTCGGTATTGGCACGCGTACCAGCCACGGCTGCTTCCGCATGTTCAACAATAACGTGCTGGAAATGGCCAGTATGGTGCCGGTGGGGACGTCGGTGCGGATCATCAACGATGCCTACAAGTTCGGTAACAGTGGTGGCAAGGTTTACCTGGAAGCGCATACGCCTCTGAACGATGACGGCACCCCCTCGGTGGTCGACAAGCACACGGCAGTGATCAACGCCCTGCTCAAGCGTGAAGACCTGGCCAATCATCTGCGGGTGAATTGGGATCAGGTGCGTGATGTGGTGGCTGCCGAAGATGGCCTGCCGACTGAAATCGGTATGCCGGGCCCGGCGCCGATGGTGTCGAGTACGCCGATCGACCTGCAGCAGTAAGCCTGCTTGGTCCAAAGCCCGCCTCGGCCTTGCGCCGCGGCGGGTTTTTTATTGCCTGCCGCCGCAGGGCTCGCGAAATTCCGGCAATAAAAAAGCCGATCCAAAAATGGATCGGCTTGATAACAACCCCGAAGGATTATTACTTCTTGCTAGCTTTTTCAAGCATGCGCAGAGCGCGCTCGTTAGCTTCGTCAGCAGTCTGTTGTGCTTTTTGAGCAGCAGCCAGAGCTTCATCAGCTTTACGGTAGGCTTCGTCTGCACGAGCCTGGGAGCGAGCTGCTGCGTCTTCAGTTGCAGTCAGACGAGCTTCGGTTTCTTTGGAGACGCTGCTGCAACCGGTAGCCAGAACTGCGGCCAGGGCGATAGCAGAGAATTTCAGAACGTTGTTCATCGTGTTCCCCTTCAAGGAATTTCAATTAGATAGCTACTATCTCAGAGTGAGCTAATAGCCGGCGTACATACTACTCATTACTTGTAGTAAGTAAACTGACCTAGCGCAAGAAGCAAAAAAAAATGCCGTGTCGAATCTATTTTAGCTAATCTTTTGGAGGATTGTATAAAAAGTGTTCGGTTTTTTGCAGTCTGCTGAAGATTGGACCCCGCCTGAAAGGGCCGGCCCGCATGTGTCAAGCCTCCTAAATAGATGAAAATCTATATATCGGGGCTAACACTTTTGTACAGGTTGACTTTGCCAAACCCTGCATCTTTTGCGCATGTAGAGGTGACTTTAACAGCGCCAGTTCGTCTCAAGCTTCAACTGCCGGCAATGTTCAGGCTTTCGGTCACCGATTGATCGAGGCCCTTTCTATATCCGCCAGCGCCCGGGAGGACGAGTGCGTCTTGAGCAATTTCAGGATTGCTGCCTACTATTCTCTACGTGCTGGTTGTAAGCGCTCAAGGTTTTCTCGTTGTCGAAACCGGCACGGGGTGGCGTAGATGTTCCTTCGCCGGAAAAACATCGGTAAGGTAGGGGTCAGAATCCAAGACCCGCGAGGAGTAGTGATGAGCGAGGCGTTGTCCATCCACCATGACCAGGCTGGTCATCAGTTCGAGACCAATGTGGACGGTCATCGTGCCTACCTGACGTATATGGACCTCGGGAAACAGACCTTGGACATCTACCGGACTTTCGTGCCCAACGCACTGCGAGGCCGTGGTATTGCGGCCGCATTGACCGAGGAAGCCTTGAAGTTTGCCGAAGAGGCTGGCTACACGGTGATCCCGTCGTGCTCTTACGTCGAACGCTACATGGAGCGCCACCAGCGCCATGCCGCCAAGCTGTAAGGCATCAACCGCAGCATAAAAAACGCCGGGCTTAGCCCGGCGTTTTTGTATGCCCAGATCAGACTCAGGTACGTTTGCGTAGGGGCAATACGTCCTTGAGCTTGGCGTGCATGCTGCGCAGAGTGGTCTCGGTGGTCGACCAGTCGATGCAGGCATCGGTGATCGACACACCGTACTGCAAATCGGCCAGGTTTTTTGGAATCGCCTGGCAGCCCCAGTTCAGGTGGCTCTCGACCATCAGGCCGATGATCGACTGGTTGCCTTCCAGGATCTGGTTGGCGACGTTTTCCATCACCAGCGGCTGCAGGGCCGGGTCCTTGTTGGAGTTGGCGTGGCTGCAGTCGACCATGATGTTTGGCTTGATCTTGGCCTTGTTCAGCGCCTGTTCGCACAGCGCAACGCTGACGGAGTCATAGTTGGGCTTGCCGTTGCCGCCGCGCAATACCACGTGACCGTAGGCATTGCCCTTGGTGGTGACGATGGAAACGCCGCCTTCCTGGTTGATACCCAGGAAGCGATGCGGGCTGGAGACTGATTGCAGCGCGTTGATCGCCACGGTCAGGCCGCCGTCTGTGCCGTTCTTGAAGCCCACGGCCGAGGACAAGCCCGACGCCATTTCGCGGTGGGTCTGGGATTCGGTGGTGCGCGCGCCGATGGCCGACCAACTGATCAGGTCCTGCAGGTACTGCGGGGAGATCGGATCAAGGGCTTCGGTGGCGGTGGGCAGGCCCATTTCGGCCAGGTCCAGCAGCAACTTGCGACCGATGTGCAAGCCGTCCTGGATTTTGAACGAGTCGTCCAGGTACGGATCGTTGATCAGGCCTTTCCAGCCCACGGTGGTGCGCGGCTTCTCGAAATAGACGCGCATGACCAAGTACAAGGTGTCGGACACTTCTTCGGCCAGCGCCTTGAGGCGCTCGGCGTATTCGTGGGCAGCCTTGAGGTCGTGGATCGAGCACGGCCCGATTACCACGAAGAGGCGGTGGTCGGTGCCGTCGAGAATGTCACGAATGACTTCGCGACCCTTGGTGACGGTCTGCAGTGCAGCGTCGCTCAGGGGTATTTCGCGCTTGAGCTGATCGGGCGTGATCAGGGTCTCGTTGGATTCGACGTTCAGGTCGTTGATCGGTAAATCAGCCATCGTGTTACTCGTCAGGGTCACGGGTGCCGGCCGCCAGCCATTCCCGTGCGGCGGAGCACAGCATGATTTGAATGCAGGGGGGAGGAACCTTAGCGCGTAATACCGGCCCGCGACAATGGGCAAGGCCCGCTTTAATCCAGCGCCGGCGCCACAAACGCCTCATGGGAGAACTCACCGGCGTGCCGCGCTACCCACTCGCGGGCCATGCTTTCGAACTGCTCGGGCGTCGACTCGGCGTCTTCGTGCTGGCGGCAGTAACGTTCTATCCGGCATGCTTGCTCACCCATGCGTGCGCCGAACAACGCATGTTCATCGGTGAACGAGATGCCGACACGATAGCCGTTTTCCACCTTGCGGCACCATGCCACATAGCCCGGATAGCGGGCCCCGGCGCCCAGGGATGGGATATGCAGATCAACCGCCGTACCCTTGCGCCAGGCACGCGGGCAATTGCAGGCGATGCCACCCAGGCCGATAGTGTGCAGGCGTTGGCGGGGAATGGGAGGGGAGGGACGTTGGATCAATAGGGCAGCGACATCATCAGGATGAGGTAAAAAACGACCCATGTACACGGACTCCGAGCACCGTCCAGTCGACGGCGGTGGCAGCAGTATAGTGAAGGAACAGGCATTGACCGACCTGGATATTGACCAGCAATTGCTGGGATTGCCAGGCATTTCGCTCGTGGTGTTCACCAGCGTGGGCTGTTCCAGTTGCCGTTGGGCGCATCAGCAACTACCGGGCTGGCATTTGCCGGTGGATCGGCTGTGCTGGGTGGATGCCGGGCACAACGGTGGTGCGGTGGAACGTTACCAGGTCTTTCATTTGCCGGCGTTGTTCGTGGTGTGCGAGGGTCAATTCCTTGGGCAAATACAGACACGCCTTACGCCTTCCGACCTTACCAACGCTATTCATCAAGCGCTTACCCGTACTCCAGAGGATTTGCCATGACCGCATTGTCACCACGCATTGGCATTATCGGCACCGGCGCCATCGGTGGTTTCTACGGCCTGATGCTGGCGCGAGCCGGCTTCGATGTGCATTTCCTGCTGCGCAGCGAATACGCAGCGGTCAGTGAGCGCGGCCTGCGTCTCAACAGCAGCGTGTATGGCACCTTGCACCTGAACCCCGTGCAGGCCTACGCCCGCGCCGCCGACATGCCGCCGTGCGACTGGCTGCTGGTGGGGACCAAGTCCACGGGCAATGTCGACCTGGCCCCGACCATCGCTCAGGTCGCGGCGCCCGACGCCAAGGTGGTGTTGCTGCAAAATGGCCTCGACGTCGAAGACAGCCTGCGTGAACACCTGCCGGCTTCCCTGCATCTGCTCGGCGGGCTTTGCTATATCGGCGTACACCGTTCTGCCCCCGGCGTCGTCGAGCATCAGGCGTTGGGCCGGGTCAACCTGGGTTATCACAGCGGCACCGCCGCCAACGACGAAGCGCGCCAGAAGGCGATTGTCGAAGCCGGCGCCGCGTTGTTTCATCAGGCCGGCATCGAGTCTCAGGCCATGGCCAACGTACACCAGGCGCGCTGGCACAAGCTGGTGTGGAACGTGCCTTACAACGGCCTCTCCGTGCTGTTGGGCAGCGGCACTACTGCGATGATGGCGGATGAGTCCAGCCGCGAACTGATCCAGGCGCTGATGGCCGAAGTGGTGAAGGGCGCCCACGCCTGTGGCCACGACATTGCGGCCAGCTATGCCGAGCAAATGTTCGCCATGACCGAAACCATGGACGACTACCTGCCCAGCATGTACCACGACCATCTCCATAAACGCCCGCTGGAACTGGCGGCGATCTACGCCCGCCCACTCGCCGCCGCCAAGGCTGCCGGCTGCGAGTTGCCGCGAATGCAGGCGCTGTATCAGGCCTTGAGTTTTATTGATCGGCATAACCGCTGATTGGGGGGAACCACCATGGCAAAGGGATTGGGCGACAAGCTGGTACTGGCGATTTCATCGCGGGCGCTGTTCGACTTGAGTGACAGCCACAAGGTCTACCTGGCCCAAGGCGTGGAGGCCTACCGCAAATACCAGATCGAGCACGAAGAAGAAACGCTCGAGCCGGGCGATGCCTTCCCGCTGGTCAAGAAACTCCTGAGCCTCAACGCCAGCCTGGGCCGGGCCCGGGTCGAGGTGGTGCTGGTGTCGCGCAACAGTGCTGACACCGGCCTGCGCGTGTTCAATTCGATCCAGCATTACGGCCTGGACATTTCCCGCGCCGCTTTCGTAGGAGGGCGTAGTCCATATCCTTATTTGGCGGCGTTTGGATGCCATCTGTTCCTTTCGACCCATGCTGAAGACGTGCGCAGTGCGCTCGATGCCGGGTTTGCGGCAGCGACGATTCTGTCAGGCGGCGCGCGCAGGGCATCGAGCGAGGAGCTGCGGATCGCATTTGATGGCGATGCGGTGTTGTTTTCCGACGAGTCGGAGCGCGTTTATCAACTGGGTGGGCTGGAAGCGTTCCAGGCCAGCGAGCGCGAATCGGCACGCCAGCCGTTGCATGGCGGCCCCTTCAAGGGCTTCCTCGCGGCGCTTAACTTGTTGCAGCGTGAGTTCCCGGAAGAGGCGTGCCCGATCCGCACCGCGCTGGTCACCGCCCGGTCGGCGCCGTCCCACGAGCGGGTGATTCGCACCTTGCGCGAGTGGGATATCCGCCTGGACGAGTCGTTGTTCCTCGGCGGCCTGGAAAAATCTGCGTTCCTGGAGGCGTTCGCCGCCGACGTTTTTTTCGATGACCAGGCCGGCCATTGCGAGAAAGCCAGGGAGGTGGTGGCCACCGGGCATGTGCCCCATGGCATCAGCAATGAGGTGAAGATTCAGACGTCGAGCTAAGTCAGTCGGATTCCCCGAGGCGCTGCTAAGCTCATTCAATCTCCGCCATCCTGGCTGTCCAGGAGGTTTTATGATCCGGTCGATGCTGTATGCCACGGACCTCGGTCTGTATGCGCCTTATGTGATGCAACATGCGCTGGCACTGGCGCGAACGTTCAAGGCTGAGCTGTCGGTGATTCATGTGGTCGAACCCATGGGGCTGTTCGCCGAATCGGTGTTGCAGAGCTACCTTGATGAAAAGGCTCTGAACGAATGGCAGAGCCAGGGCCTGAGCACGGTGATGGCGACGATCGAGCAGCGGGTGCTCGACAGTTTTCGCGAGGAGCTGGTGGACGGCGAACAAGACTTGCAATTGATCCACTCGGTGCGGGTGATCCAGGGTGACCCGTGCGAGGTGATTCTCGACCAACTGCGTAAACTTTCCGTGGATCTGTTGATCGTAGGCAGTCACAGCCACGCAACTGCCGCGGCCACCCCCCTTGGGCGCACCGCTGCACGGGTGTTGCAGCTGTCTCCGGTGCCGGTTTACCTGGTGCCGTCGTTACAACGTCAACGCAGTGATGACGTGTGAAGGAAAGGGTCGATAAAAAGTTCTAGATTTATCTGTCTAACCTTTAATATAGTTATATACCGTCGCTGATACCCGTGGCGTCTATCTGCTTTGAGGGACACATATGAAGCTTCAACAACTGCGCTACATCTGGGAAGTGGCGCACCACGATCTCAACGTTTCCGCTACCGCTCAAAGCCTCTACACCTCGCAACCGGGTATCAGCAAGCAGATCCGCCTGCTCGAAGACGAGCTGGGTGTCGAAGTGTTCGCCCGCAGCGGCAAGCACCTGACCCGCGTCACCCCAGCCGGTGAACGCATTATCACCACTGCCGGCGAGATCCTGCGCAAAGTCGAGAGCATCAAGCAGATCGCCCAGGAATTCTCCAACGAGAAGAAGGGCACCCTGTCGATCGCCACCACCCATACCCAGGCCCGTTATGCATTGCCGCCGGTGATCCGCGATTTCATCAAGCAATACCCGGATGTGGCCCTGCACATGCACCAGGGTTCGCCGATGCAGATTGCTGAAATGGCCGCCGACGGCACCGTCGACTTCGCGATTGCGACTGAGGCCTTGGAGTTGTTCGGCGACTTGGTAATGATGCCGTGCTATCGCTGGAACCGTTGTGTGGTGGTGCCGCAAGGCCACCCACTGGCCAAGCTGCCGAAGCTGACCCTGGAAGCCCTGGCGGAATACCCGATCGTGACGTATGTGTTCGGTTTTACCGGCCGCTCCAAGCTCGACGAAGCCTTCAGTCATCGTGGTCTCACGCCCAAAGTGGTGTTCACCGCAGCCGACGCCGACGTGATCAAGACTTACGTCCGCCTGGGCCTGGGCGTGGGGATCGTCGCCAAGATGGCGGTCGACACCCAGCTCGATAAAGACTTGATCGTGCTCGACGCCAGCGAGTTGTTCGAGTCCAGTGTGACCAAGATCGGTTTCCGTCGCGGCACGTTCCTGCGTGGTTTCATGTGCGACTTCATCGAGAAATTCGCCCCGCACCTGACGCGCGAAGTCATGGCCAAGGCGATCCAGTGCCACAACAAGCAGGAACTGGAAGAGTTGTTCGACGGCGTAGAACTGCCCGTCCACTGAGTGGTTTATTTGGCCTCGGTAACCGTAAAGTGTTGCCGGGCGCCCGCCACTAGAATCTCCACCTCATCACCTTCGAACTTGCCCAGCAGGCTGTTGCCCAGGGGCGAGCGCGGGGTGATGACGGTGACCGGTTGCCCCACCACCTCCACTTTCAAGCCCGCCGCATCCGGCGCCAGGAACAACCATTGCTGGCGACCGTTTTCGTCTTCCAGGCCCACTAGCGCGCCGACTTCTATCCCCCGTTGTGCATCGTATGCACGCAGCTGCAGTTGCAGGTTCTGGCACAGCGTCAGCGACTGCTTGATCTCCTCGACCCGCTTGGCCTGTCCGGCCGCCAGGTATGACGCTTCCAGCCCGAGGGTGTCGTATTTGTTTTCCGCGATGTTTTCTTCATGGGTCGCGGTTTCGTAGGCGGTCTGCGCGGCGCGCTGGGCGATGTCGAGGTCGACGCTGAGTTTTTCCAGGATCAACTGGAGGACGGCGTGTTTATTCATGGTTGGGTTTGATCATTCGCAAAATTGCAGGACATTCGCCCGGCTCTTTTCATTGGGCGCGTTCTGGTCCTGTTGCAGCCAGAACTGGCATTTGGGGTTGGACAGGTTGCGCGCGTTGTTGCGAGCCTGATCCAGGGTTTGCTGTTGTTCCTGCTTGCGCAGGTTCTCTTGATACTGCTCAAACATGCGGTTCGGCGGTTCCGGTGCAACCGGCGTGGGTTTGCCGAGTTGTTGAACGGCCTGGGCGACGGGCGCCAGGCTTTGCGGGAACAGATAACGAGACGCCAGCCAGGTGGTCAGCGCAATGGCGATAAACCCCAGCCACACGCCCAGGGCGATGGCGAGACAAAGCTTGAACAGCGACAGCGGGCGGTCAGACATGGCGGTCTCCTGGGGGGCATTTGCGGTGTGGCGGCGATTGTCGCACAGCCACCGTGCAGAATAATCGCGATCAAGCCTTCTGCATCGGGGCATTTATGCGGACAATCGAGCCTTTGAGCGTTGGAGCCCGGAATGAAAGCCCGCTGGGATGTTTTTTGCAGCGTCGTCGACAACTACGGCGACATTGGCGTGACCTGGCGTCTGGCCCGGCAATTGGTAGTGGAGCACGCGTGTGATGTGCGCTTGTGGGTCGATGACCTGCGGGCCTTCGAGCGCATGTGCCCGCAGATTGATGTGCAACGGGAGCAGCAATGGCAAGAGGGCGTCGACGTGCGTCATTGGCCAGCGCAGTGGTCGTCCACGCCATCGGCGGATGTGGTGATCGCCGCGTTTGCCTGCCAGTTGCCGCCTGAGTATATGGAGGCGATGGCCGAGCGCGAGCGTGCGCCGTTGTGGATGAACCTGGACTACCTGAGTGCCGAAGACTGGGTGGTGGGGTGCCATCGCCTGCCGTCGGTGAAGTTCAAGGGCGTGCAGAAGTACTTCTTCTTTCCCGGCTTTCGGTCGGGCACCGGTGGCCTGTTGCGTGAGGCGGGGTTGCTGCAACAGCGCCAGGCGTTTCAACAGGATGCGCGCGCACAGCAACAATTCCTGCAAAGCCTGGGCGTATTTCCCGCAGCCGATGCGCGGTTGATGTCGCTGTTCGCCTACGAAAATGCCGCGCTTGCCGGTTGGCTGGACGTGTTGGCGACGGACGGGCGTGCGACTCATCTGTTGGTGCCGGAAGGGCGCATCCTCGGCGACATGCAGCGCTGGCTCGGCGTGGATCGGCTGGCGGCGGGCGATGTTTATCAGCGCGACGCCCTGACCGTGCAGGTGCTTCCGTTCGTGCGCCAGGAGCAATATGACCGCCTGCTGTGGTGTTGCGAGTTCAACGCCGTGCGCGGCGAAGACTCCTTTGTTCGCGCTCAATGGGCCGGGCGCCCGTTGCTGTGGCACATCTATCGTCAGGACGAAGACATCCACCTGGACAAGCTCGACGCCTTTCTGGAGCTCTACACAGCAGCCCTCTCGCTGGAGGCAAAAGCCGCAGTGGTGGCTCTTTGGCAGGCCTGGAACACCGAGGGCGATATGGCCCAACCTTGGAAAATGCTGCTGGCACACTGGCCGGAAGTGGCTGCACACGCCGAAACATGGTGTCTGGAACAGGGCTTGCAGGCGGATCTTGCGACGGCGCTGGTACAGTTTTATGAAAGTTGGATATGATACGCCACCTTGATTTTTGTAAACCCCATCCAAATTTCGGATATACGCAATGAAAACTGGTAAAGAACTGAAACCCGGTATGGTAATCCGTATCGACAACGATCCTTGGTTGGTTCAGAAAGCTGAGTTCACCAAGTCGGGCCGTAACAGCGCGATCATGAAGACCAAGCTGAAAAACCTGCTGACTGGTTACAAGACCGAAACCGTTTACAGCGCCGATGACAAGCTGGACGACGTGATCCTCGACCGTAAAGAAGCGACCCTGTCCTTCATCAGCGGCGACGCTTACACGTTCATGGACACCACCGACTACACCATGTACGAGCTGAACGCTGAAGATATCGAAGCCGTTCTGCCGTTCATCGAAGAAGGCATGACCGACGTCTGCGAAGCTATTTTCTTCGAAGACCGCCTGGTTTCCGTAGAGCTGCCGACCACTATCGTGCGTAAGGTTGCCTACACCGAAGGTTCCGCTCGCGGCGACACTTCGGGCAAGGTCATGAAGCCTGCCAAGCTGGCTAACGGTACTGAACTGCAAGTGGCCGATTTCATCGAAATCGACGACCTGATCGAGATCGACACCCGTGAAGGTGGTTCGTACAAAGGTCGCGCCAAGAAGTAATTCTGGCCCCTCCGATACGAAAAAAAGCCCGACCTTGAGTCGGGCTTTTTTGTGGGCGTTTAGTTGTCACTTCAGGTGTGGCTTCAGCATCATCCGATGCTTGCCGCACCGCCGGCACTTGGCTGGACGGCGCGCAGTTGACGAGCAGTACGGGTCAGACGGTGACGTGCAGGCGCACGTCGACGTTGCCACGGGAAGACTTGGTGGCAGTGTCGCCCAGGCTTTGCGCGTGACTGAGCAAGCTCTCGGCTTCCAGGTGCTTGAGCAAGGGGGCAGGCAGTGCGGATTGCTGATTTCGCCGACGGTCAAACCATCCTCTTCCCACAGCATCAACATGGCCAGTTACTGCGGATAGGTCAGACCAAGCCGCTTTGCAGTGCCAGGTCCCAGGGCGGCACCGGGCTGAAGCGGGATTTAAGGTATTCGAGCAACAAGCGGCTGCGCGCATTCGGCTGTTGTTCCAGGCGCAGCGCGTAGATGCCGGTGGTTTCCGGACTGGGCAGGCCGTTTTCGCAAAACAGCGGCAAGAGTTCGCCGCGAACCAGATATTCACTGGCCAGCCAGGTGGGCAGGTGCGCGATGCCCAGCCCGGCCAGGGCGCCGGAGAGCAGGGTTTCGGCGTTGTTGGCGCTCATGCGGATGCGTTGCGGGCGATAGGTGGCGCGGCGCCCGTCCAGTTCGAAGCGCCAGGCGAACATTGGCGCCAAGCCATCCCAGTCCAGCCCGTCGTGTTCGCTGAGGTCTCGCGGATGGGTCGGCGTGCCACGGTTTTTCAGGTAGGCCGGGCTGGCACAGGCAATGCGCACGATACTGGCCAGCGGCGTGGCGATCAGCCGGGTGTCGACGATATGCCCGGCGCGCAGCACCAGGTCGACCTTGCCCAGGTGTGCGCCCTGCATGTCCACAAAGCTGTCGATCAAATGCAGGTGTACATCCAGCCCAGGGTAGACGTTCAGGAAGTCGGCGATCACCGGCGCCAGATGCCGTCGACCGAACGCCGCCGGTGCATCTACGCGTATCAAGCCCTCCGGCGCATGGCTCAAGGACACCGCTTCCGCCCGTGCCAATTGCAACTCGGTGACGATGCGCCGCGCACGCTCGGCGAACGCCAGGCCGGCCGGTGTCGGCAGCACCGCATGGGTGCTGCGCTGGAACAAGCGGCTGCCCACCGAACTTTCCAGGCTATCGATACGCCGGGCCACTGCCGAGGGCGTCAGCGGATGGCGACGTGCGGCGGCGGAAAAACTGCCGGTTTCCAGCACATCGAGAAACAGGCTGAGTTGGTCGGTCAGGGTATTCGGGTTCATCAGTCGACGCTTATGCGAGATTGGCACAGCCATTGTGCGTTGCTGTGCGTATCCGCGCCAGAGCGGACTGCGTAGCATGCAAGGCCTGGGATTGTGGAGTAATGCGTGGTGTTGGATTTAGCGATGTACCTGGTATTAGGCGCGGCATTGGGCACGGTGGGCGGCCTGTTTGGCATTGGCGGCGGGTTGATTGCCATCCCGGTGCTCGGCGTGCTGTTCGGCCTCGATCAGCAGATCGCCCAAGGCACTGCGCTGGTGATGGTGGTGCCCAACGTGATGCTCGCGCTGTGGCGTTATCACCAGCGCAATCGCATTGAATTGCGCCACGCATTGCCGCTGGGGGTGATGGGTTTCAGCTTTGCCTGGCTCGGTTCGATCTGGGCCGTGGGCCTGGACGCCGGCGCGATGCGCATCGGCTTTATCGCTTTCCTGGTGGTGCTGTCGGCCTACAACCTGTTGCGCATGTTCACGCGCAATGCACCGCCGACGGCACAGATGCGGTATCCCTGGCCGTGGCTCGGCGTATTGGGTGCGGTCTCCGGCTCTATGGGCGGCTTGTTCGGTGTCGGTGGTGCGGTGGTCGCCACGCCGGTGCTGACCAGCGTGTTCGGCACCACCCAGGTGGTGGCCCAAGGTTTGTCCCTGGCCTTGGCGTTGCCCAGCACCGGGGTGACCCTCGTCACCTACGCTTGGCACCACGAGGTGGACTGGATGGTCGGCGTCCCCCTGGCGTTCGGCGGCCTGCTCAGCATCAGTTGGGGCGTGAAGGTCGCCCACGCCCTGCCGGAGCGCCTGTTGCGCGGTTTGTTCTGCGGTTTCCTGGTGGTGTGCGCGGTGATGCTGACGTTTAAAGTTTGAAGCCTTCGATGATGTATTCCGCCAGGCAGTCGGTGATGGGCGATGTCATCAGCGGGTTACGCAGCAAGCGCAGATTCATCGACGGCAAGGGTGGAAAACCGTCGTCACTGCCGAGCACGCGCAGGTCATCGGTCACCAGGCTTTCCATGCTGACCATCGCCGCCAGGCCAGCGCTGACCACGGCCTGGATCGCCGCCCCGTTGGAGCTGTGGTAGGCCAGGCGATAATCCCGACCGGCCGCATCCAGTGCGGCACGCGCCCATTGGGTGTAAAGGCAGTCGGAGCCGGACATCGCCAGCGGCAGGGCATCGTGCTCGTCCACGCAGAAGCACGGCGCCGCCGCCCACACCATGCGCTCGGTGCGTAGCAGTTCGCCGAGATCATTGCCGGGCTCGCGGCTGATCACCGTCAATGCCAGGTCGCGCCGTTGCATCAGCACCGTTGACGCCTCGCAGTGCATTTCGATCTGGATCAACGGGTATGCCTTGGAAAACTGTTTCAGAATCCCTGGAAGGAAGCGCATCACATAGTCGTCCGGGGTGCCGATGCGCACCAGCCCGACCATATGCGGTTCACGCAAGGTGTTGAACACCTCGCTGTGCAGTTTCAGGATGCGCCGCGCATACCCCAGCAGCACCTGGCCCTCGGGCGTCAGCCGCACTTGCCGGCCGTCGCGTTCGAACAGCTTGCGCTGCAGCACGTCTTCTTCCAGGCGCTTCATCTGCATGCTGACCGCCGATTGGGTGCGGTTGACCTGCTCGCCGGCACGGGTAAACCCGCCCTGATCGGCGATGGCGACGAAGGTGCGCAGCACATCGGTGTCGATGCTCGGGTACGCGGTCAATTGATCAATCCTTGAGATGTATTACATAAGAAACATTCGTTGGATTGATCATATCCCCCGGCACACACTCGCGTCATCCCCAAGGGAGGGCGAGAAGATGAAAGGTCAAACAGGTTTTGCAGGATTGGCAAAGCGGCCGCTTTGCGGGCTGCTCCAGGCGGTTGCGCGGTGGCAGGCATTGCATCATGAGCGTCGGTTACTGGCGACACTGAGCGATGCGGCGCTCAAGGATATCGGGCTCAACCGCGCCGACGTGGAGCACGAAACCCATCGGCATTTCTGGGATGACCCGCTGCGAAAATGACCGAAGATGCAGTAGGGTAGTCGCCAAGTTCATAGGGAGATGCCCATGCTCGCCGACCTGTCTTTTTCCCTCAAGCAAGCGCGGCGCATGGCACTGGCCGCGCAGGGGTTTTCCGGGCGCCAGGCGCCCGCGTTGATCAAGGCCACGCACCTCAACCGCTTGATCGAACGCCTGGGCGTGGTGCAGATCGATTCGGTCAATGCCGTGGTGCGTTCCCATTACCTGCCGTTGTTTTCGCGCCTGGGCCAGTACGCCCCGTCATTGCTTGAGCAGGCGGCCTGGAGCCAGGGTCGACAGCGTTCGTTGTTCGAATATTGGGGGCATGAAGCCTCGTTGTTGCCGATGGCACTGTACCCCTTGATGCGCTGGCGCATGGAACGGGCAAAACAGGGCCAGGGCATCTATGCGCAGATGGCGCGCTTTGGTCGCGAGCAGCAGGCCATCATCCAGCGCGTCTTGAAGACCGTCGAACAACAGGGCGCCCTGGGCGCGGGCAGTCTGTCGACCCGCGAAGAGCGCGCCGGCCCCTGGTGGGACTGGAGTGATGAAAAGCACGCGCTGGAATGGCTGTTCGCTGCTGGCCTGGTCACGGTTGCCGGTCGGCGCGGGTTTGAGCGGCTCTACGATTTACCTGAGCGCGTCATTCCCGGCGACCGGCTTCACCAGGCCCCGCTGAGCGAGGCCGAGGCTCAGCGCGGTTTGCTGCTGCACAGCGCGACCGCGCTGGGCGTCGGCAGCGAAAAAGACCTGCGCGATTACTTCCGTCTGGAGCCTGCCGACACTCGCAGCCGCTTGGCCGAGCTGGTCGAAGACGGCCAATTGCTGACGTGCCGGGTGCAGGGCTGGAAGCAGCCTGCCTATTGCCTGCCGGAGCCGAAAGTACCGCGCAAGGTGCCGGCCAGTGCACTGCTGTCGCCGTTCGATTCGCTGATCTGGGAGCGCAGCCGCACCGAGCGACTGTTCGATTTCCGTTATCGGCTGGAGATCTACACCCCTCAAGACAAACGGGTGTACGGCTACTACGTGCTGCCGTTTCTGCACAACGAGCGCATTGCCGCGCGCGTCGACCTGCGCGCCGAACGTGCGCACGGGCGCCTGGTCGTGCATGCGGTACACGAAGAAGAGCCGGGGCTGGATGAGGAGGGGATGCGTGCGTTGGCGCTGAACTTGCGGCAAATGGCCGACTGGCTGGGCCTGGAACAGGTGCAGCTGAATTGCCAGCGGCCGAGTGGCGGCCGACTAAGGGCGGCGATGCTCACACAACTGTAGGAGCGAGCAAGCTCGCTCCTACAGAATGGGGTCATCTTTTTACTTGCTTCAACGTTTCGGCGATCAGGAACGCCAGCTCCAACGACTGATCGGCATTCATCCGCGGGTCGCAGTGGGTGTGGTAGCGGTCCGACAAGCCGTCTTCGGTGATGGGCCGCGCGCCGCCGATGCATTCGGTGACGTTCTGCCCAGTCATCTCGATATGAATCCCGCCGGCATAGCTGCCTTCGGCCTCGTGTACCTGGAAGAACGCCTTCACCTCGCCGAGGATCTGCGCAAAGTCGCGGGTCTTGTAGCCGCTGCTGGCCTTGATGGTGTTGCCGTGCATCGGGTCGGAGCTCCACAGCACCTGCTTGCCCTCGCGCTGTACGGCGCGAATCAGCGCCGGCAGGTGGTCGCCGACCTTGTGGGCGCCCATGCGTGCAATCAGGTTCAAGCGGCCGGGGTCGTTGTCCGGGTTGAGGATGTCGATCAGGCGGATCAGGTCATCCGGGTTCATGCTCGGGCCGACCTTGACCCCGATCGGGTTGTGTACCCCGCGCAGGAACTCGACGTGGGCGCCGTCCAGCTGACGGGTGCGATCACCGATCCACAGCATGTGGGCCGAGCAGTCGTAGTAGTCGTTGGTCAGGCTGTCGCGGCGCACGAAGGCTTGTTCATAGTTGAGCAGTAGCGCTTCGTGGGCGGTGAAGAAGCTGGTTTCGCGCAGTTGCGGCGAGCTGTCCATGCCGCAGGCGCGCATGAAGGCCAGGGTTTCGTCGATGCGGTTCGCCAGTTGGCTGTACTTCTCGGCCAGTGCGGAGTTGGCGATGAAGTCCAGGTTCCACTTGTGTACCTGATGCAGGTCGGCAAACCCGCCCTGGGCGAAGGCGCGCAGCAGGTTAAGGGTGGCGGTGGACTGGTGGTAGGACTGCAGCAGGCGCTCGGGGTCTGGCACGCGGTTTTTTTCGTCGAAGCCGATACCGTTGACGATATCGCCACGGTAGGCCGGCAGGGTGACGCCATCGATGGTTTCATCGTTGGACGAGCGCGGCTTGGCGAACTGGCCAGCCATGCGCCCGACTTTCACCACCGGGCAGCCGGCGGCGAAGGTCATCACGATGGCCATCTGCAGCAGCACCTTGAAGGTGTCGCGGATTTTTGCGGCGGAAAACTCGGCAAAACTCTCGGCGCAGTCGCCACCTTGCAGCAGGAAGGCGCGACCCTGGGTCACCTCGGCAAACTGACGGCGTAACTCGCGGGCCTCCCCGGCAAACACCAGCGGCGGGTAGCTGGCCAGGCTCTGCTCCACCTGCAACAGGTGCGCAGCGTCCGGGTACTGGGGTTGTTGCTGGATCGGCAGGGCGCGCCAGCTGTCGGGGCTCCAGGGTTGGCTCATCGTGAACTCGATAGGGTGATTGACGGTCGGGCGTCAATGTTATCAGCAATTAGTGCGTGACCTGTTGCCGCTGGTTGGCCGACAATCGCGCCTTTGCCGTGGGGTTAGACCCTTTAGGAGTTGAGATGACCGAGGAGCGTGTCGAGCGCCTGCTGGCCGAGGTCCATGATGACTTCGGCATTGTCCGTGTGCTCGAAGTGGCCGATTACCGTTTTCTCGAGTTTGGCGACGCCATCGAGCAAAGCTGCGTGTTCACCGCCGACCCGAGCTGGCTGGAGTACGACTACACCCGTGCGATGCTGATCGGTGCGTTGTGCCATGAGCAGCCGGAGAGCGCGTTGTTCCTCGGCCTGGGCGCCGGCACGCTGACCCAGGCGTGCCTCAAATTCCTGCCGCTGGAGGATGTCGAAGCCATCGAGTTGCGCCCCGACGTGCCGCGTCTGGCCATTGAGTACCTCGGGCTGGACGACGATCCACGCCTGTACATCCGCATTGGCGACGCTCTGGAATTGCTCGAAACCGCTGAAACGGCCGACCTGATTTTCGTCGACCTGTACACCGACGTCGGCCCCGGCGTCGGGCACCTGGCCTGGACCTTCCTGGAAAATTGTCAGAAGAAACTCAACCCCGGCGGTTGGCTGGTGATCAACCAGTGGGCCACCGACGATGGCAAGCCCTTGGGTGCGGCCTTGTTGCGCGGGTTGTATCACCGGCATTATTGGGAGCTGCCGGTGAAAGAGGGCAATGTGATCCTGCTGGTGCCTTCGGAGCTGGATCAGGAGCTGGACCATGCCGCGCTCTCAGCTCGCGCCGAGGCGCTGGCGCCGCGACTGGGCTATTCGTTGCAGGCGCTGATCAAGGCTATTCGGCCAGCCACCTAGTTGTCTGCGCGGGCGTCATCGCGAGCAAGTCCGCTGCCACATCGACCGCATTCCTTCAGGATGTGCTCGGTCAAATGTGGGAGCGGGCTTGCTCGCGATGACGGCGGCACGGCCAACTCAAATTCCCCTGAATACCCCTGGGCGCTTCTCGAGCATGGCGCGCACGCCTTCCTTGGCGTCTTCGCTGTTGAGCAATTGCTCGACCACTGGCGGTAATGCGGCCGCCGCGACGGCTTCGCCCTCCAGGCGCGCCAGGCGGGCCGACATCAAGGTGGCCTGCACGCCGAGCGGTGCCTGGCGTGCGATGCGGCTGGCCAGTTCGATGGCGCGCGGCAGCAGGTCTTCGCTGGCCATCACCTCCTGCACCAACCCTAGGCGCAGGGCTTCGTGGGCATCGAACTCATCGCCGGTGAGCAGCCAGCGCATTGCGTTGCCCCAGCCGGCAATCTGATGAAAGCGCAACGTCGCACCGCCAAATGGAAAGATCCCACGTTGTACTTCCATCTGCGCGAAGCGGGTGTTGCTCGCGCAGAGATTGATATCCGCCGCCAGCATCAGCTCGATACCAAGGGTCAGGCAGTAGCCCTGGGCGGCGACGATCACCGGTTTGCTGACCCGTGGGCCGGCGAACACGCCCCAGGGATCGCAGCCCCCGAGCGGCGGTTGCCAACCTCCCGCCATCACCCCACTGACGTTGGCCAGGTCCAGTCCGGCGGTGAAGTGGTCGCCGTGGGCGAACACCACGGCCACCCGCGCATCGTCATTTCGATCAAATTCGCCATAGGCCCGGCTGAGTTCGTTGAGTAGCTCCAGGTTAAAGGCATTGCGCTTGGCGACTCGATCCAGGCCCAACAGCAGGACATGATCCTTGTATTCACGGCTGACGAGGCTGCTGCTGGCTTGATTCATCGGGTGTGCCCTCGGGCGCAGGGAAGGGTTTCGGACCAAAGGGTCTGAGTGGACGGGTGAACCGTTTAAGCGTTTTAACCAACAAGGCCGGGCACTTGAAAAATAGACCTTGGCGCTCATCTGCGCAAAGACGGTGAAGCAGCGCGGTTTATCGGCGCTTTGCGATAAAAAAAGCTCCCTTTTTCAGCTATTTCCGGTATAGTGCGCGCCGGCCTTTAACCTGGCCGCGTTTAGGTAGCGCAATTCCCCGAAGTCAGCTTCGGCTGCACGTCCGTACAGCGGACTCTTCCTTGACGAATCTTTTTCATTCATTCGTTTTCGCAAATCCCCGCCGACAAAGCAGCCAGGGCGACTCTTGAGTCTCAACACGGCACGCGCAGCTTTGGAGCATGGGTCTTTGCGGATGCACTTAGAGGCAGACCCATGACCCAGGAAACCGGCGGCTTCGCCGCTTTTAATCTTAACCCGAACATTCTTGCTGCCGTCATTGCGACTGGCTACGAAGAACCTTCGGCGATTCAGCAGCAATCGATCCCGATCATCATGGCCGGCCATGACATGATTGGCCAGGCGCAAACCGGTACCGGTAAAACCGCCGCGTTCGCCCTGCCTATCCTGCACTGCATCGATCCTGCTAAGCGCGAACCGCAAGCCCTGATCCTGGCGCCAACTCGTGAGTTGGCGCTGCAAGTAGCAACCGCTTTTGAAACCTACGCCAAGCAAATGCCGGGTGTAACCGTTGTTGCCGTTTACGGCGGCGCGCCGATGGGTCCACAACTCAAGGCTATCCGTAACGGCGCACAGATCGTTGTCGCCACCCCGGGCCGTCTGTGCGACCACCTGCGTCGTGACGAGAAAGTCCTGTCGACCGTGAACCACCTGGTTCTGGACGAAGCTGACGAAATGTTGAAACTGGGCTTCATGGATGACCTGGAAGTCATCTTCAAAGCGCTGCCAGCAACCCGTCAGACCGTGCTGTTCTCGGCCACCCTGCCGCAGTCGATCCGCGCCATTGCCGAACGCCACCTGCGCGATCCGCAACATGTGAAGATCCAGACCAAGACTCAGACCGTTACCGCGATCGAACAGGCTCACCTGTTGGTTCACGCTGACCAGAAGACCTCGGCTGTATTGAGCCTGCTGGAAGTTGAAGACTTCGACGCCCTGATCATGTTCGTGCGCACCAAGCAAGCGACCCTGGACCTGGCCAGTGCCCTCGAAGCCAAAGGCTACAAAGCCGCTGCGCTGAACGGCGACATCGCCCAGAACCAACGTGAGCGCGTGATCGAGTCGCTCAAGGATGGCCGTCTGGACATCGTTGTGGCGACCGACGTTGCTGCGCGTGGCCTCGACGTTCCGCGTATCACCCACGTGTTCAACGTTGACATGCCTTACGATCCAGAGTCCTACGTTCACCGTATCGGCCGTACCGGCCGTGCCGGTCGCGAAGGTCGCGCACTGCTGCTGGTGACGCCACGTGAGCGTCGCATGCTGCAAGTGATCGAGCGTGTGACCGGTCAGAAGGTTGCTGAGGTCCGCCTGCCGGATGCCCAGGCCGTTCTCGATGCCCGCATCAAGAAACTGACCAACAGCTTGTCGCCGCTGGTGGCTGACGCTGAATCGACCCACGGCGAGCTGTTGGATCGTCTGACTGCCGATATCGGTTGCACCCCGCGTGCCCTGGCTGCAGCCCTGCTGCGCAAGGCGACCAACGGTCAGGCCCTGACCCTGGCAGCGATCGAGAAAGAACGCCCACTGGTACCGAACAACGCTCCGCGCGGTGATCGTCCAGAGCGTACTGGCGACCGTCCGGACCGTGGTGATCGTGAGCGCCGCGCTCCGGTGCCATTGGCCGAAGGCCGTGCTCGCTGCCGTACCGCGCTGGGCGCGCGTGACGGTATCGCCGCCAAGAACCTGCTGGGCGCTATCCTCAACGAGGGTGGCCTGGCACGTGAAGCCATCGGTCGCATCCAGGTCCGTGACAGCTTCTCCCTGGTGGAGCTGCCGGAAGACGGTCTGGAAAAACTGCTGACCAAGCTGAAAGACACTCGCGTTGCCGGTAAGCAGCTCAAGCTGCGTCGCTACCGCGAAGATTGATCTGCCTCTGGGCTGATTGATCGCACATAAAAAATCCCCGACTGGTTCGGGGATTTTTTTTGCCTTGGTTTTCAGCCGAAGCGATAGATGTCCATGCCCAGCGCGCCCATGGTGAAGCCTTGGTGCGCCACGCTGAAGTCGCCTCCGGCGCCCCGCGCAAAGTAGAGCGGCAGCAAATGCTCATCGCTGGGATGGCTGCGCACGGCGTTGGGCGCCTGGCGGCGATAATCGTGCAATGCGGCCTCGTCGTTGGTCGCGAGCTTGTCCACCATCCAGTCACGGAACGCCCTCGCCCACGGTTCGATGCTTTCGGGCCCGGCGTGCCAGTCCAGCTCGCCGAGATTGTGGGTGATGCTGCCGGAGCCGATCAGCAACACGCCGTGTTCGCGCAGGCCGGCGAGGGCGTGTCCGACCCGGGTCTGCAGGGCAGGGCCCATACGGCTGGGCAAGGACACTTGCACCACCGGGATATCCGCCGCCGGGTACATCAGCGACAGCGGCACCCAGGTGCCGTGGTCTAGGGGGCGGCGGTCATCGATGCGCGCACTCAAACCATCGGCATGCAGCAACTCGACGATGTTGCGCGCCAATTGCGGGTCGCCCGGCGCAGGGTACTGCACGGCAAACAATTCGGCGGGAAAGCCGCCGAAGTCGTGCAGGGTTTCCGGTGTGGCGCTACCGCTGACCAGCAATTCCTGGCTTTCCCAGTGCGCCGACACCACCACAATCGCCTTCGGCCGTGGCAGTTCAGCCGCGAGGCGCTGAAGGGCCGGGCCGCTGGCGCCAGGTTGCAGGGCGAGCATGGGCGAACCATGGGAGATAAACAGAGTGGGGAGCATAGGAAGGGCCCTCAGGGTTAACATGCCCTATCTTCAATCAGATCAATGATCTAAATCTAATATAAGTTTTAGCGCTTTTTGATCGAATTTTTAGGGTGATGTATGGATTCTCAGTTTTGGCGGGAGCGCTGGGCGCGTAACCAGATCGGCTTTCACTTGCCCGAGGTCAACCCGTACCTGCAACGGCACTGGCCGCGGCTGGCCCTTGCGCAAGGGGCAAAGGTGCTAGTGCCTTTGTGTGGCAAGAGCCTGGATTTGGTATGGCTGGCGAGCCAAGGGCATCGTGTGCTCGGGGTGGAGCTGTCGGAGCAGGCGGTTGAGGCATTCTTCAGCGAGCAGGGGCTGACACCGCGTATCAGCCAGCGCGGCGTGTTCAAGGTGTACCAGGCGGATGTGATCGAGGTGTGGTGCGGTGATTTTTTCGCGCTGGACGCGGATGCGTTGCGCGATTGCACGGCGCTGTATGACCGCGCGGCGTTGATCGCGTTGCCGCCGCTGATGCGGGCGCGCTACACCGAGCACCTCAATGTTCTTCTCGGTGCTGGTTGTAAGGGGTTACTGATTACCCTCGACTATGACCAGACGCAAAAGGCCGGCCCACCGTTTGCGGTGGCCGAGGATGAGGTGAACTTGCTGCTGGGGGCGCACTGGGCCCTTGAAGTCCTTGAGGAGCAGGACGTCCTGGGTGAGAGCTGGAAGTTCGTTCAGGACGGCGTAACCCGGTTGGAAGAGCGAGCCTACCAACTCACAAGGCGCTGATTAGGGGGCTGGCGAGGCGCGCACAAAAAAGGGGCGATCAGATCGCCCCTTTCCGTTTTGCTGCCAAGCGGTCAGCCGCGACGACGCAGTGCGTCAATCCGCTCTTCCAGCGGTGGGTGGCTCATGAACATGCGTGCCAGGCCCTGCTTGATGCCGCCGTTGATGCCAAAGGCGGTCAGGCTGTCCGGCATATGCACCGGCAGGCCCTGTTCGGAGCGCAGGTGCTGCAAGGCTGCAATCATCGCCCCGGTGCCGGCCAGGCGGGCGCCGGCTTCGTCTGCGCGGAATTCCCGTTTGCGCGAGAACCACATCACGATCGCGCTGGCCAGGAAGCCCAGCACCAGTTCAGCGAAGATGGTCGCCACGTAGTAGGCAATACCGCGGCCTTCTTCGTTCTTGAAGATCACCTTGTCGACGAAGTTGCCGATGATCCGCGCGAAGAACATCACGAAGGTGTTCACCACGCCCTGGACCAGCGCCAGGGTGACCATGTCACCGTTCGCCACGTGGCCGATCTCGTGGGCCAGCACCGCCTTCACTTCATCGTAAGAGAAGCGCTCCAGCATGCCCTGGCTCACTGCAACGAGCGCGTCGTTCTTGTTCCAGCCGGTGGCAAAGGCGTTGGCTTCATAGGCCGGGAAGATCCCGACCTCGGGCATCTTAATGCCGGCCTCGCGGGACAACTGCTCGACGGTCTGCAGCAACCATTGCTCATGCCGGGTGCGTGGCTGAGTGATGACCTGGGTGCTGGTGCTCATCTTCGCCATCCACTTGGAGATGAACAGCGAGAACAGCGAGCCGGCAAAACCGAAGACCGCACAGAAGATCAGCAGCTGATTGAGGTTTAGATCAACCCCGTTGGCCGCCATGAACCCGTTGAAGCCGAAAAGGCTCAGGGTGATGCTGGCAATCAGCACGACCGCCAGGTTAGTGGCCAAGAACAGCAGGATGCGCATCATGGTTGTAGAGTTCTCCTCATGCTAAATATGTCGCGTACTGCGGGGTATATAAGGTGCAGCTTGGGGTGATTCAACCGAGCGACTATTTCAAACTGTGTCCTACAGCCTGAAGGTAGAGTCTTGAAGGGAATTTCCCACCTGCAATCCTCCGTCTGATCAGCCTCTTGTCGCCCCGCGGCCCTTTGATTATAGGGGGCAAGCGCTGGGAGAGGGGCAACCGCAGTGCTGCGCGGGAGAATGGGCAGAGAAGTGTTGCCAGATAATCGCTGTACGACCAGATCCCAGTCGTACAGCGGCATAGTCGTTACTGGCGATAGGACTTGAGGAAGTTGCCGATGCGACCGATGGCCATGTCCAGGTCATCCACACGCGGCAAGGTCACCACGCGGAAGTGATCCGGCCACGGCCAGTTGAACGCCGTGCCTTGGACCACCAGCAGCTTTTCCGACAGCAGCAGGTCGAGCACGAACTTCTCGTCGTTGAAGATCGGGCAGACTTTCGGGTCGATGCGTGGGAAGGCGTACAGCGCGCCCATCGGCTTCACGCAACTGACGCCGGGAATATCGTTGAGCAGTTCCCAGGTGCGGTTGCGTTGCTCCAGCAGGCGGCCCTGTGGCAGTAGCAGGTCGTTGATGCTCTGGTAACCGCCCAGGGCGGTCTGGATCGCATGCTGGCTCGGTACGTTGGCGCACAGGCGCATATTGGCCAGCATGTCGATGCCTTCAATGTAGCTCTGGGCGTTGTGCTTGGGCCCGGAGATGGCGACCCAGCCGGAGCGGAAACCCGCCACGCGGTAAGACTTGGACAAGCCGTTGAAGGTCAGGCACAGCAGATCCGGCGCCAGGGAGGCGGTGCAGATGTGGACGGCATCGTCGTAGAGGATCTTGTCGTAGATCTCGTCGGAGAACACCACCAGGTTGTGCTGGCGCGCTAGCTCGAGCATGCCCAGCAGCACTTCCCGCGAGTACACGGCGCCGGTGGGGTTGTTCGGGTTGATGATCACCAGGGCTTTGGTGTTCGGGGTGATCTTGGCCTTGATGTCGGCCAGGTCCGGGAACCAGTCGGCGCCTTCGTCGCACAGGTAGTGTACCGGGCGGCCACCGGCCAGGGTCACCGCAGCGGTCCACAGCGGGTAGTCCGGTGCCGGCACTAATACTTCGTCGCTATTGTTGAGCAAGGCCTGCATCGACATCACGATCAGTTCGGACACGCCGTTGCCCAGGTAGATGTCCTCGATGCCGACACCTTCGACCTGCTTCTGCTGGTAATACTGCATCACCGCCTTGCGCGCACTGAACAGGCCTTTGGAATCGCTGTAGCCCTGGGCGGTGGGCAGGTTGCGGATCACGTCCTGGAGGATTTCGTCCGGCGCTTCGAAACCAAAGGGCGCCGGGTTGCCAATGTTCAGCTTGAGGATGCGATGGCCTTCCTCTTCCAGGCGTTTGGCGTGCTTGAGCACTGGGCCGCGAATGTCGTAGCAGACGTTAGCGAGCTTGTTCGATTTGCTGACCTGCATGGCGATGTGATCCTGAAAATGAACGATCCAGACGGTGCGGCGCCTACCGTGCTGAGAATCCTGCGTTGGTCGCACCCATAAATACGTTTGAATGCAGCTAACGCGGGTGCCAGACTGCCGGGTTGAAGAGGCGCAATCATACGTGCCGCCTGATCCCTGGAAAAGACACAGATCAGGGTTTTTCAGTTGCCGAGGTGTACTGATGGAAAAGCTGCAGAAAACCATTGATGAATGGAAAGCGATGCTCGATCCGGAGCAATACAACGTGTGCCGCCTGAAGGGCACCGAACGGCCGTTTTCCGGCAAGTACAATGCCACCAAGACCGACGGTGTGTATCACTGCGTCTGCTGCAATGAGCCGCTGTTCGACTCTACGACTAAATTCGATTCCGGCTGCGGCTGGCCTAGCTTCTACGCACCGATTGGCGAAAACGCGATGATCGAGATCCGCGATATCAGCCACGGCATGATCCGCACCGAAGTCACCTGCGCCAAGTGCGATGCACACCTGGGGCATGTGTTCCCGGACGGCCCGGAGCCGACCGGCCTGCGCTATTGCATCAATTCGGTGTGCCTGGACCTCGTACCGCGCTGAGCATGAGTCGCCCCTGTGTCTTGTGCAGGGGCGATGTATACCGGGTTATCAGTTTGATCAATTCAATCGCGCACAATTAAATTGCTCGCTATGTTTTCCCTTCTTTCCCCATATTCGAGGCATTGCCATGAGCGACAACCTGCTGAGCATCCCTTGCACCACCATCAAGGGTGAGCAAAAGACCTTGGCCGACTTCGCCGGCAAGGCCATTCTGGTGGTCAACACCGCCAGCAAATGTGGCTTCACCCCGCAGTACAAAGGCTTGGAGCAACTCTGGCAGCAGTACAAGGACCGGGGCCTGGTGGTGCTGGGGTTTCCGTGCAACCAGTTCGGCAAGCAGGAACCGGGCAACGAAGGTGCGATTTCCGAGTTCTGTGAGCTGAATTTCGGCGTCAGCTTTCCGTTGTTCAAGAAGATCGACGTCAATGGCAGCGCTGCCCACCCGCTGTTCGTGCAGTTGAAAAAGCAGGCCCCGGGTCTGCTGGGTTCCAAGGGCATCAAGTGGAACTTCACCAAGTTCCTCATTGGTCGCGACGGCTTGGTGGTCAAGCGCTTTGCGCCAACCACCAAGCCCCAGGAGTTGACCCAAGAGATCGAAGCCCTGCTCAAATGACCGACCTGCCCACCGTGTCTCTGGCCCTGGACAACCAGCTGTGTTTCAAGCTCTACGCCGCGTCGCGGGCGGTGACCCGCGCGTACAAACCAATGCTCGATCAGTTGGGCCTGACCTACCCGCAATACATAGTGATGCTGGTGTTGTGGGAATGGCACCACGCAACCCCGGACCAACCCACGGTCACGGCCCTGGGCGAGCGCCTGATGCTCGATTCGGGCACGTTGACGCCGCTGCTCAAGCGCATGGAGCAGCTTGGGTTAGTGAGGCGCCAGCGCAGCGCGCAGGATGAGCGTGAAGTGCATTTGAGCCTGAGCCAAGCCGGTGTGCAACGGCGCGACCAGGCCCATCAATTGAAAACCCGCTTGCTGTGCGACAGCGGTGTCGACCTCAACCAGGCAGACGCCCTGCGCGAGGGCTTGGATCAATTGCTGGCGCAGATCAGAGACTTGTCGTCTTAGGCACCCACAGGTCCAGCAACGCGTTGAGTTCTTCGCGGCGAAACGGCTTGGCCAGGTAGTCATTCATCCCCGCTGCCCGGCAACGCTCGCGTTCTTCCGACAGCGCGTTGGCGGTCAAAGCCACAATGGGCAGGTCCGGCCAACGCCCGCTGCGACGAATCTGCCGACTGGCCTCATAGCCATCCATCACCGGCATGTTGCAGTCCATCAGCACCATGTCGAAGCGCTGTTCTTCGAGGAACTTGAGCGCTTCGCCACCATGGGCGGCGACGATCACTTCGCAGCCCAACTTGCTGAGCATGCCCTTGGCCACCAGTTGATTGACCGGGTTGTCCTCCACCAGCAGGATGCGTGCCCGGTGGACGAGGGGCGCGGCGTCCAGCGGGATCGGATCTTGGATCAAGCGCGGATCGCTACGCAGATTGCGTTGCAGTATCTGGTACAGCGCGTTGCGGCTCAAAGGGCGTGCCTGTTGCTGCAACGGCGCGAAGGCCGCGACTTCCTCGCTGGGCATGAAATTGCCATAGGCGGTCACCAGCAGGATCGGCGCCGTGATGGCCGGCCGCAGGCGAAACAGGCACTCCGGGCAATCTGTGATTAGCAAATCAGGGGTTTTTCCGCTCAAGTCCTCATCAAGAGAATAGCAATGCGGCGTCAGCCCCCAGTGAGGTAGCAGGGTGCTGAGCAGCTCCGTCAGGCCGTTGTCGCCGTTGGTGATTACAATGACTTCGCCCACCAACGGCGCGAGCCGGGTCGCGGGCAAATGGGCGGGCAGTGGCAGGTCGGCGCAGAACTGGCTGCCGAAGCCGACTTCGGAACTGATGCTCAGCCGGCCGTGCATTGCTTCGCACAGGTTATGGGTCAACGCCAGACCCAGGCCGGTGCCGCCAAACTGGCGGGTGATGCCCGCGCCGGCCTGTGTGAACGGCTGGAAGATCTTCACCTGCGCGTCCTGGGCAATGCCGATCCCGGTGTCGCACACTTCGACTTTCACTCGACCGTCCTGGGCGCTGAGGCGCACATCCACCCGACCGAAGCGCGTGAATTTCAAGGCGTTGGACAGCAGATTACTGACGATCTGTCGCACACGTGTCGGGTCGCCGAGCACCTGAGCCGGAAACTGCGGATCAATCAGGCACGTCAGTTCGACACTTGGCGCGGCGTTCTGCGACAACAGGTTGGCGGTGTCTTCCACCAGCGAGCCGAGGTCGAACGGGATGCGCTCCAGCTCCAACTGGCCCGCGTCGAACTTGGACAGGTCGAGGATATCGTTGAGCAGTTCCACCAGCACCTTGCCGGAATCATGGGCGATCGACAGTTGCTGGCGCTGTTCCGCGTTGAGCGGGCTGTCCAGCGACAGCGCGATCATGCCCAGCAACCCATTGAGTGGCGTGCGGATTTCGTGGCTCATATTGGCCAGGAACGCCGCCCGCGCTTGAGCCATGCCGAGGGCGGTCATTTTCGCCGCTTCCAGCTCATCGTTGGACTGACTCAAGCGTTGATTGCTGGCCTTGAGCTCCAGCGTGCGCGCCGAGACGATATCTTCCAGTTGCCCCAGGTATTCGGTGAGGCGGTCTTCGGCATGGCGGCGTTGCTGGATCTCGGTTTCCATGCTGTCGAATTGCTGGTTGGCAACGCTGACCAGCACGCCGATTTCATCGCGTTCATGCCCAGGCGGGCAATCCAGGCGTGTCTGTCTGCGCGTGCTCAGCTCGCGAATGATGCGCACCAGGGGTTGGGTCAGCATCACGTAGAACAGGCCCAGCAAGATGCCGCTCAGCAGCAGGCTGCGCGCAAACCCATTGAGCAGGGTTATCTCGGCGCGGCGCAGGAAGCGGCTGCCAAAAGCGTAGGTGTCTACGTCCAGGTGCAGTGCGCCAAGGGATTCGTTGGGCATATGGCTGAGAAACAGCCGGTCTTCGAACTGGCGGTTGGCGCCGAACAGGAAATCGCTGAGGGGCCGGTAGGGACTTTCCTTGCTCGGCCGTTCGACGTCGGCCAGCACCGTGCCGTTGTTGTCGGTCAACTGTGCGTGAATGATGGCGGGGGAGTGCAATAGGCCGAGGGTCAATTCCTGGGCCAGTTCGGCGTCGATGTTGTAGGCGATGCGCGACGCCGGGTTGTGGCTGATTTCAATCAGTGAACGAATTTCACGGTTGATGGACGCGTCTTCGCTGGCATAATCAATGCCTATCTGGATCAGGCTGAGCAAGGTTCCCAAGACGAGACCGACCAGCACAGTCGATCTGGCTTGTTTGTAAGACAAGCGGTGGGTGAACTTGATATTCATCGAGTGTTGAACCACTTCACGTTTCCCTTCGCCCGGCAAGCATAGTTGAACATCCACAAGCTCACGCTTGCCCGGCACGAATCGTCAGTTTTTTGGAGGGTAGCCCGGAGTGCTTAGCCACAGGGTTGCCAATACGCCATCTTTTACAAGAACTTGCCAGAGGAATAGTCGTGGATTCTCGATTGAATGCCTTTCTTGAGCGTGCCGACGCCGTACTCGCACGCCTGGAACCCTTGTTGCCCGCCCCACGCCAAGTCATTGACTGGAACCAGTGTCTCGCCGCCCGTTGGCAGCGCGAAGGCCGCAGCGGCTTCCTGTTGCCGCTGGAGGTCAGCCTGGATATGCGCCTGTCCGATCTGATCGGTGTGGACAAGCAGCGTGAAACATTGGCGCGCAACACCCAACAGTTCCTCGACGGCCTGCCCGCCAACCATGCGCTGCTGTGGGGCTCGCGCGGTACGGGGAAATCGTCCATGGTGCGTGCCTTGCTCGCCCAGCATGCCAGCGCCGGTTTGCGCCTGATTGAAATCGAACGCGATCACTTGGCCGATCTACCGCGAGTGGTCGAACAACTGCTCAAGCTGCCGCAGCGCTTCATCCTGTTCTGCGATGACCTGTCGTTCGAGGCCGGTGAAGGCGATTACCGTGTGCTCAAGAGCGTGCTGGACGGTTCCCTGGAACAGGCGCCGGAAAACGTGCTGCTGTATGCCACGTCCAACCGTCGTCACTTGGTGCCGGAAAACCAGAGCGACAATGACAACTGGAAGCGCGTGGATGGCGAGTTGCACCCCAGTGAGGCGGTGGAAGACAAGATCGCCTTGTCCGACCGTTTTGGCCTGTGGCTGTCGTTCTACCCGTTCACCCAGGAGCATTTCCTCGACGTGGTGGAGCACTGGATCGGCGAGCTGGCGCGCAAGGCCGGCCTGCAGTGGCAGCGTAATGAAGCCCTCGATATTCTCGCCGTGCGCTGGGCCACCGGGCGTGGCAACCGCAACGGCCGTTGCGCGTATCAATTCGCCCGTTATTGGGTGGGCCTCAAATTGCTGGAGCGTCAACCATGATCGATTTGCAACAGGCCGGCACCGGCCTGGATGGGTATGCCATGTTATGCGCGCAGTTGGAGTCGCTGCTGGCCGATGAGCGGGATTTCATCGCCAACAGCGCGCAGTTCTCTGCGTTTTTATTCAACCAGTTGGATGACCTGAACTGGGCCGGTTTCTACCTCAACCGTCATGAAGAGTTGGTGTTGGGGCCGTTTCAGGGCCAGATCGCATGTGCGCGCATTCCGTTCGGTCGTGGCGTGTGCGGCGCGGCGGCCGCGTCGCGCCAGACCCAGCGGGTGGAGGATGTGCATGCGTTCCCCGGGCATATCGCCTGTGACAGTGCGTCGAACAGCGAACTGGTGGTGCCGCTGGTCAAGGATGGCCAACTGATTGGCGTCCTTGACCTCGACAGTCCGTCGCTGGCCCGATTTACCGCGCAGGACCAGGCCGGTATCGAGCAGTTGGCGGCAATTTTCCTGCGCTTGACCGACTGCTGATCGACCGTTGCGGGGGGCGAGCCGGCCGGTTCGCCCCTGCCTATCCTGGAGAACCCCGGCCGTTGAGTTGCATGTGCAGCAGGCGCTCCAGTTCCAGCATGCACTTTTCCAGGGTCTTGATGCCGGTTTCGATCACCGCCCGATCATCGTCGCGGGCGCAGGCCTGCTCCAGCGCTTCGCATTGCGCCGCCAGCACACCGGCCTGGACGATGCGCGCGGCGCCCTTGATCTTGTGGGCCTGCTCGATGATGTCCTGCGGTGAGGCCTGCTGGGCCCACAGCGTGACCAATATCTGGCGATCGTGACAACTGCTGCTCAGCAGTTCCTCAAGCAGCCGCCGACTCAGTTGTGGGTCGCCGCCCGTCAGCGCATCCAGGTTGCTGAGGTCTAGCCGCGAGCCGGACGGCTGGGGCGCGATCTGCGCCAGTTGCCGTTCCAGCGCTGTGAGGCTGATCGGTTTGAACAGGCAGTCGTTCATCCCGGCTTCGGCGCAGCGCAGTTTCTCTTCGGGCTGGGCATTGGCGGTAAACCCCAGCACCACGCAGGGTGTCAGCTGTTCCCGCTGTTCGTACTCGCGGATCGAGCGGCTCAACTCGTAGCCGTTCATGATGGGCATGTTGCAGTCGGCGATCACCAGGTCGAAGCGCGCCTGGCGCCAGGCCTGGAACCCGGCGGCACCATGCTGGGCAGCGGTGAACTGGTGGCCCAGGTAACCTAGCTGCTGGCACATCAGCAGGCGATTCGCCGGATGATCATCCACCACCAGCACGTTGAGCACCGGCGCCGGTGCGGGCGCGGCCGGCTTGGGTTCGTCCGCGGCCTGGATGGGCTGCAGGCAGTTCATCTTCAGGCTGACATGCACCTGGGTGCCGACCATGGGCACGCTGCTCAGGCTGAGTTGCCCGCCCATCATCGCGCACAGGCTGCGGCAGATCACCAGCCCCAGGCCCGCGCCGCTGCGGGCCAGGTGCCCGGAATTATCGGCCTGGGCAAAGGGTTCGAACAGGCGCAACTGGTCGTCGCGGCTGATACCGATCCCCGTGTCTTCAACCACCAGCTTCATTTCGACCTGCTGCGGCAATTCGGTGGCTTGCACCTGCACCTTGATCTTCACCTGCCCGCGCTCGGTGAACTTGATCGCATTGCTCACCAGGTTGGACAGCACCTGCTTGAAGCGCAGCGGGTCGATCAGCACATCGGTGTCATCGAGCTCAGGCTGGAACTCCAACAGCAAACTGAGGGTTTTCTGGCGCGCCAGGCCGTCGAATACCCGCACCACAGACTCAATCACTTCCCGCAGGTTCACGCGTTCCGGTGCGAGGCTCAGGCGACCGGATTCGATCCGTGCAATGTCCAGGATATCGCCGATCAGCTCCAGCAGGTCCTTGGCAGAGTGGTAGGCCACTTCGATCGCCGGACGGTCAAGGTGTCCCTGGTCAGCGCGCTTGAGGGTCAGCTCCAGCATGCCGATCACCGCATTCATGGGCGTGCGGATTTCGTGGCTCATGGTCGCAAGGAAGGTGCTCTTGGCGCGGTTGGCTTCGTCGGCACGCTCCTTGGCGGCCCGCAGCTCATCGAACAACTGGCGTCGTTCGCTGATGTCGATCCAGCCGCCGATGACGCCTTGGACTTCGCCGGTGGAGTCGCGGTAGGGCAGTATCCAGTGGTAGATCGTCAGTTTTTTGCCATTGATCAGCAGGGTGCGATCTAGGATCAGCGGGTTGCCCTCGGCGACCACGCGCAGATAGTCGGCGTGATACTGAGCCGCTTCGGTTTCCAGGGCCGTGCTCATCTGCATCGCACTTTTGCCGATGACCTCTTCGCGCTTGACGCCGAACACTTGCAGATAGCTGTCGTTGCAGGTTTGCAGCAGGCCATCGCGGTCGCGCACGTAGATCGGATGCGGGGTTTCATTGACCAGCGCGCGCATGAATTCGAACTGGTCGTTGAGGGCGCGCTCGGCCATCTTGCGGTGTTTGATCTCCCTGCGCATGTACGCGTTCCAGGTCAGGGAAATCAGCAGCAGCAGGCCGGTGACGATGATGATTTGGGCAATCAGGTGGTGGTAATTGCGCCAGTAGCTGTCGGAGGCGGCGGTGTAGCCTCGCCAGCGGCTGTTGATCACACCGAGTTCATCGGGGGCGATGCTGAGCAGTGCCTTGTCCAGGATCGAGCTCAACTCGGTGGCGCGCCGTGACGTGGCCAGCGCGAAGGTCGCGGGGAGGGTGCCGATGCTGCTGCTGATCTGCAGTTTGTCCTGAAACACTTGGGAGGACAGGAAATAGTTGGCGATCACCAGCGAATTCACTGCGCCTTCCACGTGCCCTTGGGCCAGCAGTTCCGAGGCCTTGAAGGTGTCACTGGTTTCCACCAGGTGAATGTGCGGGAACTCCTTGCGCAGAATGGTTTCCAGGGGGTTGCCCTGGGTGATCGCCAGACGCTTGCCTGCCATCTGTTCAAGGTTCGATGGCGCGCCGGGCTCTTTGCGCGTCAGCAGTACGTAGGAGTTTTCCAGATAGGGACGACTGAAGTTCAGTTGAGCTTCCCGTTCCGTGCTGGGAATGATGGCGCCGATGAGATCGGTTTTGCCGGCGTCGACTTGCTCGATCATCGCGTTGACATCACGCGCGCGCTGGACCTCGAAGCGCAACCCGGTGCGCAGGCGGATCAGCTCCAGGAGGTCGGCTGTGATACCGCGGAAGTTGCCGTCGGCATCGAAAAAGGTCAATGGCGCGAAGGTTTCGTTGGCGATCACCCTGACCACCGGGTGCGCCTTCAGCCAGCGCTCCTCGCGTTGCGTCAGTTGCAGTTTTTGCGCAGTGAGCAGGATATCGCTGCCCGCACTCCAGCGTTTGGCAATGCTGTCCTGCTCATTGGTCGGCACTGCCGCCAGCACGGCGTTGAGGATGCTCAAGAGGGTGTGCTGGTCCTGGCGCACGGCGAAGCTGAAGCCATAGGCCTCGTGCTTGCCGAAGTTGGCCATGCGGATATTTTTCAGGTAGCCCTTGTTGATCATGTAGTGGGTGGAAATGGTGTCGCCAAGAAACACGTCCGCCTGGTCGAACGCCACCGCATTCAGGGCGTTCTGATAAGACGGGTAGGCGCGAATCATCGCTTCGGGATACAACTTCTCGACTTCGCCCAGGGGCAGGTAGTGATAGACCAGGCTCAGACGCAGCCCCGCCAGGCCGTCACTGAGGCTGCGGGTTTCACCTTCGCGCGTCACCAGCACTGGCTGGTCCACGGCATACGGTGCTGAAAGGGTGAGCAGCGGGTTGGCGGCCTCAAAGCCATTGGACGAGCCCAACAGGTCTATTTCACCGGCTTCGAGCGCCTGGATGGACGCTTCCCGGTTGGGGTAGCGCAGCACTCTGACCGGTAACGCCAGCGCCTTGGCCAACAGCCCGGCGTAATCGGCGGTGAGCCCCTCATAGTCGCGTCCGCTGGACGTGAGGTCGAAGGGCGGGTAGTCGGGAGCCGCAGTGCCGAGCACCAGTTCGCGTTTGTTCTGCAGCCACTGGCGTTGCGTCTTGTCGAGTTGAGTGTCCAGTTGAACGGCGCCTGCGCGGCTCAATAAGGTGAAGTGTTCCGGTTCCGTTTGAACAGCGAGCACAGAGGTGCTCAAGCACACGCCTGCGCTCAATATGATCAGATAGTCCTTTATACGCCTGGGCATCCGCTTTCTCACACTAGCGCGTTTCGTTTTGCCAACTCGATAAGTTCTACCAAGGACTTGGCTTTGAGTTTTTGCATAAGCCTCTTTTTATAGGTGCTGACCGTTTTGTTACTGAGAAACATACCCTTTGCAATTTCCTTGTTGGTGCGACCTTGTGCAAAAAGTTGCAAAACCATTAACTCACGGTCATTCACTGCCTTAAATAATTCCAGTTCCTGGGAGTTGCCTTCCGGGCCGCCGGCATTCAATGCCTGGCTGGGGAAGTAGTTGTAGCCGGATAATACCGCGCGTATCGCACTCAGCAGTTCACTCAGGTCGCCCTCCTTGCACACATAGCCATCGGCGCCCGAGCGCATGCAGCGTGTGGCGAACAGCGTTGGACATTGAGCCGTCAGAATGAGGGTTTTCATCGATGTGTTCATTGCGTTAAAACGGCACAGCACTTCGAGGCCATCAAGTTTCGGAATACTGATATCCAAAATGATCAAGTCTGGAAGGCATTCGCGAACCATTTGTATCGCATCACAACCATTATCCGTTTCGCCGACGACTTTATAGCCTTCGTGTTCCAACAACATTCGAATCGCCAACCTGATAACAGGATGGTCGTCAATGATGAAAACTGTGTTCATAATTACATTCCATGCAAGTGCAAATAAAGCGGGCACATTAGCTCAGAAGGCGAGGGGGTAGCATGAAGGTCAGGGGGTGTAAGTACAGAACAGGAAAATTCCTACATCAAAAAAAGTATTGCCTTACGATCTATCAAGGCTTTGTGGGCGTTTGTGTCAGAATTCGGTCTGCAGCGAGGAACACGACCTCTGTCCACGTTTTAGGCGCTTTTTCTGGTAAGTTTTTCCTATAGGTGGGTGTTTAAATTCCTACATGTTTAGCGGGTTTATCAGTGTCATTAATTCGTCCCGGTTTAATGGTTTTGATAAATAGCCAAGTAACGGTAAGTTGCGTTTTAATGCTTGAGCCTTCAGATTCGCCAGTTCGAGTAGGGGCAGCCCGCTCAGCAAGATAGCCCCTGCGATAAAACCTCGACGACTGGCGATCTCGACTAACTCAAGCCCGGGCAGATCAGGCAGGCATTGGTCGCACAGCATGAGGTCGAAGGGCCGCTCAGACTGGATCATCAACCGGATCGCCTGTTCGGCGTTTTCCGCCAGTGTCAGGTGCTCGAAGCCGAAGCTGTTGAGCAGACACCGGGTTGCCAGGAGCTGAAAGGGGTGATCCTCCACCAGCAGGATGCGAAGGCAATTCTTGAACATAGGAAGGGCACACGGTGAGTCAAGCGGCGATTGGGCGGGGCGTAGGAAGGTGCCCCATGCCTTTTAAGAGCGTGCGTGATTATTCATCGGGTGTTTGTACTGATTCGATCAGGCCGCTCTGTTCCCCTCGTAGGTAGATTCTGTTCAGGGAACAGGCCGCTGGATCAGTCATCTATTGCGGGCAGGATCGCCCGGTCGATTAGTGCGTAGCAGATGTCGTCCGCAGCCGCCATCAAGTACATCAAGGGAGGTTAGACAGTTTGCGTTACGAACTACTAAGGCGACTGAATAAATAGTCGTGGTGTTTATGCACAAAGCCAAAGCGCGTAAGTGCAGTTGGGCAGTTTACGAATCAACTATCAGGCTGATTTGGCTTGTGTCATGTGTGACCGGGTTGAGTATTTCGCGCTGTCGCAATATTACACTGTTGGGTTCTTAGAGTTGCGGCCATTTTAGCTCGATTTTTTAGACTGAATTTTTGTGAATCGTTGAGTTTTTGCTATTTGCGGAAGATAACTATAATGTTGAGGTTTTTGTGGGGGTTCTATGGGAAGCATGAGTTGGGACAGGTTGCTGAATAATACTCGCCTGGGTGGTCGGCCTCCTAAATCTGAGCTAGGCCGCTCACCTTTCCACTCAGACCATGACAAGGTCATCTTCTCCGGGGCTTTCAGGCGCCTTGCAAGAAAGACACAGGTTCATCCTCTCGCCACTAATGACCATGTTCATAATCGCCTCACACATAGCTTGGAAGTCGCTTGTGTCGGTCGGACGCTGGGCGTGAGAGTAGGCCAAGAGCTTCTAAATGAAAGGCTTATCCCCGAGCAACATTCAGCTGCCGATATTGGTGATATTGTCCAAACTGCTTGCCTGGCTCATGACATTGGCAATCCTCCCTTTGGACATACCGGTGAAGAGGCTATTCGTCACTGGTTCTCCAATGATGTGGGGGCAAAGATGATTGAGCAGTTGCCATTCCATGAGGCTACCGACTTGCGCAGGTTTGAAGGTAATGCCCAAGGATTCAGGGTTTTAACGACCTCGGAGTATCATCCCAATGAAGGGGGGATGCGTCTGACCTATGCGTCACTCGGGGCTTTCATTAAGTATCCTTGGCTGGCGGGTGATGCTGTTAACTTGCAAAGGCCTATCCAGAACAAATATGGTATTTACTGCTCTGAGTTGGAGTTGTTCAATGAAGTGGCCGATGCGACTGGTTTGATAAAGTTGGGTGAAAGTTGGCGGTGCCGCCATCCTCTGGCTAACTTGATGGAGGTCTCTGATGACTTCTGTTACGCCATTCTTGACTTAGAAGATGGTGTGGAAATGGGGATACTTGAGTGGGATAAGGTCTTTGAAATCTTGTGCCTTGTCCTTGGTGACCACCAGAAGGATCAGCTTGTCAAAGAAATCCAGGGCATGAAGGTTGGCCGAAGACTCTCTATGGTGCGTGGAAAAGTCATTTCAGCTTTTGTAGATGCCGGAGCGACAGCGTTCATGAACAACCACAACGAAATCATGAATGGCAAGGTGTTAGGCATCTTGGATCTTTGCGATAAGAACGTGCGTGATTGTGTCACCGCCGCCAAAGGTCTTGCTCGTGATGAAATCTTCCAACATCCACGGAAAGTCGAGTTGGAAATTGGAGCTTATAGCACGATCTCTACGTTGCTTAGCGTTATCTGCTCTGCTGCTTTGGATTACGTCAAAAAGGGCGGTGTAGCTGATTCTAAGACTAGAAGGGTGGCTGAGCTTATTGGCCTGGATTTGAAAGTGCTAGATGATAATGTTGGCGTGTCAAAAGAGTACGGCGCAATTATGCAGGTTTTGGATTACGTGAGTGGTATGACGGATAACTATGCTATCCACTTGGCTCGCCAATTCAGTGGAATGGGTGGGGAGCGTTGAGGTGTGAGTACTGATCTATTTATTTTGTTATCGCTATCTAGCGGTGGAACGTGCCGGAGAAAATGATGCGGTCGTGGTCCTTGTAAAACGGGCTACGGCTTAACGCTTCTCTGTGCTGAATGACCCGCCCAGCTTCCCGGTACCGGGTGGGCGGGGCAAGCGAAAATCTACAGGCCGACCGCGTCGATATCGATTAACAGCAAGCGCTGGCCGTTATCGAAAAATTGTCCGGCGGTCAGGCAATACTGGTTGGTGGTGGCATCGCGGTAGGTTGAAGACAGCGTCAGGCGACGCTCATCCCAGCCTTCGGCCAGCAGATGGTAGAAGTATGGGCGCCATGACCAGTTGTGGCCTAGGTAGCGGCTGTCAGCTTGCCAGGCATCCTGGCGCCATTCGAAGTTGGGGGTCAGTTGGGTGCCGTGCCGGTCGCACTGGTAGAAGCGCAGCAGCCAGGGAAAATCCGGTAATTGCGGCAAATCGCTTAGCGGTGCCTGGCCCTGGGCCCAGGTCTGGAGGATTTTCATCAGTTCGGTCAATTGCTGGCGCAGCTGCATGACGCGTCCGCGTTCGGCGAGCTTTTTCTGCACGTAGGTGCTACGCAGTTGGGCAAAGCGCGGCACGAAAGCATCGGTGGCGAACCAGTCCAATTGCGCCTGGGCAAACAGATAACCCTGCACGTACCGCGAGCCGCACTCCAGCGCAAAGCTCAACTGCGCCTCGGTTTCCACGCCTTCGGCAATGATCCAGCAGCCGGTTTTTTCCGCCATTTGCGCCAGTGCCCGCACGACCTCACTGCTGGGGCCACCTTTTGCAGCTTCCTGAAACAGGCGCATGTCCAGCTTGAGAATGTCCGGCTGCAACGCCAGTACGCGATCGAGTTGCGAATAGCCGGCGCCGAAGTCATCGATGGCGATGCGTGCGCCGGCCTCGCGATAGCGCGCCACCACGTCGGCCAGGCGTTGGATATCGCCGCCCAGTTCGGTGATCTCGAACACGATGCGCTGTGGGTCGACGCCGTGGGCCTGCACTTGTTGCAGGCTGGGCAAGGCTTGGCCGGCACGCAGGCGATTGATCCAGCGCGGCGAGATGTTCAGGCTCAGAAACCAGTCCTGCGGCGCCTCGTGCAGACGACTCAAGGCGTCGTCGCGGATCTGCCGATCCAGGCGGCGCAAGGCCACGCCTGGGGTGCGCGGGTCAGCGAACAACGGGCCCACGGACAGCAGGCGGCCGTCAGCCTGGCGCAGGCGGCCTAGGGCTTCGACGCCGGCAATGCGCCCGGTGGCGGTGTCAATGAATGGCTGGAAGCAGGCGAGCGGTTGCCCGTCGATCACGGGGCCTCCTTAAAACGTTGGTAAGAAAAGGCCCGGCCTTCGCTGACGAGGGCCGGACCGATGGTGTTTGCAAGAATGCAGCCAGCAGGCCTCAACCTTTGCGTGAGGCGCCCTGCATGGCCAATTTGATCAGCGGGATCAAGCCGGCGCCCAGCCGCACCAGGCGGGTCAGACTGCTGATACTACCGCCCTTGGCACCCTTGCCAGTGAAAAAACCTATCAGCGTCACTGCCGCCACGCCCCACAGCGGCGCGTGCTTGATACCCAGGCTGTCCTGCCAGTTCTGGCCCATGTTGCGCACTTTGTGCAGGGGCGCCATCAGTTGCTGGGACTCATGGCGGATTTCCTGACGGTGCATTTCCATGCGCAGGCGGATCAGCGCCTTGCGCATTTCCTGGCGCGAGTGGGTGTGCGGGAATTCAGTCAGGCTCATGGCAGCAGGCGCTCCCGGTCATTGGCCAGCTCTTCGAGCGTGGCGTGGAACGGCGTGGATTCATCGAACACCGCCGCCTTCAAGCGCACACCGCAGAACACAGCGGCCAGGGTATAGAACACACAGAGGCAGATGATTCCGGTCAGGCGGTAGCCAGTGTCCCATACCAGAATCATCACCAACGTCGACAACCCCACCAGCAACAGCAGGGCAAACACCAAGGCCAGCCCGGCAAACAGCAGCAGGCTGACGGTGCGGGCCTTCTGCTCCTGCAACTCGATGCCGAACAGTTCGACATGGCTGTGCAGCAAGCCCAGTACGGCTGCGCCCAGGCGTCGGGACGTTGAACTTGGGCCCGTGGACGAGCCGGATTCGCCGATAGACATAGGATTAGCGCCTTGTAGCAAGCAGGCCGATCAAAAAGCCCACGCCGGCGGCAATGCCCACCGACTGCCAAGGGTTGGCCTGCACATAATCTTCGGTCGCGGTGACGGCTGCCTGACTGCGGTCGCGCAAGGAATCTTCGGTCAGTTGCAGGGTTTCACGGGCCTTGAGCAGGCTGTCGTGGATCTTGGCGCGCAGCTCGTCGGCCTGGTCGCCGGCCAGGATGGCGGTGTCGTCCAGCAACTTTTCGGTGTCACTGACCAGGGTCTGAAAATCCGCCATCAGTATTTCTTGAGCAGTCTGTGCTGTTTTGCCGGCCATGGTTATCTCCGTGAGTGGCTGATCGGTACGTGTGGTTTCGAGTCACCGGCATCGGTGAAGGTTCATTGCAATTGTCTGGTACAGCTTTTGCTTTGCCTTGGTGCGCAGGCCCCGAGGCCTGCGCTGAATCTGGGCGGTTGGGCCGCAAGCCGGTGAAAACCTTACCCTATATAACTGAAACTCGCGGAAAAACCCTGTCGGGAATGGCCGTCTGTGCTGATCGCTGCGCTAAAGCGGTTCACGCCCTCTGAAGAGGGGTGGGACCGGTGGTGCCAATTTAGTGCGCGAAACGCTGGCTTGAACCGCTTTGGTGCTTTTTGCCTTTATCGCAGGCCTGCCAACCTCCATGGAAAATCTGCAAAGTGCAGTGGACACCCTCGTCCATAGCTCTAATACCCTATTCATTCTGATCGGTGCGGTCATGGTCCTCGCCATGCACGCCGGCTTTGCCTTCCTCGAAGTCGGCACCGTGCGCCAGAAGAACCAAGTCAACGCCCTGTCGAAAATCCTCAGTGACTTCGCGATCTCCACCCTGGCCTATTTCTTTATAGGCTATTGGATCTCTTATGGCGTGAGCTTCATGCAACCGGCGGCGGTGATCAGTGCCGATCACGGTTACGGCCTGGTGAAGTTTTTCTTCCTGTTGACCTTTGCCGCGGCGATTCCGGCGATTATTTCCGGGGGCATTGCCGAGCGTGCACGATTTGTTCCGCAACTGTGCGCTACCGCGCTGATCGTGGCGTTTATCTACCCGTTTTTCGAAGGCCTGGTGTGGAACGGCAATTTCGGCGTGCAGGCCTGGTTGCTCGCGACCTTCGGTGCCAGCTTCCATGACTTCGCCGGTTCCGTGGTGGTACATGCCATGGGCGGCTGGCTGGCGTTGGCGGCGGTGCTGTTGCTCGGACCACGTAACGGGCGTTATCGCGAAGGGCGCCTGGTGGCCTTTGCGCCGTCGAGCATTCCGTTCCTGGCGCTGGGTTCGTGGATTCTGATTGTCGGCTGGTTCGGCTTTAACGTGATGAGCGCGCAGACCCTGAATGGCGTCAGCGGCCTGGTGGCGGTTAATTCGTTGATGGCCATGGTCGGCGGCACAGTCGCGGCGCTGGTGATTGGCCGCAATGACCCGGGTTTTCTGCATAACGGCCCGCTGGCCGGGCTGGTGGCGATCTGTGCCGGCTCCGATCTGATGCATCCGGTGGGTGCATTGGTCACGGGCGTTGTCGCCGGCGGCCTGTTTGTGTGGTGCTTCATTGCTGCCCAGGATCGTTGGAAGATCGACGACGTGCTGGGTGTCTGGCCGCTGCATGGCCTGTGTGGCGTGTGGGGCGGGATTGCCTGTGGCATCTTCGGCCAGACCGCCCTTGGCGGGTTGGGCGGGGTCAGCCTGATCAGTCAATTGATCGGCACCGCGTTGGGTGTGGGTGTGGCGTTTGCCGGCGGCCTGCTGGTGTACGGCGTGATCAAGCGCGTACACGGGCTGCGCCTGAGCCAGGAAGAGGAGTACTACGGCGCGGACCTGTCGATCCATAAGATCGGTGCGATCAGTCAGGATTGATCGGCGCCTCTTCGTCAGGGGTCGCCCGCGGGTAAAAGCCGTGTAGCAGACGGTAGCGGTTATGCCGCACGTCATCGACCCGCGCTTGCACCTGCTGGTCTGGTATGCCCAGCAGGATCAGGGCGTGGGAGGCGAGCATCAGGCTCGACTCCAGAAGTTCGGGCACCACTTCGCTGGCGCCCGCGGCTTTCAGCTCGGCCAATTGGCTGTCGTCGCGTGTGCGCACCAGGATCGGTACGTCGGCGTTGATCCGGCGGGCCTCCTTCAGTACCACGAGAGCGACCTCCGTGTTATCCACGGCAATCACCACCAGGCGCGCACGTTCCAGGCCGACCGCACTGAGCAGGGCGCCACGACGGCAGTCGCCATAATGCACGCTGCTGTCTTCGGTGGCGGCTTCTTGCACCCGTTCCGGGTTGTCATCCAGTGCAATAAACGCCTGTTGTTCACGGTGCAGAAAGCGCCCGATCGATTGCCCGACGCGGCCATAACCGCAGATCACCGCATGATCACGTAACTCAGCGTTGAGCGCGGTGATGGCTTCGAGTTGCACCTGTTGGTTGGGCTTGCGGTGCAGGCGCAGGGCAATGCTCGGAGCCGCCCGCAGTAACAGCGGGGTCAGCAGCATCGAGCAGAATGTGGCGGCCAGCAGCAACCCGTTGAGCTCATCTGGTATCAGCCGGCTCTGCTGCATCTGCGCCATCAGCGCAAAACAGAACTCGCCGCCCTGGGCCAGGGCCAGGCCGCTGCGCCAGGCAGTTTCTCGGTCGCTGCCGCGCAGTTTGACCAGTGCCGCGACCACGCAGCCCTTGGTCAGCATCAGCGTTAGGGTCAGGCCGAGGATCAGCAGGCTGTGGCTGATGAACAATTGCAGGTCGATGAGCATGCCGATGCTGACGAAAAACAGCCCCAGCAGAATGTCGCGAAACGGTCGGATATCTGCTTCGATCTGATGCCGGTAATGGCTTTCCCCCAGCAGCATGCCGGCCAGGAACGCGCCAAGCGCGGGGGAGAGGCCCAGCAGGTGAGTGAGCCAGGCGGTCAGCAACACAATCACCAGCGCCAGCAGCACAAACAGCTCGGCCGAATGGGAGGCGGCGACTTCACGGAACAAACGCGGCAATAACCAGCGGGCGGCGAGCAGCAGGCCGACGAACAACAACAGCGTCTTGCCCAGCGTCAACGGCAGGGCCCAATACCAGGCCTGCTCGCTGCTGCCGGCGAACACCGGGACCAGGGTCAGCAGCAACACCGCGACCACATCCTGGAACAGCAGCACCCCAATCGCGTTCTGGCCATGGCTGCTGAAGATTTCCCCGAGGCTGCCCAGCTCTTTGCTGACGATGGCCGTGGACGACAACGCCAGCCCCGCACCGAGCAGCAGGGCGATGTTCGGCGACACGCCAAAGGCCATCAGCATGCCCCCCAGCAGCACCCCGCACCCCAGCACCTGCAGGCTGCCCAGGCCAAACACCACGCGGCGCAGGGCAAACATTTTGCTCAGCGAGAACTCCAGGCCCAGGGAAAACAGCAGGAACACCACGCCCAGTTCGGCGAGGTCGGGCAGGTCTTCGCTGTCATTCACCCAGTCGAGGGCGGTCGGCCCCACAGCCAGGCCCACGCACAGGTAGCCCAGCACGGGCGGCAATTGCAGCCGGCGAAACAGCGCAATCACCACCAGGGATGAGGCCAGAATGATCAGCAGGTTGGCGAACACAAGCATCTCCGTTGTAGGGGGGGCGGACAAAAAGCCGCGAGAGTCGCTGAATCAGTTATAGGACGTGGTGACCTGGGTCAGGGTTTATCGGCTCGCCAGCGCTATTGAGTCGGCCTAAAATGGGCGCCTATTCCTGATCAGGTTCTATCGTCATGCCTCCTGAATGCCAGTTGTTCACTACTCTGGGCTGCCATCTGTGTGAGCTCGCCGAAGAAGAAATCATGCCGTTGGTCGAACATGGGTTGATGGTGGAACTGGTGGATATCGCCGATTCCGAAGCCCTGTTCGAAGCCTACGGCCTAACGATTCCGGTGCTGCGCCGGGTAGACACGGGGGCTGAACTGGCTTGGCCGTTCGACACCGAGCAAGTCGTGTCCTTCCTACTCTAGCGCTTGGGCGATGGCAGCTTTCTCAATATTGGGTTACTGTATGTTTGTACAGCGATTGAATAGAGGGAACGCCCGTGGTGAATGTTGAACAACTGAAAAGCAGCGTTAATCGCATGTCCGCCGATGTCGTGCGCGACGCGGTGAACGAGCTGCGCCTCGATGGCCTGGTCACGGAAGGCAAGACGCCGTTTAACAAAGTGCATTTCAATACCTGCTTTGCCGAGATCGAGGCGCTGTTCCAGCGCGCCGGTTATCACAGGCAGTTGGATGTGGTGGGTTACCAGGGCTTGCTGTACGCGCTGTATGATCCGGGCCGTTGGGAAGCGGTGGACGTATTGCGCTGGCTCAAGGAATTTACCGACGCCGCCAGTGCTTCGCCGATCCTGCGGGCACAATTGGCCAAGGCCTGAGATCCGCCCTAGGCTCAATCCCGCTCCATGCGGGATAATGCCGGCCTGTTTCCCAGGCTTCGAGCATCTGCATGTCCACTTCCGGTTTTTCTGCGTCCCAGCATCAAGCCAGCACCTTGTACTTGCCGCCTGGCCCTTGGGCGACGGTGCTCGATTGCCTGTGCGAGCATTTCCCGGCGATCGGCCGCGCGCAGTGGCTGGACCGCATCGCCCGTGGCCGCGTGCTGGATCTGCAGGGCAGTCCGATCCGCCTGGACCTGGCCTACAAGGAAGGCCTGTGCATCTACTACTTCCGCGAAGTGCCGAACGAAAAAGTCATCCCGGTGCAGGAAACCATCCTGTACGCCGACGAGCACCTGGTGGTGGCGGACAAACCGCACTTTCTGCCCGTCACCCCAGCCGGTGAGTACGTCGAGCAAACCCTGTTGCGCCGCCTTATTCGCCGCCTGGACAACCCGTCCCTGGTGCCCCTGCACCGCATCGACCGGCACACGGCGGGGCTGGTGCTGTTCTCGGCTAACCCGCGAAGCCGCTCGGCCTATCAGCAGTTATTTCCCACTCGCAAAATCGACAAATTCTACGAGGCTATCGCCCCAGCCTTGTCGAACCTGACCTTCCCCCTGGTCCATAAAAGCCGCCTGGTGGATGGCGAGCCATTCTTTCGCATGCAGGAAGGGCCAGGCACCAGCAACACCGAAACGGCCGTGGAAGTGCGCGAAACCCACGGCGATTTATGGCGCTATGGCCTGTTCCCCGTGACCGGTAAGAAGCACCAGTTGCGGGTACACATGACGGCCCTCGGGGCGAGTATCTGCAATGATCCGTTCTACCCCGACGTAATCAAGGATGCCGTTGACGACTACGCCAATCCCTTGAAGCTGCTCGCCCAAGGCGTGCGTTTTATCGATCCGGTAACGGGTGAAGAACGCAGTTTCCGCAGCCAAATCACCCTCGACTGGTAACCCCGGAAACGACAAGGCCCGCGCGAGGCGGGCCTTGTGTGCAAGCGTTGCGGCTTACAGGTCTTTAACGGTACGCACTTGATCTTTGTTTATGCGGGTACGCTTGCCGTCAAGCTGTTCGAATTCGTAGAAGCCCGAAGCCTTGTCGAATTGTGGGGTGTCGACAGCCTGGATTTCGCGACCGTCATTCAGGGTGATCACTGTTGGCGAGGCGCAACCGGCAAGGGTAGCGAGGCCCAGTGCAAGCATGAGAGCGGCGATGGTCCGTTGAGTCATGAGTGTGTCTCCGAGAGAATTCTTTTTGAGTGCTGACTGTGTGACGCGTGGCGCGTCGACAAAGTTCCTTGTGCGAGGTTCATTCTGACATGCCAGGCCCTGTGTGTAACAGCGCAGGCGTGTTCAGGTTGGCCAGGCGCGGATCATCTGCCGGGCATTCCAGCCCGACGCCACCCAACTGCAGGAAAATCTTGCGCGGGCTGCGCTCACCGGCTTGCCAGGCCTGTTCTACCGCGCTTTGCAGGTAGGTGGGGATGATGCAGATCAACGGTTCCCAGAATTCTCCGTGGCGTACCATCACCGGCAGCCGCGGATTGCGCTGCGCCGTCTCGCGCAGATCGGCGAGCAGTCGGGCGTCAAGGTGCGGTACATCGCACGGTAAGATCAGCACGTGCCCATGGCGGGCGGTACTCAATCCTGCGCGGATACCGGCCAGCGGTCCGGGGAAATCCACGCTGTCGTCACTCACCACCTGGTCGGCATAGGGCGCGTACCGCTCCAGGTTGCGGTTGCACGAGATGATCAGGTCGTCGGTCAGTGGGCGCACCAAGTGTTGCAAGTGCGCAATCAGCGGCTGGCCGTGCCATTCCAGCAAGCCCTTGTCTTGTCCGCCCATGCGTTGGCCGCGCCCACCGGCCAACAGCAGAATTGAACAGGGTAGGGTCGAAGAGTCGTCGGGCATGTGGGTTCCGCTGCGGCAGGTAAATAGGGGCCTGTGATATAACATCGGGCTGTTCCTTCGACAACCGGACCGTGCCATGAACGCCAAGGCAGATGCGCCCTTCGTACCCCTGAATATCGCTGTACTGACCGTCAGTGACACCCGCACCCTGGACACCGATACCTCGGGCCAGGTTTTTGTCGACCGCCTGATCGCCGCCGGCCACCTCCTGGCCGAGCGCGTGCTGCTCAAGGACGACCTCTACAAGATCCGCGCTCAGGTGGCCCACTGGATCGCCGAAGACGTGGTGCAGGTCGTGCTGATCACCGGCGGCACCGGCTTCACTGGCCGCGACAGCACGCCCGAAGCGGTGAGCTGCCTGCTGGACAAACAGGTTGATGGCTTTGGCGAGCTGTTCCGTCAGATCTCCGTGGCCGACATCGGCACCTCCACCGTGCAATCGCGCGCCCTGGCCGGCCTGGCCAACGGCACCCTGGTGTGCTGCCTGCCGGGTTCCACCAACGCCGTGCGCACCGGCTGGGACGGCATCCTCGCCGAGCAACTGGACAACCGTCACCGCCCCTGCAACTTCGTACCGCACCTGAAACAGGCCGAACCCTGTGAATCCCGTGGATAAGCCGGGCAAGACCGGCGCCTTGATGCCGGTGGAAGAAGCCCTGCAACGCTTGCTCGAGATAGCCGAAGCCGCGCCGATTCGTGAGCGGCAGGTGTTGCCCCTGGCCGCGTGCGATGGCCGCATATTGGCGCAGGATCTGATCTCCACCCTCGACCTGCCGCCCTGGCCCAACAGCGCCATGGACGGTTACGCCCTGCGCCTTTGCGACTGGGCCGGCGAGCCGTTGGTGGTGAGCCAGCGCATCTTCGCCGGCCAAGCACCCGCGCCATTGGCCGACGGCACCTGCGCGCGTATCTTCACCGGGGCGCCCGTGCCGGAAGGCGCTGACTGTGTGGAAATGCAGGAAAACGCCGTGGTCCACGCCGATGAGCGGGTGAGCTTTACCGAGCCGTTGCATATCGATCAGAACATTCGCCCGCAAGGGCAGGAAACCACCGTCGGCGAATTGGTGTTGGCAGCGGGCACGCGCCTGGGCCCGATCGAGCTCGGCCTGGCCGCATCCCTCGGTCTCGACCATTTGGCCGTGGTACGCCGCGTGCAGGTCGCGGTGCTGTCCACCGGCGATGAGTTGATCGAGCCCGGTTTGCCCCTCGGCCCGGGGCAGATCTACAACAGCAACCGCCGCGTGCTGTGCAGTTGGCTGGAGCGCCTGGGGTGTGAAGTGATCGATGCCGGCATTCTTCCGGATGACCTGGAACAGACGCGCGTGCGCTTGGCCGGCCTGGGCGTAGTTGACCTGATCCTGTCGACCGGCGGTGTGTCGGTAGGCGAGGCGGACTTTCTCGGCATTGCCCTGCGTGAAGAGGGCGAGCTGGCCTTGTGGAAGCTGGCGATCAAGCCCGGTAAACCGCTGACCTTCGGCCATTTTCGTGGCGTGCCGGTGATCGGCCTGCCGGGCAATCCGGCGTCGACGTTGGTGACGTTTGCCCTGTTGGCGCGCCCCTATCTGCTGCGCCGCCAAGGTGTGGCTGAAGTCGAACCGCTACGGTTTGAGGTGCCGGCAGGGTTCGTCTGGCCCAAACCGGGCAATCGCCGCGAGTATCTACGCGGGCGTATCGAGCAGGGCAAGGCGATCATCTATCGCAACCAGAGCTCCGGCGTGCTGCGCAGCGCGGCGTGGGCGCAAGGGTTTGTGGAGGTGTTGGAAGGGACGACGCTGGCGATCGGCGACCGGGTGAATTTCATTCCCCTGAGCGAAGTCCTCAACTAAACACCGATTCAAGTGTGGGAGGGGGCTTGCTCCCGATAGCGGTGGATCAGCCAACAAATAAGTGACTGACACACCGCCATCGGGGGCAAGCCCCCTCCCACATTTGGATTGTTGTCTGTCTGGGGCTACTCAGTAATCGTCGCCACGCTCGGTCACATCGCGCTCCACCGGCGCGGCGTTCGGGTCATATCCCACCGGAAACTTGCCCTTCAACGTCCAGGCAAACGCAATGATCTCGGCGATCGTGCGGTACAACTCTTCCGGGATACTGTCGCCCAACTCCATGCGCGCCAGCAGCTTCACCAGCTCGGCGTTTTCATAGATGGGCACTTCATTTTCCCGCGCCAGCTTGAGGATCGCTTCGGCCAGGGCATCGTCGCCCTTGGCGGTCAGGGTCGGCGCTTGTTGGCCGTCATACTTGAGCGCGATGGCCTGGCGCGGCGGGTTGGCGTTGTTCATGCGGTTTCGTCCACCCAACGTTGCTCCAATCCGGTTTTCGGCCCGCGTGGCGGGGTGCCGAGGTGGCAGTCGAGGTCGCCGACATTGATGCCCGACGTCACCAGGCGCTCGCGCAAACTGCCCAAGTGACTTTCGATCAAACTGGCGGTGAACGGTCGAGTCGCCCACAACTGGCTCGACAGTTTGCCCTGAGACAATTGCGCCTGGACCTGTAACGGGCCCAGCGGCTCCATGTCGAAGGCCAGTTCCACGCGCCAGAGCATCTGCTTGGGGTCTCTTTTATCTTTGCGTTCGGGCTGGTCCTTGTCCGGCGCGGGGTCTTCGCGCTGGAACTTGACCTGCAGCGGCACGATGTCCTGCAGGGTACGCATGGGAATTTCCAGCTGCCAGGTGGTTTGCAGGCGGCCATCGGCAGTGGTGCCGGTCTGTTCCAGGCTCGACAGTTGATGGCTCTGTAGTCGCGAGATGGCACCGGCGGCCAGGCGCAGCAGGTTTTCCAGGTCGCCTTCGCCCTCCAGGCGTTGCATCAGCCGCTGCGGCAATGGAAAACCGACGGGTGCCTGGCGCGCGCTGACTTGCCCGAGGGTGTTCAGCGGGCTGCGCACGAAGTTGGGCAGCATCTGGGCCAGGGTGTTGGCGGCGAGTATGGCATTGAGGTTGGTGCTGGCGGGCAGGGCGGGCAGCAGATCGGCGACCAGGCGCAGCAGGGCACCTTTTATATCCAGCGGTGGAATTTGCGGGGTTTGCCCGATCAATAATTTGGCTTCAAGAAACGCGCCGCTGTTCTGGATCACTTGAGCCAGCACCTTGGGATTGCTGACCTGTGCCAGGTCGGGCAGCGCGGCGAGCAAACGGTCGGCGGCCGCGCGCAGCTCGACGGAAGTGCTGTCGTCCTGGGGCAGGGTTTGCAACGCGGTGAACACTGCATCCAGCGAGCCCTGGCGACTTTGCTGGGTGGCGAGTTGCTGGGTCACGGCCAGTTGATCCTTGAGCCCGCTCAAGGGCACGAAGTTCAGGGTCTGCGCATCCTGCACCACGGCGCTGAGCAGGCTGCCGATACGCAGGGGTTGCGGGCTCTCCACGGTCAGGGTCGTACCGGCCAGGGCGTTGTTGAGCACCGTCACCAACGAGCGGTAGATCGTCGGTTGCGTGGTGCCTTGGGGCAGCATTTGGCTGGTCAGGACTTTGGCTTGCAGCAAGGTGCCTGCCGGCATTTGCGTGGTGTCGATGCGAGTGAGGGCGGCGACGTTGGCACTCAAGGCTTGCTGCAGGCTGAGGGTCAGGTTGCCGGCAGGCGTCTGGCTCACCGCCACATTGCTGCCCAGCGGCAAGGGTTGCGGGCTGCTGGCCTGGACCAGCGTCTGGCGGCCACCGTCGAGGGTCAATTTGAGCAGCAACTGAAAGGATTCATCGCCTTGTTTAAGTGCGATGACTTCGGCGTTCGCGGTTTTTCCCGGGTCGATCAAGCCGATCTGCGGCTCCAGCAGTTTCAGCAACTCACCGGTCGCTGGCGCCGGCGCAGGGGCCGGCCCGGCTGTCGGGGCAGGAGGAAGCGTAGGAAGGTTGATCTCACCGGTCATCGTGCGCGTCGTCTCTGGGGAAATAGCCCTCTTTAGCGTAGGGCATCGCATGTATAATGCGGCCCGTCTGCCATGAGAGCGGTAAAAACCTCACAACTATTTGATCCAGCTCTCTAAAATCGGTCGCCAAAGTCGTTATTGTGCTTCTTTCTATAACGGCCGCCGCACCGCCGACTTGAACCGTAAAGGCCCGCGATCTTTTGACCAGCCCTCTTCTTGAAGCCGTAGCGCTTGCCTGTGAACGCGACCTGCGCCTGCTGTTCGAGCACCTCGACCTGCGCCTGGCGGGCGGTGACATGGTGCAGATCAGTGGTCCCAACGGCAGCGGCAAGACCAGCCTGCTGCGTTTGCTGGCCGGGTTGATGCAGCCTACGGCGGGCGAAGTACGGCTCAACGGCAAACCGTTGAACGAACAACGCACCGAGCTGGCCCGCAATCTCACCTGGATCGGCCACGCCGCCGGGATCAAGGACGTGCTGAGCGCCGAAGAAAACCTCAGTTGGCTCAGCGCCCTGCATCATCCGGCCAGCCGCGAGGCGATCTGGCAGGCACTGGCCGCCGTCGGCCTCAAGGGCTTCGAAGACGTGCCCTGTCACACCCTGTCCGCCGGCCAGCAGCGCCGCGTGGCCCTGGCGCGCCTGTATCTGCCCGGCCCGCCGCTGTGGATTCTCGACGAACCTTTCACCGCCCTCGACAAACAAGGCGTCGCCCAGTTGGAAGAACACCTGGCCCGGCATTGCGAGCAGGGCGGCCTCGTCGTGCTGACCACGCACCACAGCCTGACGCGCCTGCCCGCCGGTTACCGCGACCTGGACCTGGGGCGGTGGTCGGTATGAGTGTGTTCGCCCTGTTGGTGGCCCGCGAGGCGCGGCTGTTGTGCCGTCGCCCGGCCGAGCTGGCCAATCCGTTGGTGTTCTTCGCGATTGTCATCGCGTTGTTCCCGCTGGCGGTCGGCCCCGAGACTAAACTGTTGCAAACCTTGTCTCCGGGACTGGTGTGGGTGGCGGCCCTTTTGTCCGTGCTGCTCTCGCTGGACGGGCTGTTTCGCAGTGATTTCGAGGATGGTTCCCTGGAACAGTGGGTCCTTTCGTCGCACCCCCTGCCGCTTCTGGTATTGGCCAAGGTACTGGCACACTGGGCGTTTTCCGGCTTGGCGCTGGTGTTGCTCTCGCCGTTGCTGGCAATGATGCTAGGGTTGCCCAGCGAATGCCTGCCGGTGTTGCTCATGTCCTTGTTGCTCGGCACGCCGGCGCTCAGCCTGTTGGGCGCGGTGGGCGCGGCGCTGACGGTAGGTTTGAAGCGCGGCGGCCTGCTGCTGGCCTTGTTGATTCTGCCTTTGTATATCCCGGTGTTGATCCTGGGCAGCGGCGCTTTGCAAGCCGCGCTCATGGGCATGCCGGCGACCGGTTACCTCTTGTGGCTTGGCAGCCTGACCGCCCTGGCGGTAACCCTGACACCCTTTGCCATAGCGGCCGGCCTGAAGATCAGCGTCGGCGAATAATGAAGTCTGGTTACGTGTAACCGGTTCTTCAACATAAGAAAGACCCTACGCTTCTTGCAACCACAAGACGCAACCGTGATGGAAACAGCAATGAACTGGACCTGGTTTCACAAGCTCGGCTCGCCCAAATGGTTTTACGGCATCAGCGGCAAGCTGCTGCCGTGGTTGAGCGTCGCCGCCGTATTGCTTATCGGCCTCGGCCTGGTCTGGGGCCTGGCCTTCGCACCGCCGGATTACCAGCAGGGCAACAGCTTTCGCATCATCTATATCCACGTGCCTGCCGCGATGCTGGCCCAGTCCTGCTACGTGATGCTGGCGGTGTGCGGCATCGTCGGCCTGGTGTGGAAGATGAAGCTCGCGGACGTCGCCCTGCAATGCGCTGCGCCCATCGGTGCGTGGATGACCGCCGTGGCGCTGGTCACCGGCGCGATCTGGGGCAAACCCACCTGGGGTTCGTGGTGGGTGTGGGATGCGCGACTAACGTCCATGCTGATCCTGTTGTTTCTGTACTTCGGTCTTATTGCCCTTGGCAATGCGATCAGCAATCGTGACAGCGCCGCCAAGGCCTGTGCGGTGCTGGCGATTGTCGGCGTGATCAACATCCCGATCATCAAATACTCGGTGGAGTGGTGGAACACCCTGCACCAGGGCGCCACCTTCAGTCTGACCGAAAAGCCGGCCATGCCCGTGGAAATGTGGGCGCCGCTGTTGGTGATGGTGCTGGGGTTCTACTGCTTCTTTGGCGCTGTGCTGCTGATGCGCATGCGCCTCGAAGTGCTCAAGCGTGAAGCCCGCGCCAGTTGGGTCAAGGCCGAAGTGCAAACCAGCCTGGGAGCGCGTGGATGAGTTTTGCTTCTTTCAGTGATTTTCTCGCCATGGGCCACCACGGCCTGTATGTCTGGACGGCCTATGGCATCTGCCTGGCCGTACTGGCCCTCAACGTCGCCGTGCCGATCCTGGCCCGCAAGCGTTACCTGCAACAAGAGGCGCGTCGTCTGCGCCGGGAGACCGATAAGTGAATCCGCTGCGTAGAAAGCGTCTGTTGATCATCCTTGCCATTCTGGCCGGCGTAAGTATCGCCGTGGGCCTGGCGATGAGCGCCCTGCGGGAGAACATCAACCTGTTCTACACCCCGACCCAGATCGCCAATGGCGAAGCCCCGCTGGACACGCGCATCCGCGCCGGCGGCATGGTGGAGAAGGGCTCCTTGAAGCGTTCCGGCGATTCCCTGGACGTCACCTTCGTGGTCACCGACTTCAACAAGGCCGTGACCATTACTTATCGCGGCATCCTCCCGGACCTGTTCCGTGAAGGCCAGGGCATCGTCGCCCTGGGCAAACTCAATGCCGACGGTGTGGTAGTGGCCGATGAAGTACTGGCCAAGCACGATGAGAAATACATGCCGCCGGAAGTCACCAAAGCGTTGAAAGACAGCGGCCAATCCGCCCCAACTCCAGCCAAGGAGGGCTAAGTGATGACGTCCGCACTGTATATTCCGGAGCTGGGCCACTTGGCGATGATCCTCGCCCTGTGCTTCGCCATCGTCCAGGCCGTGGTGCCGTTGCTCGGCGCGTGGCGTGGCGACCGTCTGTGGATGAGCCTCGCGCAGCCGGCCGCCTGGGGCCAGTTTGCCTTCCTGGTGTTCGCGTTCGGCTGCCTGACCTACGCCTTTATGACCGACGATTTTTCCGTCGCCTATGTGGCCAGCAACTCCAACAGCGCCTTGCCCTGGTATTACAAATTCAGCGCCGTGTGGGGCGCCCACGAAGGTTCGCTGCTGTTGTGGGCCCTGATCCTCGGCGGTTGGACCTTCGCCGTGTCGATCTTCTCCCGGCAACTGCCGCAAGTCATGCTGGCTAGGGTGCTGGCGGTGATGGGCATGATCAGCATCGGCTTCCTGCTGTTCCTGATCATGACCTCCAACCCGTTCAGCCGCATCCTGCCGCAGATCCCGGTGGACGGGCATGACCTCAACCCGCTGCTGCAAGACATCGGCCTGATCGTCCACCCGCCGATGCTCTACATGGGTTATGTCGGGTTCTCCGTGGCCTTCGCCTTCGCCATCGCCGCCTTGCTCGGCGGGCGCCTCGATGCAGCCTGGGCGCGCTGGTCGCGGCCATGGACCATCGTCGCCTGGGCCTTTCTCGGCATCGGTATCACCCTGGGTTCGTGGTGGGCCTATTACGAACTTGGCTGGGGCGGTTGGTGGTTCTGGGACCCGGTGGAAAACGCGTCCTTCATGCCTTGGCTGGTGGGCACCGCGCTGATTCACTCGCTGGCCGTCACCGAAAAACGCGGCGTGTTCAAGAGCTGGACCGTGTTGCTGGCCATCGCGGCGTTTTCCCTCAGCCTGCTCGGCACTTTCCTCGTGCGTTCGGGCGTGCTGACCTCGGTTCACGCGTTTGCGTCCGACCCTGCGCGCGGTGTGTTCATCCTGATCTTCCTGCTGTGTGTGGTCGGCGGTTCGCTGACCCTGTTCGCCCTGCGCGCGCCGGTGGTCAAGAGCCAGGTCGGCTTCAACCTGTGGTCGCGGGAAACCCTGCTGCTGGGCAATAACCTGGTGCTGGTGGTGGCTGCGTCGATGATCCTGCTCGGCACCCTGTACCCGCTGGTGCTGGACGCGCTGACCGGCGCCAAGCTGTCGGTCGGCCCGCCGTATTTCAACGCCTTGTTCATCCCGTTGATGGGCTTGTTGATGGTGGTAATGGCTATCGGCATGCTGGTTCGCTGGAAAGACACCCCGGTGAAATGGCTGGTGGGCATGCTGACCCCGGTGCTGCTGGGCAGCGCGGCCTTGGCCGTGATCGCCGGTATTGCCTATGGCGATTTCAACTGGGCGGTCCTCGCCACGTTCATGCTCGCCGCCTGGGTGTTGCTGGCCGGTATGCGCGACATTGTCGACAAGACCCGCCACAAAGGCCTGATCAAGGGCCTGCCCACCCTGACCCGCAGCTACTGGGGCATGCAGGTCGCGCATATCGGCATCGCCGTGTGTGCCCTCGGCGTGGTGCTCTCCAGCCAGAACAGCGCCGAGCGCGACCTGCGCATGGCCCCCGGCGAGTCCATGGACCTGGCCGGTTACCACTTCATCTTCGAAGGCGCCAAGCACTTCGAAGGGCCGAACTTCACGTCCGACAAAGGCACCGTGCGCGTAGTACGCAACGGTAAGGAAATCGCCGTGCTGCACCCGGAAAAACGCCTGTACACCGTGCAGAGCTCGATGATGACCGAAGCCGGGATCGACGCCGGTTTCACCCGCGACCTTTACGTCGCCATGGGTGAGCCGCTGGGCGAAGGCGCCTGGGCGGTGCGCGTGCATGTCAAACCGTTCGTGCGCTGGATCTGGTTCGGCGGTTTGATCACCGCTTTTGGTGGTGTGCTCGCGGCGCTGGACCGGCGCTATCGGGTCAAGGTCAAGAGCCGGGTGCGTGAAGCGCTGGGTCTGCAAGGAGCGGCGGTATGAAGCGTTGGTTGATGGTCGTGCCGCTGGGGTTGTTTCTGCTGATGGCGGTGTTCCTGTATCGCGGGTTGTACCTGGACCCGGCCGAGTTGCCCTCGGCCATGATCGGCAAGCCGTTCCCCGCCTTCAATCTGCCGACGGTGCAGGGCGACAAAACCCTGACCCAGGCTGACCTGCTGGGCAAACCGGCGCTGGTCAACGTGTGGGGCACCTGGTGCATCTCCTGCCGTGTCGAGCACCCGGTGCTGAACAAGCTGGCGGAGAAGGGCGTGGTGATCTACGGCATCAACTATAAGGACGACAACGCGGCGGCCTTGAAGTGGCTGGCGGAATTCCACAACCCGTACCAGTTGGATATCCGCGATGAAGACGGCAACCTCGGTTTGAATCTCGGCGTCTACGGTGCCCCGGAAACCTTCTTTATCGACGCCAAGGGCGTGATCCGCGATAAGTACGTCGGCGTGATCGATGAAGTGGTCTGGCGCGAACAACTGGCCGCCAAGTACCAGGCCCTGGTCGACGAGGCCAAGCCATGAAGCGCTGGTTAGCTGCTGCCGTATTAGCCTTGGGCCTGGTGGGCGTGGCCCACGCCGCCATCGACACCTACGAATTCGCCAATGACGCCGAGCGCGAGCGTTTCCGCGACCTGACCAAGGAACTGCGCTGCCCCAAGTGCCAGAACCAGGACATCGCCGACTCCAACGCGCCCATCGCCGCCGACCTGCGCAAAGAGATCTTTCGCATGTTGGGGGAGGGCAAGGACAACCAGCAGATCATCGACTTCATGGTCGACCGCTATGGCGATTTTGTTCGCTACAAACCGGCGCTCACCGGCAAGACCGCGCTGCTCTGGTTCGGCCCCGCCGGGCTGCTGCTGGCCGGCATTGTGGTGATGGTGGTGATCGTCCGCCGTCGCCGCGCCGCCCCTACCGATGGTTCCGACGCGCTATCCGCCGAAGAGCGCCAACGCCTCGACCAATTGCTGGACACCAAGACTGATGATTGATTTCTGGCTCGCAGCCGGCTTGCTGCTTCTGATTGCCCTGAGTTTCCTGTTGATCCCTGTATTGCGTGGCCGTCGTGCCCAGCGTGAAGAGGATCGCACCGCGCTGAACGTGGCGCTCTATCAAGAACGCGTGGCCGAACTGCAAACCCAGCAGGACGAAGGCGTACTCAACGCCGCCCAACTCGACACTGGCCGCGCCGAAGCCGCGCGCGAATTGCTGGCCGACACCGAAGGCGTAGAAAAATCTCACGAATCGCGTCTGGGCAAGCCGCTGCCGTTGCTCGCTGCGGTTTTAGTGCCGGTGCTGGGCCTTGGCTTGTACATGCACTTCGGCGCCAGCGACAAGGTCGAACTGACCCGCGAATTCTCCCAGCCGCCGGTGTCCATGGAAGACATGACCCACCGCCTGGAACGCGCCGCGGCCGCTCAACCGGACTCGGCGGAAGGCTTGTACTTCCTCGGCCGTGCGTACATGGCCCAGGACCGTTCCGCCGATGCCGCCAAGGTCTTCGAACGCACCGTGGCCCTGGCCGGGCGCCAGCCGGAGCTGTTGGGCCAGTGGGCCCAGGCCCAGTACTTTGCCGACAACAAGCAGTGGTCGCCCAAGGTCCAGGCCCTGACCGACGAAGCCCTCAAGCTCGACCCGAGAGAAGTCACCAGCCTCGGCCTGCTCGGCATCGTGGCCTTTGAAGGCCAGCGCTACCAAGAGGCGATCGATTACTGGAGCCGCCTGCTGGCGCAATTGCCACCGCAAGACAATTCCCGCGTCGCCCTGCAAGGCGGGATCGATCGCGCGGCAGAAAGGCTGAAAGCGAACGGTGGCACCGTCGCCCAAAAGGCCGTGATGAAAGTGCGTGTGGACCTGTCCGCCGACATCAAGGCCAAGGCCCTGCCTGGCGACAGCGTGTTCATCTTTGCCCGCGCCGTCTCCGGCCCGCCGGCGCCGCTCGCGGCCAAGCGCGTGACCGTCGCCGACCTGCCCGTCACCGTCGAACTGGGCGATGCCGACGCAATGATGCCGCAGTTGAAACTGTCAAACTTCCCCGAAGTCCAACTGGTTGCGCGCATATCCCGGGCCGGTCAACCGACCCGTGGCGAGTGGATCGGCCGCAGCCAACCCTTGGCCAGCACCACCACTGCGCTGCAGCAGCTGACCATCGACAGTCCGGACAAGTAATTCGAGGAAACGCCTATGACCGCCCTTGCACGCATCACCCTGCTCAGCCTGGTAGTGGGCTTGAGCGCTTGTGCGGTCCACCGCCCACCTCCCGCGCCCACCGGCCCGACCATCCCACCGTCGGGCCCGTCGACCCAACCCGGCACCCGACCTTCCAGCCCGGTCACCGCCCCAACGAAAGCGCCACCGAGCAAGTCGTCAACCTTCGCCCCGCCACCGGGCGCGGCCAGCCACTGGGACGGCAAGATGCAGGTGTATGTGCTGGAAGACCAGCCCGACACCTTCTACCGCCAGCGCACTTACTACCGCTGGAGCAACGGCTGGAGCCGCTCCATCAGCCCGGACGGGCCGTGGGAAGAGACCGACGTGCAGGGCGTGCCGCCGGGGTTGAGCAAGCACTACGCGCAGTGACAAAAGGCGACCTTTGGGTCGCCTTTTTCGTGGCTTCGTAATGTGGGCCTTCAAATACTGGAGAGCCTATGCCGGGGCTGGACTCTACCTGAACCTGGCGGGTTTTCTGGTGGGCTCATTTTCAGGCCAGCGGTTATATGCGCTGGGTGGCAGCATCATCAGGACCCGGCTGGACGATCATCCTGATCTGGATGTGATCAATTTTATCAGCGGTGGATTATTGATTGGCTTTGCGGTCTGGCAATGTGCGCGCATTTAGTCAGGAGGCTGATCCTCTGCCATTCGGGAAATCGTACGCAGTTGCCTGCAACCGAACATGAAAGTGCTGACGGGCACGCCTGACCGGGTGCGTGGCGCATCGTAATCCGATACTGTGGCCGCCGCCGGGCTGGTCTAGGCCAGGCGCCGTGATGCGTAGCCGGCCATGTAACAAATCTGCAGATAAGCGAAGAGGGTGTATTGATGGCGGGCAGGTTGATCTATCTCATCGGGCCATCGGGTTCGGGCAAGGACAGCCTGTTGGACGCTGCACGATCACGTTTGGCCGAGCGTGGCTGCCGCATTGTGCGTCGTGTGATTACCCGCTCGGCGGAAGCGCTGGGCGAGGCGGCGCAGGGGGTGAGCGCCGAGCAGTTTGTCGCGATGCAAGCCGAAGGTGCGTTTGCGCTGAGTTGGCAGGCCAATGGTTTGTCCTATGGCATTCCCAAGGAGATCGGTGCGTGGATGGCGGCGGGGACGGATGTGCTGGTCAACGGCTCTCGTGCCCACCTGGCGCAGGCCCGCGAGCGCTATCCGACGTTGCTGGTGGTATTGCTGAGTGTTGATCAGACGGCACTGCGCCAGCGCTTGCTGGCGCGGGGGCGTGAGTCGGTGGCGGATATCGATGCGCGCCTGGCGCGTAATGCGCGGTTTACGGCGCAGTTGCTGGCCGGCATGGGGGCGGGGTTGCTCGTGCTGGATAACTCCGGCCCGCTGGAGCATACGGTCGAGCGTTTGCTGCGCTGCCTGCACCCGTCAGGGGTTTAACAACCGTTCCACATACTCCACAAACGCCCGCGCCTTGGCACTCGCCATCCGGCCTGTCGGAAAGACGGCCCATAAGTCCCGCGCCGGTAAACGCCAGTCGGTCAACACCGGTTTCACCTCGCCACTGGCCAGTTCCTGCGTGAACATCCAGGCCGATGCGAGGGTCAGGCCCAGGTGGTTCAGCACGGCAGCGCGTACCCCTTCAGCCGCTGTGACGTTCAAGCGGCCACGGGCGACGATCGGGTATTCGCGGGCGCCTTGGGTAAAGGTCCAGCGCGGGCCTTCGCCCTGGGTGTAGATGACCGCCTGGTGCTGCAACAGATCAGTTGGCGTGGCGGGTTCACCGAAGCGTTCGAAGTAGGCAGGGGTGCCCAGGATATGGCAGGGCGACTCACCGATCTTGCGCGCGGTCAGCCCTGAATCGCTCAGGTTGCCCATGCGCAGGGCGACGTCGATGCCTTCTTCCACCAGGTTTAGGCTGCGGTCGTCGAGCACCATTTCGATGTTCATCCCAGGGTACTGCTCCAGAAACGGCCCCAGGTGCGGAAGGATATGCAGGCTGGCAAAGGTTACGGCGGCGCTGATGCGCAGGTTACCCGACAGCCCGGCGCCCGCGCTTCGGGCGGCGTCGTCGGCCTCGTTGGCTTCATCGATAGCTCGCTTGGCTTTTTCGAAAAACGCCAGGCCCGCTTCGGTCGGTGTCAGGCCTCGGGTTGAACGCAACACCAACCGCACCGCCAGGCGCGCTTCCAATTGCGCGACGCTCTTCGACACGGCGGGCTGGCCGATGCCCAGGCGTTTGGCAGCGGCGGAAAACGACCCGGTTTCGACAACGTGGACGAAGGTTTCCATGGCGCTAAGGCGGTCCATCGGGTGTCCCTTGCTTGATTGAGCGCATCGCGACGCAGTGCGGCGCACAAGCCTACGGGGAACGGTCATGGTTTGTCATCCGGTCCTAAACGGCGCTTATCGTATTAAAGAAGGTTAAAGGGTTATGTCCTTGTCAGTGGAAGATTGGAGTAACTCATCGGCGGGTATTTCTTTAGATGATGTTTTTTTAGTGTAAAAACAACCCGCTATTTACGAGGTATTTGTGTGCTTGAATATTTAAATTGCAAATGGAATCTTAGTTATCTAACTGCGTGTTACGTGGCGTGGGGATGTTTCGGCTGAAACTAAAATGGGGTTGGTCTGATATTTTTCACTGTGCGAGATTATCAGCGATGACGATGAGCCTGGCTCAACTAGTTTGCGTCTATCAATACTTAATCTCCGGGTCGGTTTGATTCGGTCTCTTTATTTATTCGTTAACAAAGCGAGTGCCGCACAATGAATGGATTTGATCTGCGTTCTGTTACTTCCCATGCTGGTTTACCGATATCGGAGCCCGGCCCGTTTGGTGCGGGCGCCACTCAGAAACCGTCCTTTACAACTGACCAGGCAGCCAAACAAATCACCCGGGAAAATCTTCGTTTTCGCGACCGTAACGGCGATCAGAAGATCGATTTGCACTACACGGTAGACGCGAGCTTCACCGCCCTGCAGCAGCAACGCGTGCGCCAGGCGGTTCAAGCCTGGCAGGATGTGGCCGCTATCAACTTCCGCGAGCAGTCAGGCAGTACGGACGGAACGCTCAGTATCCACAACAACCCTCGCGGCGACCGGGGAGTTGCCGACATGCCTCATGGCGCCACGACCCGTGCATCGGCCACGATCGGCACCGGGGGAAGTGCGAGTTCGCCGGCGCTGGGCAGTCACTTTTCGGTCACGGCTATTCATGAAATCGGTCACGCCATCGGCCTGCAACATCCGGGAGACTATAACGGCGGCGCCAACTATCAAAACGGCGCGGTCTATGCGCAGGACACCAAGGCACGCACTGTGATGAGTTACTGGTCGGAACGCCATCAATCCGGTCACGACTTCAAGTCGCTCAATCCGTCCGCTCCGATGATGGACGATATCGCCGCGGTCCAACGCTTGTATGGGGCCAATCACCAGACCCGCAAGACCGACACCACCTATGGCTTCAATTCCAATACCGAGCGGGAAGTGATGAGCCTTAGCAGCGCCAAAGACAAACCGGTCTTCTGCGTATGGGATGGTGGCGGTAAAGATACGCTGGATTTTTCCGGGTTTTCCCAGGATCAGAAGATCGATCTGAATGCGGAGTCGTTCTCTGACGTGGGCGGCTTGAAGGGCAATGTGTCCATCGCCAAGGGGTGCATTATTGAGAATGCGATCGGCGGTGCCGGCCGTGATGCTTTGATTGGCAATGACGCGGCCAATCGGCTCAAGGGCGGTGCCGGTGCTGATACGTTGAGAGGCGGAGGCGGGGCGGATACGTTTGCCTACGATAACGCCAGCGACTCCACCGCGCAGAGCCCCGACCTGATCGAGGACTTCACCAGCGGCACCGATAAGATCGACGTTTCTGGAGCATTAATCGCGTCGGGTGTGCGTGCCCTTGTGTTCACCGATCGGTTCAGCGGTCGCGCCGGTGAAGCGGTGCTCAAGCACGATGCAAGTACGGGCCGGTCGAGCCTGGCCATTGATCTGAAGGGAACGGGCAACGCGGACATGGTGATCAACAGCAAAGGGCAGATCAAACCGGGCGATGTACGGTGGGGTGGACCGCAGCATGAAGTTCAGCCTGTGCCGACACCGACACCGACACCGACACCGACACCGACACCGACACCGACACCGACACCGACACCAATGCCAACCCCAACCCCAACCCCACAGCCTGGTGAAACCCCAATCGTGCCATCTGCACTGTTCGAAATGCTTGCCAAGACACTGTCAGCGCTCTTGTTACAGATGATGCAGCTTATCGCCCCATCGTCCAGTGGAAGGCCGCGGTCGTAACCCCACCCACGATCGCGGCGCATCATGCCGTCAGGCAGTGACCACCGAGGTGTGGCGCGAAGCACTGAGAAAGCGCAGCAACGCCACCAGCGGGAACGCGCTGCCCACCAGCATCACGCCCAGCCAGCCGCCGTGTTCGTACACGCTGCTGGCAATCGCCGAGCCGAAGGCACCGCCGATGAAGATGCTGGTCATGTACAGCGCGTTCAGGCGGCTGCGGCTGTTGGCATCGAGGGCGTAGATGGCGCGTTGGCCGAGGACCATGTTCATCTGCACACAGAAGTCGAGGACCACGCCGGTCACTGCCAGGCCGATCACGCTGTACAGCGGGTGTACGAAGGCCGGCAGGAAGCTCAACACCGCAAACACCATGGCCAGCAGCGACGCGCGGTGGGTGTGGCCGGCGTCGGCCAAGCGCCCGGCGATGGGCGCGGCGATGGCGCCGATGGCCCCGACCAGGGCGAAGATGGCAATCTGGGTCTGGCTCAGGCCATGGTTACGTACCAGCTCCAGCGGAGCGGCGGTCCAGAACAGGCTGAAGGTGGCAAACATGCAACCTTGATAAAAGGCGCGCTGGCGCAGCAGCGGTTGTTCGCGCAGCAGGGTGCCGAGGGAGCGCAGCAATTGGCCATAGCTGGCGCTGTGGTCGGGCTGGCGCTTGGGGATGGTCATCAGCAAGACCACGCTGATAACGGCCATCAACGCGGCAGCGGCCATGAACATTGCACGCCAGCCGAAGTGGTCGGCGACGACGCTGGACACCGGCCGTGCCAGCAGGATTCCCAGCAACAGGCCACCCATGATGCTGCCGACCACTCGGCCACGGGACTCGGCAGGTGCCAGGTGCGCCGCCAACGGGATCAGGATCTGCACCGACACCGAACTGAAACCGATCAACAACGACACCAGCAGGAACAGGTTCGGTTGCTCGGTAAACGCCGCGGCCAGCAGGCTGGCGATGGCGATCACCGTGGTGCTGATCATCAGCTTGCGGTTTTCCAGCAAGTCACCCAGGGGCACCAGGAAAAACAGGCCCAGGGCGTAGCCGATTTGTGTCAGCGATACGATCAGGCTGGCCATCGCAGGCGTCAGGCCGATGTCCGGTGCGATCAGTTCGATGATCGGCTGCGCGTAGTAGATGTTGGCGACGATGGCGCCGCAGCAAAACGCAAACAGCATCACCATCCCGCGGGTCATGGTGCTTGTAGCGTGGGGAGTAGCGTTCATGGTGTTCTCATAAAAGCGAAGGAAGATGGCGAGCGAGAGTAAAGACAAGACTCGGCGGCGAGTAGGCTGTTGGCGGTGATATCACTCATGCCGTGAAATGATGACTGAAGCCTTGGCGTTGGCTTCGAGCCCCCATGATACATTCAGACACACCTGCCGAAACAGGCCATTCGGCAGCCTGAGGATCACGCTGAACACCAAACAAATGTGGGAGCTGGCTTGCCTGCGATGTGGACCCCCCGGTGTATCAGACACACCAGGGCGACGCTATCGCAGGCAAGCCAGCTCCCACACGTGCTCGCCTTCCTTCAGTGGGCGCGGCTTACTGCCCGCTGTAGATCTGGTCAAACACCCCGCCATCATTGAAGTGGGTTTTCTGCACGGTGCGCCAGTCGCCAAAGGTCTTCTCGACCGACAGGAAGTCGACTTTCGGGAAACGATCGGTGTACTTGGCCAGCACTTTCGGATCACGCGGGCGCAGGTAGTTGCTGGCTGCGATTTCCTGGCCTTCCGGCGACCACAGGTACTTCAGGTAGTCTTCGGCGACTGCACGCGTGCCTTTCTTCTCGACCACTTTGTCCACCACCGTGACCGGCGGCTCGGCTTCGGCGGAGACGCTTGGGTAGATCACTTCGAACTGATCGCGGCCGAATTCGCGGGCAATCATTTCTGCTTCGTTTTCAAAGGTCACCAGCACGTCGCCGATCTGGTTGGTCATGAACGTAGTGGTGGCGGCGCGGCCGCCGGTGTCCAGCACGGGCGCTTGTTTGAACAGCTTGCCGACAAAGGCCTTGGCCTTGTCTTCGTCGCCGCCGTTCTTCAGTACATAGCCCCAGGCCGACAGGTAGGTGTAGCGGCCATTACCCGAGGTTTTCGGGTTGGGCACGATCACTTGCACGCCATCTTTGAGCAGGTCCGGCCAGTCTTTCAGGGCTTTCGGGTTGCCCTTGCGCACGATAAACACGGTGGCCGACGTGAACGGCGCGCTGTTATTCGGTAGGCGGCTGACCCAGTTGTCCGGCACCAGTTTGCCGTTGTCGACCAGGGCGTTGATGTCGGTGGCCATGTTCATGGTGATCACGTCAGCCGGCAGGCCGTCGATCACCGAGCGCGCTTGTTTGCTGGAGCCGCCGAAGGACATCTGCAAGGTCAGCTTGTCGTTCGGGTGCTCGGCTTCCCAGTGTTTCTGGAAGGCGGCGTTGTAGTCCTTGTAGAAATCGCGCATCACGTCGTAGGAGACGTTGAGCAGAGTGGTCGGTGCGGCCTGGACGACGCCGGCCAGTGCGAGGCCTGCAGCCAGGAGAGAGGCGCCAACGAGTTTTTTCACTGCTCATTCCTTGTTGTTCGAGAGTAGAGAGAGGCACTGTGCCAGCGACTATAGCCGGGGGTGCATAGTCGTTTAAAGATTAAAAAGAACTTTGCTTATTCCTGTTTCTTAAACAGCGCGTTGCCACACCGCGAACAAAACGCCGCGTTCGCGTCATGGGTGTTTTTCTTGCACACCGGGCAGTCCGTTTGCAACTGTTCACCGCGCATGGCATTGGCCAGTTCAGCGGTAAAAATCCCGGTAGGCACGGCGATGATCGAGTAACCGGTGATCATCACCAGGGACGAAATCACCTGGCCCAGCGGGGTCTTGGGCACTATGTCGCCAAAGCCCACGGTGGTCAGGGTCACGATCGCCCAGTAGATGCCCTTGGGGATACTGGTAAAGCCGTGCTCCGGCCCTTCGATCACATACATCAAGGTGCCGAACACCGTCACCAGGGTGCAGACGCTGAGCAGGAACACCACGATCTTCTGCTTGCTGCCGCGCAACGCCGACATCAGGTAGTTGGCCTGCTTGAGATACGGCCCGAGTTTCAGCACCCGGAAGATCCGCAGCATGCGGATGATGCGGATGATCAGCAGGTACTGGGCGTCGCTGTAATACAGCGCGAGGATGCCGGGGACGATGGCGAGCAAGTCCACCAAGCCATAGAAACTGAAGGCATAGCGCAACGGCTTGGGCGAGCAGTACAGCCGCAGGCCGTACTCGATGGCGAAGATGACGGTGAAGCCCCACTCGATGTAGGCCAGCACGTTCGCGTAGTTGTCGTGGACTTCCTGAATGCTGTCGAGGATCACCACCACCAGGCTGGCGAGAATGATCAGCAGCAGGGTGCTGTCGAAACGCCGCCCGGCGGGCGTGTCGCTCTGGAACACCATGACGTAGAGACGCTGGTGCCAGTCGTTGTTGCTGTCCATAACTCTCGCCCATGTCGGATATCGGGCAAGCCTAGGGGGATTCGAACGGGCTGTCCACGCAGGCGTTGTGCCGCATTCGGCGACCGGCGCTGCAGGATAATCTGGCTGAACCCGCCGAGCGGGGCTTCGGCCCGGTCGGGGTAGGAGGGGTTGCGCATTATGCGTAAGTCAATGAGCGCAAGTTGTCCTCATCGCAGGCAAGCCAGCTCCCACACTGGCTCGCATTTCATCGCGCGCTTACTGATCGCGAATCGAAAAATTCGCCATATGCTCCAGCCCCTTGATCAGCGCCGAATGGTCCCAATTACCGCCACCGAGGGCGGTGCAGGTGCTGAACACTTGCTGGGTGCCGGCGGTGTTCGGCAGGTTGATCCCCAGCTCCTTGGCCCCGGCCAGCGCCAGGTTCAAATCCTTCTGGTGCAGATTGATGCGAAAGCCTGGATCGAAGGTGCCCTTGATCATACGTTCGCCGTGCACTTCAAGGATCTTCGACGCGGCGAAGCCGCCCATCAGCGCTTCACGCACCTTGGCAGGGTCGGCGCCGTTTTTCGCGGCGAACAGCAGCGCTTCAGCCACCGCCTGGATGTTCAGTGCGACGATGATCTGGTTCGCCACTTTGGCGGTCTGGCCGTCGCCGTTGCCGCCGACCAGGGTGATGTTCTTGCCCATGCTCTGGAGCAGCGGCAAGGCACGCTCGAAGGTCTGCGGCTCGCCGCCGACCATGATGCTCAAGGTGCCGGCCTTGGCCCCGACTTCACCGCCGGACACCGGCGCATCGAGGTACTGCGCGCCGGACTGGTTGATCCTCGCGGCGAACGCCTTGGTCGCGGTGGGGGAGATCGAACTCATGTCGATCACCACTTTGTTCTGCGACAGACCGGCGGCTACGCCATCGGTGCGGAACAGCACGTCATCGACCTGCGGGGTGTCGGGCACCATGACGATGATGAATTGCGCTTCCTGGGCGACTTGCTGCGGGTTGGCCAGCGCGATGGCGCCGGCCGCGAGCAGCGCGTGTGGCGCCTTGCCGTGGTGTTCGGACAGGAACAGTTGGTGACCGGCTTTTTGCAGGTTGGCGGCCATGGGTTGGCCCATGATGCCGGTGCCGATAAATCCGATTTTAGCCATGAAGAAATCCTCTTTTTATTCGATAGAGCGCGGTCTGCCAAACACATGGGGTCCAAATGTGGGAGGGGGCTTGCTCCCGATAACGGTCTTTCATTCAACCTGTGTGTTGACGGATACACCGCTATCGGGAGCAAGCCCCCTTCCACTTTTTGGTTTCGTGTGGTGCCTGTCAGATCGCGTTGTGGGTCTTGAGCCAACCCAAACCCGCTTCGGTGGTGGTCAACGGCTTGTATTCACAGCCAACCCAACCCTGATAACCGATGCGATCCAAATGCTCGAACAGGAACCGATAGTTGATCTCCCCAGTCCCCGGTTCGTTGCGCCCCGGGTTATCCGCCAGTTGGATGTGGTTGATCTCACTCAAGTGCGCGGCCAAGGTCTGGGCCAGATCACCTTCCATGATTTGCATGTGATAGATGTCGTATTGCAGGAACAGATTGTCACTGCCCACCTGCGTGCGAATCGCCAGGGCCTGCGCGGTGTTGTTCAGGTAGAACCCAGGGATGTCGCGGGTGTTGATTGCTTCCATCACCAGCTTGATACCCGCCGCTTGCAGCTTGTCGGCGGCGTATTTGAGGTTGGCGACAAAGGTCTTTTCCACGGCGGCATCGTCCACGCCTTGTGGCCGGATGCCTGCCAGGCAGTTGACCTGAGTGTTGCCCAGCACCTGGGCGTAGGCGATGGCCAGGTCGACCCCGGCGCGGAATTCCTCGACCCGGTCCGGGTGGCACGCCAGGCCCCGTTCACCCTTGGCCCAGTCGCCGGCCGGTAGGTTGAACAACACTTGGGTCAGGCCATTGGCGTCCAACTGCGCCTTGATTTCGGCGGAGTTGAATGCGTAGGGGAACAGGTACTCGACGCCTGCGAAACCGGCATCGGCGGCCGCTTTAAAACGAGCGAGAAAAGCCTGTTCGGTGAACAGCATGGACAGGTTGGCGGCAAAGCGCGGCATAAAGTTCTCCTTAATCGAGCAGGGAAATGGCAGTCGGCGCATCGTTACCGACCAGGGCCAGGTCTTCGAATTCGTTGACGGCGTTGATCTCGGTGCCCATGGAAATATTGGTCACGCGCTCCAGAATAATCTCAACGATCACCGGAACCTTGAATTCTTCGAGCATTTCCTGGGCGCGGCGCAGTGCCGGCTGGATCTGGCCCGGCTCGAACACGCGCAGGGCCTTGCACCCCAGGCCTTCGGCGACCGCGACGTGGTCGACGCCATAGCCGTTGAGTTCCGGGGCGTTGAGGTTGTCGAAAGACAACTGCACGCAGTAGTCCATTTCGAACCCGCGCTGGGCCTGGCGTATTAATCCCAGGTAGGCGTTGTTCACCACCACGTGGATATACGGCAGCTTGAACTGCGCACCCACGGCCAGTTCTTCGATCATGAACTGGAAGTCATAGTCGCCGGACAGCGCCACCACCTTGCGGCTCGGATCGGCCTTGACCACGCCCAGCGCCGCCGGGATGGTCCAGCCCAACGGGCCGGCCTGGCCGCAGTTGATCCAGTGACGTGGCTTGTAGACGTGCAGGAATTGCGCACCGGCAATCTGCGACAGGCCGATGGTGCTGACGTAGCAGGTATCTTTGCCGAACACCTGGTTCATCTCTTCGTACACCCGTTGCGGCTTGACCGGCACGTTGTCGAAGTGCGTCTTGCGCTGCAGGGTGGCCTTGCGCTGTTGGCAGTCATGCAGCCAGGCGCTGCGGTCCTTGAGTTTGCCGGCGGCTTTCCACTCACGGGCGACTTCGATGAACATCGTCAGCGCGGCACCGGCGTCGGAAACGATGCCCAGGTCCGGGGTGAACACGCGGCCGATTTGCGTCGGCTCGATGTCGACGTGGATAAATCGGCGCCCCTCGGTGTACACCTCCACCGAACCGGTGTGGCGGTTGGCCCAGCGGTTGCCGATGCCCAGCACCACGTCCGATTTCAGCAGCGTCGCGTTGCCATAACGGTGGGAGGTTTGCAGGCCGACCATGCCCACCATCTGCGGGTGATCGTCGGGGAGGGTGCCCCAGCCCATCAGGGTCGGGATCACCGGGATGCCGGTCAGCTCGGCGAACTCCACCAGCAAGTCGCTGGCATCGGCATTGATCACGCCGCCACCGCTCACCAGCAGCGGGCGTTCGGCCTGGTCGAGCAGGGCCAGGGCTTTTTCGACCTGGATGCGCGTGGCCAGCGGTTTGGCCAGGGGCAGTGGCTGGTAGGCGTCGATGTCGAATTCGATTTCGGCCATCTGCACGTCGAACGGCAGGTCGATCAGCACCGGGCCAGGGCGGCCGGAGCGCATTTCATAAAAGGCTTTCTGGAACGCATACGGCACCTGGCCGGGTTCGAGGACGGTGGTTGCCCACTTGGTCACCGGCTTGACGATGCTGGTGATGTCCACGGCCTGGAAATCCTCCTTGTGCATCCGCGCCCGGGGGGCCTGGCCGGTGATGCACAGGATCGGAATCGAGTCGGCCGAGGCGCTGTACAGGCCGGTGACCATGTCGGTGCCCGCCGGGCCCGATGTGCCGATGCACACGCCGATATTGCCGGCCTTGGTGCGGGTGTAGCCCTCGGCCATGTGCGAGGCGCCTTCCACATGGCGAGCAAGGACGTGATCGATGCCACCCACCTTCTGCAAGGCCGAATACAGCGGGTTGATCGCGGCGCCCGGGATACCGAAGGCGGTGTCGACCCCTTCGCGACGCATCACCAGAACGGCGGCTTCGATTGCTCTCATTTTGCTCATTATTTTGCGGCCTCTTGCGTTTTATAATTGTATACAAGTTGCGTCTGTGCAAAGTGTATTCATGGCGAGCGGCGTAGGTCAATGCATTTTATTCGGCGGTCTTTGCGTTGGTCTTAGCGTGTTTTAACGGCGATTTCCGACGATATGCAGGCGTATGCGAAAAAAACTGTATACATGATATATAAATATTGTGTTCTATTTGTTGTGTTTTGTGGCTGCTAAAGAAGAGCCAACGGCTTTCCCATAACAAGATAAGGACGGCACCCATGAGCGCTTTAACCTTGAAAGTCGCAGTCAACCTGGCCAGCCAGGCCATCGGCGCAGGCCGTACCATCGCCTCGGCACCGCTGACCATCGCCGTGCTCGACAGCGGTGGTCACCTGATCACCCTGCAACGCGAAGACGGCGCCAGCCTGCTACGCCCGCAAATCGCCATCGGCAAGGCCTGGGGCGCGATTGCCCTGGGCAAAGGCTCGCGCTTGCTCGCGTTGGATGCGCAGCAGCGCCCGGCATTTATTGCGGCGTTGAACAGCCTGGGGCAGGGCAGCGTGGTGCCGGCGCCGGGTGGTGTGTTGATTCGGGGTCAGGATGGGGCGGTGCTGGGGGCGATCGGGATCAGCGGGGATACGTCGGATATTGATGAGCAGTGTGCGATTACGGCGATTGAGGGGGTGGGGTTGTGGGCGGATGCGGGGGTGTCAGCCTGATTATTGGATGACGGTCAGGGCCTCATCGGGAGCAAGCCCCCTCCCACATTTGACGGTATTCACAAATAGAAATGTGTGAACACAGTCAAAGGTGGGAGGGGCGGTGCGACGATTCGACTTGCCCCCGATTGGCACAGGCACCTCGGCATCTCAGTCCGGCGCACAGCCTTTAAGCACCAACCGAATAATCGTCTGCGCCGCCGCCTCGTAATCCGCTTCATCCAGCTTGGCTTTACCCGTCACCGCCGAAATCTGCCAATCAAAATCCGCATACGTCTGGGTCGCCGCCCAGATGCTGAACATCAAGTGATTTGGATCGATCGGCGCAATCAATCCGCGATCCACCCAGTGCTGAATGCACTGGATATTGTGCTTGGCCTGGGCATTCAGCTGTTCAACCTGCTCGGCGCTCAGGTGCGGGGCGCCGTGCATGATTTCGCTGGCGAACACTTTGGAGGCGAAGGGTAGGTCGCGGGAGATGCGGATTTTCGAGCGGATGTAGTTGCTCAGTACCACCGCCGGCTCGCCCTCTGGGTTGAACGGTGTGGAGGCCGCCAGGATCGGCTCGATGATGCTCTCGAGTACTTCGCGGTAGAGGTTGTCCTTGGACTTGAAGTAGTAGTAGACGTTGGGCTTGGGCAGCCCGGCCTTGGCGGCGATGTCACTGGTTTTGGTCGCGGCGAAGCCCTTGTCGGCAAACTCCTCGCTCGCCGCCCGCAGGATCTTTTCTTTATTGCGCTCGCGAATGCTGCTCATAAACCAGAGGGTTCCTTGCCATGACAGGCGGTTGCGCATGGTAGCACCGGCCATCCGCGAGCCTCAACAATGTGCCCGCAACGCCCATGGCCGCGTTATGCTCGCGCCATCTCACCCTTATGGAAGCCCGATTCATGGCAGGAAGCAGCTTGTTGGTTTTGATCGACGATATCGCCGCAGTACTCGATGACGTTGCACTGATGACAAAGATGGCCGCCAAGAAAACCGCCGGCGTGCTCGGCGATGACCTGGCGCTCAATGCCCAGCAAGTCTCCGGGGTGCGCGCCGAGCGGGAGATCCCGGTGGTGTGGGCGGTGGCCAAGGGGTCGTTTCTCAACAAGCTGATCCTGGTGCCGACGGCGTTGTTGATCAGTGCGTTTGTGCCCTGGGCGGTGACGCCGTTGTTGATGCTCGGCGGCGCCTACTTGTGTTTCGAGGGCTTTGAGAAGCTCGCTCACACGTTTCTGCACAGCAAAGCCGAAGACCAGGCCGAACACGCCCAGTTGGTCGCCGCCGTGGTGGACCCGGCGACCGATCTGGTGGCGTTCGAAAAGGACAAGATCAAAGGCGCGATCCGCACGGACTTCATCCTCTCGGCCGAAATCATCGCCATCACGCTGGGCACGGTTGCCGATGCGCCGTTGACGCAGCAGGTGATCGTGCTATCGGGCATTGCCATTGTGATGACCATCGGCGTTTACGGCGTGGTGGCCGGCATCGTCAAGCTCGATGACCTGGGCCTGTGGCTGACCCAGAAGCCTGGGCAGATGGCGCGCAGTATCGGTGGCGCGATCTTGCGCGCGGCACCGTACATGATGAAAAGCCTGTCGGTGATCGGTACGGCGGCGATGTTCATGGTCGGCGGCGGCATCCTCACCCACGGCGTGCCGGTGGCGCATCACTGGGTCGAGACGGTCAGCCAGAGCACCGGTGGCCTGGCGTGGTTGATGCCGACCTTGCTCAACGCGGTGGCCGGCATTATTGCCGGGGCGCTGGTGTTAGCACTGGTCACTGTGGCGGGCAAAACCTGGCGGGCCGTGCGCGGTTGATTGGGCATTCAGGGTTTTGCCTACAAAAAACTCAGAAATAGACCGTATGTAAAAAATAGATTATTTGTGCAAGTTGGCGTAGTGTCCGCTTGGTCAGTGACTGAGCCTGCGTCAATTACCCGTGTCCCTTCAGGTTAACCAGGCCTCAGGCACTACCCAGAATAAAAATAATTCGGTAGGTGCCTTCATGAAACACGTCAAACAGACGCTCTATGCCGTAACGATCACCCTCGGGCTGCTGTCGGTGGCCCACGCGCAACCGCTGCGTTTCGCCACGGAGGGCGCTTATCCGCCGTTCAACTACGTGGACTCGAATAACCAGCTGCGTGGTTTTGACGTCGATATGGCGAACGCCCTGTGCGCCAGGCTGAGCGTCGAATGCTCGATCGTGGCCCAGGACTGGGAAGGCATCATCCCGGGCCTGCTTGCCAAAAAGTACGACGCAATCATCGCCTCGATGGCCATCACCGAAGAGCGCCAGCAGACCGTCAGCTTCACCCAGCCCTACAACCGCACGCGCATGGTCCTGGCAGTGCCCAGGGGCAGCGACATTCAGGACACGGCACCGGCCACGTTGGCCGGCAAGACGGTCGGCGCTCAATCGTCCTCGACCCAGGGCATCTACAACCAGGATGTCTATGGCGCCAATGGCGCGCGGGTCAAGTTGTATGTCGGGCAGGACGAGGCCAACAGTGACCTGCTCAATGGTCGCCTGGATGCGGTGGTCAACGACAGCGCGCCGATGCAGGAGTGGTTGAAGAGCACCGACCCGCAGTGTTGCCGGGTGCTGGCTATTCCCGGTACGCAAAGCGACGCCGGTATTGCCGTGCGCAAGGCCGATGACGCGTTGCGCGCCAGGCTGAACCAGGCCATCGCGGATGTGATCGCCGACGGTACGTATCGACAGCTCAAGTTGGCCCATGGCCTTGAGGATGATTAAGCGCGGGAGTGTCTTCCATGTTCGAGTCATTGGGGTTGTTGTCGTTGGGCGCGGGCGGTTGGGGCGGCGCGCTGCTGGCGGGCGCTGGGGTCACGATGGCGCTGGCATTGGCGTGTGTGCCGCTGGGGTTGCCATTGGGCTTGTTGGTGGCGTTGTGCAGCAAATCGCCCAGCGCAACGGTGAGGGCGATGGCGGCACTGTTCTCCACCTGTTTTCGTGGTCTGCCGGAGTTGCTGACGTTATTGATCGTGTATTACGGCATCCAGATTGCGCTGCAGAAATTCCAGGCGTATTGGGGCGGTTCGGCCGAGTTTTCCATCAATGCGTTTGTGGCGGCGGTGATCGCGTTCAGCCTGGTGCTGGCGGCCTTTTCCAGCGAGGTGTGGCTGGGTGCGCTGAAGACCGTCGCACGCGGTCAGTATGAAGGCGCCCAGGCACTGGGCTTGAGTCGCAGGCAGGCGTTTTTCAAAGTGGTGCTGCCGCAGGTGATGAGCGTTGCCTTGCCGGGGCTGTCGAACAACTGGTTGAGCCTGCTCAAGGACACGGCGTTGGTGTCGACCATTTCCCTGGTGGACTTGATGCGCCAGACCAGCCTGGCGGTGAATGCCACCAAGGAGCCGATGCTGTTTTATCTGGCGGCGTGTTGCCTGTACCTGCTGCTGTCATCGATCTCGGGGTTTTGCATCGCGCAGCTTGAAAAGCACTACGGCCAGGGCCGGGAGCGTGCCTCATGACGGCGGGCGAGCGCTTTGCCGAGTGGCTCGGGCTTGAACTGTTGCAGCGCTATGGGGCGCAGTTGCTTGATGGTTTGTTGCTTACCCTGCAATTGGTGGCGCTATCCAGCAGCGTCGGGATGGTACTCGGCGTGCTGTTGGCGTTGGGCAGGACTTCGCGCTGGCGCTCGTTGCAGTACGGGTGCAGGGCCTATGTCTACTTTTTCAGGGGCTCTCCACTGTTGGCGCAACTGTTCCTGATTTATTACGGCTTGGGTTCCTTCCACGGTTTCTGGCGCGACCTGGGCCTATGGGGGTGGTTCGGCGACCCATGGTTTTGCGCTTTGCTGGCGTTCACCTTGAATACGGCGGCCTACCAGGCCGAGATCTTTCGCGGCGGATTGCTCTCTGTGCCGCGTGCCCACTATGAAGCCGCGACGGCGTTGGGGTTGAATCGCACCACCACGTTTTTCAAGGTGACCTTGCCGCAGGTGCTCATCGTGACGGTAGGGCCGCTGGGCAATGAACTGATTTTGATCATCAAGGCCAGCGCCATTGTGTCGCTGGTCACCTTGCTGGACTTGATGGGCGTGGCCAAGCTGGCGTTTTCACGCACTTTTGATTTCCAGGTGTATGTGTGGGTGGCGCTGGTTTACCTGCTGGTGGTCGAGTGTGTCCGGCGTGGGGTGAACCGTCTTGATCGTCGACTTACCCAGCATCTGCGGCCAACTGACGAATGATAGGAGAGGGCACACATGGGGTCATCAATGCAGTTAAAGCGGTTGATCTGTCCACCTGCGCCGGTGGTGATTGACGTCGAAGGGCTGAGCAAATGGTATGGCCCGTATCAGGTGTTGCACGGCATCGACCTGCGGGTGGTGCAGGGCGAACGAATTGTGCTGTGCGGTACCTCGGGCTCCGGCAAGTCCACGTTGATCCGTTGCCTCAATCGTCTGGAACCTGCGCAGCAGGGCCGAATCCAGGTGCTGGGAGCCGACGTGAGCGCATCGCCGACACACTGCCGGGCGGCCTTGCGTGAGGTCGGCATGGTGTTTCAGGGCTTCAACCTGTTTCCTCACCTGACCGTCTTGCAAAACTGCGTGCTGGCGCCGATGTCCGTGCGCGGCATGCCCCGCGACAGCGCACAGGAGCAGGCCATGGCGCTGCTGAAAAAAGTCGGGATTGATCAACACTGGAAAAAATACCCGTCGCAACTGTCGGGCGGCCAACAGCAACGGGTCGCGATTGCCAGGGCATTGTGCATGGCCCCAAAAATCATGCTGTTCGATGAGCCGACGTCAGCGCTGGACCCGGAGGCTGTCGGCGAGGTGCTGGACGTGATGGTCATGCTCGCCGAAAGCGGCATGACCCTGCTCTGCGTCACTCACGAAATGGGCTTTGCCCGGCAAGTGGCCGGGCGTGTGCTGTTTCTCGATGGCGGGCGGATTATCGAAGACCAGCCGCCGGAGGCGTTTTTCACTGCGCCGCGAACGCCACGCGCCCAAGCATTTCTGGCGCAGGTGCTGGGGTAGGCGTCAGGTATCGAGCAGGCAAAAAAAAGCCACTCGAGCGCGTCGAATGGCTTTTTTACAGCGTGGATCGGTTACTCGGCAATCTGCAACTTGCGCGATTCGGTATAGATGTAGCGCACTTTTTCGTACTCGAATGGCGAGTTCATCTGACCGTAGCGGAAGCTGGTCTGGTAGCGCTTGTCGACCGCGCGCAGGGCCCAGATTTCCGGATGGTTGGAGCTGACTTCGGAGACGTTCAAGAAGTTGATCTGCGATTCGGCGCTGTAGTCGACCAGCAGGCCGCCGGTATCGCGCAGGTTCGACGGGCCCAGAATCGGCAACACCAGGTAGGCGCCGCCAGGCACGCCGTAGAAGCCTAGGGTCTGGCCGAAGTCTTCGCTTTGGCGCGGCAGGCCCATGGAGGTGGCCGGGTCCCACAACCCGGCGACGCCGAGGGTGGTATTGAGCAGCAGGCGCCCGGTGGTTTCCAGGGAGCGGTGACCCTTGAGTTGCAGCAGGCTGTTCAACAGGTTGGGCACATCGCCCAGGTTGTTGAAGAAATTGCTCACGCCGGTACGCAGGAAGCTCGGCGTGACGTAGCGGTAACCGTCGACCACCGGCAGAAACACCCATTGGTCGAAGCGGTAGTTGAAGTGGTACACGCGGCGGTTCCACGACTCCAACGGGTCATACACGTTGAGGGCGGTCAGTGATGAACGTTCGAATTCGCGTTGGTCCAGGCCCGGATTGAACTTGAGCTTGCTCAGTGGCTCCTTGAAACCGTCGGCACCCACCACGGTGGGCGCGTGAGCCTTGCTGTTGTCGGCATTGGCCACGCTTGCGCACATCAGGGCGGCAAGCAGCAGAAGATATTTAGCCACGGAAGAACTCCAGCATGGCGTCGGCGTTGACGCGGTAATTGAGGTTGCCGCAGTGGCCGCCCAGCGGGTAGACGGTCAAGCGATCGCCGAAGGTTTGACGCAGGAAGCCGAGGTCGCCCGGACCGAGGATCACGTCGTCGGCGTTATGCATGACGGCGATTTTCGGGCTGGCGTGCAGGTAGTCCTTGAGGGCGTACAGGCTGACCTGATCGACCAGTTGCAACAGGCTGCCGCCATCGGAACGGGCGCGCCACATCGGAATGACCTGTTCGGTGAGGTAGCAATCGAAGTCACATTGCAGCGCGCGCTTGAGGAACGGCGTGAGGCTGGTGCCTTCGGTGATCGGGTACTTCGGCGGGATGATCAGGCCACGGCGGTTGATCAGGTCCGAGGTGAACGCGATGTCGGCCGCCGAAAAGCGGAACGTGGTGCCGATCAGCATGGCCATCTGTTCGTTGGTCAGGTGTTGCTTGGAGTTCTGGAAGTCGTAGAGCAGAGCGTCGTTTAGGTCGATATAGCCTTTTTGCTGGAAGTAGCGGGTCAGCTTGTTCAACACCAGCTCATAAAAGGTCGTGGTGTTGTTGATGCCCTTGACCTCGGTTTGCACCAGCTTGTCGAGGTTGGTGATCGAGGTGTAGAGGTTGACCGGAGGGTTGAGCAGCAGCACTTTCTTGAAGTTGAAGCTGCGACGGGTTTCATCGAGCTTGCTGACAAACGCCGCATCCAGCGCGCCGAGGCTGTAGCCGCTGAGGTAAAAGTCGGTGACCGGCAGCGAGGCGTTCTGCGCGCGCACTGCTTGCATCACGCGGTACATATCTTCGGCGTCTTCCTGGGTGATGCCAGGCGTGGCAAAGCGCGAGGCTGCGCTCATGAAGTCGAAGCTGGTGGGCGATGACAGTTGCACGACGTGGTAGCCGGCCTGGTAGTAGAGTTTTTTCAGGTATTCGTTGATGCTGCTGTCAAACCGCGCACCGGTGCCCGATATCAAGAAGATCAGCGGCGCGGCGTGGTCTTGCTTGGCGATGCGGTAGGTGAGTTTCTTCACCGCCCAGAAGTTGTCGGGCAGGCTGAATTCGCGCTCGGGGCGCATGTTCAGGGTGTAGTCCGACTGGTTGATTTCGTCGTTGCTCGGCAAGCTGGGCCGAAGGTCAGGCGGCGTGGTGGCAATGGTCGCTTCGAACGGGTTGGTCAAAGGGAAGCCATAGCTGGCCTGGTCGATGTCGACGGCCAGTGCTGACGCACTCAAAAAAAGGCTGCCTAGCAAGGCAGCGCAGCGCAAGGAACGGAGCATGACTTAATCCCTAAGAGGAAACGTGCTGAATGAAGTTCGCAGGCTATGACCACCGCGTTGCCACCGAAGTGCCAGCCTTCGGCACGAAAAATCGGAAAAAAAACGTCGGAATCGGGGTGATAGTCGCCAGAAGATACACTTTGCGACGCATTGATGAACACTTATCTGCGTACATATCTTGCTAACGGCCGCCGGGGGATTAAGCTGAGCGCCGTTTTTGCCTATCGGAGTGCTCCATGTCCCGCCGCTTGCCGCTGATCTTGCTGCTTATTGCCCTGCCGTTATGGCTGGCCGCCAGTTATGCCGCGCGTTACGGCTTTATGGAGGATGGCCGCTGGGTCGGTATTTGCGCGGATGAAGCCAGCCGCTGGGAATGCCAGGTGCGTTCGAACCTCGGTTTGATGATTCACTTCAAGATGATGGGCTGGGCTGCGCTGATGACGTCGGTGCTGGCGTTTTTCGTACCGGGGCGCGCGGGGTGGGGGTTGGCGGTGCTGGGACTGGTGTTCGGGTTGCCAGCGCTGGCGTTGTACAACACCACGTTTGCGGTGTTTGCAGTGGTGATTGCGGGGTTGCGGTTGGTCCGCAAGCCACGGGGCGCCTGATAGGGCCAATCGGGGGCGGTGCGACGATTCGACTTGCCCCCCGATGGCGTTCTTAAGCCTTGCGCATCCGCAAGCACCGCCACAAAGCCACAACCATCAACCCACTGACCAGCGCCCAACCCCACGCCTGCTGGTTCAGTAGGCCTTCGCGGAACAGCTGGGGCGCAATGCCGGCACCGATGATAAAGGTCAGCAACGCGATTTCCCGACGTGGCCCGGTCACGGGGCGAACCAGATAGACCAAGGCGGGCAGTACCAGCGCCGCACTTGGGAAGCTGCGATAACGTGGGTCAAACACCAGCGCCAGCATCATGACCGCACCCGCGAACCCGGCGATTGCCACCCACCAGCCTGCGCGCTGCTCCAGCCAGTTGAATGCTCGTTCGCGCCAACCCTCGCGGTCGCTCAAGGCCAGGGCCGCGTGCGCCAGTACCAGCAGGTTCAACGCGACCAGCAGCCCCGCCCACACCCATTCATCATTGAAGCGTGCAGTTACGCGGGTCAGTTCGGCCCAGGTGCCGATGGAGCAGGCGGCGACGGCCCCGAGCAGCGGTAGCAGCCAGGCGGCGCGCGGGCTGCGCACCCGCCCACCGAGCGCTAGCGTGCCCAGCAGGATGATTCCGCCCACCCCCAGCCACAGCGGCCAGTACGGCACGTTGGTCACCGGGCCGGCGAGGATGCCCTTGTCCTGGCGGTCGGCATCGAATAAGCCCCAGTAACCCCCGACAGCGCCTTCACTGGCACGCTTCCACGGCTGATCAAAGGCTTCGATCAGGTTGTAGTGCCAACCATTGGCTTCGGCCATGGCCACGAAGCCGCGCATGAACTTGGCCTCATTGACCCGGCTCGGCACTGCGGTTTCGCGCTGGCGGCCTTCGCTGGGCCAGCCGGTCTCGCCGATCAGTACGTCCTTGGGCGCAAATTTGTTGCCAAAGGTCTGGCGCACATCGCCGACATGTTTGAGTGCCTGGTCGATCCCCGAGGGATCGTCTTCCCAGTAGGGCAGCAAGTGGATGGTCAGGAAATCCACCGCCGGGGCTATTTCCGGGTGTTGCAGCCAGAATTCCCAGACGTCGGCATATGTGACCGGCTGCTTGACCTGGCTTTTGACCTTATGGATCAGCTTCACCAACTGTGCGGCCGTGACTTCCTTGCGCAGCAGGGTTTCGTTGCCGACGATCACCGAGGTGACCACGTCGGCGTTGGCGTTGGCCGAGGCGATCAAGGCGTCAACTTCTTTTTCAGTGTCGAGTGGGTTGCCGTTGACCCAGGCGCCGATCATCAGTTTTAGCCCGTGTTTGCGCGCCAGGTCCGGCAAGGCTTCCAGGCCGGTCATGGAGTAGGTGCGGATGCATTCGAAGCGAGTGGCCAGCAGGGCCAGGTCGGCGTCCATGCGCTCGGGACGCAGCGTGAACGGCTGGTCGAACGGCGATTGGTCCTTGTCGAAGGGCGTGTAGGAGGCGCATTGCAGCTTATGGCTGGCGCTGGCCACGTCCGGCAACACCACCGGCCGGCCGAGGCCGTACCAGTACCCGACCAGCGCGAGCAGGCCGAGGATCGAGGCGAAAAAATAGGGCAGGGCAGGGAAGCGGGCAGTCGCGGGCATGGTCGGCTTATCTGGGGAGCAAAGGCGCGCATCTTACCCGGATTTGTCGCGTCCCAGTGGGGCTGCATGATTTAGACATGCAAAGTTCGGGCGGGGTATGAGGCGAGTGTCCCATAAAAGCGCTAGCTGGCGATGTGATGTCGTTTCTTGCTTACCTGAGGTCGCTGACAGAGCAGGACAAAGGCCCCGGCAGGTTGATGATCGAAGTATCAGCACTCCACTGATGTCGTAGCGGCCGGAAAGATGCGCGTGAAGGGGGCGCGGCGCACCACATAACAACAGGTTGACGTCGCTCGACATCCGTCGGGCGCAGCACTTTCGGGGAAGTACGATGAAGATGCGACGACTCTTGGGCGCAGCTGCCACTCTGGTAGTTGCGATGAGCTCCACACTGGCCAGCGCCGACAGCAAAACCCTGAGCATCGGCTATGTGGACGGTTGGTCCGACAGCGTTGCCACCACCCATGTGGCGGCAGAGGTGATCAAGGCAAAGCTCGGTTATGACGTCAAACTGCAAGCGGTCGCCACCGGGATCATGTGGCAAGGCGTTGCCACCGGCAAGCTCGACGCCATGCTCTCTGCCTGGCTGCCCGTGACCCACGGTGAATACTGGGCCAAGAACAAGGACAAGGTGGTCGACTACGGCCCCAACTTCAAGGATGCGAAGATCGGCCTGATCGTGCCGGAGTACGTCAAGGCCAAGTCCATTGAAGACCTCAAGACCGATACCACCTTCAAGAACAAGATCGTCGGTATCGACGCCGGTTCAGGCGTGATGCTCAAGACCGACGAAGCGATCAAGGCCTATGGCCTGGACTACAAGCTGCAAGCCAGTTCCGGCGCCGCGATGATCGCCGAACTGACCCGTGCCGAAGACAAACAGGAATCCATTGCGGTCACCGGGTGGGTGCCACACTGGATGTTCGCCAAGTGGAAACTGCGTTTCCTGGACGATCCAAAAGGGATTTATGGCGCTGCTGAAACCGTCAACAGCATCGGCAGCAAGGGCCTGGAGAAGAAAGCGCCGGAAGTTGTGGCGTTCCTGAAGAAATTCCAATGGGCTTCCAAGGACGAAATCGGTGAAGTCATGCTCGCCATTCAGGAAGGCGCCAAGCCTGATGCAGCCGCCAAGGACTGGGTCGCCAAGCACCCTGAGCGGGTTGCCGAATGGACCGGTAAGTAACCCCCTTTGATGTAACTCCCCTGTGGGAGGGGGCTTGCCCCCGATTGCGGTGTGTCAGTCGCTGATGATCTGACTGGTCTACCGCTCTCGGCGGCAAGCTCCCTCCCGCATTATTTTCGTCACCCGTAAATGTTTCTGCGCCCTCGCAAACCCTCGCTACACTCCCTCCTAATACTAAGGTCGTCTGGAACGTGTCCAGCAGTCGCATACAGTGGATATTGTTTCAATAATAACAAAGCTGTGCTGCGAGGATAAAAACAATGAACGACAGCATTTACCTCTCGATTCAAAACAGCCCGCGCTTCAAGGAGCTGGTTAGGAAAAGGGAAAGGTTCGCCTGGATTCTCTCGGCGATCATGCTAGGGCTTTACTCCGGATTCATCCTGTTGATCGCCTACGGGCCACAATTGCTGGGGACTAAGATCAGTCCCACTTCGTCCATCACCTGGGGAATCCCTATTGGTGTCGGGCTGATTCTTTCGGCCTTTGTCCTCACTGCGATCTACGTGCGACGCGCCAACGGCGAATTCGACGACCTGAACAATGCGATTCTCAAGGAGGCTGCGCAATGATCCGTCGTCTATTGGCTGTACTCGGTGCTTCGGTCTTCGCGCCTGCTGTATGGGCGGCGGAGGCATTAACGGGTGAAGTGCAAAAACAACCGCTGAATATTCCAGCGATCCTGATGTTCGTGGTCTTTGTCGGCGCGACGTTGTGCATCACCTACTGGGCGTCCAAGCGCAACAATTCGGCGGCCGACTATTACGCGGCCGGCGGCAAGATCACCGGTTTTCAGAACGGTCTGGCGATTGCCGGCGACTATATGTCTGCCGCGTCTTTCCTGGGTATTTCCGCACTGGTATACACCTCCGGCTACGACGGCCTGATCTACTCGATCGGCTTCCTGGTGGGCTGGCCGATCATTCTGTTCCTGATCGCCGAGCGCTTGCGTAACCTGGGCAAATACACCTTCGCCGACGTGGCGTCCTACCGCCTCGGGCAAACCCAGATCCGCAGCCTGTCGGCCTGTGGCTCGCTGGTGGTGGTAGCGTTCTACCTGATCGCGCAGATGGTTGGCGCGGGCAAGCTGATCCAGTTGCTGTTCGGTCTCGATTACCACGTGGCAGTGATCATGGTGGGTATCCTGATGTGCATGTACGTGCTGTTCGGCGGCATGCTGGCAACCACCTGGGTGCAGATCATCAAGGCAGTCTTGCTGCTGGCTGGTGCTACATTCATGGCGGTCATGGTGATGAAGCACGTCAACTTCGACTTCAGCACATTGTTCGCCGAGGCAGTCAAGGTTCACCCTAAAGGTGAGGCAATCATGAGCCCCGGCGGCCTGGTGAAAGATCCGGTCTCCGCGTTCTCCCTGGCCCTGGCACTGATGTTTGGTACCGCCGGCCTGCCGCACATCCTGATGCGCTTCTTCACCGTGAGCGACGCCAAGGAAGCCCGTAAGAGCGTGTTGTACGCTACTGGCTTCATCGGCTACTTCTACATCCTGACCTTTATCATCGGTTTTGGTGCGATCCTGTTGGTCAGCACTAACCCGGCGTTCAAGGATGCTGCAGGCGCCTTGCTCGGTGGTAACAACATGGCAGCGGTTCACCTGGCCAACGCGGTGGGTGGCAGTATCTTCCTGGGCTTCATCTCGGCTGTGGCGTTTGCCACCATCCTTGCGGTGGTTGCGGGCTTGACCCTGGCCGGTGCTTCGGCGGTGTCCCACGACCTATATGCCAGCGTGATCAAGAAAGGCAAGGCCAACGACAAGGATGAGATTCGCGTCTCGAAGATCACCACTATCGCTTTGGCGGTGCTGGCAATCGGTCTGGGTATCCTGTTTGAAAGCCAGAACATTGCGTTCATGGTTGGCCTGGCCTTCTCCATCGCGGCTAGCTGTAACTTCCCGGTGTTGCTGCTTTCCATGTATTGGAAGAACCTCACCACCCGTGGCGCAATGATTGGTGGCTGGCTCGGGTTGATCAGTGCCGTGGGCCTGATGGTCCTGGGGCCGACCATCTGGGTGTCGATCCTGCATCACGAAAAAGCCATCTTCCCGTATGAGTACCCTGCGCTGTTCTCGATGATCATCGCGTTCGTCAGTATCTGGTTCTTCTCCATCACCGACAAGTCGGCGGCGGCAGTCAAGGAACGGGCGCTGTACTTCCCGCAGTTTGTGCGTTCGCAGACTGGCCTGGGGGCGAGTGGGGCGGTTGCTCACTAAGGTTGTAGCTCAATAGGAAATGCCCCGGTCGAAAGGCCGGGGCATTTTTTTGGCTGGGGTTTTGTGTTGGCTGGGCTATTGTCATCGGGAGCAAGCTCCCTCCCACATTTGACTGCATTCCAGGGTGGGTAGTCGGGCAAATGCGGGGGGTTGTAGCTCAATAGGAAATGCCCCGGTCGACAGGCTGGGGCGTTTTTTGGCTGGGCATTGTCATCGGGAGCAAGCTCCCTCCCACATTTGACTGCATTCCAGGGTGGGTAGTCGGGCAAATACGGGGGGTTGTAGCTCAATAGGAAATGCCCCGGTCGACAGGCTGGGGCATTTTTTGGCTGGGCATTGCCATCGGGAGCAAGCTCCCTCCCACATTTGACTGCATTCCAAGGCGGATGCTCGGTCAAATGTGGGAGGGGGCTTGCTCCCGATAGCGGCATTTCAGACAAAACCGTTTCTCGGTTCCTGCACAAATAAAAACGGCCTCCATGAAGGAGGCCGCTTTTTTATTACTCATCAGTCAGATGCTTACTTGCGATCTTCCAACTTGGTGATGTCACGCGACGCGTAGCCGGTGTACAGCTGGCGCGGGCGGCCAATCTTGTACGGGCTGGAGAGCATTTCTTTCCAGTGGGAGATCCAGCCCACGGTCCGCGCCAAGGCGAAGATCACGGTGAACATGCTGGTTGGAATGCCGATCGCCTTGAGGATGATCCCCGAGTAGAAGTCGACGTTCGGGTACAGCGAGCGTTCGATGAAGTAAGGGTCGGTCAGGGCGATCTCTTCCAGGCGCATGGCCAGTTCGAGTTGCGGATCGTTCTTGATGCCCAGTTCCCTCAACACTTCGTCGCAGGTTTTCTTCATGACGGTGGCGCGCGGGTCGCGGTTCTTGTAGACCCGGTGACCGAAGCCCATCAACTTGAACGGATCGTTCTTGTCTTTGGCCTTGGCGATGTATTTGTCGATGTTCGAGACATCGCCGATTTCATCGAGCATGGTCAATACGGCTTCGTTCGCACCACCGTGGGCAGGGCCCCACAGTGCGGCGATACCGGCGGCGATACAGGCGAACGGGTTGGCACCCGAAGAACCTGCCAGACGCACGGTAGAGGTGGAGGCGTTCTGCTCGTGGTCGGCATGGAGGATGAAGATCCGGTCCATTGCCTTGGCGAGCACCGGGCTGATCGGTTTGATCTCGCACGGGGTGTTGAACATCATGTGCAGGAAGTTTTCCGCGTAAGTCAGGTCGTTGCGCGGGTACATCATGGGTTGGCCCATGGAGTACTTGTAAACCATTGCGGCCAGGGTCGGCATCTTGGCAACCAGGCGGATCGCGGAAATTTCGCGATGCTGCGGGTTATTGATGTCGAGGGAGTCGTGATAGAAAGCCGACAGGGCACCGACTACGCCGCACATGACGGCCATTGGGTGGGCGTCGCGACGGAAGCCGTTGAAGAAAGTCTTCAACTGCTCGTGAACCATGGTGTGGTTCTTTACGGTGCTGACGAACTCGGCTTTCTGCTCGGCGGTTGGCAACTCGCCATTTAGTAGCAGATAGCAGGTTTCCAGGTAATCCGATTTTTCAGCCAGTTGCTCAATCGGGTAGCCCCGATGCAGCAAAATGCCATTGTCGCCATCGATATAGGTAATCTTCGACTCGCATGAAGCGGTCGACATGAAGCCTGGGTCGAAAGTGAAACGGCCCGTGGCCGTAAGGCCCCGTACGTCGATAACATCAGGACCAACGGTGCCGGTTAAAATGGGCAGCTCGACGGGGGCTACGCCCTCGATGATCAACTGCGCTTTTTTGTCAGCCATGTGGCCTCCTATTTATGCTTCAAATCATCAGACAGACCCCCCACGCAGGGCCCGGACCACTATAGTGAGATAAATTCAGATGTCAATTTGCCTAAAGTCTTGCTCCAGAAGGCTTTCACAGGACTTTTTCCTCGAAATTTACCGCCATTTACGCCTTTTATTCCGCCAGCGCAATGCGCTATTAGCGTGAGGTCAGCGCGTTGTCATTAGTAGCCTAACTGTCTATACTCGGCCACCGACCGCCAAGGGCTTTTGGGCTTGCTTTCATTGGGGGTCGCACTCCCTGGGTGGCGTTACCTGACCAGTACACTCCCCAACAACTTTGCCCTGATTGTTAGGGGCTCTTCAGTGTGAAAAAAAGCCGTGAATAGCCAACGACCTGTAAACCTAGACCTAAGGACCATCAAACTCCCCATCACCGGCGTTACGTCGTTCCTGCACCGTGTTTCCGGCATCATCCTCTTCCTGGGCTTGGGCTTCATGCTTTATGCATTGAGCAAATCCTTGGGTTCCGAGGAAGGTTATGCCGAGGTGAAGGCATGCTTGACCAGTCCGCTGGCCAAGTTCGTAGCATGGGGTCTCTTGTCCGCTCTGCTGTATCACTTGGTAGCCGGCGTGCGCCACTTGATCATGGATATGGGCATCGGTGAGACGCTGGAAGGCGGCCGCCTGGGCTCGAAAATCGTCATCGCCATTTCCGTGGTGCTGATCGTTCTGGCAGGAGTTTGGATATGGTAACCAGCGTAACGAATCTGTCGCGTTCGGGCCTCTATGACTGGATGGCACAGCGTGTGTCTGCGGTCGTTCTCGCGGCTTATTTCATTTTCCTGATCGGATACCTCGTCGCAAATCCGGGCATCGGCTATGAGCAGTGGCATGGCCTGTTTTCCCATAACGCGATGCGAATCTTCAGTCTGCTGGCCCTTGTAGCCCTGGGCGCTCACGCCTGGGTCGGCATGTGGACCATCTCGACCGACTACCTGACGCCAATGGCGCTGGGCAAGTCTGCGACAGCAGTACGGTTTCTCTTCCAGGCAGTATGCGGCGTCATGATGTTCGCTTACTTCGTCTGGGGTGTGCAGATTCTTTGGGGTATCTGATCCATGGCTAACATTCCAACTATTTCCTTCGACGCCATCATCATTGGTGGCGGCGGCGCCGGCATGCGCGCAGCGCTGCAACTGGCTCAGGGCGGTCACAAGACTGCCGTGATCACCAAGGTGTTCCCGACGCGTTCCCACACCGTATCGGCTCAGGGTGGCATCACCTGCGCCATCGCCTCCGCCGACCCGAACGATGACTGGCGCTGGCACATGTACGATACCGTCAAGGGTTCCGACTATATCGGTGACCAGGACGCTATCGAATACATGTGTCAGGAAGGCCCGGCCGCCGTGTTCGAGCTGGACCACATGGGGCTGCCGTTCTCGCGTACCGAGCAAGGTCGTATCTACCAGCGTCCATTCGGCGGTCAGTCGAAGGATTACGGTAAAGGTGGCCAGGCTGCCCGTACCTGCGCTGCTTCCGACCGTACCGGTCACGCGCTGCTGCACACCCTTTATCAGGGCAACCTGAAAGCTGGCACCACGTTCCTGAACGAGTACTACGCGGTTGACCTGGTGAAAAACCAGGACGGCGCATTCGTCGGCGTGATCGCTATCTGCATCGAAACCGGTGAAACCACCTACATCCGCGCCAAGGCTACTGTTCTGGCGACTGGCGGTGCAGGTCGTATCTACGCATCGACCACCAACGCCCTGATCAACACCGGTGACGGCGTTGGCATGGCGCTGCGTGCTGGCGTGCCGGTGCAGGACATTGAAATGTGGCAGTTCCACCCAACCGGTATCGCCGGTGCCGGTGTACTCGTCACCGAAGGTTGCCGTGGTGAAGGTGGCTATCTGATCAACAAGCACGGTGAGCGTTTCATGGAGCGTTATGCTCCGAACGCGAAAGACCTTGCTGGTCGTGACGTTGTTGCTCGCTCCATGGTCAAGGAAATCATCGCCGGCAACGGCTGTGGCCCGAATGGCGACCACGTAATGCTGAAGCTCGATCACCTCGGCGAGGAAGTGCTGCACAGCCGCCTGCCAGGTATCTGCGAGCTGTCCAAGACCTTTGCTCACGTTGACCCGGTGGTTGCTCCGGTTCCGGTTGTTCCGACTTGCCACTACATGATGGGCGGCGTGCCGACCAACATTCATGGTCAGGCGATCACCCAGAACGCCGAAGGTGTGGACGAGATCATTCATGGTCTCTTCGCAGTAGGCGAAGTGGCTTGCGTATCGGTACACGGCGCCAACCGTCTGGGCGGCAACTCGCTGCTCGACCTGGTGGTATTCGGCCGCGCTGCCGGCCTGCACCTCGAGAAGGCGCTGACCGACGGCATCGAATACGATGACGCCACTGACGCCAACATCGAAACCGCCCTGGCCCGTCTGAACGCTCTGAACGAGCGTACCGATGGCGAAGACGTGGCTACCCTGCGTCGCGAGCTGCAAAGCTGCATGCAGAACTACTTCGGTGTATTCCGTACCGGCGAATACATGCAGAAGGGTATCGCCCAGTTGGCCGACCTGCGCACGCGCATCGCCAACGTCAAGATCAACGATAAGAGCCAGGCGTTCAACACCGCTCGTATCGAAGCCCTTGAACTGCAAAACCTGTTGGAAGTGGCTGAAGCGACTGCGATCGCCGCCGAGGTTCGTAAAGAATCCCGTGGTGCTCACGCTCGTGAAGACTTTGAAGATCGCGATGACGAAAACTGGTTGTGCCACACCCTGTACTTCCCGGGTGACAAGCGCGTAACCAAGCGTGCCGTTAACTTCTCGCCGAAGACGGTTCCGATGTTTGAACCGAAAATTCGGACTTACTAAGGGTGGCTGCCATGTTGAAAGTCAGTGTGTATCGCTACAACCCTGATCGGGACGCTGCGCCGTTCATGCAGGATTTTCAGGTCGATACCGGTGGTAAAGACTTGATGGTGCTGGATGTGCTGGCCCTGATCAAAGAGCAGGACGAAGGTTTCTCCTATCGTCGCTCTTGCCGTGAAGGTGTGTGCGGTTCCGACGGCATGAACATCAACGGCAAAAACGGCCTGGCGTGCATCACGCCACTGTCCGCCGTGGTTAAGGGCAATAAGCTGATCGTTCGTCCTCTGCCAGGGTTGCCGGTTATCCGTGACCTGGTCGTCGATATGAGCATCTTCTACAAGCAATACGAGAAGGTTAAGCCATTCCTGCAGAACGACACGCCGGCTCCGGCCATCGAACGTCTGCAGTCCCCGGAAGAACGCGAAAAGCTCGACGGTCTGTACGAGTGCATCCTGTGCGCTTGCTGCTCGACTTCCTGCCCGTCCTTCTGGTGGAACCCGGACAAGTTCCTGGGTCCAGCCGCTCTGCTGCAAGCGTATCGCTTCCTGGCAGACAGCCGTGACACCTATACGTCCGAGCGCCTGGCTTCACTGGATGACCCGTTCAGCGTATTCCGCTGCCGCGGGATCATGAACTGCGTCAACGTATGTCCCAAAGGCCTGAACCCGACTAAGGCCATTGGTCACATCCGTAATATGCTGCTGCAAAGCGGCGTGTAATTGACGTTGTAGCAAAGCAGGACCGTTGTGCCCGTAAATGCTACGGCGCAGGCTTCAACCGGCGCCGTAGTCTTAACTTGAGCAGCGACTTACAAAGCCGCGGCTCTTATTTTGAAGAAATGAGACAAGCAGGGGCATTCGGGTTGGTACCCGAACTATCAGCGTGATCCTAAGTGGCTTGTTTTGGTCGCTGCACTGGGCCTTTTGCAAGCAAACTCGGTGTCGCCGCCGGTGGTGTCCCCAAATCGAGGGTGACCAAGCATGCAAGAAAGCGTGATGCAGCGCATGTGGAACAGCGGCTATCTTTCAGGTGGTAACGCTGCCTATGTGGAAGAGCTTTATGAGCTCTACCTGCACGACCCTAACGCTGTGCCAGAAGAATGGCGCACCAAATTTCAGACGTTGTCTTCAGACGGCAACGCTGCCACCGATGTATCGCACGCAACAATTCGCGATCAGTTCGTGCTGCTGGCAAAGAACCAGCGCCGCGCCCAACCGGTTTCTGCCGGAAGCGTGAGCAGTGAGCATGAGAAGAAGCAAGTTGAAGTATTGCGACTGATCCAGGCCTACCGTATGCGTGGCCACCAGGCGGCCCAGCTCGATCCGCTGGGGCTCTGGAAGCGTCCTGCACCTGCAGACCTGTCGATCAATCATTACGGCTTGACCAATGCCGATCTTGATACGATCTTCCGTGCCGGCGACCTGTTCATCGGCAAAGAGGAAGCGAGCCTACGTGAAATTCACGAAGCGTTGCAGCAGACATATTGCCGCACCATTGGCGCTGAGTTCACGCACATCACCGACTCCGAACAGCGTCACTGGTTCCAGCATCGCCTGGAAGGCGTGCGTGGCCGTCCGGTTATGTCCGCCGATGTGCGCAGCCACCTGCTTGAGCGCGTGACCGCAGCCGAAGGCCTGGAAAAATACCTGGGCACCAAATACCCGGGTACCAAGCGTTTCGGCCTGGAAGGCGGCGAGAGCCTGATTCCGATGCTCGATGAGCTGATCCAGCGTTCCGGCTCCTACGGCACCAAGGAAATCGTGATCGGCATGGCCCACCGTGGCCGTCTCAACGTGCTGGTCAACACCTTCGGCAAGAACCCGCGCGAGTTGTTCGACGAGTTCGAAGGCAAGAAAAAGGTCGAGCTGGGTTCCGGTGACGTTAAATACCACCAGGGCTTCTCGTCCAACGTGATGACCACCGGCGGTGAAGTTCACCTGGCCATGGCCTTCAACCCATCCCACCTGGAAATCGTTTCTCCAGTGGTCGAGGGTTCGGTGCGGGCTCGCCAGGATCGTCGTAACGACACCACTGGTGAGAAGGTTCTGCCGATTTCCATCCACGGCGACGCGGCATTTGCCGGTCAAGGCGTGGTTCTGGAAACCTTCCAGATGTCGCAGACCCGCGGCTTCAAGACTGGCGGTACCGTTCACATCGTCATCAACAACCAGGTGGGCTTCACCATCAGCAACCCGTTGGACGCGCGTTCCACCGAGTACGCCACCGACGTTGCCAAGATGATCCAGGCACCGATCCTCCATGTGAATGGTGATGATCCGGAAGCCGTGCTGTTCGTGACCCAACTGGCGGTCGACTACCGCATGCAGTTCAAGCGTGACGTGGTGATCGACCTGGTTTGCTACCGCCGTCGCGGTCACAACGAAGCGGACGAACCAAGCGGCACCCAGCCGTTGATGTACCAGCAGATCACCAAGCAGCGCACTACCCGTGAGCTGTACGCCGAAAGCTTGACCAAGGCCGGTGTGGTTGACGAAGTGCGTGTTCAGGCGAAAGTCGACGAATACCGCAACGCTCTTGACAATGGTTTGCATGTTGTAAAAAGCCTGGTTAAAGAGCCGAACAAAGAGCTGTTCGTCGACTGGCGTCCGTACCTGGGCCACGCCTGGACTGCACGTCACGATACGTCTTTCGATCTGAAGACCCTGCAGGAACTGTCTGCCAAGCTGCTGGAAATTCCGGATGGCTTCGTCGTACAGCGCCAGGTTGCGAAGATCTACGAAGACCGTCAAAAAATGCAAGCCGGCGGCCTGCCGATCAACTGGGGTTACGCTGAAACCATGGCGTACGCGACCCTGGCGTTCGAAGGTCACCCGATCCGCATGACCGGCCAGGACATCGGCCGTGGTACGTTCTCGCACCGTCACGCGGTTCTGCACAACCAGAAAGACGCGGGTACCTACATCCCGTTGCAACACCTGTACGAAGGTCAGCCACGTTTCGACCTGTACGATTCGTTCCTGTCCGAAGAAGCCGTGCTGGCGTTCGAATACGGTTACTCGACCACCACGCCTCAGGCGCTGGTGATCTGGGAAGCCCAGTTCGGCGACTTCGCCAACGGTGCCCAGGTGGTTATTGACCAGTTCATCACCAGCGGTGAGCACAAGTGGGGCCGTCTGTGCGGTCTGACCATGCTGCTGCCACACGGTTATGAAGGTCAGGGTCCGGAGCACTCTTCGGCCCGTCTGGAGCGTTACCTGCAACTGTGCGCCGAGCACAACATCCAGGTATGCGTGCCGACTACCCCGGCCCAGATCTACCACTTGCTGCGTCGTCAGGTCATTCGCCCGCTGCGCAAGCCGCTGGTAGTGCTGACGCCGAAATCGCTGCTGCGTCATAAATTGGCCATCTCGACCCTGGAAGATCTGGCTGACGGTTCGTTCCAGACCGTGATTCCAGAAATCGATGCACTGGATGCGGCCAAGGTCACTCGCCTGGTCCTGTGCAGCGGCAAGGTCTACTACGATCTGCTGGAAAAACGCCGTGCCGAAGGCCGCGAAGACATCGCCATCGTGCGTATCGAGCAGCTTTACCCGTTCCCGGAAGATGACCTCATGGAGATCATCGCGCCTTACACCAACCTCACTCATGTAGTGTGGTGTCAGGAAGAACCGATGAACCAGGGCGCGTGGTACAGCAGCCAGCATCATCTGCGTCGCAGCATGGGTAACCACATCAAGGGCTTGGGCCTGGAGTACGCCGGCCGCGATGCTTCTGCCGCACCTGCATGTGGCTATGCATCGATGCACGCCGAGCAGCAGGAAAAACTCCTGCAAGATGCTTTCACTGTTTAACGCCTTCGCGCTGACTGAAACCGAATTTTAAGGACCCATAGATAATGGCTATTGAAATCAAAGCCCCGACATTCCCGGAATCGGTTGCCGATGGCACCATTGCCACTTGGCACAAGAAACCCGGCGAGGCTGTAAAACGTGACGAACTGATCGTCGACATCGAGACCGACAAAGTCGTTCTGGAAGTGTTGGCCGAAGCTGACGGCGTGCTGGGCGCGATCATCGCCAATGAAGGCGATACCGTCCTGTCCAACCAGGTACTGGGCTCGATCGAAGCGGGCAGCGCTGCTGCTGCTCCAGCCGCCGCACCGGCTGCTGCTTCTGCTCCAACTGCTGCTCCGGCTGCTGGTGGCGAAGATCCAATCGCCGCACCGGCTGCTCGTCAATTGGCCGAAGAAAACGGCATTAACCTGGCTTCCATCAAAGGCACCGGCAAAGACGGCCGTGTGACCAAGGAAGACGTGGTTGCTGCAGTTGAAGCCAAGAAAAACGCTCCAGCAGCTGCACCTGCCAAGGCTGCAGCGCCTGCTGCCGCTGCTCCTGTGTTCGCCGCTGGCGACCGCACCGAGAAGCGCGTTCCGATGACCCGCGTGCGTGCCACCGTGGCCAAGCGCCTGGTTGAAGCCCAGTCGAACATGGCGATGCTGACCACCTTCAACGAAGTCGACATGACCGAAGTCATGGCCCTGCGTTCGAAGTACAAGGATCTGTTCGAGAAGAGCCACAACGGCGTGCGCCTGGGCTTCATGTCGTTCTTCGTGAAAGCGGCCACCGAAGCGCTGAAACGCTTCCCGGCAGTCAACGCTTCCATCGACGGTAGCGACATCGTTTACCATGGCTACGCAGACGTCGGCGTTGCCGTGTCCAGCGACCGTGGCCTGGTGGTTCCGGTTCTGCGTAACGCCGAGCTGATGAGCCTGGCTGAAATCGAAGGCGGCATCGCCGGCTTCGGCAAGAAAGCCCGTGACGGCAAGCTGACCATCGACGAGATGACCGGCGGTACCTTCACCATCACCAACGGTGGTACCTTCGGTTCGATGATGTCGACCCCGATCGTCAACCCGCCGCAAGCCGCGATCCTGGGCATGCACAACATCATCCAGCGTCCGATGGCCATCAACGGCCAAGTCGTGATCCGCCCAATGATGTACCTGGCGCTGTCTTACGATCACCGCCTGATCGATGGTAAAGAAGCCGTGACTTTCCTGGTGACCATCAAGAACCTGCTGGAAGACCCAGCTCGTCTGCTGCTGGATATCTGATAGAAGCAGCTGCCGGCCTCAAGTGACAGGCTGCCGGAAACGGCAGTCGGGCTTGGGGCTTGCGGCTTGAAAGCTTGCTGCTAAATAGAGGAACTATTTTCATGTCGCAGAAATTTGACGTTGTAGTGATTGGTGCAGGTCCTGGCGGCTATGTTGCCGCCATCAAGGCTGCACAACTGGGCCTCTCGACTGCTTGCATCGAAAAATACACCGACAAGGAAGGCAAACTGGCACTGGGCGGTACTTGCCTGAACGTTGGTTGCATTCCTTCCAAGGCGCTGCTGGACAGCTCCTGGAAATTCCACGAAGCGCAAAGCGGTTTTGCCATCCACGGCATCAACCACGCTGGCGTGACCATGGACGTACCCGCGATGGTCGGCCGTAAAGCCAACATCGTTAAAGGCCTCACCTCCGGCGTTGCGACCCTGTTCAAGGCCAACGGCGTAACTTCCCTGCAAGGTCACGGCAAACTGCTGGCCGGCAAGAAAGTTGAAATCACCAAGCCGGACGGTTCGGTAGAAATCATCGAAGCCGAAAACGTGATCCTGGCCCCCGGTTCGCGTCCAATCGACATTCCACCAGCACCTGTTGACCAGAACGTGATCGTTGATTCGACCGGCGCCCTGGAATTCCAGGCAGTTCCTAAGCGTCTGGGCGTGATCGGCGCTGGCGTGATCGGCCTGGAACTGGGTTCGGTCTGGTCCCGTCTGGGTTCCCAAGTCACTGTTCTCGAAGCCCTGGATACGTTCCTGCTGGCTGCTGACACCGCAGTGTCCAAAGAAGCGCTGAAAACCCTGACTAAACAAGGTCTGGACATCAAGCTGGGCGCTCGCGTGACCGGCTCGAAGGTTAACGGCGAAGAAGTCGTCGTGACCTACACTGACAAGGATGGCGAGCAGACCATTACTTTCGACAAGTTGATCGTAGCCGTTGGTCGCCGCCCAGTGACCACCGACCTGCTGGCTTCCGACTGCGGCGTGAACATCGACGAGCGTGGTTTCATCCACGTTGACGATCACTGCGCTACCACCGTTCCAGGCGTCTACGCCATTGGCGACGTGGTTCGCGGCATGATGCTGGCGCACAAGGCTTCCGAAGAAGGCATCATGGTTGTCGAGCGCATCAAGGGCCACAAAACCCAGATGAACTACGACCTGGTACCATCGGTTATCTACACCCACCCGGAAATTGCATGGGTTGGCAAGAACGAACAGCAGTTGAAAGCTGAAGGCGTTGAAGTTAACGTCGGCACCTTCCCGTTCGCTGCTTCTGGCCGTGCCATGGCAGCCAACGACACCGGTGGTTTTGTCAAAGTCATCGCTGATGCCAAGACTGACCGCGTATTGGGCGTCCATGTGATTGGCCCAGGCGCTGCAGAACTGGTCCAGCAGGGCGCAATCGGTATGGAATTCGGCACCAGTGCCGAGGACATCGGCATGATGGTTTTCTCCCATCCGACCCTGTCCGAAGCGTTGCACGAAGCCGCGCTGGCAGTGAATGGTCATGCCATTCACATCGCGAACAAGAAGAAGCGCTAAAACGAGATAATAAGAAACCACGGCGGCTGCCCGTCGTGAGCCTTGTGCGCAAGACTCACCGCGGAATGTCCGCTGGACGCAGTCTTGCGCAGCTTGACCGGGCTTAAGTCCGGCAAGTTGCGTAAGCAGCAGTCACAGGTGGCGCGGCACTCATAATGAGCGCAGCGCCGAATGCGCAGTACCTAACGAAGACGGTAAAAAGCATGAATCTTCACGAGTATCAGGGTAAGCAGCTGTTCGCTGAATACGGCCTGCCAGTATCCCAGGGCTACGCAGTAGACACCCCGGAAGCAGCAGCAGAAGCTTGCGATAAAATCGGCGGGACCGAATGGGTTGTAAAAGCCCAGGTTCACGCAGGTGGTCGCGGTAAAGCGGGCGGCGTTAAGCTGGTTCGCAGCAAAGAAGACGCCAAGGCCTTCGCACAACAGTGGCTGGGCAAGCGTCTGGTGACTTACCAGACTGATGCCAATGGCCAGCCAGTCACCAAGATCCTGGTTGAATCGTGCACTGATATCGCTAAAGAGCTGTACCTGGGCGCTGTCGTTGACCGTTCGAGCCGTCGCATCGTGTTCATGGCTTCCACCGAAGGTGGCGTGGACATCGAGAAGATCGCTCACGACACTCCAGAAAAAATTCTCAAAGCCACCATCGACCCACTGGTTGGCGCTCAGCCATTCCAGGGGCGCGAGCTGGCTTTCCAGCTGGGCCTGGAAGGCAAGCAAGTTGCCCAGTTTGCCAAGATCTTCGTAGGTCTGGCCAAACTGTTCCAGGATCACGATCTGGCCCTGCTGGAAGTGAACCCGCTGGTGATCAAGGCTGACGGCGATCTGCATTGCCTCGACGCCAAGATCAACATCGACGCCAACGCCATGTACCGTCAGCCTAAGCTGAAGACTTTCCACGATCCGTCGCAAGACGATCCGCGCGAAGCGCACGCTGCCAAGTTCGAACTGAACTACGTAGCCCTGGAAGGTAACATCGGCTGCATGGTCAACGGTGCTGGCCTGGCCATGGGTACCATGGACATCGTCAATCTGCATGGCGGCAAACCAGCCAACTTCCTCGACGTGGGCGGTGGTGCTACCAAAGAACGCGTAACCGAAGCCTTCAAGATCATCCTGTCCGACTCCAACGTCGCTGCAGTACTGGTCAACATCTTCGGCGGCATCGTTCGTTGCGACATGATTGCCGAAGGCATCATCGGTGCAGTGAAAGAAGTCGGCGTGAAAATCCCGGTGGTTGTTCGCCTTGAAGGTAACAACGCTGAACTGGGCGCTAAAGTACTGGCAGAAAGCGGTTTGAACATCATCGCGGCTACCAGCCTGACCGACGCTGCTCAACAAGTTGTTAAAGCTGCGGAGGGCAAATAATGAGCGTCCTGATCAATAAAGACACCAAAGTTATCTGCCAGGGTATTACCGGTTCGCAAGGTAGTTTCCACACCCAGCAAGCCATCGAATACGGCACCAAGATGGTGGGTGGTGTAACTCCGGGCAAAGGCGGCACCGAGCACCTGGGCCTGCCCGTGTTCAACACCGTGAAAGACGCAGTCGCTGCCACTGGCGCCACCGCCAGCGTGATCTACGTTCCAGCTCCTTTCTGCAAGGACTCGATCCTGGAAGCGGCATTCGGCGGCATCAAGCTGATCGTGTGCATCACCGAAGGCATTCCTACCCTGGATATGCTGGACGCCAAGGTCAAGTGCGACGAGCTGGGCGTGGTCCTGATCGGCCCTAACTGCCCAGGCGTGATCACTCCAGGCGAATGCAAGATCGGCATCATGCCCGGTCACATTCACTTGCCAGGTAAAGTCGGTATCGTTTCCCGTTCCGGCACCCTGACCTACGAAGCTGTGAAGCAGACCACTGACGCCGGTTTCGGTCAGTCGACTTGCGTCGGCATCGGCGGTGACCCGATCCCAGGTTCGAACTTCATCGACATCCTGAAGCTGTTCCAGGAAGACCCGAAGACCGAAGCGATCGTCATGATCGGTGAGATCGGCGGTTCGGCTGAAGAAGAAGCGGCTGCCTACATCAAGGCACACGTGACCAAGCCGGTTGTTTCCTACATTGCTGGTGTGACTGCCCCTGCTGGCAAGCGCATGGGCCATGCTGGCGCAATCATTTCTGGCGGCAAGGGCACTGCAGACGAGAAGTTTGCTGCCCTGGAAGACGCAGGCGTGAAAACCGTGCGTTCGCTGGCAGACATCGGCAAGGCTCTGTCCGAGCTGACCGGTTGGGCTGTCAAGTAAGCCTCGCGCTTAACTGACGCTTCACCAGGCAAAGGCCACCTTCGGGTGGCCTTTGTGCATTCTGGGCGGCCCATTTATTGAAATGTACTCGGTTCCATGTGGGAGGGGCTTGCTCCCGATAGCGGTTCAGTCACATCAGCAGTGACTGAGCCTCCGCTATCGGGAGCAAGCCCCTCCCACATTTTTTATCTGTATTGCCAAATTAAGTATGAAAACACGACATTCGGATGTCGCTTATCGGACAGTCCGCCCTGCAACAGTGCGTTTATCGGCCAAATTCTGTACCCTTGCCGCCTCTTTAAAGCGCCCGCATCCCAAAAGGAAGCCGCGCGCTAGGCCGGTTGGTGCCCATAAGGGCCGACAGCATTTCCCTCATCCATAGGGAAGCCCTCTCTAAATTCCGATTCAGTAGTGTGGTATTTCCTCAAATGAAAGTGTTGAAAAGCCAGGACATCCTGGCGTTGGGCTTTATGACCTTTGCCCTGTTCGTGGGCGCCGGCAACATCATCTTCCCGCCGATCGTTGGTTTGCAGTCCGGGCCCCATGTCTGGATGGCGGCGTTGGGTTTCCTGATCACCGCAGTCGGGCTACCGGTGGTCACGGTAATCGCCCTGGCCAAGGTCGGCGGCGGTATGGATGCGTTGAGCAGCCCGATCGGCAAGATCGCCGGTGGCGTGCTGGCGGCGGCCGCGTATCTGGCGGTAGGGCCGCTGTTCGCCACCCCGCGTACCGCGACCGTGTCCTTTGAAGTGGGCCTGGCGCCGTTGACCGGCGAAAGCCCGCTGGCCCTGTTCCTCTACAGCGCTGTGTACTTTCTGGTGGTGTTTTTCGTCTCCCTGTACCCCGGCCGCCTGCTGGACACCGTGGGCCGTTTCCTGGCACCGCTGAAAATTCTCGCGCTGTCCATCCTCGGCATCGCCGCGTTTGCCTTGCCTGCCGGTGAAGTGGGGGTTGCCACCCCGGAATACGTGGCTGCGCCGTTCTCCCAAGGCTTTATCAATGGTTACCTGACCATGGATACCCTGGGCGCGCTGGTGTTCGGCATCGTGATCGTCAACGCGATCCGTTCCCGTGGGGTCGAATCGCCTAAGCTGATCACCCGTTACGCGATCATTGCCGGGTTGATCGCCGGCGTCGGCTTGGCGCTGGTTTACATCAGCCTGTTCCGCCTTGGGGCGGGCAGCCATGAAGTCGCTGCCGGTGCCGCCAATGGCGCCGCTGTTCTGCATGCCTACGTGCAACACACCTTTGGCTCTCTGGGCAGCGGTTTCCTAGCTGTGCTGATCTCCCTGGCCTGCCTGGTCACCGCCGTCGGCCTGACCTGTGCCTGCGCCGAATACTTCAGCCGAATCCTGCCGCTGTCCTACAAGACCCTGGTGGTGATCCTGGCGCTGTTCTCGCTGTTCGTGTCCAACCTGGGCCTGACCAAGCTGATCGCGTTCTCGATCCCGGTGCTCACCGCAATCTACCCGCCGTGCATCGTGCTGGTGGCTTTGAGCTTCTGCAAAGACTTCTGGCAGGAGCAAAGCCGTATCGTGGGCCCGGTGATGCTGGTTTCGTTCATCTTTGGCTGCATCGATGCGCTCAAGGGCGCCGGGCTGGCGGGTTGGATGCCGTCGCAATTGGCTAACCTGCCGTTGAGCGAGCAGGGCCTGGCGTGGCTGGTGCCATCGGTGATGATCCTGGTGGTTGCTGTGGTGGTGGACCGGATGCTCGGCAAGCGCAGCGAAGCCATCGCGTAACGCACGCTTCACGTTGTACCGAAATGCCCCGTATCAATCGATATGGGGCATTTTTTTTTCGTGACGGGCAGTGTCTTTTCCAGTGGGCTAACGTCGAAGGGGTAACGAAAAGCTCCAGCCAGCTCCCACAGTTTCCCTCTACTGTGTATAAGGACCCGCATGCCGTTTATCGAAGCCAACCTGATCCACCTGCTTGCCGCACTCTGGTTTGTTATCTGTTGGGGCGGCTACACCCGTTACGCGACCTGGAAAGCCCGCGACACCGCCTGCCTGGCCAGTGTGCTGCACCTGTATCGCGAAGACTGGATGCGTCGCATGCTGCTGCGCGACAACCGCATCGCCGACGCCAGCGTGATCGGCAACCTGGAGCGTAACGCCTCGTTCTTCGCTTCGAGCACCTTGATCATCCTTGCCGGCATTCTCACGGTGCTGGGGGCGTCCGAGCGAGCCGTGTCGTTGTTGGCGGACATCCCCATGGTGCAGCAGGCGTCCCAGGGCATGTCGGAGATCAAGCTGCTATGCCTGGCGCTGGCGTTTGTCTACGCGTTCTTCACGTTCAGTTGGTGCATGCGCCAGTACAACTTCGCGGCCGTGCTGGTGGGGTCGGCGCCGATGATCGGTGAGCGGCACGTGTCGGAGCAGGAGCGCAAGGCGTTTGCCCTGCGGGCGGCGCGGGTCATTTCGATGGCGGCCAACCAGTTCAACTTTGGCCTGCGCGCTTATTACTTCGGCATGACCATGCTGGCGTGGTTTGTCAGCCCCTGGCTGTTCATGTTGATGAGTGCCGGGGTGGTATTGGTGCTGTATCGCCGGGAGTTTCATTCCGACGTACTGCAAGTGATGGTGTATACGCAGACCGACACGCCGCTGCCGGACCTGGCGAAAGAACCGCTGGTATAGAACGCTGCGGGTTTTGGCCGACTTATCGCGCCTCGCCCAAGGGCTAAATACCTCAGGCAAAGTAAAGCCCGCTATCTAAGCGGGCTTTCTTTTTGCAGCCAAGCTATTTCAAGCCCCGGTATCAAGAACCGGTTGCTGGGGTAGCCGGTGCTGCTTCTTGTGTTGCGGCTTTGTTCGATTCGGCCTGAGCTTTGGCAGCATCGGCGTTTTCTTTCGCAGCGTCGTTCACTTTATCTTGTGCTTTCGCCATATCTTTCTGAGCTTGCTCAGAATGCGCGGCAGCATCTTGGGCTTTGTCTTCGGATTTTTTATCGCAGGCAGCCAGACCGAGTGCGGCGGCCAACATCATGGAAATAGCTAAAGTCTTGCGCATGGGTGTTTCTCCTTAGTGAAGATATCTACTGGCCTTTCGAGCATATGGGGCCAGCATTAGTTCCTTTTATCCCACAGATATATAAAGCATTTTTCCAAGGAACTTTCCCCGACGGTCCATACTCCGCCGGACCCACACTCATAAGAGTCTGAACCGAATGACCGAAAATTCCTTGTTGGAGCGTGCCAAACGCTTTATTTCGGCTCTGCGCCATTGCCAGGTGCTGGGCATTACCGTTCATCACGCCTGCGAGGAGGGGATCACCCTGGTCCTGCCCTACGGCCCGACGATCGTTGGCGACCCCCAGACGGGTGTCATCCATGGTGGCGCGTTGACTTCATTGATGGACACCGCCTGCGGCATGGCCACCCTATGTGTGTTGCCGGAGTTCGAGGTGTGCCCGACCCTGGACCTGCGCATCGACTACATGCATCCCGCCGAACCGCACAAGCCGGTATATGGCTTCGCCCAGTGTTACCGCGTGACCAGCGACGTGATTTTTACCCGTGGTTTCGCTTACCAGGACGACCCGCAACAACCCGTCGCTCACGCGGTGGGCACGTTCATGCGCATGGGCAAGCGCCTCAAGGGCACGCAAGGGTTGGGCAGCACGATCAAGGGAGAGCAGGCATGACTCACTCATTCAAGACGCGTCTGGAGCAGGCCCATGAGTGCGGCAACTATGAGGCGCTGCTCGACCTGATCCCCTATGCCAAGCTGATCGGCATCGAATGCACGCGGATAGGCGATGAGCTGCTGTTCCGCCTGCCGGCCAACAAGGACAACATTGGTAACCCGATATTGCCGGCGCTGCACGGCGGCGTGATTGCAGGCTTTATGGAACTCTGCGCCGCGTTGCACCTGCTGGTGTTCACCGGCGCTCCGGGCTTGCCGAAAATCATCGACTTTTCTCTCGATTACCTGCGTGCCGGCCAGTTTCGCGACACATACGCCAAATGCCAGGTCTGGCGCCAAGGTCGACGGGTGGCAAATGTGGCGATCACCGCCTGGCAAACCACTGCGGCCGAACCCATTGCCACCGCCCGCGCGCATTTCAAGATCGAGGAAGTGCCCCGCCCTTGAAATTCTGGTCTTAGCCCCCAACTTTGATGACAACCCGCCGCCAACCCTCTCGGGCGCGGCCACTGCCATCCAATTGGAGTTTGATGACCATGAGTGTGGAAACTCAAAAGGAAACCCTGGGCTTCCAGACCGAGGTGAAGCAACTGCTGCACCTCATGATCCATTCGCTGTATTCCAACAAGGAAATTTTCCTTCGCGAATTGATCTCGAACGCCTCTGACGCTGTCGACAAATTACGCTTCGAAGCCCTGTCCAAGCCGGAGTTGCTGGAAGGCGGCGCAGAACTCAAAATCCGCGTGAGCTTCGACAAAGACGCCAAGACCGTTACCCTCGAAGACAACGGTATCGGCATGAGCCGTGACGATGCGATCACCCACCTGGGGACCATCGCTAAATCCGGCACCGCCGACTTCATGAAGCACCTTTCGGGTGACCAGAAGAAAGATTCGCACCTGATCGGCCAGTTCGGTGTGGGCTTCTACTCGGCCTTCATCGTCGCCGACAAGGTTGAAGTGTTCAGCCGCCGCGCGGGCCTCGCTGCCAGTGAAGGTGTGCATTGGTCTTCGAAAGGCGAGGGCGAGTTTGAAATTGCCACCGTCGAAAAGGCTGATCGTGGTACGCGTATCGTGCTGCACCTCAAGGCCGCTGAAGATGAATTCGCCGATGGCTGGCGCCTGCGCAATATCATCAAGAAGTACTCCGACCATATCGCCCTGCCGATCGAGCTGCCGAAAGAGCAAGCAGCCGCCGAAGGCGAAGAAGCGCCGGCCGTTGAGTGGGAAACCGTCAACCGTGCCAGCGCCCTGTGGACCCGTCCGCGTACCGAGATCAAGGACGAGGAATACCAGGAGTTCTACAAGCACATCGGGCACGATTACGAAAACCCGCTGAGCTGGAGCCACAACAAGGTCGAAGGCAAGCTGGAATACAGCTCGCTGCTCTACGTACCGGCCCGCGCTCCGTTCGACCTGTACCAGCGCGAAGCGCCAAAGGGTCTGAAGCTCTACGTGCAGCGCGTGTTCGTGATGGACCAGGCGGAATCGTTCCTGCCGCTGTACCTGCGCTTTATCAAAGGCGTGGTCGACTCCAACGACCTGTCGCTGAACGTATCGCGGGAAATCCTGCAGAAAGACCCGATCATCGACTCCATGAAGTCGGCGCTGACCAAGCGCGTTCTCGACATGCTGGAAAAACTGGCGAAGAACGAGCCTGAGCAATACAAAGGCTTCTGGAAAAACTTCGGCCAGGTCATGAAAGAAGGCCCGGCTGAAGATTTCGCCAACAAGGAAAAAATCGCTGGCCTGCTGCGCTTTGCGTCCACCCTGGGCGAAGACGGCGAGCAGGTGGTGTCCCTGGCCGAGTACCTGGCACGCGCCAAGGAAGGTCAGGATAAGATCTACTACCTGACCGGCGAAACCTACGCTCAGGTCAAGAACAGCCCGCACCTGGAAGTCTTCCGCAAGAAAGGCATCGAAGTGCTGCTGCTGACTGACCGTATCGATGAGTGGCTGATGAGCTACCTCAGCGAATTCGACGGCAAGACCTTCGTCGACGTGGCTCGTGGTGACTTGGACCTGGGCAACCTGGATTCCGAAGAAGACAAAAAAGCCGCTGAAGAAGTGGCCAAGTCTAAGGAAGGCCTGGTTGAGCGGATCAAGGCGTCCCTGGGCGATGCCGTCAGCGAAGTGCGGGTTTCCCACCGTCTGACCGACTCCCCGGCGATCCTGGCCATTGGCGAGCAGGACCTGGGCATGCAGATGCGTCAGATCCTCGAAGCCAGCGGGCAGAAGGTGCCGGACTCCAAGCCGATCTTCGAATTCAACCCGGCTCACCCGCTGATCGAGAAACTCGACGGCGAACAGAGCGAAGAGCGTTTTGGCGACCTGTCGCACATCCTCTTCGATCAGGCGGCCCTGGCCGCTGGTGACAGCTTGAAAGACCCGGCCGCCTATGTGCGCCGACTGAACAAGCTGTTGGTTGAACTGTCAGTTTAAACCCGTTGTAGAAAAACCCGCTTCGGCGGGTTTTTTCGTTCTTGTGCACCTTAACTGGAGTAAATGATGAGCCAAGTCACTGTGCGTTCCGTGGTCTATCAGATTGATGGCCAGTCCTATGAAAGCCGCCTGGCCTTCGATGCCAGCCAAACCGGCCCGCTACCGGGCCTGCTGATGGCGCCGAACTGGATGGGGGTGAGTGCAGGTGCCGAAGAGATCGCCAAGAGCGTCGCCAGTAAAGGCTACGTGGTACTGATCGCCGACCTGTACGGGCAAACCGTGCGCCCGTCGAATAACGATGAAGCCGCTGCGGCAATGATGCCGTTGAAGAACGACCGTCCCTTGTTGAACACGCGCATGCAGGCGGCCTTTGAGCAACTGCAAGGCCAGACCGAAGCTGCGGTGGACACGTCCAAATTGGCCACCTTCGGTTTCTGCTTTGGCGGTTGCTGCTCGCTGGAGCTGGCGCGCACCGGCGCACCGTTGAAGGCGGCGGTTTCGTTCCACGGCAGCCTCGACACGCCAAACCCGGCGGATGCGAAGAACATCAAGGGTTCAGTGTTGGTGTTGCATGGCGCCTCCGACCCGCTGGTGCCGAAAGAGCAACTGCCGGCGTTCGAAGATGAGATGAACGCGGCCGTTGTGGATTGGCAGCTGCTGAGCTATGGCGGTGCGGTGCATTCCTTCACCGACCCGCATGCCAATGTGCCAGGCATGATGATGTACGACGCGAAGACCGCTGCGCGGGCGTTCCAGTCGATGCATAACTTGTTGGATGAAGTGTTCAAGGGCTAAGTCTCTAGCGTCTGTCCTGGCCTCATCGTGAGCAAGCCCACTTCCACATTTAACCGCGTTATGCGGTCGAATGTGGGAGCGGGCTTGCTCGCGAATGCTATCTCACAGGCAACTCAATTCTTTCGGTTTCACCGGGCACCGTCGGCCAATCCGCCGCCGCCCAACGCTGCCTGGCCTGCTCGATCACGGCCGGATCGCTCGCCACAAAATTCCAGTTGATCCGGCGTGGCCCATCCAGCGGCGCGCCGCCGAACACCATCAGGTGACAATCGGTCTCGGCAGACAGAGTCATCTCCTGTCCGCTCGGCAGCACCACCAGGCTGTGTACCTCAAGTGGTTCACCGTCCAACTGCACGTCACCCTCCAGCACGTACACCGCGCGTTCCTCATGCTCGTCGGGGATCAGCAGGGTGGTGGCCGTCTGCATCTGCACGTTGGCATACAGCGTGGGCGACAGGACCGGCACCGGTGATTTGAGGCAGAAGCCATTGCCCGCGATCAGGCGGATCTGCACGCCCAGGTTGTCACTGGCCGGCAAGCTAGCCGCCGGATGGTGGCTGTAGTGCCCTGGCCCGGTCTCGTGGTCCTTGGGTGAGGCGAGCCACACTTGCAGCCCGTGCAGGCTGAATCCCTTGACCTTGAGTGCTTCGGGCGTGCGTTCGACATGGGCAATCGCGCTGCCGGCAGTCATCCAGCTCACGTCGCCGGTCTCCACCAACTGGTCCGAACCGAGGCTGTCCTTGTGCTGCAAGGCGCCTTCAAACAGGTAGGTGAGGGTCGACAGGCCGATATGCGGGTGCTGGCGGATATTCATACCGCTGCCCGGCGCATAGCGGGTCGGCAGCATATGGTCGAAAAACACGAACGGCCCGACGCTGCGACATTCCCGCGATGGCAGCGGGCGCAGGATGGGCTGGCCTTCGACATCTTCGAGGCGAGGGCGGATCACGGTGAGGGTGGTCATGGTGCGTCCCAGTCTGAGCGGGTTGGATAGCCCAGAGCATAACCCGCTCGACCAGAGGTTGCCGCTACTGGCTGAAGGCACCTTCCGCCAATTTTGTCTCGATGCTCACCTCGGCGGTGGTCATCAGTTTGTGTATCGGGCAACGGTCGGCGATGCGGTGCAGTTCGTCGCGTTGCTGATCGGTGAGCACGCCCTTGAGCGTCAGTTTGACGTTGAGCACGTACTTGCCCTTTTGCTCTTCGCTGTCGTCGTGGGTGACTTCCACGGTTACGCCGGTCAGCGGGATGCCCTTTTTCTGCGCATACAGCTTCAGGGTCAGGGCCTTGCATGACGCCAGGGCCGCATCGAAATAGCCATGGGGCGAGGGGGCGGAGTCGTCACCGCCGAGGCTTTTGGGCAGGTCGGTGAACAACTCGTGGTTATCGATGTTGAGGCTGTGGCGGAAGTTGTCGGCATTCAGGGTGTTGACGGTAACAGGCATGGCGAACCTCACAAGCGTGGCAGGAAGAAAGTCATGCAGTTATAGAACATGCTGGCACTCAGGCGTTCCAGGATTTTTTCCAGGAAGCTGCGGGCATGATTCCCAGCATTCGCGAGCTTCAGGCGCTCGCGCAGAACGAGCAGGAAATCATTCAGGTCAAAAACAGCCTGCAGCATCGTGCTGTCGCTGGGGCGGTCGCTGAGAGCCGCCCAGAACGTCGTCGGTGGCGATCTGGCCGGCGAGATCAGCCCGAGTGGCCGGGATGAGGCGGCGCGTCTACAACAAGCGCTCAAGGGCATGCAGGAAAACCTTCGCGATACCCTGCGGCGCATTTCCGAATCATCCAGCCCGCTCGCGTCGGCCCCCGAAGAGCTCAGTTGCGTGATCGAAGACGCCACCCGCGGGTTGCACCGGCAGCGCCAGTAAATCGAACAGATGATCGGCGGGATTCAGCAAAAATCCATAAAAAAACCCCGAACCAGTCGGGGCTTTTTCATGTGATCAACCTGCGGGGCTTACTTGCCCTGCCAGCGTTTCAGCACCAGGGTGGCGTTAGTGCCACCGAAGCCGAAGCTGTTGCTCATCACGGTGTCGATTTTTACGTTTTCAACGGTCTTGGTCAGGATCGGCATATCGGCGACGACCGGATCGATCTCTTCGATATTAGCCGAGCCAGCCATGAAGTTGCCTTCCATCATCAGCAGGCAGTAGATCGTTTCGTGAACGCCTGCGGCCCCCAGGGAGTGACCGGACAGGCTCTTGGTGGAGCTGATGGCGGGTGCCTTGTCGCCGAATACCGCGCGCACGCCTTCCATTTCCTTGGCGTCGCCGACCGGAGTCGAGGTGCCGTGGGTGTTTATGTAGTCGATCGGGGTATCCACGGTGGACATGGCCATCTGCATGCAGCGGATGGCGCCTTCACCGCTTGGCGCAACCATGTCGTAGCCGTCGGAAGTGGCGCCGTAGCCGACGATTTCCGCGTAGATCTTCGCGCCACGGGCCAAGGCGTGTTCCAGCTCCTCGACCACCACCATGCCGCCGCCGCCGGCGATGACGAAACCGTCACGCTTGGCGTCGTAGGCGCGGGAGGCCTTTTCCGGGGTGTCGTTGTACTGGGTGGACAGGGCGCCCATGGCGTCGAACAGGAACGACTGGCTCCAATGTTCTTCTTCACCACCGCCGGCGAACACGATGTCCTGCTTGCCCAGCTGGATCTGCTCAACTGCGTTACCGATGCAGTGAGCACTGGTGGCGCAGGCAGAGGAGATCGAGTAGTTCACGCCCTTGATCTGGAACGGCGTGGCCAGGCAGGCGGAAACGGTGCTGCCCATGGTCCGCGTGACACGGTACGGGCCAACGCGCTTCACGCCTTTCTCGCGCAGGATGTCCAGCGCTTCCATCTGGTTCAGGGTGGACGCGCCGCCGGAGCCGGCGATCAGGCCGGTACGCACGTTCGAGACCTGATCGTGGCTCAGGCCGGAATCGGTGATGGCGTCCTTCATGGCCAAGTAGGCGTAGGCGGCAGCGTGGCCGACGAAGCGGTAGATCTTGCGATCTATCAATTCTTCGAGGGGCAGGTCGATGGAGCCGGAAACCTGGCTACGCAGACCCATTTCGGCATATTCCGGGTTGAAGCGGATGCCAGGGCGACTTGCACGCAGGTTAGCGGTGACGGTCTCTTTGTCATTGCCCAGGCAAGAAACGATGCCCAGACCAGTGATAACGACGCGGCGCATGCGGATAACCCTTAAAAGTTTTCAGTGGAAGTGAATACGCCGACCCGAAGGCCTTCGGCAGTATAGATCTCGCGACCGTCGACAGTCACCGAACCGTCGGCGATGGCCAGGTTCAGCTTGCCCTTGAGGACGCGCTTGATTTGAATGTTGTAGGTGACTTTCTTGGCGCTTGGCAGAACCTGGCCAAAAAACTTCACTTCGCCCGAACCCAGGGCGCGACCGCGGCCGGGCAAGCCTTGCCAGCCGAGGTAGAAGCCGACCAGTTGCCACATGGCGTCGAGGCCCAGGCAGCCCGGCATGACAGGGTCACCTTCAAAATGGCAGGCAAAGAACCACAGGTCCGGAGTGATATCCAGCTCGGCGACCAATTCACCTTTGCCGTACTTGCCACCCTCTTCGCTGATATGGGTGATGCGATCCACCATCAGCATGTTCGGGGCGGGCAGTTGCGCGTTACCTGGGCCGAACAGCTCACCGCGACTGCAGCGCAGCAGGTCTTCCCGAGTAAAGGCGTTTTGTTTGGTCATGCGAGCTCCTCAATAATCCCATGCGGCAGGGTAGGGCAAATCTTCCCGATACCGACGACGCGTTCATGCCTCATATCGGCAGCCTACACATAGACTATTGCGTTGTAGTGAAAGTCACAGCGTCAAGGCACTCAATGTACACTTGTTCACTGAAATTATAAACCGGGCCTGTTTAGCGGTCCGTTCGGGTGCCTAAGACTGCCGCACTTTCGTCTTTCACGCCAGTCGCAGTTGGCTAATGGCGCGGCGCTATTGCACCCAGCGCTGCAGGATTTGCTGCAAATCCGTGCGTTTGAACGGCTTGGCCAGGTAATCGTTCATTCCGGCGGCCAGGCAGAGTTCGCGATCGCCCTGCAAGGCGTTGGCGGTGAGGGCGATGATCGGCAGGTCGGCGCAGCCCGGCAGGTGGCGAATCTGCCGGGTGGCTTCGTAGCCGTCGATCAGCGGTAACCGGCAGTCCATCAGGATCGCAGTGAAAATCAGGCTCTCGGCGCTGCGGATCGCCTCGGCGCCGTCGGTGGCCAGGCTCACTTCAAAACCCAGGCTGCGCAGCATGGCTTCGACCACGGTACGGTTGACCGGGTTGTCTTCCACCAGCAACACATGCCGGCCATTGCCCGCGCTGGCTTTGCCTTCGGCGTTGGCGGCAATGGCCGGCACGCTGTGCTGGTTGATGGCCAGCGGGATTTCCAGGGTGAACACCGAACCACGGCCTTCTTCGCTCTGCGCGCGCAGGGTGCCGCCCATGCGTTCGGCCAGGGTCCGGGCGATGGGCAGGCCCAGGCCGGTGCCGCCGTAACGTCTTGAAATGGAACTGTCGGCCTGCTGGAAGGCATCGAACATCCGTTCCAGGCGCTCGGCGGAAATGCCAATGCCGCTGTCGCGCACGGTGCAGGTGAACCACACCAGTTCAGGGTCGAGGGGTTGCCAATGGGGCTCGACGCTGACGCTGCCGTGTTCGGTAAACTTGAGCGCGTTGCCGATCAGGTTCACCAGAATCTGGCGGATACGCGTCGGGTCGCCCTTCACGCGCAACGTGTCCAGGCCCTGCGGGATCGGTAATTCGAGGCTCAGCCCGCGCTGCTGGGCGCTGTGCTGGAAGGCCTGGGCGCAGCTGTTGATCAGGTCCGCGGGGTTGAACGGAATGTGTTCCAGCTCCAGGGCCGCGCGTTCGATGCGCGAGAAGTCGAGGATGTCATTGATGACCTTGAGTAAATGTTCCGTGGACTCGGAGGCCAGCGCCGCATATTCGGTCTGCTCTTCGGTCATCTCGGTGGTTTCCAGCAGTTGCAGCATGCCCAGCACACCGTTCATCGGCGTGCGCAGCTCGTGGCTCATCATCGCCAGGAAATCCGACTTGGCGTTGTTCGCCCGCTCGGCTTCCTCACGGGTCTGGATCAACTGGGCCATGGCCTGCTGCTGTTCGCGGCTGGCCTGGTTGAGGCCTTCGGCAAGGTTGTTGATGTGTCGCGAGAGGTCGCCGAGCTCTGAGTCGTCGACAATCGGCAGCGGGGTCTTGTAGTCGCCTTGCTGGATCGCCTTGACCGCATGGCCCATGGCGCTGATCGGCTGCGACAGGCTGGCGGCCAGGCGCCGCGCGAGCAGGAAGGTAAACAGCAGGGCGAACAGCGCGAGCACGCCGGCCTTGAACAGAATCTCCTGCTGGCGCTGGCTGAAGGCATCGTTGGACATGCCGACGATCACCCGGCCCAGGTAGTCGGCACGCGGCGCCTTGGGTTCGTTGAGGTTGTCCTGGAAAAAGTCATTGCCCAGTTGGATATGTTGCAGGCGGATCGGTGCCTGGAACACTTTGACCGACAGCGAACGGTCGTGATTTTCCGAGGGTTGCTCGACGTACACCAGGATGTTCTCGGCGCTGTCCTGAATCTCCAGAAAACGCACATGGGGCGTGGCCAGCGTCGCGCGCAGCAGGCTGTCGAGCACGTCGTTGTTGCCGGAGATCACCCCATATTCGGTGGCCGGTGCCAATTGGTTGGCGATCAGTTGGCCTGTGTGGTCCAGTTCCTGGCGCAGGTCCTGGATGCGCACGAAGGTGAAGAAACTGATCAATAGCAGCGTCAGTAACAGTGCCGGGCCCAGGGTGATGAGCTGGGTGCGGGTGTTGATGTCCCAACGACGACGCAAGGTCATGGGCGTTTTTCTCCTTCGGCCAGGCGGGCGGCGACGTTGGCTTCGTCGACCTGTTCGATGCCCAGTGAGCGTGCGACTTGCGGGTTGCCCATGACTTTGAACTGTTCCGGGTACAACGTGCGCGCCCAGCCGGTTGGCGGGTGATCGAGCAGGCGGTCGAGCACGGCCAGCCAGTCGGTCTGGTCGCTGTAGGTGCTGGCTAGGCTGCCGGCCTTGACGAACCCGGCATTGGGCCCCACCAGCGGCAGTTGCCGGGCGTAACTGCTCAGCAGCAGGTTCTTCGCGGTTTTCGGGTTGTATAGCTGTGGGTCGTCAAGGCCGAGCAGCACATCGCTGTTTCTGAACAAATGCAGCAGTGGGCGGCTGTCGTTAATGTCGTCCCAGCGTTGGGGCACGATCTCCAGGCCCATCGGCGCGGCGTACTGGCGCAACTCGCGGAGCAGGAATTCACTGTCGGCGCCGTAGAGCACGCCGATGCGCCTGGCCTGGGGCAGGATTGTGGCGATTAGCCGCAGTTGGCGTTCCAGCGGCGGATCACTCCACAACAGGCTGATTTTGGCCGGTATGCCCTGGCCCAGGCGCTGGCGGGCCTGCAGGCGGCTGATGCGCAACACCAGGGTCGACGGGCCCTGGGCATCCTGCAGGCGCCAGTCGAGGCTGGGCAGGTCCAACAGGATCAGGCGCGTACCGGCGGGTAATTGGCTTGGCGCGGGTAGGTCAGTGAGCGGCGTGAACGTCACGTGGTCGTCGGGGCGCTGCAGGGCAAGCGCCTGGACGAACGCCTGCACCCCGGCGCCGTCTTCGGCGGCGGTCAGCAGGATATCGGCGCTCCAGGCCGGTATGCTTAGCAGCAGGCACAGCAGCAGCAGGCCGCGCTGCCAGCGTCTGGTGGGAGAGAGGAGGGGCATCCGTGACTGATCGCCCATGTCAGAACTCTAACTCCGCGCTGAAGTAGAGCACTTGGCGATGGTCGTAGTTGTTGTCGGCCCAGGTGGTGGGCTGGTCATCCAGGCGTTGTTGCAACATGCCGGCCAGCTCCACGTTGGCTTTGCCCAAGGCGATGCGCTTGGCGACGCGCAGGTCGACCCGTTCGAAGCGATAGCGGTTAAGGGCGTCGTCGCCATAGTAGAACAAGGCGCTAGACCAGCCGTGCCCCCATTCGCGCAGCCAGCCGGCCGAACCGCTGTTGCGTGCGGTTTGCGCCTTGTCCAGCGGGTTGCTGGAGCTGGCGTCGACGTAAGCATAGGTCAGCCGCAGGCGGTCGGCGTTGCTCATGCGCCAGTCGAATTGGGATTCGGCGCCGGTAAAGCGCGAGCTGTTGGCGTTGCTGGCAATGTACTGATTATTGCGCAGCGGCGAGCTGATCATGTCGGTGATTTCGTCGTAGAACAGTTTCACGTCCATGTTCAGCCCGATGTCGGCAAAAAAGCCGTTATAGCCCAATTCGCGGGATTTCATCAGCTCTTTATCGAGGTTGCCCGGGCCGCGTGTCGCCACGAAGTACTGTCCGGAATTTTGTCCGTAGGCCGGCGAGCTGAGGTTGGTGACGCGGTAGCTCCAGTTGACGTTGTTCTCGAACATGTCCGGCGAGCGGATCGCTTCGGAGTACACCGCGCGCAGGCCGTGGCGCGGGTTGATCAGGTAGTTGACCGCCACCCGCGGCGTCAGCGAGTTACCGCTCAGGTGGGTGTCTTCGTACATGGTGCCGCCCTGCAGCAACCAATGCTCGCTGGCGCGCCATTCAAGCTGGCCGAACAGGCGCCAGGTGGTGTCATTCTGGGTGCCGTTGAAATAGGTGTCGGAGTCGGCGCGGTCATAGCGATAGTTCATACCGCTGACCAGGCGCAGGCTGTCGGACAGGCTCAGGGTGTCCTGGACCTCCAGGTCGTAGCGGCTTTCGCGGGTGCTTTGGTCGATGTCACCGCACACGCTCTGGCTGGCGCCGTTGCGCCATTGGTCCAGTACTTGGTTGCCGAGTGCTTGTTCGTCGACACTGCCGGGGGGCGCAACACCTTGGCTGTAGGTGTCCATGTGTCGGGCCAATCGTTCGGCGTAATTGGGGTTGAGCTGCCACAGTCGGGTCAGTTCCGGGCTGAACGACACCTTGGCATCACAGGCTTTCCAGATCTGCCGGCGGTCCCATTGCTGGGCGGAGCCCTGGATATACAGGCTGTGTTCGGGATTGAAATCGAAATTCCAACGCAGCGAACCGGCATAGTCCTTGGCGGCAACGTCGGAATTGTTGCCGCCTTCGGTAACCCCCGCGAATATTGGCACGTAGGTATAAGGACGCTGATTGGTCCCTTCCTTGGCATTCAGTTGCCAGTCGATGCTTTGTTGCGCGTTCAGCGTCTGGCTCACCGCCAGACTGAAGCGGTTGAGACGCCGACCGTCACGGCGGTCGGCGCCCACCGCGTTGCTGTCAAAGCCATCGTCCTGCTGCCCGGACATGGACAGGCGCAGGTCGCCGGTTTCCCAGCCCACGCCCTGGCTGGCATAGAAATCATTGATCCCGCGTTCGCCGCGTACCACTTTCATCCTTGAACCGTGGCTGTTAGCCGGTGAGCGCGTGAGGATATTCACCACCGCCATCAACGCGTTGGCGCCGTAGCTGACGGTGTTGGGCCCGCGGAACACTTCGATCCGCTCGATGTCTTCCATGGCCACTGGAATATCGCTCCAGTCCACCGTGGCCAGGCCCGCGCGGTAAACCGAGCGGCCATCGATCAAAACCTGCATGCGTCGCGCATCACTGGCACTGGTGCCGTGGTAGTTCACCGCCGCCTGATTGCCGCTGGTGTAGCCGACCATCATGCCCGGCACCAGCCGCAGCAGCTCGGCGATGTCCCGTGCACCGCTGGCCTTGATCAGTTCGCTGTCGATCACGGTCATGCTGCCGGGCACGGCGGCGGCCGATTGTTTCAGGCGTGTGGCGGTCAGCACCTGCGGCAGCGGTTGGTTGTCGAGGAACAGGTCGTCGGCGAGCGCCACGCCGCTGCACAGCAACATCAACCACAGAGATGAACGGGGAGGAGGGCCCAAATACACGACACGGCCTTGATAATTACGAATAGCCGACCATGTTAACCGAGGCTGGGCCATTTGCCAGTCGTCGCCTTTGCAATTCCCCCGCGCCGATATGGCATTTTCCGACAGGCGTGTGAATTGATACGGGGGCTGGCCGCAAGCGGGGGGCTCCGTATAATGCTGCCATCGCCACTGGTATGGATTAACGGATTGCATATGACTGAACAGCGCCCTATTGCGGTCCTGGGAGGCGGAAGTTTTGGTACCGCCGTGGCTAACCTGCTGGCTGAGAACGGTCATCCGGTGCGCCAGTGGATGCGCGATCCCGAACAGGCCGAGGCCATTCGCGTCCATCGAGAAAACCCGCGCTACCTTAAAGGCATCAAGATTCATCCGGCGGTCGAGCCGGTCACCGACTTGCAGGCGACCTTGGAGGCCTGCGAGCTGTGTTTCGTCGCGCTGCCTTCCAGTGCCCTGCGCTCGGTGCTCGCACCCCACGCCGAACGCCTGGCGGGCAAGCTGCTGGTCAGTTTGACCAAGGGCATCGAGGCGCACACCTTCAAGCTGATGAGCGAAATCCTCGCAGAGATCGCCCCACAGGCGCGCATTGGCGTGCTGTCCGGGCCGAATCTGGCGCGGGAAGTGGCCGAACATGCGCTGACCGCCACCGTGATCGCCAGTGAAGACGAAGCACTGTGCGAGCGGGTCCAGGCCGTGCTGCATGGGCGTACCTTTCGCGTGTACGCCAGTGGCGATCGCTTCGGCGTCGAGCTGGGCGGTGCGCTGAAAAACGTCTACGCGATCATTGCCGGCATGGCAGTGGCGTTGGGCATGGGCGAGAACACCAAGAGCATGCTGATCACCCGCGCCCTGGCGGAAATGACCCGCTTCGCGGTGAGCCAGGGCGCCAACCCTATGACCTTCCTGGGGCTGGCGGGCGTGGGCGACCTGATCGTCACCTGCTCGTCGCCGAAAAGCCGCAACTATCAGGTCGGTTTTGCCCTCGGCCAGGGCTTGAGCCTGGAAGACGCGGTGACGCGCCTGGGCGAAGTGGCCGAGGGGGTCAATACCCTCAAGGTGCTCAAAGCCAAGTCCCAGGAAGCGGGTGTTTACATGCCGCTGGTCGCCGGGCTGCATGCGATCCTGTTTGAAGGGCGCACCCTGAACCAGGTCATCGAATTGCTGATGCGCGCCGAGCCGAAAACCGATGTCGACTTTATTTCCACCAGTGGTTTCAACTGAGGAACGCGTCATGAACGATCCGAAAGCAGCCCCCAAGTACGAGTCCATTGTCCTGCGCATCCTGTGGATGCTGGTGTTTGCCCTGGTGTGGCAAGTGGCGCAGTTCCTGCTCGGTGCGCTGGTGGTGGTGCAACTGATTTACCGGCTGGTCTACGGCGCGCCGAACCTGGGCCTGATGAATGTTGGCGACAGCCTGAGCCAGTTCCTCGCGCAGATCGGCCGCTTCGGCAGCTTTCACACTGAGCAAAAGCCTTGGCCATTCGCTGACTGGCCGACGCCGCGTGCGCCGGAAGGCGAAGCCGCCCACAGCGTGCCGCCGGCACCGCACCCGGTACGTGATGAAGAGCCAAAACTGTGAAACTGTGGATTTTGCGTCACGGCGAAGCTGAAGCGCACGCCCGCACCGATGCTGAGCGCAAGCTGACCGAGCAGGGCCGGGCCGAAGTCTTGCGCAGCGCGGCGCACCTGATCGGCCAGCCCATCAGTGCGATCATTGCCAGCCCGTATGTACGGGCGCAGCAGACCGCGCACCTGGTGCGTGAGGCGTTGGGCTTCGCGCCGGACATCAGCACCGTGCCCTGGCTGACGCCGGACTGCAATCCGCAGCAGGCGCTGGAGAAACTCGACACTGATGACAATGTGCTGCTGGTCAGCCATCAGCCGCTGGTCGGCAGCCTGATCAGCTTTTTGCAGCATGGCCATCAACGTCAGCCGTCGCCGATGTACACCGCCAGCCTGGCAGAGTTGGAGGGGGAGTTCCCGCTGGCGGGGCTGATGAGCCTGGTCGGCGTGAAGCATCCGTAGGCACTTTCGCTGTTTTGTGTGTGCTATATAGTCAGCCGAGCAAGTGCTTGGTTGGCTATCATCGGATCACAAAGGAGCGCGTCCCATGCCCGTCGCTTTTCGTTTGCCGTTGCAGGTCTTCTTCGAACGTGAAGCGCGGCATCCGCGCAAACCCTTCCTGGTGCAGCCCGTCGGCGGCGGCGAGGTGCAGACCCTGAGCTGGGGCGAGGTCGGCCACCAGGCCCGTTGCGCCGCCCATTGGCTGCGCGCCAGGGAGCTGCCCCAGGGTTCGCACATTGCCCTGATCTCGAAAAACTGCGCGCACTGGATCATTGCCGACCTGGCCATCTGGATGGCCGGGCATGTCTCGGTGCCGCTCTATCCCAACCTCACTGCCGATTCCATCGCCCATGTGCTGAAGCACTCCGAGGCGGTGCTGGTATTGATCGGCAAGCTCGATGACTGGCCCGCCATGGCGCCCGGGGTTCCAGCCGACGTGCCAACCATCAGCCTGCCGCTGTGCCCTGCGGGCGACTTTGATTTCAGGTGGGCCGACCTGCAAGCCTACTCACCGATCCCGGATGAGCCGCTACCTGCCGCTTCGGACCTGGCCACCATCATCTACACCTCCGGCACCACCGGTCTGCCCAAAGGCGTGATGCACAGCTTCGATGCCTTGGGCTTTGCCGCCACGCGAGGCACCGAATTGTTCGGCCTGGGGGAGGGTGACCGGCTGCTGTCATACCTGCCCTTGTGCCATGTGGCGGAACGGATGTTTGTGGAGATGGCTGCGATCTATACCGGGCAAACCGTGTATTTCGCCGAAAGCCTCGAGACTTTTCTGACAGACCTGCGTCGGGCGCGGCCGACGGCGCTGTTCGGGGTGCCGCGTATCTGGACCAAATTCCAGATGGGCGTCTACAGCAAGATCCCGGCAACGCGCCTGGACCGCCTGTTGCGGCTGCCCTTCATCGGCAAGCGCGTGGGCCGCAAGGTGCTCGCCGGTCTGGGCCTGGACGCGGTACGCATTGCGCTGTCCGGCGCGGCGCCGGTGCCTGAAGCCTTGCTGCGCTGGTATCAGCGTCTGGGGCTGGATGTGCTGGAGGTGTATGGCATGACCGAGAGTTGCGGCTATTCCCATGTGTGTCGTCCCGGCCAGCAGGTGATCGGCTGGATCGGCCTGCCGTGTCCGGGCGTTGAAGTGCGGATCGACCCGCAGGGCGAAGTGCAGGTGCGCAGTGGCGCGACCATGCTCGGCTACTTCAAGGACCCGGAAAAAACCGCCGAAGCCCTCACCCCCGACGGCTTCCTGCGCACCGGCGACAAGGGCGAGCAGGACGCCGAGGGCCGGCTGCGCCTGACCGGTCGCCTCAAGGAAATCTTCAAGACCAGCAAGGGCAAGTACGTGGCCCCGGCGCCGATTGAAAACCGCCTGGCCGAACATGCGCGGATCGAACAGGTGTGTGTGGTCGGCGACGGCCTGCCCGCGCCGATGGGCCTGTGCGTGCTGTCGGCGGTGGGGCGGGCGGATGTGCGCCAGGCTTTGCACAGCAGCCTTGAGCGCTGGCTGGAACAGGTCAACGCGGCGCTGGACAAGCATGAGCGCCTGCGTCAATTGGTGGTGGTGAAAGACAGTTGGGCGGTGGAGAACGGCTTTCTGACGCCGACCTTGAAGATCAAGCGCAACGTGATCGAATCGACCTACGGCCCACAGTTTCAGGTGTGGAGCGAGCGCACCGAAGTCATTCTGTGGCAGGATTAGGGCCATCATAAAACCAATAGGACAACGGTATGAGCCTGTGGCGCACCCAACCCGATATCGAGCAACTCAATGCCCAGCAGAAAAACACCATCGGTGAGCTGCTGGATATTCGCTTCGAAAGTTTCGACGAAGAGTCCCTGACCGCCAGCATGGTCGTCGATCACCGTACTCATCAGCCCTACGGCCTGCTGCACGGCGGCGCGTCGGTAGTCCTGGCCGAAAGCGTTGGCTCAGTGGCGGCCTACCTGTGCATCGATACGAGTAAGTTCTATTGCGTCGGCCTGGAGGTCAACGCCAACCACTTGCGCGGGGTGCGCAGCGGGCGGGTGACGGCGGTGGCCAAGGCGATTCATATCGGCCGCACCACCCAAGTGTGGGACATCCGCCTGACCAATGATGATGGCAAGTCCAGCTGCGTCTCGCGCCTGACCATGGCTGTGGTGCCCCTGGGCGAGAACCCGCCGGCGCGATAGGCGTGGCGTGAGTGTCATCATTCCTGGCGGTTACGGTCATTGCTGTAACGGCCGGGCGTGGTGACAATCAGTGTCTGTTTTTATAGATGGAACCGGTATGTCGCAGCACGTGTTTTTTGCCCACGCCAATGGCTTCCCTTCGGCCACCTACGGCAAGCTGTTTGCCGGCCTGGCCCCGGAATATGCAGTCGCGCACCTGCCGCAGCACGGCCACGACCCGAGGTTTCCGGTGGACGATAACTGGCAGAACCTGGTGGACGAACTGATCCACCATCTGGAGCAGCAGCCCGAGCCGGTGTGGGGCGTGGGCCATTCCCTCGGCGGCGTATTGCATTTGCATGCGGCCATGCGTTGCCCGCAGTTGTATCGCGGCGTGGTGATGCTCGACTCACCGGTGCTGACCCGGGCCGACCGCTGGGTGATTCGCGCCGCCAAGCGCTTTGGTTTTATCGACCGCCTCACCCCGGCCGGGCGCACCCTGGGCCGCCGTGAAGAGTTCGCCGACCTGGACGCCGCGCGCAGTTACTTCGCCGGCAAGACCCTGTTTCGCAGCTTCGACCCGGAATGCTTCGACGCTTACCTGCAACATGGCCTGCATCAGGTCGGTGATCGCTTGCGCCTGCGCTTCGACCCGGCCACTGAGATCAGCATCTACCGGGGCGTGCCCCACACCAGTCCAGGCCAGGTACGCCAGTTGAAAGTGCCGCTGGCGGTGGTGCGCGGACGTCAGAGCCGGGTGGTGATGCGCCACCACGCCAGCGGCGTCGGTCGCCTGCCCATGGGGGAAATGCTCACCATGCCCGGTGGGCACATGTTTCCCCTCGAACGCCCCCAGGACACCGCGACCTTGCTCAAGCAGCTGTTCGCCCGCTGGGAAGCTCGTGAGCGCAGTTGCGCATGAGTACGCCGGTCGAAGAAGTGCGCCTGAGCCTGCCGCATATCGAATTGGCCGCGCATCTGTTCGGTCCCGAAGACGGTCTGCCGGTGATCGCCCTGCATGGCTGGCTGGATAACGCCAACAGCTTCGCGCGGTTGGCGCCGAAACTGCGGGGGATGCGTATCGTCGCCCTCGACATGGCCGGCCACGGGCATTCGGCGCATCGTCCGACGGGGGCCGGTTATGCCTTGTGGGATTACGCCTACGATGTGCTGCACGTCGCTGAACAACTGGGCTGGAAACGTTTTGCATTACTTGGCCACTCCCTCGGCGCCATTGTCTCCCTGGTATTGGCCGGTGCCTTGCCGGAGCGAGTGACGCACCTCGGTTTGATCGACGGTGTGATCCCGCCGACCGCCACCGGCGAGAACGCCGCCGAGCGGCTGGGCATGGCGTTGCAGGCGCAATTGAACCTGCAGGGCAAGCGCAAGCCGGTCTACAGCAGCCTTGATCGCGCCGTCGAAGCGCGGATGAAAGGGCTGGTGGCGGTCAGCCGCGAAGCCGCTGAACTGCTGGCCCTGCGCGGTTTGATGCCAGTGCCGGGCGGTTACACCTGGCGCACGGACAGCCGCTTGACCCTGGCATCGCCGATGCGTCTGACCGACGAACAAGCCATGGCTTTCGTGCGCCGCGTAGGTTGCCCTACACAACTGGTGGTCGCCGCTGATGGCATGCTGGCGAGACATCCCGAGTTGCTTTCCCAGCTACCCTTTACGGTGACGACCCTGCCCGGTGGCCATCATTTGCACTTGAATGACGAGGCTGGCGCGGTCCTTGTTGCAGACTGTTTCAATCGGTTCTTCTCTGCGCCTTGACTTGGCGCGGTCAACTGCCGAGGCTGGGCGGATTGAAAGGGAGTCAACCATGAACGATCTCAACACCGATCTTGAAACTGCTGCGACCTCCGATGGCCAGGGCTCAACTATCCGATGAGCGTGCGTAAAGGCTGTATCCGTGTTCTGGGGCTGTGTGTGTTCAGCCCGTTGGTGTTCGCCGCCGATGTGCCGGGTAGCCAGGACTTGCCCGCCGTGGCCCGCGAGGTTGACGCGCAAATTGTCGACTACCGCCCCGCCGAAGCAAAAGAGCGCATTTACCCCATGGGCGCGATCCGCAAGATCAGCGGCCAGTTGCGCTACGAGGCCCAGGCCACCGCACGTGGCCAGGTCACCGCCATCACCTATGAACTGCCCGCCGAGCACACATCCAGCGCTGCGTTCACCGCCACGCGTGAAGCGTTGCAGCAGCAGGGCGCGCAACTGTTGTTCTGGTGCCAGGCCCGCGACTGCGGTGAAAGCAGCCTGTGGGCCAATGAAGTGTTCGGTAACGCCAAGCTGGTCGGCGCCGATGGCCAGCAGGAATACCTGCTGCTGCGTCTGGCCGCCCCGCAGGACAATTCCCTGGTGGCGTTGTACGGCATCACCCGCGGTAATCGACGGGCTTACCTGCATGTCGAACAGATTGATGCCAGCGCACCGCTCGGGGAGCTGCTGCCGACCTCCGCCACCCTGTTGCGCGAACTCAGAAGCACCGGCGAGCTGGACTTTCCGGCATTGGGCGCGGACCCGGATGCCACCTGGTTGACCCTGATTTCCCGCGGGTTGAACCTCGACACCACCCTGCGTGTCAGCTTGACCGGACCCCATGCCGAAGCGTGGCGCCAGGCCCTGGTTGACAAGGGGGTGCGGGCCGCACGCCTGGAAACCGGCACTGAGCCAGCCAAAGGCCTGCACCTGCATCTGATACGCTGACCGTAACAGGGCGAACGGACCCGCGCCGTTCGCCTAAACTAGCTGCCTACAGCCTTATCCTAGAGAAAATCCATGCTCAATAACGATCGCCTGCTGGTGCAAATCCTGCTGCTGGTGCTGTTTGGTGCCAGCTTCTGGGTGATGGCGCCGTTCTGGTCGGCGCTGTTCTGGGGCGCGGTGCTGGCGTTTGCCAGTTGGCCGCTGATGGTGTTGCTGACCCGCTGGCTGGGCGGCCGAGAATCCCTGGCCGCCGGCATTCTGACCTTGGGCTGGATGCTGCTGGTGGCGGTGCCGCTGGTATGGCTGGGGTTCAACCTCGCGGACCATGTGCGCGATGCTGTGGCGTTGATCAAGGATATTCAGGTCGACGGTTTTCCTGCGGCGCCGGCCTGGTTGGGGTCGATTCCTTTTGTCGGAGAACGGCTGGTGGCGATGTGGGGGAGCATCGACGAGCAGGGCGCGGCGCTGATGGTCAGCCTCAAGCCGTACCTGGGGCAGATGGGTAATTGGCTGCTGGCGCGCAGCGCGCAGATCGGCGGTGGCATCCTGGAGTTGACCCTCAGCCTGGTGTTCGTGTTCTTTTTCTACCGTGACGGACCGCGCCTGGCACTGTTCGTACACCGCTTGCTGGAGCGCTTGATCGGCGAACGTGCCGGTTACTACATCGAGCTGGTGGCCGGCACCGTGCAACGGGTGGTCAATGGCGTGATCGGTACGGCGGCCGCGCAGGCCGTGCTGGCGTTGATCGGCTTCCTGATCGCCGGTGTGCCGGGCGCGCTGGTGCTGGGTATGGTCACGTTCCTGCTCAGCCTGATCCCCATGGGGCCGCCGCTGGTGTGGATTCCGGCCACGGCCTGGCTGGCGTGGAAGGGCGATTACAGCCACGCGGTGTTCCTCGGCGTGTGGGGCACGTTCATCATCAGCGGCGTGGACAACGTGCTCAAGCCGTACCTGATCAGCCGTGGCGGCAACCTGCCGCTGGTGATCGTGCTGCTCGGGGTGTTCGGCGGCTTGATCGCATTTGGTTTCATCGGCCTGTTTATCGGCCCGACCTTGCTCGCAGTGGCATACAGCCTGCTGATGGATTGGAGTGCGACCCAGGCCCAGGGCCGCCGCGAAGACAACATTCTGTAGCTGATGGGCGAAGGCCGGTGTGGGAGCGAGCAAGCCCGCTCCCACAGTGACCGGTGTTGGCCTTCTAGGCGCGGGGCAACCACATCACGGCGGTCAACCCGCCGCCTGGGGTTTCCTCCAGGCTCAAGCGCCCGCCCAGGCGCTCGACCGCGTCCTTGGCGATGGTCATGCCCAGGCCCACGCCGCCGGAGTTGCGGTTGCGCGAGCCTTCCAGCCGATAGAACGGCTCGAACACCGCCTCACGCTTGTCGGCGGCAATCCCGGGACCGTGGTCGATCACACGGATGACCAGGGCCTCGCGGCCGTCTTCCAGCTCCACGCGGGCGGCGCCGGCGTAGCGCAAGGCGTTGTCGATCAGGTTATTGAGGCACGAGCGCAACGCCATCGGTTGTACCTGCAACGGCGCACTGGTGCCGGCACATTGCACATCGGCACCTTGGTCCTGGGCGTTCTCACTGATCGACTCCACCAGCGCCTGCACATCCAGCCAGTGCCGGCTTTCGCTGGTGCGTTGTTCGTGCAGGTAGCTCAAGGTGGCGTCGAGCATACCGATCATGTCGTTCAGGTCCTGGCGCATCTGGCCTTGCAGCTTGGTGTCTTCGATCTGCTCCAGGCGCAGCTTCAGGCGCGACAGCGGAGTGCGCAGGTCATGGGAGACCGCGCCGAGCATGCGCGCGCGCTGGCCGACTTGTTCGCGAATGCGTTTTTGCATCAGGTTGAAGGTCGACGCGGCCTGCTTTGCTTCACGGGGGCCGGATTCGTCGAGAGGCGGGCTGTCGAGGTCAAGGCTCAAGCGCTCGGCGGCCTCGCTCAGGCGCTGGATCGGCCGGCTCAACAATTTGGCGCCATACCAGGCGGCGATGATCAGCGAGAAAAACTGAAACGTCAGGGGCACCACCGGCCCGCCAAACCATGGGCGAGGACGTTTCTGCAGAGGTCTCAGCGTGCCGTCCGGTTGCTCGACGAAGGTGTCTTTGGTCGGCGGCGGAGGCGGGTCGTAGTGGTGGAACCAGAAAAACGCCAACGCATGGGCCAGTACAATCGCCACTAGCAACACACCGAACAGCCGCCCGAACAGCGTGTTGAAGGCATTGCGCATCAGCCGATATCCCGTGCGTCGAACAGATAGCCTTCACCGCGCACGGTCTTGATCAACTGCGGTGCTTTCGGGTCATCGCCCAGTTTTTGGCGCAGCCGCGAGACCAGCAGATCAATGCTGCGATCGAAGGCCTCGATGGAACGACCACGGGCAGCATCCAGCAACTGCTCGCGGCTCAATACCCGGCGCGGCCGCTCGATAAACACCCACAGCAGGCGGAACTCGGCGTTGGACAGCGGCACTACCAGGCCGTCGTCGGCCACCAGTTGGCGCAACACGCTGTTGAGCCGCCAGTTATCGAAGCGGATATTGGCGCGCTGCTCGGTGCGGTCGTCACGCACCCGGCGCAGGATAGTCTGGATGCGCGCCACCAATTCACGCGGCTCGAACGGCTTGGACATGTAGTCGTCGGCGCCCAGTTCCAGGCCGATGATGCGGTCGGTGGGCTCGCAGCGGGCGGTGAGCATCAGGATCGGGATGTCCGACTCGGCGCGCAGCCAGCGGCACAGCGTCAGGCCGTCTTCGCCCGGCAGCATCAGGTCGAGCACCACCACATCAAAGGTTTCGGCTTGCATCGCCACGCGCATCGCGGCGCCGTCGGTGACGCCGGTGGCGAGAATATTGAAGCGTGCCAGGTAGTCGATCAGCAGTTCGCGGATCGGCACATCGTCGTCGACAATCAGCGCGCGGGTGTTCCAGCGCTTTTCATCGGCGCTCACCGCGCCTTTTTGCTCGTCGTTCAGCGGGACGGAAGGGGTATGCATAGTGCGATCATCTGCCTGGTGGTGGCGGTCAGCATAGGCGCCCAGCCACATGGCTGGAAGTGCTGGTCGTTGGGTCGTGCGGGCGAGGCTAGCGGTAGGGCGTGTTGAGGGCATGTCGTGAATGTATCTGTTTTGATACAAATGCCCGAAATGTCCGCTTGGGCGCGCTTGGTCAGTATTTACCGATCATCGGATCCCGCAACGGCGTCGCTTGCGCTACAATCCGCGCCGATTTCGACTTGCCTGAGAGCCCATTCCAATGTCCGTCTGCCAGACTCCTATCATCGTCGCCCTGGATTACCCCACCCGTGACGCCGCACTGAAGCTGGCTGACCAGTTGGACCCGAAGCTGTGCCGGGTCAAGGTCGGCAAGGAACTGTTCACCAGTTGCGCCGCTGACATCGTCGGCACCCTGCGTGACAAAGGCTTCGAGGTGTTCCTCGACCTGAAATTCCACGACATCCCCAACACCACCGCGATGGCGGTCAAGGCCGCCGCCGAGATGGGCGTGTGGATGGTTAACGTACACTGCTCCGGCGGCCTGCGCATGATGACCGCCTGCCGTGAAGTGCTGGAACAGCGCAGCGGCCCTAAACCCTTGCTGATCGGTGTGACCGTGCTGACCAGTATGGAACGCGAGGACCTGGCAGCGATCGGCCTGGATATCGAACCTCAGGAGCAAGTGCTGCGCCTGGCGGCCCTGGCGCAGAAAGCCGGCCTCGACGGCCTGGTCTGCTCGGCGCTGGAAGCCCGGGCCCTTAAGACCGCCCACCCGTCGCTGCAATTGGTCACCCCGGGGATTCGTCCGGCGGGCAGCGCCCAGGATGACCAGCGCCGTATCCTCACGCCGCGTCAGGCGCTGGACGCGGGCTCGGACTACTTGGTGATCGGTCGCCCGATCAGCCAGGCGGCCGATCCAGCCAAAGCGTTGGCCGCAGTTGTCGCCGAGATCGCCTGATCGATCACCGATCAATAATGTGGGAGGGGGCTTGCTCCCACATTTACATCTGCTGTGTATCAGCTGACTTTCAGCACCAGCTTGCCGAAGTTCTCCCCGTTGAACAGTTTCATCAACGTCTCCGGGAACGTCTCCAGCCCCTCCACGATATCTTCCTTGCTCTTGAGCTTGCCCTGCGCCATCCAGCCGGCCATTTCCTGCCCGGCGGCGGCAAAGTTCGCCGCGTGATCCATCACCACAAAGCCTTCCATGCGTGCGCGATTGACCAGCAATGACAGGTAGTTGGCCGGGCCTTTTACGGCTTCCTTGTTGTTGTACTGGCTGATCGCGCCGCAGATCACCACGCGGGCTTTCAACGCCAGGCGGCTGAGCACTGCGTCGAGAATGTCGCCGCCGACGTTATCAAAATACACATCCACGCCCTTAGGGCACTCGCGCTTGAGCGCGGCCGGCAGGTCTTCGTGCTTGTAATCGATGGCGGCGTCGAAGCCCAGCTCATCGACCAGGAACTTGCACTTGTCGGCGCCACCGGCAATGCCCACCACACGGCAGCCTTTGATCTTGGCGATCTGTCCGGCAATGCTGCCCACCGCCCCCGCTGCGCCGGAGATCACCACAGTTTCACCGGCTTTCGGTGCGCCGGTGTCGAGCAGCGCGAAATAGGCGGTCATGCCGGTCATGCCCAGCGCCGACAGGTAGCGCGGCAGGGGCGCAAGCGTGGGGTCGACCTTGTAGAAACCCCGCGGCTCGCCGAGGAAGTAATCCTGCACCCCAAGGGCGCCATTCACGTAGTCCCCGACCGCGAATTTCGGGGTGTTCGAGGCGATCACTTTGCCCACGCCCAGCGCCCGCATCACTTCGCCGATGCCGACCGGCGGAATGTAGGATTTGCCCTCATTCATCCAGCCGCGCATCGCCGGGTCGAGGGACAGGTATTCGTTGCGCACCAGCACCTGGCCGTCCTGTGGGGTGCCCAGCGGCACTTCCTGGTAGGTGAAGGTCTCCCGCGTGGCCGCGCCGACCGGGCGTTTGGCAAGCAGGAACTGACGGTTGGTCTGGGCAGTCATGGCAAGGACTCTTGAGAAATGAAGCCTGATTGATAGACCCATACTGGCTTGCGGGCAAGGTCGGCGGAGGGCTGCGAATGCTCGTCGATAGGCCTCGATGATAGTGGCGCGGCCGGTCTTATCATTGTGATTCATGCAGCGCTAACCGGCCTTCTGATAGTGCTGACGCGCCCGTCCCGGGGTTGGCTAGACTCGCGCCACGGCTATTTCTCCCATAGGACATCCCCCATGAGCATGACGTTTTCCGGCCAGGTCGCCCTGGTCACCGGCGCCGCCGCCGGTATTGGCCGCGCCACCGCGCTGGCGTTTGCTGCCGAAGGCTTGAAGGTAGTGGTTGCCGACCTCGACGTGGCGGGCGGCGAAGGCACTGTCGCGCTGATCCGCGAGGCCGGTGGCGAAGCGCAGTTCGTGCGCTGCAACGTCACGCTGGAAGCCGACGTGCAGCAATTGATGGCGCAGACCATTGCCGCATATGGCCGCCTGGACTACGCCTTTAACAACGCCGGGATCGAGATCGAGAAAGGCAAGCTGGCGGACGGCACCCTCGATGAGTTCGACGCCATCATGGGCGTCAACGTCAAGGGCGTGTGGTTGTGCATGAAATACCAATTACCGTTGCTGCTGGCCCAGGGCGGCGGAGCGATCGTCAACACCGCGTCGGTGGCGGGGCTGGGCGCCGCGCCAAAGATGAGCATCTACGCGGCGTCCAAACACGCCGTGATCGGCTTGACCAAATCGGCGGCCATCGAATACGCGAAAAAGAAAATCCGCGTCAACGCGGTATGCCCGGCAGTGATCGATACCGACATGTTCCGCCGTGCCTATGAAGCTGACCCGCGCAAAGCTGAATTTGCCGCCGCCATGCACCCGGTTGGGCGCATTGGCAAGGTCGAGGAAATCGCCAGTGCCGTGTTGTACCTGTGCAGCGACGGTGCGGCCTTCACCACCGGCCAGGCCCTGGCGGTGGACGGCGGCGCCACCGCGATCTAGGACTCCAAGCCGCACCGCTCTCGAAAAAGTTTGAGGTGCTGTGGGGCGTTTCCATAGCTGGCAAAACGCCGTGATCCAATGTGTATCAGGAGGTAAATAAGTCAATAAAATCAATACTTTAGTAACTGTTGACGACCTGTTTTGGCGGGCTTCTGTGCTTAACTGTTTTGGGTTGAATAACAGATAGTTAAGTGAGTGGGTCATGGATTTAGGGATCGATCGACAAGCCCTTGTACCGGTGGTGCAGCAAATCGTCAGCGCGGTGGCGGAATGGATTCGCAAGAGCGGGGTCAGCCCCGGCACACGATTGCCGTCCATCCGCCAACTGGCCCTCGACAACCTGCTCAGCCAGTCCAGTGTGATCGAGGCATTCGAGCGCATGGAGGCCCAAGGCCTGCTGACCTCGAAGCAGGGCTCTGGGTTTATGGTGGCGCAGCCGCCGGTGGCTCAGGAACGCCACTGGTATGAAGGCGCGGAGCGAGAGTGGGGCGCTTTTACCGACAGCCCGTTGGGCGAGTTGAAATTGGGCTGCGGCTGGTTGCCGGACGCCTGGCGCGAAAGCGATGACATCAGCTACGCGATCCGCGAAGTCAGCCGCACCGATACCGGAGGCCTGTTCAACTACAGCACGCCACTGGGGTTGCCGGCGCTGCGCGAGCAATTGCTCAAGCGCCTGACCCGAATTCACGTGGTCACCAGCCTCGACCGCATCCTCACCACCCATGGCGCCAGCCACGCTCAGGACCTGTTGATCCGCACGTTGCTCAAGGCCGGCGACACCGTGGTCGTAGAAACCCCTGGTTATGGCAACCTGTTTCGTCAGTTGGCCTTCCACGGCGTCACGCTGCTGGAAGTGCCGCGCACCCAGGGCGGCCCGGACATCCCGGCGCTGGAAGCCCTGCTGCGCCGTCATCGTCCCAAATGCCTGTTTATCAACAGCCTGTATCACAACCCCACCGGCACCAGCCTGTGTCGCAAGGTGGCCGAACGTTTGCTGGAGCTGGCGCACAGCGAAGACTTTCTGATTATCGAAGAAGATGTCTACGCCGACCTGCAACACGCCAGTTGCACGCGACTGTCGGCGCTGCCCCATGAAGATCGGGTGATCTATGTCTCGAGTTTCTCCAAGACCCTCAGCAGTGCCTTGCGCGTCGGCTACCTCAGCGCCAGTTCGCCGATCATTGCGCAATTGGTACACCTCAAGACCCTCACCGGCATCGGCACCTCGCGGTTTGCCGAAGCGGTGATGGCCACGTTGCTGGCCAACGGCACCTATCGCAAATGGGTGCAACGCCTGCGCAAACGCCTGAACACGCAAATGGCCGCGACCTTGCAGGTATTGGAGGATGAGGAATGGCAGGTGTTCGCCGTGCCCGCCGGCGGCATGTTTGTCTGGGCGCGGCCCTGCGTGGGCGACCGTTCGCGGTTGCAGGCGTATGCACGGCAACTGGGTGTGCTGATGTCACCGGGGGCGCTGTTCAGCCCAACGGGTGAACACAGCGAGTGGCAGCGCATCAATGTGGCCTATGCTGCTGATCAGCGGGCCCTGGCGTTGTTCCGCGCTGCCGGGCCTGCCAGATCGACCTCGACCATTCTGAAAACGACGCGGATGTAGCTTTTTGCCATTATTGTGGCGCCAACGACTTGTGTTCAGTGCCTCGTGGTTGCGAATCTCGCTGCTGGGAAACCGGGCTTGATGGCATCCGCCATTGCAAGAGGATTCAAGCGCATGATTTCGGCCGTGCAACGACGTTTCGCCAACCTTGGTATGGCGAAAAAACTGGGTTTGGGCTTCAGCCTGGTGCTGCTGTTGACTGCGTTGGTGGCAGCGATCGGCGTGTGGTCCCTGCAAACCGTTGGCCTGCGTTTCGAGGGCCTCAAGAGCATGTCTGCGCTCAACAGCGGGCTGCTCAAGGTGCGTTTGATCGAGCAGGACTACGCGCTGCACGCCGACCCCAAGTCCGTCGACGCCCTGCATGAACGTGTCGACGCCTTGGCTGCCCTGGCCGGCAGCCTCAAGGCCGGGTCTGCGGCCAACGTGCCGCTGATGACCGAGGTCGAGCAGGCCTTGGCCGCCTACCGCAAGGCGTTCGATGAGTTCGTCGAGCTGACCCAGACCAAGGACCTGGCGCTGGAAATGGCCAGTTGGTCGGTGTCCAGCGTGGCCAATAACCTCGATGTGTTGCAGGCCGGCCTGGCCGACGATGGCGCCTATGGCCTAAAGGAAAGCCAGGGCAAGGAGGGCGCCGAGTTTATCGAGCAGGCGGGGCAGGTCAGTCAGGTTTCACGGTTGATGCTGCAAGCCATGAACGAAGCTCATGTGCGCCTTGATCAGAGCCGCAAAGGCGAGGAAGACAGCGCCGAACAGGGCAAGATCGAACAGGCCGAGCAGGCGCTGGCCCAAGTTGAGCTACTGAAAACCTCGGTCAAGGACTCCGGTTACCAGACGGTGCTCAATGAGGTCGCCGGGCATATCGCCGCGTTCAGCGAAAAACTCGGCGAATACACCGGCCTGCTGGCCCAGGAAAAAGTGGTCTACAAACAATTGCATGATCGCGCCGACCAAGTCGTCAGCCGGGTCGACCAGGCGTATGCCGCTGAAGACCAGTCGATGCAAGCGCAACTGAAGAAAAGCGCGCTGCTGATCATCGGCTCGTCGGCCCTGGCGCTGTTGATGGGGTTGATTGCAGCGTGGGTGATTACCCGGTTGATCGTCGCGCCGCTGCGCCGTGTGATCGCGGTGGCCCAGCAGATTGCGGCCGGCGACTTGAGCGGGCGCATGGAAGTCAGCCGCCGCGATGAAATCGGCCAGTTGATGCTGGCGATGCAACAGATGGGCAGCGGTTTGAGCCAAATGGTCAGCGGGCTGCAAGCGGGTATCGAGCAATTGGCCAGTTCGGCCCATTCGCTGTCCAGCGTCACCGAGCAGACCAACATCGAGGTCAGCAGCCAGAAGGAAGAAACCGAACAGGTTGCCACGGCGATGAACCAGATGACCGCCACGGTCCATGATGTGGCGCGCAACGCCGAAGAGGCTGCACAAGCGGCGCAGACTGCCGATGACAAAGTCGACAGCGGCCAGCAGGTGGTGCGCCAGAGTTTGCAGCGCATCGAATTGCTGGCGACCTCCAGTACCCGCGCCAGTGCCAGCATCGAAAGCCTCAGCGTCGAAATCCAGAACATCGGTAGCGTGTTGAGCGTGATCAAAAGCGTGGCCGAACAGACCAACCTGCTGGCACTCAACGCGGCCATCGAGGCCGCGCGCGCCGGTGAGCAAGGCCGTGGTTTTGCGGTGGTGGCCGATGAAGTGCGGGCCCTGGCCAAGCGCACCCAGCAATCGACCGAGGAAATCGAACGCCTGGTCGGCGCCTTGCGCAGCGCGGCGCAATCGTCGGTGCAGCAGATCCAGCAGAGCGGCGAGTTGGTGAAGCTGGCCGTCAGTGATGCGCTGGAAACCGAAAGCGCCCTGGGCAGCATTGCGGCCGCGGTGTCATTGATCCAACAAATGAATCAGCAGATTGCGGCGGCGGCCGAGCAGCAGAGTTCGGTGGCCGAAGAAATCAACCGCAGCGTCACCAGCATTCGGGCGAGTGCCGATCAATCGGCGTTGAGCATGCAAGGCAATGCCGCGTCGAGTATTGAACTGGCGCAGTTGGGCACGGAACTCAAGGGCATGGTGGGGCACTTCCGCCTTTGATCGCCGCTGGCAGGTCGCGATCAAAGGGCTGGCGGGCGATCAGGCATGGTTGGCGAGGAAGGTCAGCAGCGCTTCATTGACGAAGTCCGGGTTCTCGCGACTGGAGATATGCCCGGCGTCGGGAATCAGGCTCAGGCTGCAGCCGATCAGGCTGGCCATCTGCTCGGACTCGGCGGGCGGGCGCGGTGTGTCCTGTTCGCCGCACAGCACCAGGGTGGTGTCGGCGTCCAGGCGTGACAACTGCTCCAATACATCTTCACGGCTGAAGATCAGCCGGCCCAGGGGCACGATGCTGTCTAGCAGGCGCGCCGCGGGGTAGTCCTGCAAGACCTTGCGGAAATTTTGGTACAGCGCCGATTCGCGGTCGATGCCCGGGCGGAAAAAGATCGGCGCGACCACATCCAGCAGCGGCTCCGGGATAGCGCCGGCGTCTTCAATCATCTTGAACAGCGAGAAGTAGTGCTGGCGCGTGGCCTCGGGCTCGGCGCCGAGGTAGGTGTCCATCAGCACCAGGCTGTTGACCCGCTCGGGTGCCCGCAGGGCCAGGCGCGCGCTCCACATGCCGCCGACCGACAAGCCCACCAGGTTGACCCGGGTAATGTGCAACTGGTCGAGCAGTGCCAGGGCCTGGCGCGCCAGGTCGTCCAGGGATCGCGTGTGTGTCGGCAGCGGCCCGGACTCGCCATGGCCCCAGAGCTCGGGGACGATCACACGATACTGGTGCGACAGCGCTTCGATCTGCGGTGCCCACATGTCTCGGTCCCACAGGTAACTCGAACCCAGCAGGACGACCGGGCCGCAGCCCTGGTCAACATAGTGCAACGGTTGTCCATTAATCACGGCGACAGGCATAACAGGCCTCCAACTTCACGAAGTGAGGGACACTTTTGTACGCGAGTCGACGGCCAGCGGATAGGTACTAAATGATGGCATGTGGCGAGGGAGGGCTCGCCACATGGGGAGGGAGGGTCAGTCGTAGATGACTTTTTTCTTCCACTCGGCGTCGGTTTCGGCGACTTTCAGGCCTTCGGTCAGTTCGTTGACTTCGTCTTCCGCAGGCTTGCTGTTGGTCAGCACCGTAGAGTTGGCGCGCACCAATTGACTCTCCAGCAGTTGCAGTTGCTCTCTGTAGAGCGCGGGCTCGGGCTGCTTGCGCAAGTACTGCACGCCGCGCTCGAAGGCCAGGCGCGCCTGGCCAGGCTGGTTCTGTTGCAGGGCATGCTGGCCGAGGTTGTTGAAGAACTCGATGTGCAGCAGTACCAGGATGTGGCGAATTTCCCTGATCCAGTGCTTGGCTTCATTGGTCGGTAGGAAACCGTCCTGGGCGGCGCGGGTGACTTGGCCGTGCAGGGCTTCCAGCAGGAACCGCACGTCCTTGGCCTTGGCTTCGGTCTGGATCGGGCCGGGCGGGTTGTTGATCGGGATCGATTCGCCTTGGGCCACCAGCGCATTCAGTTCGGCGATCCGCGCCTTGAGCGGTGCGCTGGTCTTGTTGAGGTGCAACAAGCGTTGGTTGACGTTGAGCTCCAGGCGGGTCAACAGCAGCTTGAGCGCAGGCGTCATCAACTGGCCAGGGAAGGTCTCGGTGATCTCACCACAGCGACGCAGCCGGTCATTAAGCTCGATCACGGTGCGTTGCTTTTCCAGTTTGTTGTTTTCCACCGCGTGGTTCATGTAGCCAATGGCGATCAGTATTACGATCCCGGCTATTACCAGCAGGGTGATCATGAGTGGTGTCACCGGTGTGACCTCTTTATAGGGTTTGCTGTTAAGTGTAGTGACTGAGGCATCTGTCGGATAGGACTGTTCGACCAGTTGCCCAGGTAGTTTCTTCTATATACGTAAGCATTCCCTGCGTAGATGCACAATGCCATCAGTTGCTGGATGAACTATAGCGTCTTGTCGGGCGCCAGAATATAGGCGTCAAGGCGCGGACATGCAGAATGCCCGCAAGGGCCGGAAAACGGGGGCGAAGTCATTGATTTAAATAAATTTATCCTTGGGGGTTGACGACCTTTCAATCCATCCATAGAATGCGCGCCACTTACAGCGTAAAGCACACAGCGAAACGCGGTAGGGAGTGAATGTTGTACGTGTGTCCCCTTCGTCTAGTGGCCTAGGACACCGCCCTTTCACGGCGGTAACAGGGGTTCGAGTCCCCTAGGGGACGCCAATGCGGGAATAGCTCAGTTGGTAGAGCACGACCTTGCCAAGGTCGGGGTCGCGAGTTCGAGTCTCGTTTCCCGCTCCATTTTTAAGCAGTGTTGCCCTCGGGCGGCATTGAGTGAAACCAGGACCAAGTCTTCGGACAAGGCCCCTGGGCACTGAAATACACACCATGTGTTTCAGTAGCGTGTCCCCTTCGTCTAGTGGCCTAGGACACCGCCCTTTCACGGCGGTAACAGGGGTTCGAGTCCCCTAGGGGACGCCATTTGCGGGAATAGCTCAGTTGGTAGAGCACGACCTTGCCAAGGTCGGGGTCGCGAGTTCGAGTCTCGTTTCCCGCTCCAATTTTTGATTCGCAGTGTCCATTGGGACTCGGGGTCAGCGAAAAAAAGACGCTTCGGCGTCTTTTTTCGTTTCTGCGATAAATATTGCGTCTCGGTGCGAGCCAGTGCGCCTGATGCTTGCTTGATCTTCTCGGGCTATCCGGCGCGCCTCAACGACGCCGCCCCAAAAAACAATGCCCTCCATAAAGGAGGGCATCGGTTTGAGGCTGGCTGCACAACCCTATCAACTAGCGTCCATGTCGTTCAATCAGACACGACCGTGTATGCGCAGCGTTCGGGCTTGGTGAAAGAGCCCTAGAGCTTTTTCGCCATGTCACGCAGCAAAAACTTCTGGATCTTACCGGTCGAAGTCTTCGGTAGCTGAGTGAAAACCACCGTGCGCGGCACCTTGAAGCCTGCCAGGTGTTCGCGGCAGAAGCCGATGATGTCGGCTTCGCGGATGTTCTGGTGGTCGGCCTTGAGGGTGACAAAGGCGCACGGCGTTTCACCCCATTTTTCGTCGGGGCGGGCGACGACGGCGGCTTCCAGGATTGCCGGGTGCCGGTACAGCACACCTTCAAGTTCGATGGTGGAGATGTTCTCGCCGCCGGAGATGATGATGTCCTTGAGCCGGTCGCGGATTTCGACATAGCCGTCGGGATGGGTCACCGCCAGGTCGCCGGTGTGGAACCAGCCGCCTTCGAACGCTTCAGCCGTCGCCGTCGGGTTCTTCAGGTAGCCCTTCATCACCGTATTGCCCCGCATGAAAATCTCGCCGATGGTGTGGCCATCATGGGGGGTGGGTTCGAGGGTTTTCGGGTCGGCGACCATCACGCCTTCCAGGGTCGGGTAGCGCACGCCCTGGCGAGCCTTGATCTGCGCACGTTCGTCCAGGGGCAGTGCATCCCATTCCGAGTGCCAGGCGCACAGGGTCACAGGGCCATACACTTCGGTCAGGCCGTAGACGTGGATCACCTTGATGCCCATTTCTTCCACGGCGCCGATGACCTTGGCGGGTGGCGCCGCGCCGGCGACCATGGCGTTCACCGGGTGGTCGATGGTGGCCTTGGCCGAGTCGGGCATGTTCACCAGGGCGTTGAGCACAATCGGCGCACCGCACAAGTGAGTGACCTGGTGCTCGCGGATCAGGTTGAGGATTTTCTGTGGGTCGACGCGGCGCAGAAACACATGGACCCCGGCCAGGGCCGTGATGATCCACGGGTAGCACCAGCCGTTGCAGTGGAACATCGGCAGCGTCCACAGGTACACGGGGTGGTTGCCGATCGCCCAGATCATTTGGTTGCCCAGGGAATTCAGGTAGGCGCCGCGGTGGTGGTAGACCACGCCCTTGGGGTTGCCGGTCGTGCCTGAGGTGTAGTTCAGCGAGATGGCCTGCCATTCATCTTCAGGCCACTGCCAGGCGAAGTCCGGATCGCCCTCGGCGAGAAACGCCTCGTAGTCCAGGTCGCTGACGGGCTGGCCTTCGCCGTATTCCGGGTCATCGACGTCGATGACCAGGGGCGGATGGTCAAGCATGCCGATGGCTGCATGCACCACATCGTGGAACTCACGGTCGGCGATCAATACCTTGGCTTCGCCGTGCGCGAGCATGAAGGCGATGGCCTCGGCATCCAGGCGCACGTTGAGCGCATTGAGTACTGCGCCAATCATCGGCACGCCAAAATGCACTTCGAGCATGGCCGGGATGTTGGGCAGCATGACGGCCACGGTGTCGTTTTTGCCGATCCCGCGACCGGCCAGGGCCGAGGCCAGACGCCGGCAACGGCTGTAGGTTTGCGCCCAGGTGGCGCGTATCGATCCGTGGATCACGGCAGGGTAATCGGGATAGACGCTGGCAGTGCGCTCAATGAAGCTTAAAGGCGAAAGAGCAATGTGATTAACGCTAGTCGGCTCGAGGCCTTGGTCGAAAATGGACATGGTGCGGATACCCGGTGGCTGATTATTAGCTCTATTGTTCGAGACGCTGGTAACGGCAGTTAAGCTGACGGTGCCGGCCTTGAGGCTTTATCGTTGGCGCGCCGGTCCCTGCGGGAAAAGCGCAATGACTTCTCCGGCGGCTTTTATATACTGTTCGTGCGGATATATGGAAGTACTACCTGTGTTGTATAGTATATGTACTATATCTTGCTTAAACGCTTCCGCTGACCTCGACGTCGTCCTCCCTGTATAGGTTTCAAGATGATCGGCAATTCCGTGCGCTTACCAAGCGGCTCGCCGCTGCTCGGGCATGACCCGCAGCCGAGTCTGCTGCTGGATGCCCAGGCTCGGCCGCTGGAGCTCAACGCGGCGCTGCAGGCGTTGCTTGAGCAGTTGTCCCTGGCCGATTGTGTGAGCCTGTTGCCGGTCAATTGCTTGCCGCTGGTGCAGGCGTGCCTGGGGCAGCAGCGGGCGATCGAAAACGTCGAGGCGCAGTTCGCCGAGCGCATTCTGGTGTGGACGTTTATTCCTGACCCTGGCGAAAACCGCGTGCTGGCGCGTTGCCGGGAGGCCAGCGCGCAGATTGTCGCCGAGCGCGAATCCACCAAGGCCCGGCGCCTGTATCGGCTGATCATCGAAAACACCACCGACCTGATTTCCCGGCACACCCCGGATGGCGGTTTTCTCGATGCCTCGCCGGCTTCCTGGGCGTTGTTGGGCTACTGGCCGGAGGAATTGCGCGGGACCCTGGCACAACGCCTGTTCCATCGGCAGGGCTTGGCGGGGTTGGTGCGGCGTGCCTGGGAGGGCCTGGAGCAGGACGGTTATTACACCATGACCTATCGCATCCGCCATCGCGAGGGCCATTACCTGTGGTTCGAAACCGCCTGCCGGGCGATCCGCGAGACCTACACCGGCGCGGTGGTGGAGGTGGTCAGCGTGTCCCGCGACATTACCGCCAGGGTCCAGGCCGAGGAAACCACCCTGACCGAGCGCAAGTTGCGCGAGGCCCAGCAGCGTCATCACCAGGACGAACTGGCGCACACTGCGCGCCTGGTGACCCTGGGCGAGCTGGCGTCGGGTATCGCCCATGAAATGAATCAGCCGCTGGCGGCGGTGGTTAACTACGCCAATGCCAGCCAGCGTTATCTGGCTGCCCTGGGCAGCGATTCGCCGGCGGCCGAGCGAGTGGCTCAAGGCCTGGAGCGGATCTCGGTGCATGCCAATCACGCCGCGCAAGTGATCAAGCGCTTGCGTGCGTTTCTGCGCAAGGGACGCAGGCGCATGGAGGCGCTGAACCCCGGCGAGGTGGCCCGCGAAGCCGTCCGCCTGTGTGCCTGGGAGGCCAGCGATTGTCAGGTGACGATCGAGGATCGCTTGCCGGATAATCTGCCGCTGATTTACGCCGACCGGGTGCTGCTGGAGCAGGTGCTGCTGAACCTGCTGCGCAATGCCATTGATGCGAATCGTGAAGCCCATCCCGGCCAGCCTTCGCTCATCGTCATGAGTGCGCTGGCACAACGTGACGGGTGGGTGCAAATCGACGTGAGCGATCAGGGCCCCGGTGTCTCGCCGGCGCAGTTGGAGCAGATATTTACCCCGTTCTATACCAGCAAGGCCAATGGCCTGGGCCTGGGCTTGTCCATGAGCCGCAGCATCATCGAAGGCTTCGGTGGCGAGTTGCAGGCCGAGCCGATGCCGGTCGGGCTGCAAATGTGCTGCCGCTTGCCCGCACTCGCCCAGAGCGGTGCCCCACAATAAGAAGAGGAATCAAGCGATGGTGAGCGTGACGGAACAGGTGGTGTATGTGGTGGATGACGACCAGGGGATGCTCGATTCGACCGTCTGGTTGCTGGAGTCGGTGGGCCTCAAGGCGCTGCCGTTTACCAGTGGCCGCGAGTTTCTCGACGCCTGCGACAGCCGCCTCAACGCCTGCGTGCTGCTGGATGTGCGCATGCCGGGGATGGGCGGCCTGAATGTGCAGGAGCACATGCGCAGCCGCGACCTGCACCTGCCGGTGATTTTCGTCAGCGGCCACGCCGATGTGCCGATTGTGGTCCGCGCGTTCAAGGCCGGGGCGCATGACTTTATCGAAAAACCCTACAACGAGCAGTTGCTGCTCGACAGTGTCCTGCAGGCCCTGAGCAAGGCCGATCATCGCCAGAGCCTCGGTGAAGGACCGGCGCGGGTGCAGGCGCGGCTGCAGCAACTCACGCCACGCGAGCGTGATGTACTACTCCCGCTGGTGAAGGGTTATACCAATCGGGAAATTGCCGAGCAGTTGGGCGTCAGCGTCAAGACCATCGACCTGTATCGCGCGCGGGTCATGAAGCGCATGGCGGCCAGCCATTTGCCGGAGCTGGTGGGCATGGCGATTGCCGCCGGCCTGGTGGACCCCCTGCAATTGCGCTGATCGGCCTCATGCCACGGCAATCTGCAGGCTTGGGCGGTCGCCGGCCCGCGTTGCCAGTACGCGCTCGATGGCGCCGGTCAGTAGGTTTTCCAGTAACTCGGTGCGTTCTGCATCATCCAGCGTCTGCCCGGCCAGCCAGCTCGGCGCATTGTTCAGCAGCGTGGCGATGGCGTGGCCGGCCGCTTGCAGGGCATGGACACTCAGCCGCCGCGGTCGCCCGAGCATTTGCAGCAGTCGATGCTCGTATTGTTCGCGCAACTGCCGGACCCGCAGTTGCTGGTCCTCCGTGAGGCAGCCGCAATCGCGCTCCACCAGGCGGAAATGCCACGGCATCTCTTGATGCAAATTCAGGTGGGCATGAATCAGCCGTTGCAGATTGTCCTGGCGTGAGCGCGGCCGTTGCTCGACGCGCCCCAGGGTGGTCAGCAGTTCTTCGTAGAACTCTTCGATCCAATCCAGCAGCAGATGCTGCTTGCTGGGGTAGTGGTGGTACAGCGAGCCCGGGGTCAACCCCAGGCTGCTGGCCAGCTCGCGCATGCCGACTTGACCGAAGCCTTTGCTGGCAAGCAACTCCAGGGCCTTGTTGCGGTGTTCGCACAAGCGCGAGCGATACTCAGCCATAGGTGTGGAAGCCGCGCCCGGTCTTGCGCCCCAGGTAACCGGCGGCCACCATTTCCTTGAGCAGCGACGCGCTGCGGTATTTGCTGTCCTGGAAGCCCTCATAGAACGCCTCGAGGATCGCCAGCAAGGTGTCCAGGCCGATCAGGTCGGCCAGGGCCAGCGGGCCGATAGGCTGGTTGCAACCCAGGCACATGCCGGCGTCGATGTCTTCGGCGCTGGCCAGGCCTTCCTGGAACACCAGGATCGCTTCGTTGATCATCGGCACCAGAATCCGGTTGACCACAAAACCTGGGCGGTTGCCGGCGGTGATCGCGGTTTTGCCCAGGTGCTGTGCCAGCTTAATGGCCTGGGCGTGGGTCTTATCGCTGGTCTGCAGGCCACGAATCACTTCGATCAGGCCCATCACCGGCACCGGGTTGAAAAAATGCAGGCCGATAAAGCGCTCGGGGGCGTTAACGCCCGCCGCCAGTTCAGTGATGGACAGCGAAGACGTATTGGAGGCAATCACGCACTGCTCATCGACGTGAGCGGCGATCTGTTGCAGCACGCGCCGTTTCAGGTCGAGGTTTTCCGTGGCCGCCTCGATGACCCATTGGGCATTTGCCAGGCTGGTGTAGTCGGTGCTGGTGCGGATCTTGTCCAGGGCCGTATGCTTCTGGGGTTCGCTGAGGATGCCCTTGCTGACTTGGCGATCGAGGTTCTTGCTCACGGTGGCCAGGGCTTTTTCCAGGGCGCCGGCGGAGATGTCCAGCAAGGTCACGTTGATGCCGGCCACGGCGCAGATCTGGGCGATGCCGTTACCCATGGTGCCCGCGCCGATCACGCCGATATTCTGCAGATTCATCGTCAGTCTCTCTTCAAATGTGCGCTGCCGTTGCACGGCAGACATGCCTTGCAATACGGTCTATTGGGCGAGAGTCTAGGGCCCGGCAGTGGGGCGGCCTATGCCGAAACCTGTCAGTTGTATTGGCGTTTATTACCATGTGTACGCGACAGGAACTCAGAATGAAGCCCACGCGGGAAAAGGATTCGGTTGCCGTCTACTTCGTGCAGGTCATGATCCATGCGCTGCGCGATCAGCCGCAGCGGCTGGCCGCCGTGCTGTGCGAAGCGGGCATCGCGCCGGCGCTGCTGACCCAGCCCGAGGCCCGGGTGCCGGCCAGCGCGTTTGCGGCGTTATGGTTGATTCAGATTCGTGAGTTGAACGATGAGTTCTTCCGCCTGGATTCCCATGGCATGCCGCCGGGCAGTTTTGCCCTGATCTGCCGTGGCCTGATCCAGGAGCCGAACCTGGGCAAAGCGCTCCCCCAGTGCCTGGCCAGTTTCGCCCTGTTCCTGCGCGACTTTCGCGGCAGCCTCAGCGTGCATGGCAAGCGTGCGGTACTCCGCCTGGAAGTCGGCGGCGGCGATGAGGACACACGGCGTTACGGTGAGGAAACCTTTCTGGTGCTGATGATCAGCCTGCTGTGCTGGCTGGGTGGACGCCGCGTGCCGATCGATCGCGCCGACTTTCGCCACGCGCGTGCGCCGCTCAGCGACGATCAGTTGCTGTGGGGCTACAACCTGACGTTTGGTGCGGCCCGCACCGAAATCGAATTCGCCAGCAGCTACCTGCGTCTGGCCGTGGTGCAGGACTTGGCGTCGCTCAAGGTATTTCTGCGCAGCGCGCCGCAATGGCTGGTGATCCGGTTTCGCAACCAGGACGGCGTGGCGACCCAGGTCTATCAACGCCTGCGTGGCAGCCACTACAGCCAGTGGCCTGCGCTGGAGGACTTGGCCGTGGACTTGCACATGAGCTCCAGCACCTTGCGCCGGCGTCTGGAGCGTGAAGGTTGCTCGTTTCAGGAGATCAAGGACGAAGTGCGCCGCAGCCTGGCGCTGGAACTGCTCTGTCAGACGCGGGCGGGCATCGGTGAAATCGCCGCGCAATGCGGTTTTCAGGAGCCCAGCGCGTTCCATCGTGCGTTCAAGAAGTGGACCGGCGAAAGCCCTGGGCGTTACCGCGAGCGGGTCCAGGGCAAAGTGTCTCGGCCTGCGCGCCTGGGCGCTTGAGTCATTTGCGGTTGAGCGCTGCGTCGCGGTAAGTCCTGGGTAACTCGCCGGTCCATTGGCGGAAGGCCCGGGTGAACGCCGACGGGTCTGAGAACCCCAGCTGTTGCGACGTCTGGTTGATCGACATCGACGTCTGGCTCAAGTAATGAATGGCCATGTCGCGGCGTACCCCGTCCTTGAGTTTCTGAAACTTGCTGCCTTCGGCCAAGAGCTTGCGCCGCAGTGTTCTTTCCGTCAGGTGCAGCTCGCTGGCGGTGCTCTGGATGGTGGCCTTGGCGAGATCGTCGACGTTCTCCAGGTGGTCCAGCACCCGCCGCGTGTAAACCGGGTAATAGGCGGGACGGGTGAACCAGTCCACCGGCGCTCGCTGCAGGTGATAGGCCAGGGTTTCTGCGGTTTGCACCAGCGGCGCGGTGAGAATCCCGGCGTCGAACACCAGGCAAGTCTCGGGTTGGTCAAAATGCGCGGGGCACGGAAACATCAAGCGGTATTCCGCTGAATGGGCGGGCTCGGGATGATCGAACGTCACCCGCTTGAGCGTGATCCGCTGGCCAATCAGCCAGCTTGGGAACCGATGCCAGAGCAACAGTAAAAACCCCCTCAGCAGGTAGCCGGCGTCCAGGCTCGGGTCACTCAAAGCCATTGAAAACAGGGCCTCATCACCGACGACTTTCAGCTCCAGATGCAGGGAGTCGTTCATCACGTTGTAGAAATGGCTGAGCTTGTAATACACCGAATGCAGGTTATGCGAGTGGATCACTTGCTTGGCCATTATCGCGAAGCAGCCCTTCGGACAGCGCTGTGAACCCGCGCCGAAAAACTCGTCATCACTCAAGCGCCACACGGCCTGCATCAAGCGACTGAACTGGTCGGGGGTGATGCGCAGGTGCAGGTTATCCAGGCGCTTTCGGCTGATGCCGGCTTCCTTGAGCAAGACGTCTTCGTCCAGCGCGAGGCGGCGTGCGGCCGTCATCAGGATGTGGGCGAAGTACATGGAAATGGAATAGCGCTCGATGCCCATCGTTCAGCAGTCCGGCAGCAGGGCAGGCTAGTTTAGCCAAAAGTGGCTGTCCGTTTATGTCTGTTTTTAGACTGATTTGGTAATTGCCACCCAGGGTTGGATCGGAGGAAGCTGAATAGAGCTATGCGCTGCGGGCTCCGTCCCTGCTTGCGACCGTCCCAGGTTTTTTGAGTAGTGGCCGTTTTGGTTAATTACTCAGCTTGGTGGAGTGGGCGAAGGGTGTAGCGGCCTGTTTAACAAGTGAATGAGGAAAATAACAATGAGTGGTTATGCCCATCCGTACCGCGACACCGAATTTGTGCTGGAGGCGTTGGTCGGATTTGAGCAGTTGTGCGCGAGCGCCCAGCTTCAGGATGTCAACAGCGAACTGGTCAGCGCCATCTTGAGCGAGGCAGGCCGCTTGGGTTCCGGCGTGCTGGCGCCGCTCAACCGGGTCGGTGATACCCAAGGTACGCACTTGGGGGAACAGGGCGTGCAAGAAGCACCGGGTTTTGCCGAGGCGTATCGGCAATTCCAGGAAGGCGGCTGGCCCTCGTTGACCGCTGCAGAACAACACGGCGGGCAGAACCTGCCGAACGTGATCGGCACGGCCGTCAATGAAATCTGGCACTCAGCCAATATGGCATTCGCCTTGTGCCCTATGTTGACCCAGGGCGCCATCGAAGCCATCGCCCATCACGGCTCGGCCGAACTGCAAGCCGCCTACCTGGAAAAACTGGTGAGTGGCGAGTGGACCGGGACGATGAACCTGACCGAGTCGGATGCCGGCTCCGATCTGGCGGCCATCAAGAGCCGCGCCGTGCCCCAGGGCGACCACTATCTGATCACTGGCCAGAAGATTTTCATCACCTGGGGCGATCACCAGATGACCGACAACGTCGTGCATTTGGTCCTGGCGCGCCTGCCGGATGCGCCGAGGGGCGTCAAAGGCATTTCGCTGTTCGTGGTGCCCAAGTTCCTGCTCGATGCCCAAGGCCAGCCGGGCGTGCGCAATCGCGTGCAGTGCCTCTCCCTGGAACACAAATTGGGCATTCATGGCAGCCCGACCTGCGTGATGAATTTCGGCGACCCCGAGGGGGCGGTCGGGTATCTGCTCGGCGAGCCGCACACGGGCCTGACCTGCATGTTCACCATGATGAACCACGCCCGTCAGAGTGTTGGCCTGCAGGGTTTGTCGATTGCCGAGCGCGCTTACCAGCAGGCCCGTCAATACGCCAAAGAGCGTCTGCAGGGCACGCGCAAGGACGGCAGCCGTTTCTCGATCATCCGCTTTCCCGATGTGCGCCGGATGCTGTTGCAGATGAAAGCGTCCATCGAAGCGATGCGCGCGTTGTCGCTGGTGGCCGCCGCTGAAGTCGACCGTGCCGCGCATGCGCCCACGCCGGAGCTTGCGCACCATCATCAGGGGCGGGTCGATGTGTTCACCCCGATCGTCAAGGGCTGGTTGACCGAACTGGCCCAGGAAGTCACCTCTCTGGGCGTGCAAATCCACGGTGGTATGGGCTTCATCGAAGAGACCGGCGCGGCGCAGCATTATCGCGATGCGCGCATCCTGACCATCTATGAAGGCACCACCGGCATTCAGGCGCTTGACCTGGTGGGGCGCAAGACCCTGCTGAACCAAGGCGCGTTACTCAACAGCCTGCTCGAGGAGATGGATCAAACCGTCGAGCAACTGCGTCACATCGACGCCCTCGACTATCAGGCAGTGGCGTTGGCCGCCGCGCTTGGCGCCGGGCGCGAGGCCTTGTCGCGGTTACTCGACAACGCCAAGCACGATGCGGATTGGGCCGGCAGCGTCAGCGTCAACTTCCTGATGCTCTTCGGCTACCTGTCGGGCGGCTGGCTCATGGCGCGTTCTGCCCTGCAGGCGCACGCCCAGCTGCAAGCCGGCACGGGCGATGCGGCCTTCCTCAAGACCAAAGGCGTCAGCGCACGCTTCTACGCAGAGCAATTGTTGCCACGGGTACACGCGTTGTTGGCGGCGATCAGCGCTGGGAGCGCGAGCATCATGGCGTTGGATGAAGAGCAGTTCTGACACCGCGTTGGTTTTTGTGCCTAACTTTTTTGAGGTTCACCCCATGCATCACCAGCGCATCCGCCTGGATTCCTTGCACGAAAAAATCATGAGCGCGGCGCAGGCCGCCGCGTTCATTCAAGACGGCATGACCGTGGGCATGAGTGGTTTCGGTGGCGCAGGGGACGCCAAGGCCGTGCCACTGGCGCTCATCGAGCGGGCCCGGGAGCATCCGCTCAAGATCAACCTGATCACCGGCGCGAGCCTCGGGCGTGGCCTGGACGGGCAGATGGCCGAGGCCGGGCTGCTGGCGCGGCGCATGCCGTTTCAAGGCGACCCGGTGCTGCGCAAGGCGATCAACGAAGGCCGCGTGGTGTTTATCGACCAGCACCTGAGCGAAGTGGTCGAACAACTGCGTGACGGCAGCCTGCCCAATCCGGATATTGCGGTGATTGAAGCGGTGGCGATCACCGAACAGGGCCATATCGTGCCGACGTCTTCGGTTGGCAATTCGGCCAGTTTCGCCCAGACGGCGCGGCAGGTCATCGTTGAGCTGAACCTGGCCAGCAGCCCTTATTTTGAAGGGATGCACGATATTTATCAGCCCCACGGGCGCCCTGGCCGGGGGCCGATTCCGGTCATCAGCGCGGATGATCGCATCGGCACCCAGGCCATCGCGATTGACCCTGCCAAGATCGTCGCCATCGTGCTGTGCAATACGCCGGAATCTGCGATTCCCATGCTGCCGCCCGATCATGAGACCCAGGCGATTGCCGATCATCTGGTGGCTTTTTTCGAGCAGGAAGTGGAACACAAACGCTTGGGCAGAAGCCTGGCGCCGCTGCAAGTCGGCGTCGGCTCCATTGCCAACGCCGTCATGTGCGGGCTGATCGATGCGCCGTTCACCGACCTGGTGCAGTACTCGGAGGTGCTGCAGGATTCGACCTTTGAATTGCTCGACGCGGGCAAGCTGAAGTTCGCCTCCGGCTGTTCGATTACCCTGTCCGGCCCCTGTGGCCAGCGGGTGTTCGGCAACCTGGAGAAATACGCCGACCGCCTGGTGTTACGGCCACAGGAAATCTCCAATCACCCGGAAGTGATTCGACGGTTAGGCGTGATTGCCATCAACACCGCGCTGGAGTTCGACCTGTACGGGAACGTCAACTCCACCCACGTTTGCGGTACACAGATCATGAATGGCATCGGTGGCTCGGGAGACTTCGCCCGTAACGCGCTGCTGTCGATTTTCGTGACCAAGTCGATCGCCAAGGACGGTGCGATTTCCCGCGTGGTGCCGATGGTCAGCCATGTCGACCACACCGAGCATGACGTCGATATCCTGGTGACGGAACAAGGGCTGGCGGACCTGCGTGGCCTGGCGCCGAAAGAACGGGCCGAGTTGATCATCAACCACTGCGTGCACCCCGACTATCGCGAGGCGTTGCGCAGCTACTTCAAGGCCGCGTGCGCCAAGGGTGGGCATACGCCGCATGTGTTGAGCAAGGCCTTGAGTTGGCACATCAATCTGCAGGAAACCGGTTCGATGCAGGCGGCCGCCGTCGGCGTCTAGGCTGGGTTTGCGCTTGAAACAAGCCCGCCATTGCGGCGGGCTCCTGCCGCACTCAGAGCTTCGCTAGCTGACCGACCCGCGCCATCATTTCGGTGACGATCTGCAGGTCCAGGAGAAACTGCTCGACCGTCTTGAACTCATGGTGGGTGTGGCCGGTGTACTTACCCTCGAGTCTGGCCAGGCCGAACTGCACGCCGTTGGGCAGGTCATGCACCGAGGTTGCGCCAGCAGAGGCGCCGAACTTGCGTTCCATGCCGAGGTTTTCACTGGCCACGTCCAACATAGCCTTAAGCCATTCACCCTTAGGGTCACGGTGCATCGGTTCGGTGACCAAGTAGTCGAAGGCCACCGCAACGCCGCTTTGCTCACTCCAGGCAGCCAGCTTGTCTGCCATTTCGGCTTTGAGTGCGTCTGCAGACTTGCCCTTCGGTAGACGCAGATTGACCGTCAGCGTGAAGGTATTTTCGTCCATCCCGATAAAGGTCAGTGACGTGGTCAGCGGCCCCATGAACGCATCGGAAAAGCCGATGCCCAGTGGCCCTCCCAGGTAATCCAGGCCCCAGTTGTCGGCGGCGTAACGTGCGGCGTCGGTAATGTGGTTGTACTTGAGCGGGATTTTTCCGTCCAGGCTATGGATGAAGCCCAGCAGCCTGGCGACGGGGTTTACAGCCGATTCGGGTTCGGAAGAGTGTGCGGACACGCCGGTAACGGTGAGTTTGACGTTCCTGCCGACGACCTCGGCGGTCACGTCGAAGTTGCCACCCTTGCGCCTGGCATAGTCGCTACCGGCCTTTTGCAGGCTGGCGGCCAATTCAGCGGGGTGCTCAGCCACCAGCATGGCGACCGACGTCAGCGGAATCTGATTCGCTGCAAGGCCTCCGGTCATCGAGATGATTTCGGCGCCCTTGCCCTGTGCATCGCGCCGGGCAAAGGTTGCCGTGATGGTGCCATAGCCTTTCTCGGCAATCACCACCGGATAACCGCCATCCAGTGCCACGTTGTAGTGGGGCGTTGGGTTGCGTTCGCGGTAGTAGGCGATCGCATCGCCAGCGATTTCCTCGGTGGTATCGACCAGCAGCTTGAAGTTTCTGGCCAGCGGTAGCTGCTCCTCCTGGATGACCTTCATTGCGTAGAGCGCCACCACGATGCCGTTCTTGTCATCCTCGGTGCCGCGGCCATACAAGCGGTTGCCGACCTGGGTGACTGTGAACGGGTCGAGTCGGGTGCCGTCTTCCAGCACCCAGTTCTGCGGGTTGGCAGGCACCACGTCGGCATGCGCGTGAATGCCCACCACTTCATCGCCAACGCCGTTGAGGGTGATCTCATACACGCGGTTGTCGATGTTGCGAAAGGCCAGGTTGAATGACTCGGCCAGGCCCTTGAGCGTGTTGCCGAGCTTGATGAATTCGGGATTGTCGTGCTGGGCAACGCCTTCGACCCGGAAGGTCGGGATGGCCACCAGTTCGCGCAGGGTTTCGATGGCGGCGTCGCCGTACTTCAAGCGGGTATAGAGGCCGAGCAGGCGATAAATCTGGTTTTTCTGCTCGATGGAAAGGTCATCGTTGTCCAGAAAACCGCTGATTGCCGGGCCGAGTTCTCTGCTCATGGGCTGGCGGATCACGCGTAGCTGTCTCAGGAATTCACGGAAGTCCGTGACCGATGAATCACTGAAACTCGCGAGGATGGCCGAGCTCTGCGGCGGGGAAATAGTGGCATGCGTGGGCAGGGCGAATGTTGCGAGGCTGGTGACTACCAGCGCGGCGGTGAGCAGGCGGGTAAGTGATGGGTTCATTATTGTCACACTCCTATCTTCGTAGGCGGTTGGTGATTGCCCGTCGAAGCTAACACTGCGAGGTAGGGGGAGATGTGTTCAGAAGTAGGCTCTATCGCCAATAAACGCGGAGGCTGTGCAGAATCCGATGTTTCCTACGCATGCCTTCCCATGCCTTCCCATGCAAAAACGCCGCTCGGTCGTGAGCGGCGTTTTTGTGGGTGTCGGGCCAGGCGATCAGCGTGATGGGCCCGCCATTGCGGCGGGCTCCTGTCGCACTCAGAGCGTCGGTAGCTGACCGACTCGGCCCATCATTTCGGTGACGATCTGCAGGTCCAGGAGGAACTGCTCGACCGTCTTGAACTCATTGTCGGTGTGCCCGGTGTACTTCACTTCCGGGCGTGCCAGGCCGAATTGCACGCCGTTGGGCAGTTCATGCACGGAGGTGGCGCCGGCCGAACTGCCGAACGCGTGTTTCATGCCCAGGTTTTCCGTAGACACCGCCAACAAGGCCTTGACCCACTCACCTTCCGGGTTGCGGTACATCGGTTCGGCGACCGAGTAGGTGAAGTTCACGTTGACCTTGGTTTTCTTGTCCCAGGCGCTGAGCTTGTCGGCAATTTGCGCTTTGAGTTTCTCCGGCGATTTACCCTTGGGTACGCGCAGGTTCACCGCCAGCTTGAAGGTCTTGTCATCCAGGTCGACGAACGTCAGCGAGGTGGTCAGCGGCCCCATGAAGTCATCGGCGAAGCCCACGCCCAATTTGCCGCCCAGGTAATCCAGGCCCCAGTTGTCGGCGGCATAACGCGCCGCGTCGGTGATGTGGTTGTGCTTGAGGGCGATCTTGCCGTCGACGCTGTGGATCAGCTCCAGCATGCGTGCGACCGGGTTCACGCCGGACTCAGGTTCGGACGAGTGCGCGGAGACCCCGGTGACCGTCAACTGCACCTCTTTGCCGACCACCTTGGCGCTCACCTGGAAGTCAGCGCCATTGCGCTGGGCATATTGCGCACCGGCCTCTTGCAGGCTGGCCGCCAACTCGGCGGGTGTGTCGCTGAGCAACGTGGCGACCGACGCCGAGGGAATCTGGTTGGTCGCTTTGCCGCCGGTCATGGCGATGATTTCCGCGCCTTTGCCTTCACCTTTGCGGCGCGGGAAAGTGGCCATGACCGTGCCGTAGCCTTTTTCGGCAATGACCACCGGGTAGCCGCCATCCAGCGCCAGGTTGTACGGCGGCGTCGGGTTGCGTTCGAAGTAATAGGGGATCGCGTCGCCGGAAGTTTCCTCAGTGGTGTCCACCAGCAGCTTGAAGGTGCGCGCCAGCGGCAGCTTCTCTTCCTTGATCACCTTCATGGCGTACATCGCCACCACGATGCCATTTTTGTCGTCTTCAGTCCCACGGCCATACATGCGGTCGCCGATCAGCGTGACCTTGAACGGATCGAGCCGGGTGCCGTCTTTCAATACCCAGTTTTCCGGCGTCACCGGCACCACATCCGCATGCGCGTGGATGCCTACCACTTCATCGCCGCTGCCTTCCAGGGAGATTTCGTACACGCGGTTGTCGATGTTACGGAACTTCAGGTTGAAGTCTTTCGCCAGGCCCTGGAGCTTGTCGGCGATCTTGAGGAATTGCGGGTTTTTGTACTGCGGCAAGCCGTCGACGTTGAACGTCGGAATTTCCACCAGCTCGCGCAGGGTCTCCGTAGCGGCCTTGGCGTATTTCACCCGTGCATAAATGCCCAGCAGGCGATTGATTTCGTTCTGTTGCTCGGCGCTCAGGGGTTTGTGCTCGAGAAAGGCGCTGATCGCCGGGCCCACATCGCTGGTTTTACCCCGCTCGCCCTGGGCCAGGGTGCCGAGGAAACTGTTGAAGTCAGTGACCGAGGTTTCGCTGAAGCCCTTGAGAATCGCCGTGCTCTGCTGTGGGGTGATGTTGGCGAAAGCGGGGCTGACGAAGGTCGAGAGGCTCGCGGCGAACACGCTGGCGGCAGCCAATTGCTTGAGTGGAAAGTACATGGCGGGACGCATTCCTTTGCTGGTAGTGAGTAGGAAGTTTCTGATCATTAAGTCAGAAATATTTCCACACACTACCATCACCTTGCTTGAGAGTGGCAGACGTTGGTGTAGGAAATTTCTTAGTCAAGCTGCCCAGTTGGTGAGAACCGTCCACATGGGTTTTTGGTGGGTTTTCAATGGTGTTCAGGTCAGGGTTAGCCGGGGCGAGCGCGGTTTAATCCAGGCTATAACGCACCGACAGCGTGCCCTTTTTCTCCGACAGGGCCAGGATCGTCACCTGGCCCAATTCGCCTAACGCCTGCACATGCGTGCCGCCACAGGCATACGCGGGCAATTCACCGAAGCCGACTTCGCGGGTGCGGTCTTCCAGGCGCATCTGGCGCGGGTAGTCGGCGGCGATCCATTGGTTGATCTGCTGTTGAATCGCGTCGGCGTCCATGGCGTGTGCGCTTTCGCTGCGGATAAAGGTGATCTTGCCTTCGCCCGGCCAGTGGTGGGCCTTGATCGGCATCCAGCCCAAGGCCTCGCCGGCGTTGCCGATCAAATGCCCGGCGGAATGCAGGCGGGTGTGCAAGGCGCGGCGCTGTGCATCGACTCGTGCGTTGATCGGGCCCGGTGCTACGGGTTGGTCGAGGTAATGCACCACGCGCTCCGCCTCTTGGGTGACCCGCAGCACCCGGCTGTCGCCCAGCCAGCCGGTGTCGAATGGCTGGCCGCCGCCCTGGGGGTGGAAAATCGTCGACTGCAGCGTGACCGCAAACTGCTCTTCGTGGGCGGTGCAGCTCAGCACTTCAAGCTCGGCGGTCAGGTGGTCGTGGGTGAAAAACAGGCGCTCGGTCATCGTCTACATCCGCATCAAGGTTCTGCGGGCAGTATAAATAGTGCGCCGATGGGTGATAATCCGTTCAATTATCAATGGACCTGTGCGTGATGAGCATCAATCTTCCTTTGCCGCTGCTGGGTGAAATGGCGATTTTCGTCAGAGTGGTGGAAGCTGGCAGTTTTTCCGCCGCGGCGCGACAACTGAGCGTTTCGCCGTCGGCGGTGAGCCGCAGCATCTCGCGTCTCGAACAGGCGTTGGCCACGCGCCTGCTGCAACGCACCACGCGCAAACTGCGTTTGAGCGAGGGCGGCGAAGAGGTGTTCAAGCGCTGCCAGGAGATGGTCAACGCGGCGCGTTCGGTGATGGAAGTCAGCGGTCAGTTCACCCACGAGGCCGAGGGCCTGGTACGGGTCAGCGTGCCCAAGGCGGTGGGGCGGTTCGTGGTGCATCCGCATATGCCGGCGTTTCTGCGGCGCTATCCCAAGGTCGATGTGCAACTGATCCTTGAGGATCGGCAGGTGGACCTGATCGATGACAATGTCGACCTGAGCATCCGGATTACCGACAGCCCGCCGCCGGGCCTGGTGGGGCGGCAATTACTGCCCATCGAACACGTGGTGTGTGCGACGCCGCAGTACCTGGCCGAGCATGGCACACCGAGTCACCCCCATGACTTGCTCGCGCACAGCTGCATCTACCTGGGCGAAACCCCGGGGGACTCGCGCTGGAAGTTTCGCCGGGCGGGCAAGGCAGTCACCGTGGCCGTGCGTGGGCGTTATGCAGCGAACCACACCGGCGTGCGCCTGGATGCGGTGTTGCAGCATGTGGGGATTGGCAGCTTGCCGTATTTCACGGCGCGGCATGCGTTGGATGAGGGGCGCTTGGTGCAGGTGTTGCCCGAGTGGGATTTTATCGCGTCCTACCATGGCGAGGCCTGGTTGCTGCATTCGCCGACGCGTTACCTGCCGCCGAAGGTGCGGGTGTTCATTGATTATCTGGTGGCGTGCATGGCCACGGAGCCGACGTTGCGCCGACGGTAGTGTGGGAGGGGCTTGCCCCCGATAGCGGTGGATCAGTCATGCATGTATTGGCTGACACACCGCCATCGGGAGCAAGCCCCCTCCCACATTGGGTTCTGCAGCGTCTGAATGATCAGTGCTTGCTCTGGTCCTGAGGCATGGCCAGCAGCTGCTTTTCCTGGTTCCAGTCGAACGGTTCGTCGTTCTGTTCGGCTTCAAAGCGCCGCTCTTCCAGGGCCTGGTACAGGTCCAGTTCGTCGTCGGGCATGAAGTGCAGGCAGTCGCCGCCGAAGAACCACAGCAGGTCGCGCGGCACCAGGTGGGCGATTTGCGGGTAGCGCAGGATGACCTGGCTCATCATGTCCTGGCCCAGGTACTGGCTCTCGATCGGATCGATCGGCAGCAGGGCGCGCAGTTCATCGAAACGTTCCAGGAACAGCAGGTGGCTTTCCTCGGGCACCTGTTCGGCTTCGCCGACGGCAACCAGGATGCTGCGCAGGTGGTCGAGCAAGACGAGATGATCGGCAACGACGTTGGACACGAGATAAGTCCTCAAAGCAAAAACGGGCGCGAGAGTATATAGCCCAAGCGCCCGTAATTATATGGCCTAGGGGATCAGCGGACTTTACCCTCGGCCTGGGTCAGCGCTTCTTTGCTGAAATCATCCACGTCGATCACCTTGCGCCTTGCCGCTTCGGCCTCACGCAGGCTTTGCGCTTCGGCAGGTTGCAGCACGCCTGCGTGCAGGGCGGCGTCGATCGCATGTTCGCCGGCAGCCGGTTTGACCTGGCCGCTTTTGAGGGCAGCGTGCAGTTTTTTCTGCAGCGGATGGCTGGCGCCGAGCAAGTCGTAGGCATGTTGCAGGGCGCCCACCGGGTCTTCCACCGCTTGCGGGCGGTAGCAGCCGGCGAGCATTTCTTCCAGGGTCGGGTCGCCTTTGGCGCGGCCCATAACGGCGGCCACTTCGGCATCCAGCGCATCGGACGGCCCGGTATGGCGACGCCCGAACGGGAACACGATGACCCGCAGCAAGCAGCCGAGCAGCTTGTTCGGGAAGTTGCTGAGCAGTTCATCCAGCGCGCGTTCCGATTCTCCCAGGCTTTCTTCCATGGCCCAGGCGAACAACGGTTCCAGGTGATCCGGCGAATCCAGGTCGTGATAACGCTTGAGCGCCGCCGATGCCAGGTACATATGGCTCAGCACATCGCCCAGGCGTGCCGACAGGCGTTCGCGGCGTTTCAACTCGCCGCCGAGCAGCATCATGCTCAGGTCGGCGAGCAGGGCGAACGCGGCAGCCTGGCGGTTCAGCGCGCGGAAGTAAGCCTGGCTCAAGCGGTTGCCCGGGGCTTTTTCGAAGCGGCCGACACCCAGGTTGAGCACCAGGGTGCTGGCGGCGTTGCTCACGGCAAAACCGATGTGCTGCATCAGCAGGCTGTCGAATTCCTTGAGCGCCTGGTCGTGGTCTTCGCGACTGGCCAGGGCCATTTCCTTGAGCACGAAGGGGTGGCAACGGATCGCACCCTGGCCAAAGATCATCAGGTTGCGCGAGAGGATATTCGCGCCCTCCACGGTGATGAAAATCGGCGCGCCTTGCCAGCTACGGCCCAGGTAGTTGTTCGGGCCCATGATGATGCCCTTGCCGCCGTGGACATCCATGGCGTGGCTGATGCACTCGCGGCCGCGCTCGGTCAGGTGGTATTTGAGGATCGCCGACAGCACCGACGGCTTTTCGCCGAGGTCGACGGCGTTGGCCGTGAGCATGCGCGCGCTGTCCATCAGCCAGGCGTTGCCGCCGATGCGGGCGAGGGCTTCCTGGATACCTTCGAAGGCCGCCAGCGGGACGTTGAACTGCTCACGCACCTGGGCGTATTGGCCGGTCACCAGGCTGGTGAACTTGGCCGCGCCGGTGCCGACCGCCGGCAGGGAAATCGAGCGGCCGACCGATAGGCAGTTCATCAACATCATCCAGCCCTTGCCGAGCATGTCCTGGCCACCGATCAGGTAGTCCAGGGGGATGAACACGTCTTTGCCGGAGTTGGGCCCGTTCATGAACGCGGCGCCCAGCGGCAGGTGGCGACGGCCGATGTGGACGCCGGGGGTGTCGGTGGGGATCAGCGCGAGGCTGATGCCCAGGTCTTCTTCTTCGCCCAGCAAGTGGTCCGGGTCATGCGCCTTGAATGCCAGGCCGAGCAGGGTCGCGACCGGGCCCAGGGTGATGTAGCGTTTTTCCCAGTTTAGGCGCAGGCCGAGGGTTTCCTTGCCTTGCCATTCACCTTTGCAGATCACTCCGGTGTCGGGCATGGCGCCGGCGTCGGAGCCGGCCAGTGGGCCAGTCAGGGCGAAGCACGGAATATCGTCGCCACGCGCCAGGCGCGGCAGGTAGTGGTTGCGTTGTTCATCGGTGCCGTAATGCAGCAGCAGCTCGGCGGGGCCGAGGGAGTTGGGGACCATCACGGTGGACGCCAGGTCACCGCTGCGCGTCGCGAGTTTCATCGCCACTTGGGAGTGGGCATAGGCGGAGAAGCCCTTGCCGCCATACTCCTTGGGAATGATCAGCGCGAAGAAACCGTGGGTCTTGATGTGTTCCCAGGCGGCGGGCGGCAGGTCCATGGCCTGGCCGATTTCCCAGTCGCTGACCATCGCGCACAGTTCTTCGGTAGGACCGTCGATAAACGCCTGTTCTTCTTCGGTCAAACGTACCTTGGGGTAGGCCAGCAACGTGTCCCAATCGGGGCGGCCGCTGAACAGCTCGCCGTCCCACCAGACGGTGCCAGCGTCGATGGCATCGCGCTCGGTCTCGGACATTGGTGGCAAAACCTTCTGAAACCAGCTGAACAGCGGTTTGGTGAAGTATTGGCGGCGCAGGTCGGGCAGCAGCAGGGGCGCGGCCACGATCGCAATCAACACCCAGAAGATCAGCAGCAGCCAACCCGGTGCGTGGCTCCACGCGCCCATCGCCAGCAGGTAAACGGCGACCACGCCCAGGGCGGGCAGGGGCGCGGTGCGCCGGTGTGCCAAATAGGCAATGCCGACCACCAGAACCAATATCCACAACAACAACAACATATTCAATCCTCCATGAAACCAGGGGCGAAACCACCAAAGAGCTTAGTCGGCATCCGAGAAAGCGCGGTGATCAGGGTGTGACGCGTTGCACTGGGAGCGCCTTGGGATCACCGATCACCAGGCGCTGGCATTTGGCCGAATCGTCGTTATCTCTGTGGCAGACCTGTCGTTAGACTTAAGGCTTCCCCCGGAGATCAAACGCATGGAAACCTACCTGAATCCCAGCCGCTTCATCGATAGTGACCACCCAGCGGTGGTGGAGTTCGCCGAAAAACATCGCGGTTCCAGCGCGGATTCAGGTGACCAGGCAGTCAGTCTTTATTACGCCGTGCGTGAGGCGGTGCGCTACAACCCCTACACCTTCAGCCGCGACCCCAACACCCTGAACGCCAGCTTCGCCCTGGCTGCCGGCCAGAGCTACTGCGTGCCCAAGGCCACCTTGCTCGCTGCGTGTGCGCGGCACTGCGGCATTGCGGCGCGCATCGGTTTGGCGGATGTGCGCAATCACCTGTCGACGCCGCGCCTGATCGCATTGCTCAAAAGCGATGTGTTCGCCATGCACGGTTATACCGAGCTGTACCTGAACGGTCGCTGGGTCAAAGCCACGCCGGCGTTCAACCAGCAATTGTGCGAACTGTTCGATGTGCCGCCGCTGGCGTTCGATGGGATCAACGACAGTGTGTTCCACGCGTTCAATCGCCAGGGCAAGCGCTCGATGGAGTACGTGGTGGACCATGGGCAATTTGCGGACGTGCCCGAAGATTTCTTCTTTGCCCACCTGGAGAAATGTTACCCGCACCTGTTTGGCGAGCAGATGCCGAGCGTGCTGGGCGATATGCAGGGCGATTTAAGCCGCCCATGAACCGGCGTATGCTGCTGCGTTCATCAAGCCATGTTCATCAACAATAAGGCGCGGTCATGCTGAAGATCTGGGGGCGTAAAAATTCATCGAACGTCAGGAAAGTCCTGTGGTGCGCCGAGGAACTCGGCCTGGACTATGAGGCCATCGATGCGGGCGGCGCTTTTGGTGTGGTCGACACGCCGCAATACCGTGCATTGAACCCCAATGGTCGGGTGCCGATGATCGAAGATGGTGACTTCGTGCTGTGGGAATCCAACACCATCGTGCGTTACCTCTGCGCCAAGCAGGCGTCGAACTGGTACCCGAGCGATGTAAAGGCGCGGGCCAGCGCCGAAAAATGGATGGATTGGACCACCTCGACCCTCGCCGAGCCGTTCAAGGCGGTGTTCTGGGGCATGGTGCGCACCCCGGCGGAAAAGCGTAATTGGGACACCATCAACGCCGGGCGCCAGGCCTGCATCGATGCGCTCGGCACGGTGGAGAAGGCGCTCGCCGCACAGCCCTACCTGTCGGGCGACGACATCGGCATGGGCGATATCCCCTTGGGCAGCTTTATTTACGCCTGGTTTGAAATGCCCATCGAACGGCCTGCCATGCCCCATCTAGAGGCCTGGTACCAGCGCCTGCAACAGCGGCCGGCCTACCGCAAAGCGGTGATGACCGCGTTGACCTGATACTGACTATTAATACAGGTGACTGTACTTGTGCGGCGCGGGCAAGCACCATGCTTGTCTTGCGCCGCCGTTGAACGACGTGCGGTGTAGCCTCATCTATTGTTTCTATTCCCTTCTTTGGTGCGTATTCCGATATGAGTTCCGCTCTGTCCATCCGGCAGCTAACCAAAACCTACGGCAACGGTTTCCAGGCCCTGAGTGGTATCGATCTGGACGTTGCCGAAGGTGATTTCTTCGCCTTGCTCGGCCCCAACGGCGCCGGCAAATCCACGACCATCGGCATTCTCTCGACCCTGGTCAACAAGACCAGCGGCACGGTGAATATCTTCGGGCATGACCTGGACAAATCCCCGGCGGCGCTCAAGCGTTGCATCGGTGTGGTGCCCCAGGAATTCAACTTCAACCAGTTCGAAAAGACCTTCGACATCATCGTGACGCAAGCCGGCTACTACGGCATCCCGGCGAAAATCGCCAAGGAACGCGCCGAGCAGTACCTGACCCAACTGGGCCTGTGGGACAAGCGCGACGTGCCTTCGCGTTCGCTCTCCGGCGGCATGAAGCGACGCTTGATGATCGCCCGCGCGCTGGTTCACGAACCGCGCCTGCTGATCCTCGATGAGCCGACCGCCGGGGTGGATATCGAACTGCGTCGCTCGATGTGGACTTTTCTCACCGAGCTGAATGAGAAAGGCATCACCATCATCCTCACCACCCACTACCTGGAAGAGGCTGAGCAGCTGTGCCGCAACATCGGCATCATCGACCACGGCACCATTGTCCAGAACACCAGCATGCGCAACCTGCTGGGCCAGTTGCATGTGGAAACCTTCCTGCTCGACCTGAAGAACGAACGGTCGGCGCCGCCGCAGTTGCTCGGCTATCCGTGCCGCCTGGTGGACAGCCGCACCCTGGAAGTCCAGGTGGATAAAGCCATGGGGATCACCGCGCTGTTCGGCCAGTTGGCCACACAGGACATCGAAGTGCTGAGCCTGCGTAACAAAACCAATCGCCTTGAGGAGTTGTTCGTGTCCCTGGTGGAAAAAAACCTGGCGAAGGTGGCGGTATGAGTTCTGAACTGCAACCCAACCTCATCGCGCTGCAAACCATCGTCTACCGCGAAGTGAAACGCTTTACCCGGATCTGGCCGCAGACCCTGCTGCCGCCGGCGATCACCATGGTCCTGTACTTCGTGATCTTCGGTAACCTGATCGGTCGGCAGATCGGTGATATGGGTGGTTTCACCTACATGGAGTACATCGTGCCGGGCCTGATCATGATGTCGGTGATCACCAACTCCTACGGCAACGTGGTCTCGAGTTTCTTCGGTAGCAAGTTCCAGCGCTCCATTGAAGAACTGATGGTCTCGCCGGTCTCGCCGCACACCATTCTGATCGGCTACACCCTGGGCGGCGTGCTGCGTGGCTTGATGGTCGGCGTGATCGTGACCTTGTTGTCGCTGTTCTTCACCCACCTGCAAGTGCATCACCTTGGTATTACGCTGGTGGTGGTGGTGCTGACGGCGACGATCTTCTCGTTGCTGGGTTTCATCAACGCGGTGTTTGCGCGCAACTTCGATGACATCTCGATCATCCCGACCTTCGTGCTGACGCCGCTGACCTACCTGGGCGGGGTGTTCTACTCCATCACCTTGCTGCCGCCGTTCTGGCAGACCGTATCGCTGGCCAACCCGGTGCTGCACATGGTCAATGCCTTCCGCTACGGCATCCTTGGGGTGTCGGATATCCGGATCAGCGTGGCGATCACCTTCATGGTCGTGGCCACGGCGGTGTTGTACATCGGTTGTACGCGGTTGCTGGTGAGCGGGCGCGGGATGCGCACGTAACGCCGGATTGCACGCGGAAAAAATGTGGGAGCGGGCTTGCTCGCGATAGCCATGGATCAGTCAGCGATACAGTGACTGACCTAGCGCAATCGCGAGCAAGCCCGCTCCCACATTGGGTCCTGAGTACCGCCTTTATCCCTGCAGCGCCAACTCGATCAGCGCGTGCAGCTCATCCACCGCAAGCGGTGCGGTGGAGAACAGAAGGCGAAACACCGTCGGCGCCGCCAGCAGGTTGACCAGGCGGTCCACGCTCGGCGGCGGCGTGGTGTTCGGGTAGCGCTCGACAATCGCTTGAAGCTGCCCGCTCAGGATGCTCACGCAATACCCCGGTGTCTGGCTGCATTGCACGTCGCGCATCATGTTGCGCCCCGGCTCCGAGCTCATCTCATCCAGGTATTGCTCGGCCCACGCCTGCAGGTCGCCGCGCAGGCTGCCGGTGTGGGCCGGCTCGCTGTCCGGGCGCATGCGCGCCAGGGCCACATCGGCGAGCAGCACGGAGAGGTCGCCCCAGCGGCGGTAGATGGTCGAAGGTGTGACACCCGCACGCGCCGCAATCATCGGCACAGTCACGCTGGAACGCTCATGAGCTTCCAGCAGTTCGCGTACCGCCGAATGGACGGATTCTTGTACCCGGGCACTACGACCCCCCGGGCGGAGGCCTTCTTTTATCGCCATGCGTGCGACCTTAACACAAAGAATTTGCTTTAAGCGGCGGCCAGTAGCACACTGCGCAAAAGCAAAATATTAGCTTTAGCGGAGCGTGCCCATGTCCAGCCTCACTGCTCATCGTTCCAGCCTGGTGTTCCTCGCGATCACTTTGCTGACGTTCCTGGCGGCGTCAAGCGCGCCGACGCCGTTGTATCACCTGTACCAGGAAGGCCTGCATTTTTCCTCGGGCATGCTCACGCTGATCTTCGGCGTTTACGCCTTGAGCTTGTTGGCGGCGCTGTTGACCGTGGGCTCGCTGTCGGATCACCTGGGGCGCAAGCCGGTGATTTTTGCCGCGCTGGTCCTGAATATGCTGGCGATGTTGCTGTTTATCAATGAGAGCGGCGTGGCCTGGCTGATCGCCGCGCGGACGCTGCAAGGTTTCGCCACCGGCATGGCCACTGCGGTATTGGGCGCGGCTTTGCTCGACACCGACCGCCAACAGGGACCGCTGGTCAATAGCGTTGCGCCCTTGCTGGGCATGGCCTGTGGCGCGATGGGCAGCAGCCTGCTGGTGGAATTCGCGCCGCTGCCCACCGAGTTGATCTACTCGACGCTGCTCGCGCTGATGCTCGGGCAGGCCGTGTATGTGTGGCGCCTGCCGGAGACCGTCAGCCGCATCCCCGGCGCGCTGGCGTCATTGCGTCCGACCCTGCACGTGCCGCCGCAAGCGCGCCGGGCGTTATGGCTGTCGTTACCGGTGGACGTGGCGGTGTGGGCCATGGGCGGCTTCTATCTGTCCCTGGCGCCGTCGCTGGTGCGGGCGGCGACCGGCTCGACCTCCAACCTGATCGGTGGCGGCTTGGTGGCGGTGCTGACCTTGAGCGGCGCGCTGATGATCTTCAGCCTGCGCAATCGCCCGGCCAATAAGGTCCTGCGGTTGGGCGCGAGCCTGCTGGCCGTTGGTGTGGCGCTGATCCTCGTGGCGGTTCACAGCGCCAGCCTGCCGCTGTTTTTCATCGCGACGTTGATCGCCGGCAGTGGTTTTGGCGCGGGCTTTCTCGGGGCCTTGCGCAGCGTGGTGCCGCTGGCCTTACCCCATGAGCGGGCGGGGTTGATGTCGGCATTTTACGTGCTGAGCTACCTGGCGTTCTGCCTGCCGTCTTTGCTGGCGGGCAATCTGATCCGCAGTTTTGGGCTCATCGCTACCACGGACGGCTACGGCGCCGTGCTGATCGTGCTGATCCTCGGCGCCCTGGCCGGGTTGCTACGCCAGGATGCATTGCGGGTCGGGTGCAAGGGCAGCGCCTGACGGTATATTGGTAAAATAGATAACAGTTAGAGATATTACCCGTTATATAGATATGTGCTCAGGTTCTACCATGGCCTCAACCTCATGCGAGGAAGAGGATTGCCATCATGACCTGCTCGACCACCCTGAACTACAAACCCTTCAGCCACCTGACCCGTCCGCGGGAAGTGATTCGCCAGTTCACCCCGAACTGGTTCGCCGCCACCATGGGCACCGGGGTGTTGGCGCTGGCGCTGGCGCAACTGCCGGTCAATCTGCCGGGGGTGTACGCCATCGCCGAAGCGTTGTGGCTGTTCACCATCGGCCTGTTCATCCTGTTCAGCGCCTTGTATGCGGCGCGCTGGGTAATGTTTTTCGACGAGGCGCGTCGGATCTTCGGGCACTCTACGGTGTCGATGTTCTTCGGCACCATTCCCATGGGCCTGGCCACCCTTATCAACGGTTTGCTGTTGTTCGGCCTGCCGCGCTGGGGCGCTGGCGTGGTGCCGCTGGCCGAAGCGCTATGGTGGTTGGACGTGGCGATGGCAGTGGCCTGCGGCGTGCTGATCCCGTTCATGATGTTCACGCGCCAGGAACACAGTATCGACCAGATGACCGCCGTCTGGCTGTTGCCGGTGGTCGCGGCCGAAGTCGCCGCCGCCAGCGGTGGCCTGTTGGCGCCGCACCTGGCGGATGCCCACGGGCAACTGGTGATGCTGGTGACCAGCTACGTGTTGTGGGCGTTTTCGCTGCCGGTGGCGTTCAGCATTCTGACCATCCTGATGCTGCGCATGGCCCTGCATAAGCTGCCCCACGCCAACATGGCGGCGTCGAGCTGGCTGGCGCTTGGCCCGATCGGCACCGGTGCCCTCGGTATGTTGCTGCTGGGCGGCGATGCGCCGGCGATCTTCGCTGCCAATGGCTTGCCCGCTGTCGGTGAAATCGCCAACGGCCTGGGCCTGATAGCCGGTATTACCCTGTGGGGCTTCGGTTTGTGGTGGATGCTGATCGCGGTGCTGATTACCCTGCGTTACTTGCGCGCCGGTATCCCGTTCAATTTGGGCTGGTGGGGCTTCACCTTTCCGTTGGGGGTCTACGCCCTGGCCACGTTGAAGCTGGCGAGCGTGTTGCACCTGGGGTTCTTCAGCGTATTTGGCGGTGTGCTGGTGCTGGCGTTGGCGCTGATGTGGCTGATCGTCGCCAAGCGCACGGTGCAGGGCGCCTATAAAGGTGAGCTTTTTGTTTCACCGTGTATTGCAGGATTAGGGAATAAGTAAGCGGGATTAGGTAAAGTCGTGGCCTCAAAAAAAACCAGGCCACGCAGGAACACGGACGATGAGCCACCCCTCACAATTCACCTTGCTGCGCACGCGGCGCTTTTTGCCGTTCTTCATTACCCAATTGCTGGGTGCCTTCAACGACAACATCTTCAAGCAATCGCTGATCCTGGCGATTCTCTACAAGTTGACCATCGACGGTGACCGCGCCATCTGGGTCAACCTGTGCGCCTTGTTGTTTATCCTGCCGTTCTTCCTGTTCTCGGCGCTGGCCGGGCAGTTTGGCGAGAAATTCAACAAGGACGCGTTGATCCGCGCGATCAAGGTCGGCGAGATCGTGATCATGGCCGTCGGCGCCACGGGCTTTTTGTTCAATCATCTGGAACTGATGCTGCTGGCGTTGTTTGCCATGGGCACCCACTCCGCGCTGTTCGGCCCGGTGAAGTACTCGATCATGCCCCAGGCCCTGCGCGAGGATGAGCTGGTGGGCGGCAACGGCCTGGTGGAAATGGGCACGTTCCTGGCGATCCTGGCCGGTACCATCGGCGCGGGGATCATGATGTCGTCCACCCATTACGCGCCCGTGGTGGCGGGGGCGATTGTCGGCGTGGCGGTGTTGGGCTACCTGGCCAGCCGCCGCATTCCGCGGGCCGCGGCGTCTACGCCACAACTGCAGCTGGACTGGAACATCTTCAGCCAGTCCTGGGCCACCCTGCGCCTGGGCCTGGGGCAGACCCCAGCGGTGTCGCGTTCGATTGTCGGCAACTCGTGGTTCTGGTTCGTCGGCGCGATCTACCTGACGCAGATCCCGGCCTACGCCAAGGAATGGTTGTACGGCGACGAAACCGTGGTGACCCTGATCCTCACAGTGTTCTCGGTGGGTATCGCGCTGGGTTCGATGCTCTGCGAAAAACTCTCCGGGCGTAAGGTGGAAATCGGCCTGGTGCCGTTCGGCTCCTTCGGCCTGACGGTGTTCGGCCTGCTGCTGTGGTGGCATTCCGGCGGTATGCCGCAGAACGTGCAGGCCAACGATTGGCTGGCGGTGCTCGGTTACGGCCAGGCCTGGTGGGTGTTGTTCGATATTCTGGGCCTGGGGGTGTTCGGCGGCTTCTATATCGTGCCGTTGTACGCGCTTATTCAGTCGCGCACCGCCGAGAACGAACGGGCGCGGGTGATCGCCGCCAACAATATTCTCAATGCGTTGTTCATGGTGGTCTCGGCGATTGTGTCGATCCTGCTGCTGAGCGTGGCCAAACTGTCGATCCCCGAGCTGTTCCTGGTGGTGTCGCTGCTCAACGTCGCGGTCAACACCTACATCTTCAAGATCGTCCCCGAGTTCACCATGCGCTTCATGATCTGGCTGCTCAGCCATTCCATGTACCGCGTCGAGCATCGCAACCTGGAGCTGATCCCGGACGAGGGCGCGGCCTTGCTGGTGTGCAACCACGTATCGTTCGTCGATGCGCTGTTGATTGGTGGCGCGGTGCGTCGGCCGATTCGCTTTGTCATGTACTACAAGATCTACCGCTTACCGGTGCTCAACTTTATCTTTCGCACCGCCGGGACGATTCCGATTGCCGGGCGCAATGAAGACATCCAGATCTACGAAAAAGCCTTCACACGGATTGCGCAGTACCTGAAGGACGGCGAGTTGGTGTGCATCTTCCCGGAAGGCAAGTTGACCGCCGATGGTGAGATGAACGAATTCCGTGGCGGCGTGACGCGCATCCTTGAGGAGACGCCGGTGCCGGTGATTCCGTTGGCGTTGCAGGGGTTGTGGGGGAGTTTTTTCAGCCGCGATCCTAACAAGGGCGTCTTTCATCGGATCTGGTCGCGGGTGGTGTTGGTGGCGGGTGAGCCTGTTCGGGTAGAGGAGGCGACACCTGCGCAGTTGCAGGCTGTGGTCGGTGTTTTGCGTGGGGATGTCAGGTAGTTCTGTGCTGGAGGTACTGGCCTCATCGGGGGCAAGCCCCCTCCCACACTAGACCGCGCTCGTCAGAACAACTCGGTCAAATGTGGGAGGGGGCTTGCCCCCGATGGCGGTAGCGGCCTAAGCGCTGATCTTAAGCCCCACAAGCCCGCAAATGATCAACGCCACACTGGCCAGCCGGAACAACGCCATGGATTCCCCAAACAGGATAATCCCGGCGATCACCGTGCCCACTGCACCCACGCCGGTCCAGATGGCGTAGGCGGTGCCCAGCGGCAATTCCTTCATGGCCAGCCCCAGCAGGCCGAGGCTGATGGCCATGGCGGCAATCGTCAGGGCGGTGGGCAGTGGCTTGCTGAAACCGTCGGTGTACTTCAAACCGACGGCCCAGCCGACTTCAAACAGCCCGGCGAAAAACAGAATGATCCAGGACATGATGACCTTCCTCTATAAAAGCGGGGTCGTCCCCTGATGTGTACGCGATAGCGTCGCGGGGTCGTCCCCGCAGCGCTCGGTAGAGTGCCGAAGATTGATCGGTCGATCAAGTTTTCGCGGTGTTCTCCAGTGCGCGGCGGTCTTCCTTTTCACTCATGCGGCGAAAGTACGTCGACAGCAGCGCCCCGGAAATATTGTGCCAGACGCTGAACAGCGCACTCGGCACCGCAGCCAGCGGTGAAAAATGCGCGCTGGCCAAGGCAGCGCCGAGCCCGGAGTTCTGCATGCCCACTTCCAACGCCAGCGACTTGCGTTGCGCCAACGGCAGCTTGAACAGGCGGCCGGTGAAGTAGCCCAGCACGTAACCGAAGCTGTTGTGCAGCATCACCACGGCCATGATCAGCAGGCCCGACTCGGCGATCTTCGCCTGGCTGGCGGCCACCACGGCGGCGACGATGATCACGATGCTGACCACCGACACCAGCGGCAGCACCTCCACCGCATGGCGGACCCGCTCGCCGAGCAGCCGTTGTGCGACGACGCCGAGCACGATCGGCAACAGCACCACTTGCAGGATCGACCAGAACAACTCCATGAACGACACCGGCAGCCAGGCCGAAGCCAGCAGCCAGATCAGCGCCGGGGTCAGCAGCGGGGCGAGGAGGGTGGTGACGGCGGCGATGGCCACCGACAGCGCCAAGTCGCCACGGGCCAGCCAGGTCATCACGTTCGACGAGGTGCCGCTTGGGCAGCAGCCGACCAGGATCACGCCGACGGCAATTTCGGGCGGCAGGTTGAAGGCCTGGCACAGCAACCAAGCCACGCCCGGCATGATCACAAAGTGCGCGACCACGCCCAGGGCCACGCGCCACGGATGGCGGGCGACTTCGGCGAAGTCTTCGAGTTTGAGGGTCAGCCCCATGCCGAACATCACCAGGCCCAGCAGCGGGACGATGGCGCTTTTCAGGCCGATGAACCAGCCGGGTTCGACGAAGGCCAGCACGGCAAAGATCAGCACCCAATAGGCGAAGGTATTGCCGACGAAGCGGCTCAAGGTGGCGAGTGCGCGCATGGGGAGGTCCTTTTTTGTGCGGTTTTTGAATCGCTATGCGATCAAATGTGGGAGGGAGCTAGCCCCCTCCCACAATGTGATCTTCACAAGGTTTAGATGCCCTGTGGGGTCTCTTCGCCGCCCAGGGCTTCGATCAGCGCCGGCAGGAATTCGCCGAAGGTCAGCATCATCAGGGTAAAGCTGGCGTCCAGTTGGCCCAGGGCTTCTTCGCCGCCGTCCTGTTCAGCCTGGTCCTGCAGCAGGTCTTCGAACTTCAGGCGCTTGACGGTCATCTTGTCGTCGAGCATGAAGGACAGCTTGTCCTGCCAGGCCAGCGACAGTTGGGTCACCACTTTGCCGGTGGTCAGGTGCAGCTGGATTTCTTCGCCGGTCAGGTCCTGGCGCTTGCAGCGCACGATGCCGCCGTCTTCGTGGGTGTCGCGCAGTTCGCATTCGTCGAGGACGAAGAAGTCATCGGCCGGTTTCTGGGTGGTGACCCAGTCGGTCATGATCGCGGTTGGCGCGGTTTTCACGGTGAGTGGACGCACCGGCAGGGTGCCGATCACTTCGCGCAGGGTCGACAGCAGGTCTTCGGCGCGTTTCGGGCTGGCCGAGTTGACGAGGATCAGGCCTTGTTTCGGCGCGATTGCGGCGAAGGTCGACGAGCGACGGATAAACGCACGCGGCAGGAAGGCCTGGATGATTTCATCCTTGATCTGGTCCCGTTCCTTTTTATAGACCTTGCGCATTTGCTCGGCTTCGATCTCTTCGACTTTCTCTTTCAGTGCGTCACGCACCACGCTACCCGGCAGGATGCGTTCTTCCTTGCGCGCAGCGATCAGCAGGAAGTCACCGCTGACGTGGACCAGGGGAGCGTCTTCGCCTTTACCGAAAGGCGCGACGAAACCGTAAGTGGTCAACTCCTGGCTTGCACAAGGGCGCGCCAGTTTGGTGGCCATTGCAGTTTCCAACGCCTCGGCATCAACAGGCAGATCTTGGGTCAGGCGATAGATAAGCAGGTTCTTGAACCACATGGGGTGAGTCTCTCCTTTATACAAAGGGGGGCATTATTGTCTTGATAGCGGCTGAGGCCAACCCTGCCTAAGCCATTGGAAGGGCTGAAAAAAAAGATTTAAGAAAGTGCTTGCCAGACCTTAGGTCGCTCCGTAGAATGCGCGCCACACCGAAACGAAGGGTGATTAGCTCAGCTGGGAGAGCATCTGCCTTACAAGCAGAGGGTCGGCGGTTCGATCCCGTCATCACCCACCATTCGCTTCATGTGTTACGCGCAGCGGTAGTTCAGTCGGTTAGAATACCGGCCTGTCACGCCGGGGGTCGCGGGTTCGAGTCCCGTCCGCTGCGCCATATTCGGTTACCTGGAACGCTGAACGCCAGGTCACCACAGAAAGCCCGCTCATTGAGCGGGCTTTTTTGTGCCTGGGATTCAGCTCGGCGATCCCAACGCCCGCCACGGTTTTTAAGTACACCGCTGGCACAGCCTTATCCGTTGACTGATGGGGATGGCCTTCGCACACCCGCTCGCCGTTCTGCAGATGGTTAGCGTTGGATACGCCGTCAAGTAATGCCGTCGATCAAAATATGTCGTTGTCCCTGACTGCACTGCTCAATCCGCGCCTCAACCTGGTACACCTCGCGCAGCATGCGTTCGGTGATCACCTCATGACTCGCGCCGCTGCCCTGTGCGGTGCCGTCGGCAATCACCAAGACCTGGTCGGCAAAGCGCAATGCCTGGTTCAGGTCATGCAGGGCGATGAACACGATGACCTGCTGTTTGCGGGCCAATGCGCCCATGAAGTTCAACACTTGCACCTGGCGATGCATATCGAGGGCGCTGGTGGGCTCGTCCATCAGCAGGATTTCCGGTTCGCGCACCAATGTCTGGGCGATGGACACCAGTTGCTGCTGGCCGCCGCTGAGTTCACCCAGGTTGCGAAAGGACAAGTCGCTGATGCCAAGGGCGTCGAGCATTTCGTCCACCAGGTTCAGTTCGTCATCGTGGACGGTCCATTGCGGTGACAATTGCTTGCGGGCCAGGAGCACCGACTCGTAGACCGTCAACCGCGCACTGGCATTCAAGCCCTGGGGCATGTAGCAAATGCCCTGCTTACCCTTTTTCGCGTCTTGCAGGATCACCTGCCCAGGTCCGTCGATCAGCCCGGCCATGCGCTTGAACAGCGTGGACTTGCCTGCGGCATTGGGCCCCACCACCGCGACCACTTGACCGCCGGTGAACGTGGCGGTGGTAACGCCACGGATGATCGTGCGCTCACCGTAGCGGGCACCCAGGTCTTCCAGCTGAATCGTCACCATGAGTTTTTCTTCCCGCTGAGGATCAGAGATATGAAGAACGGCACGCCGATCAATGAGGTGACCACCCCGATCGGGAAGATCGCGCCCGGGATCAGGGTTTTGCTCACCACCGAACTGGCGGACAGAATCAGTGCGCCGGTCAGCAGTGAGGCCGGCAGGAAGAAGCGCTGATCCTCGCCGATCAACATCCGCGCAATATGCGGGCCGACCAGCCCGATAAAGCCGATGGTGCCGACAAAGGCCACGGGGAACGAGGCGAGCAGGCTGACCATGATCAGCGTTTGAAAGCGCAGGCTGCGCACGTTGATGCCGAAACTGGCCGCCTTGTCGTCACCCAGTCGCAGCGCGGTCATGGCCCAGGCGCGTTTGGCAAAGATAGGCAGGGTGATCACGATTACCAGGCAGATCACCCCAAGTTTGGGCCAGGTGGCTTTGGTCAGGCTGCCCATGGTCCAGAACACCACGGCCGCCACGGCTTGCTCGGTGGCGAAAAACTGCACCAGGGCCAATAACGCGTTGAACGTGAACACCAGGGCGATACCCAGCAGCACGATGGTTTCAGCGGTGACCCCGCGACGCATGCTCAGGAAGTGAATCAGCAGCGCCGAGAGCATGGCCATGATGAACGCGTTCACCGGCACCATGTACTGCGCCGCCAACGGAAACAGGGCCACGCCAAACGCCAGGCCCATGGCGGCGCCAAAACTGGCGGCGGCGGAAATGCCCAGGGTGAAGGGGCTGGCCAGCGGGTTATTGAGGATGGTCTGCATCTGTGCCCCGGCCAGTGACAATGCCGCGCCGACTGCAACCGCCATCAGGGCGATCGGCAGGCGGATATCCCACATCACCACGCGAACCTGCGCCGGCGCAGTGTCGGGCGCCAATAGCGCACCGAGCACTTCGCTGAAGCTGTAGCTTGCTGGCCCCAGGGCCAGGTCAAGCAGCACACTGCACAGCAACAGCAGGACCAGGCCGCCGAGGATCAGGCGTTTGCGCAGGATCAGGTGACGGTAGGTGTCACGTTGGGTCACGGTGCTCATGGCTTGAGGCTCACGAAGTAACCCGGCTCATAGGGCACGGGCAGGAATCGCTCGTGCAACTCGCGAAACGAGGCTTCGGGGTCCAGGTCGGCAAACAGTGTCGGATGGAACCACTTGGCCAACTGCTGGATGGCCACGAACTGATAAGGGCTGTTGTAGAACTGATGCCAGATCGCATGGAACGCCTGGTTATCTTGCGCCTTGATGCCGGCATAGGCCGGGCGGTGGGTGTACCAGGCCAATTTGCGCCGGGCTTGCGCCATGTCGGCGCCGGGACCCACACCGACCCAATGGCCACCGGGGGCAAACGCTTCCCAGTTGGCACTGGTGATCACCACCTGTTCCGGGTTGGCGACGATCACCTGCTCGGGGTTCAACTGGCCGAAGGTGCTGGGGATGACGTTTCTGGCGATATTGTTGCCACCCGCCATATCGACGAAAAGACCAAAGTTTTCATTGCCGAAACTCAGGCAGCAATCGTCGGTGTAGCCACCTATGCGCTCGATGAATACGGCGGGTCGAGAAGGCTGCTGCGCGTTGATCACGTCGGTGACTCGGCGAATCTGCTGGTTGCGAAAGTCGATAAAGGCCTCGGCCCGCGCCTCTTTGCCAAACAGTTGGCCGAACAGGCGCATGGTGGGCTCGGTGTTTTGCATCGGATGGTTGCGAAAGTCGACGTACACCACCGCAATCCCCAGGGCGTCGAGTTTCTCGATATAACGGGCATCCTCGGTAGCGTGCTGGGCCTCGATATTGAGAATGATCACGTCAGGGTGCTGGGAGATGGCCTGCTCGATGTCGAAGGTGCCGTCTTCAAAACCGCCAAAGGTGGGGATGTTGGCGATGGCGGGGAATTTTTGCAGGTAAGCGCCATAGGTGTCCGGGTCGGACTGGATCAAGTCCTTGCGCCAGCCAACGATACGTTCGATGGGGTTTTGCGTATCCAGCGCGGCGACCAGGTACAGCTGGCGGCCTTCCCCCAGAATGACCCGCCGCACCGGCAGGTGCACCTTGACCTGGCGCCCAAGCAAATCAGTGACGGTGCTGCGCGTCGTATCCGGCTCGGCCGCCGTCGACTGCAGCGCCCACCCCAACAAACCAGCAAACAGCAGCGCGGCGAAGGCGTGGCTGCGTCGAACAATGGTAACCATGGTTAAAGCCTTTGCAGTGGTCGGGCCGGGTGGCGGGTCAGCGTGCCGGGCCGAAGGTTTCAGAAATCGACCGTGGTCGACAGTAGAAGGGTGCGTGGCGAGCCTTGAGAGAACGCACCATACGAGGCGACGCCCGACCAATATTCACGGTCGAACACGTTCTGTACCGTGGCGCGGAAGGTTGTCGGCCGCTGGACGATGCGCGTGCTGTAGCGCACACCCACGTCGAAGCGGGTCCAGGGATCCAGCTGTTGGGTGTTGGCCTGGTCCACGTATTGGCTGCCGGTGTAAAGCGCGCCGCTGGTCAGCGTCAGCCCCTCGACCCAGGGCACGTCCCACTCGGCCCAGAGGTTGGCTTGAACCTTGGGCACCCCCACCGGCCGATTGCCCCGGTTGGCCGTAACCCCGGTTTCGGTCAGTTGCGCATCCAACAGCATCACGCCGCCGAGCAGGCGCGTGCCCGGGCTGGCCTCGCCGGACACGTTCAGCTCCAGGCCCCGGTTACGCTGTTCGCCTTGTACCGAAAAGGTTGTGCCTGACAGCTCGCCGCTGGGTTTGGTGATCTGGAACAGCGCGAGTGTGGACATGACCGTGCCGTAGTCGAGCTTGACCCCGACCTCATGCTGGCGTGAGACGTAGGGGGCAAAGATCTGGCCTGCGTTCGAGGCCGTGGCTGGGGCGATATCGCCTTTGCTCAAGCCTTCGAGGTAGTTGTAGTAGAACGACACATGATCCCAAGGCCTGACAACTACCCCGAACAGCGGCGTAGTCTTGCCGTCGTCGTAAGCGGTGGTCACCGCACCTGCCTCGTTGTAGTTGTTGGAACGGATGGTCTGTTTGCGCAGGCCGGCAGTCACCTGCAGGCGCTGATCGAGCATCGACAAGGTGTCGGCAACCGCGACGCCGGACAATTCGGTCGCCGAGACTTTTGGCGTTGCAGGCGTGGCAATATCAACCTCGGGTCGCGCGATCGGGTGGTAAATGTTCGACAGCACCGGCGAGCCGGAAATGATGCCGCGCGACAACTCATCGCGATAGCGGGTGACTTGCAGCGTGGTGTTGTGGCTGATCGGCCCGGTGTCGAAGCGCAGTCGCGCGCCGGTGTCGACCGTGTAGCGCCGGACCTTGAATGTGTAATAGCCGGGGATCGACGAGGTGTCACCGGCGGCGTTGATGATGGTCGGGGTCTGGTCGGACAGGCGTGCCACGTTCGACTTCCCACCGCCGGCATGGGCGAACAAAGTCAGTGTGTCACTCACGTCATACTCGCCACCCAGCAATGCCGATTCATCGCGGGTTTTGGACCAGCCCCAATCCTGGCTGACGTTGGTCCGCCCGTTGGCGGCGTGGGGAATAGGTACCCCAGGATCGATCAGAAAAGGCCGTGAGGCCGCGTCAAATTGCTCTTTCTGGGCGATCAGGTCCAGGCTGGTGCGCAGGCGATCTCCCTGGTAATCCAGGGAGATGGCACTTACACCGATGTCCCGTGATTGCTCGTCGATCACGGTGTCACCCTGCTGCACACTGCCATTGACGCGCACGCCGAATCGACGGTCCTCGCCAAACCGTCGACTCAGGTCGATGTGGGTGCCCAATTGTAGGTCTTGGGCATAACTGGCAGTGACCCGAGTCAGGTCATCGTCCAGGGAGCGCTTGGGGACTACGTTGATCACGCCACCGACGGCGCTGTTGGGTGACATGCCGTAGAGGAGGGCGCCGGGGCCTTTGACCACTTCGATGCGCTCGGCGTAGTCGGTGAACACCCGGTAATTGGAGGCCACGCCGTACACCCCGTCGAACGCCAGTTCCCCGAGGTTGCCTTCGCCCACCGGAAAGCCGCGGATGAAGAATGAATCGACTATGCCCCCCGTCTGGCCGGTGGAGCGGACTGAGGCGTCGCGTTCCAGCACGTCGCCCACGGTGGTCGCCTGTTGGTCTTTGATCAATGAGGCGGTATAGGTGCTGAGGCTGAAGGGGGCGTCCATCACATCCGTATTGCCGAGCAGGCCGAGACGCCCGCCCTCGGCCACCTGGCCGCCCGGATACACCGGCGGCAGGCTATCGGTATGCTTTTCTGGAGCATCCACCGTGGTAGCCGATAGCGTCACCCTGCGCAGTGCCAGGGTGTAGCTGCCATCGCTGCGTAACACCATCTCCAGGCCACTGCCTTCGAGCAAGCGCGTGACGGCTTCTTGTGTCGAGTAGGTCCCGCGTAGCTCAGGGCTGACCAGGCCTTCGGTGATCGACGGCTGGAATGACAGGGCAATGTCGGCGTCCACGGCAACGTTTGAGAGCGTCGCGCCGAGTGGGCCTGGGGCAATGTGGTAGGCACGCAGAGCGACCGAGTCCAATGGTGCTGGCGCACCCGCCAAGGCCTGCAGGCACACGGCACCGGCCAGCAACAGGCTGAGCAATACGCCACGCACCATCGGTTTGAACGGACGAGCCGGACGCTGGGGCCGTGCTACGAGCATGAAAGGATGACCCAGTGGACGAGAGGAAAAGGCTGTTCCTACCTTTGCCAGCCGAAATCGAAAAAAGTATCACCCCGGCTGCAGTTTATTTTTACGCGAGATCAGGCAGGAGACAGGGTGACCCAATAACCGCGCAAATGGCTGCTCGCCAGCACGGGGTAGGTGTGTACCAGCATGTTCAAGGTGCGATCGGTATCACTGATTGGAAAGGCCCCGGAAATGCGCAGGTCGGCGATCGAGGGATCACAGCGTAGGAAGCCTCTGCGGTAGCGCGTCAGTTCCGCGACGAAATCGGCCAGGCGCATCTTGTCAGCCATTAACATGCCTCGGGTCCATGAGCCAATGTCGCGATCCGTGGGCGTCAGGCTGCCAAAGGTCTGTGAGGAGAAGTCTGTGCGCTGCCCGGCGTTGACGATCAGCGGCGGGGTCTGGCGGTTATCGGCCAATATCACGCTCACCGCGCCGTCGAGCACCGCGAGGTGAGTGCGTGGGCTCAATTCCCGAACGGTAAAGCGTGTACCCAGCGCCTGCATGCGCCCCTGGCGAGTGCTGATCAGGAAAGGTCGGGGCAGGGTGGCCGTGTCCACGGCGGTCTGCACCAGGATTTCGCCTTCGCGCAGGTGAATAAGCCGTTGGCGGTCGTCGAACACTACGTCGATGGCGGTTTCGGTGTTCAGGGTGATACGCGAGCCATCGGCCAGGGTCAGTTCGCGGCGCTGGCCAACGTCGGTGCGGTAGTCCGCTGACCATTGCTGCGATTGCGCCAGCTTCCAACTTCCCCAACCCACAGGCATCACCGCCAGCAGGATCGCCAGCTTGCCCAAGGCCGCGCGACGCTCCGGGCTGTTCGGCCGGTCCAGCGCCGACATCGCCAGGGAGGGCGGCAGGCCGCCTAACTTGCTCTGCAGCAATTGCGCACGCGACCACGCGCGATCATGCTCGGGGCTGCTGACCTTCCAGCGTTCCCATTCGGCGCGTTCGTGTTCGCTCAATTCGCGCTCGCTCAAGCGCATCAGCCACTCGGCGGCTTCTTCGAGTACCTGAGGGGCCAGGGGCGGTTCCTTGCGCAGGCCGAGCATTCACTCCACCAGCATCAGGCATTGTATGAAGGCCTGCTTCATGTAGCGCTTGACGGTGATCAGCGATACACCCAATTGCTCGGCGATGTCGTCGTACTTGAGGCCGTTGATCTGCGACAGCAGGAAGGCGCGTTTGACCTGCGGCGCAAGGGTATCGAGCATGGCGTCGATTTCGTACAGGGTTTCCAGCACCACGAAGTGTGCCTCGGGCGACGGCGCTTCGTGGGTGGGCACGTTCGCCAGTGCATCCAGGTAGGCGCGTTCCAGTGCCTTGCGCTGGTACCAGTTGATCAGAATGCCCTTGGCCACGCAGCTCAAGTAAGCCCGTGGCTGGTCGATCACCGTGATGTGTGAGGCCAGGATCCGGGTGAAGGTGTCCTGCGCCAGATCCGCCGCGTCCATGGCGTTCCCCAGTTTTCTCTTCAGCGTGGCGTACAGCCAGCCGTGATGCCCGCTGTACAGGGCCTCGATGGCGCGCAGGTGATTGAGGTGATTCGCGGAGGAGGTTTCGCTCATGGCGGCAGGTTTGTTTGTAATTGAGAAGTATTCCCAATGCTAATTGACAAACCGACTTGAGCGCAAGCGCGATCGTATCCCGTGATCAGGCGTATGACAGGCGTATCAAGGCGTCAATCAGTGTGTCGATTTCAGCTTCGGTGTTGTAGGCGTGAAGTGACGCACGGCTGACTTCAAGCAAGCCCCGATGCTGCATGTCGAGCAGGGTCGAGCCCGCCGTCGAGGTGCTCACGTTGATGCGTTTGGGTTGCGCCGCGAGCCACTGTTGAGCCTGCGCGGCGCTGTTGTGCCGGTGACTGAAGGTGACGATGCCGGACTTTACACGGCCCAGGTCCTGCGGGGTGATATCCGCTACTTCGGTCATTCGGTGGCGCAAGTAGCCCGCCAGGTGCTGGATGCGCTGCCACATCGGTTTGATGCCCTGCGCCAACGCATACTCCACTGCCGCACCCAGGCCCAGCTTGGCCGCGACGTTGCACTCCCAATTTTCAAAGCGTCGGGCATCCGTGCGAATTTTAAAGCTATCCGCCGTGAGCAACGAGGCCGCATGCAGGTCAAGAAACGCCGGCTCCAGGCGCTGGCACAGGGACTGCTCGACGTACAGGAACCCCATGCCCCTGGGGCCGCGCAGGTATTTTCGACTGGTGGCGGCGAGCATGTGGCAGCCGATTTTTTGCACATCGATCGGCACCTGCCCCACCCCCTGGCAAGCGTCCAGCAAGAACAACACACCCGCCGCCCGGGCGAGGGCGCCGATCTGTTCGACGGGTTGTACCGGCCCACCGTTGGTGGCGATCATCGGCAGCGATACCAGCGCGACGTGCTCGTCTTCGAGCATTGCCGCCAAGGCCACCAGGCACACCTGGCCCTGTTCATCGTTGGGAAGTACCCGGATCTCGATCCCGCGCTGCTGCCTCAATTGCAGGTACGGGATGTAGTTGCCGGCGTATTCGGTCATTGATGTCAGCACGACGTCACCGGGCTTCAGCGCCAGTGAATAGAAGGCCATGTCCCAGGCTCGGGTGGCGTTTTCGACCACCGCGATTTCATCGGGGCGTGCATTGATCAGGCGTCCGATGGCGCCGTAGACATTCTCCAGTTCAGGCACGCATTGGGCGGCCGCTTCATACCCGCCGATGCGGGCTTCCCGTTGCAGGTGCCTGGTCATGACCTGGATAACCGGGTCAGGCATCAGCGCTGCACCGGCATTATTGAAATGGATCAGTTGCTCGACACCCGGAGTGTCAGCGCGCAGTTGTTCAACGTTCAAAACACAACTCCTTGTTCAGTCGCTGCCCGCAATGCGATTGGAGGGCGCGGCCACCGACCAGTACCGCAACGCAAGCATGGGTATCAGCGCCACTGCATAGGCCAGGCACACGAAAAGATAGGTGTATTGCAGGCCGTAGACCTGGCTCAGCAAGCCACCGATGGAAATGCCGGCAATCGAGGCGAATTGCGCGGTACTTTGCGCAATGCCCAGAACGTAGCCTTGCCGCGAGCTGTCGGCGGTTTTCGAGATCAATGCCATCAGCACGGGGGTGGTCGCTCCCAGCAGTACCCCCCAAATGAAGTAGGCGACGATAAATACCACGGGATTGCGCGTAACGCCTGCCACGGCGGTCAATGCGATGCAGCCCATGACGATGTAGGTGATGCGTTGCAGCGTTTCTTGTTGCGAGCGATGCTCGAAGTAGCGCGACCATGCCGTCGCCGTCAGGATGAAGCCCAGCGCCAGCAGCCCGTAGCACAGGCCGACCACTGAGTTGCTGACCTCGAACGTCGAGCTGACGTACAGCGAGAATGACGTCTGCGGCAGCATGCGTGCCAGCAGCAAAATCCCCATGACGCACAGCAGCGACAGCAGCGGAGAACCGCGCCACACGCGGCCGGTGCCTGCGGCTGGAGTGCTGGCGCTGACCGTCGGGGTTTTTTGCACCGGGGGCACATCCGGTAACGTCACGGCGGCTATTACGGTACAGAGGGCGCATAGCACCGAGGCGACGATGTTGATCCAGAAAAACGTCGCGTAATCGAGGATCATGCCGCCAACGACCGCACCCAACAGTGAGCCCACATTGGTCGATATTTGCAGGATCGCAAACAACCGGGCCCGTCGCGACGGGGCTTCGATACTGACCCCGTAAGCCTGCGCGGGGGCGATGTAGCCGGCAAATGCGCCCTGCAGAAAACGCAGGACCAGGATTACCCATATGTCACTGAAAAGCGCTAGCCCCAGCTGGGTCAAGGACAACCCCGCGAGTGCGCGGATCATCATCCATTTGTGGCCGTAGCGATCGCCGATACGGCCCCAGAATGCGCTGGTCAGCATGATGCCCAGCATCGGCCCGACGTACACGGCGATGCTGGCGAAGCTGAATACCGACTCCGAGGCGGCCAGCCCGCGCAGGTGCACGGGCCAGAACGGCCCGCTCATTTCCATCGCGCCCATAGAGACCAGCTGGATCGCGAACAGAAGGTAAATAAGGATTCTTACACTCGAACCCTGGACGGCACCTGCTTGGGACATGAGACGGCCTCGGCGATTAAACGGCAGCTAGCGGGTTGGTCAGGGTGTGCTGCAAACGGTAGTTGGCATACTGCATCAGGTGCATGCGTAACAACGAACGGGTCGGCCACGGGTCCTCGACAAAGGCCTGGCGCTCCACTTCCCACAGCTGCGGCGATACCCGCTCGCGCACCGCAGCAAAGGCGTTCTCGGTTTCCTCGCGCAATACCGTCCACAGGCGTGTGTTGTCCATTTCGTACTCCTTGGTCAGCCACAGGGCCATTTCATGCAGGTGCGTGAGAAACGCGGCATCGAGCACAAACATGCGCACCGGTTCGATATCGCCGACAAACACCGTCGGCAGAATGCCAGGCTGCACATGCGGCTGTAAGGTATAGCCGCGCTCTTCCAGCAGCGGAGCGTAGGTCCGGCCATCGCCAAAATCGCGGATCAGCAGGCTACGTGGCAGGCCGTCGGGCGAGAACAACACCATGGTGTTCTGTTGGTGCGCTTCAAGGCCGATACCGTACAGCAGATAGATCGCCACCACGGGATGGGTGACGACTTTGGCGTATTGGCGAAACCAGTTCTCTACGTTGGAGGCGCTGGCACGCACCCCGTCACGTTCGATCAGGTCGGTAAACAGTGGCCGACCGCTGCCCGGCAAACGGGTGAACAACGAAGCCACTGTAATTGGCAAGCGATCATCGCTGCGTTCGAACGCTTGCCGGCTGGCACGAAACACCACGGACAGGTGTTTGCCCGGTACGTCGTCCTGGGTGATTGCGTGTCTGTAGCGCACGCCGATTTCTTCCGGGAAGATTTCCAGCTGCTGGTCGAAACCCTTTTCGGCTTCCAAAATTTGCGTGATCAGCGTGCTGATGCGCGGTCCCATATGGATCGACTTGGCTTGCAGGCTGCGCAACTCGCTGGTCATCCACAACGCGATGGGCAACTTGATCAGCGGCGCAGCGTGGTCCAACACCGGCATCATCGTGCGGTATGACATGGTCGGCAGCGTCTGGATATCCGGCCCCTCAGTGATCAGGAGGCCTTCTTCGATTTCCGCAGCAAACGTCTTGAGCACATACGCCTGCAAATGCCAGGCATGAATCGGCAGTGGCAGCCATTGCGTTTCATCCAGACCTTTACCGTTGAGCGCCGCCTTCCATTGTTCCCAGTGCGCCGGGAAGTTGCTGGCGAACCAGCTGTGGTAGCTGGTCACGTGAGGCATGCTTTCACTTTTGGCCATGTCGGCTCGCAAGGCGGCAATCCGCAGGGGAACCTGGGCGTTGAACTCCGGAGACAGCTGCTCGACCTCTGCGTCGCTCAACCCGGGGCGGGCTTTCCAGGTCGGGTAGTAGGGGTGGCCTTCCAGCGAGCCCCACTGATCCAGCAGGATGGCGGCGTCCTTGGTACTCGAGTGGTGGCGCAGGTAATCGGTCAGGCTGGTGAGCCCCTGGTTTTGAGCGGCCTGGGCCAGGCGTGCGTTCCAGTGTTGGCGATACTGGCGTGCGTGGGCGTCGTTCAGCAGGCTGTTTTCCATATCCGACTTGAGCCCGGCCACGCCTTCGTCGCTGGGCTCGAAGTCGAAGCTGTCACGCAGTACATCCAGCAGGTCCTGGTGGCTGGTGATCACCTGGCGCACGCCCTCGGCCGTCAGCAGTACCACGTCACCGTCATTGACCAGTGTGTCGGCCGGCCCCAGCGCAATCTCGGAGAAAAACAGCTGCGCACCGCTCTGCTTGAGCGGGTAGGTGGCCTGGTGGCCCCCGTGGGTAAACGCCAGCGCTGCACGATCCAGAATATTTTCCGCAAACAAGCAACGAATCAGCCGGCGCAGGGCGTTCTTGCGGGAGTAGGCGATCAAGGTTTTGAGGTCATCCATATCAGCTATCTGCTCGTTGAGTCATTCAGTAAAAGGGTTATGCCGTGCGTGGCCATTGGCTCGGGAAGTAATCCAGCGCCGAGTCGCGCAGGCCTTGCATATAGGCAACGCTCCAGTGCAAGACTTCTTCGATATAGGGCACTTTCAGTTCGAAACGCCTGGCCATTTCCACCAGCAGCACCAGGCCGTAGGCGACGTCTTCGTTGAACGCGCGGCTCTCACGCTCGATCACATACCCGGCGCGGTTATCACCGGCAGGTACCATGGGTGCGAGGATGTCGTTGTAGGCCTGGTTGGTGCGCAGAATGGCCAGCATGCTGCTCTGGTCGCGAATCTGATCGCCGTAAGCCTCGACGATTTCCTGTTTCAAGGATTTGACGGACGACAGGTCGACGCCCATGCGCTCACTGATGACCGCGCACAGTGCCTGGCTCTCCTGATCCATGCGCTCCAGGAAGTAAGCGCCCAGTTCGGGGCACTCTGTCCACCAGCACAGGCGCTGCGGGAAAATCTTGCGGTGCCACTGGCCGTAGGGGCCGATCAACCCGTAGATCACCGAGCTGTGCATGATCGGGTTACCGGGTGTCAGGGTGATCTCCAGGTAGTGATCGAGCAGCGTGACGCAAGGGCCGTAAAGCCGCGTGAGGATATCGTGCAGTTGCTGGCGCGACGCCTGGGATTCGCGGGCATGGGTTGCGACATACAACTGGCTTTTGCCGCCGCCCATTTTTATCGACCGGCCAGGTTTGAGCTCGAAGGCCGTATGAGGCACGTCCTTCATACCCCAGATCACCAGGTTCGGATGGTTGGCCAGTGTGGCCTCGGCCAGCCAGTCGAACCCGCAGAAGCCCGGGATCGCACCGATATACACCGGTTTACTGGTGCTCAGATGCGGCGCGATGGCCTGCAACGTTTTAGCGCGGGCATGGGCGGGAACCGTGATGATGACGATATCGGCGTCTTCGACGGCGGGCCTGGCCTCGGTGGTCACCCGATCCAGTCGGGCGTTTAGTGTGCGACCGTCCGGCAGCAGTGCCTGGAGCGGTACCTGCCGGGCGTGATGGTCAACGACTTCCAGGTTGCTGGTCAGCAGCGAAACCAGGACGTCGGGCAGCTGTTTGAACAGGATGGCGTTGAGATGACCGGTCCGGCCACCGCCACAAATGGCGACTTTCAGCGGTTTCATTAAGAGGCGTTCCTTAGTCGAAAGAGGGTCATGCGACGCTGAGTTGCAGCGGGGCGGAGCTGGACTCCTGCCAGTGGTTCTTGCCCAGCCAGGCATCCAGTTGCGAGGCGACGCCGGGGTCCAGCAAGTCACGTTCGTCAAGCCACTTATCGTCGAACACCGTGTGCAGGTATTTTTCGCCGCCGTCGGCAATCGGCACCACCACATTGCCGCTCAGTACGCCTTTGTGAATCAGCTCCAGGGCCTTGAAAATCGCGCCACCGGTTGAGCCGCCCACCAGCAGGGCGAGGTGGCGGGCGATATAGCGGGAGGTCTCGAAGGCTTGTGAGTCGGTAACCTGCACGCCCAGATCGATGCAGCTGTAGTCGAGCACCAGCCCCACCGTATCCCCGGCGGGCGTCCCGGTGCCCGACTGATAGTACGGATAGCCGGGGTGCCCAAAGACGATGGAACCGGCGGGCTCCACGGCCACGGTCACGATGTTGGGGTTGTGCTGTTTGAGGCCCCGGGCAATCCCGGTCATCGACCCGCCGGTACCGACGCAACCGACATACGCTCCGATAACACCTTCGGCCTGCACGATGGTTTCCCGCACAAAGTCGCTGTAGCCGCCGGCGTTGGCAGCATTGTCGGACTGGTTCATGAAGACGGCGCCCGGAATCTGCTCGGCGAGTTCGGCCGCCAAGCGCTGGCGCTCCACCACCGCGACTTCGTCTTCGCGATAGGTCCCCGCGACAAACCGAATATCGGCGCCCAGCGCCTTCATCACTGCGATCTTGTCCTGTGCCGCGTGATGGTCGACCACGGCGATAAATTGCAGGCCAAATTCGACGGCGGCCATGGCCAGGCCGATACCGGTATTGCCCGAAGATGACTCAACCACCACGCCGCCCGGTTTCAAACGTCCGGACTTGAGCGCGGCGAGCACCATATTGCGCGCCATACGATCTTTGATACTGCCGCCGGGGTTATTCTTCTCTATCTTTAATAACAGTCGGGCGTCAGTGCCCGGGATATAAATACCCAACATGGGCGTATTGCCAATCAGCTCGGAAACCTTAGTCAGTATCATATGAAGTGCTGCCTTTAGTAGTCAGGTGAAAACGCGTAGTTACCTTGCGTGCAACAGGTCGCCACCATTCGCCGGGGCAGGGGGTGACGATGAAACTCGTTCTCCAGCAAGTCCATTTGATAACCGGCGGTATTGGCATAAATCAATAAATCACCGGCCTTGGGGGAAACAGTGAAGTTGATCAGCCGTTGGGTGATGACGTCATCATCCAGGCAACTATGCCCGGCAATATAGGCCTGCATCGGTGTGGCTGAAGTGGGCGCCGTGCTGATTAAAATCGGGTCGACCAGGTATTCGGACGCGAACCATGTTTCACAGGCGCTGAAGCTGCTGCCTTCGACAAATAAGACGGTTTTATTGTTGGCCAGTTTTTTGCTGCGTGTAATACGAAACACCGAGATTGCGGCTTGGTCCACCAGGCTTCGACCCGGCTCCAATGCCAGTATGATGCGGTTGGCCTTTAAGTACTGGGCAATGCTCTGTCGCGGCGAGAATGAGCTTTCCAGGAATAACGTCAACCATTGGCTTGCCGTCAAGTTACTGCCGTAAGGGTAATAAGACTTTGGTACTGACTGGTTGTAATAGTGACTTGGCGTATTGTCGTTTTGTAGAAAGCGCTCGTAGGCTTGCGGCTCGATATAGCGGATGGGCAAGCCTCCGCCAATATCGATCATGCTCGGGTTCAATCCCATCTCCCGAGCGGCATCGATGAAGTCGGCCACCTCACGAAAGGCCTGTGCGCGAGAGTCGAACCCGTAGCCACCGAGGTGGAAATGGAAGCCCTCGAAGTCAATAAAGGCCCGAAATCGAGTCAGTAAGTGCAAGCACACCAACAGGTCAGAAGGGCCCATTCCGAAGCGGCTGGTCGCACAGCTTTTGGGTCTGTAACGCAGTAAAACCCTGGCTTTGGTGGCCTCGGCGCGCGTTTCGAGCAGTGTTTTCAAATGGTCGAATTCCTCCAGTGAATCGACGCAGATCAGTGCGCCGGCATGCACCAGCGCTCGATGAAAATCCTGGGTTTTGGCAGGGCCAGTGGCGCACAACTGATCGGCGGGCACACCGGCGCGCAGTGCCGCTCGCATTTCGTAAATGCTGGAAACGTCGACGCCGATCCCGGACGCTTTAGCCGCTTCCAGCAAACAGTGTGACTTGTTGGCTTTGGCGCCATAGAAGATCGAATACTGAACCTCATGCTGTTCCAGCACTGATTGCAATGCGCACGTGTTCAGCGCAAAGGCATGTGGCCATACAAGATTAAGCGGCGAACCATGCTGTGCGACAAGTTCAAGAAGTTTGTCGGGTTGGCTATGTAGCAGTTGTGCGATGCTGGCGTCCAATAATGGATTAAGCATGTGCGAAATATGGACTTCGGTCCGCACTTCATTGAGGCGTGTCGTTGCAATAGACATAACTATCCCCTGGCGCTTATAGCATCGCCATTCATATGTCGATCATTAAAAGAGATCGATGAATGTGGTCTTGTCACTCGTCGTATTTTCAGCGTTTATGCGTTTGGCGGTGGATGCCACACGAACCCAGTAGGCGAAACTGTGGCTTTGATGGCGATAATCGGTTCACAAAACCATTGCATAAGAACCCAATTCCCTAAGGTTTATACGGATGTAGCGACCGGCCACTAACTGCTGGTTTTCTTGATCTGATTCACCGATGAGTGATGGGCAAATGATATCGCTAGGCCACACTTGCGGTGAACGTTAAGAGTTGCATGTATACGAGAAAAGTTTCTCTCGACGGCGTGAACAATATTGCTATCGAGAACGATTATCAAGTAAGGTTTTCAAATATTCCAAATTAATACCCGCTGAAGGTCAGTGCGCGACCGTGTATTTGCCTGCGCTTACGGGCGTTCATCCCTAGTTTAAAAGCGGCGTTAATTCATTGATCAATAAGGGGTTAAACGTTGATCGGCGAGGGCGGCGCCAGAGGCGCAATTTACTCGCCCGAGGCCCCCGAAAATTTTGCAAAAACCACGACTGATGCACGCCAAGGAGAGATGCAATGAACACTGATCGTCCGAGCACCACTGCGATGCTTCCCATCAGCTACCTGTTCGTTCCGGGGAACCGTCCGGAGCGCTTTGCCAAAGCGGTTGAGGCCGCGGCGGATGCGATCATTCTGGACCTTGAGGATGCGGTTCATCCCGAGAGCAAAGCCGCTGCCCGAGGCGCCGTCTGGGCGTGGCAGGAGAGTACGCAGAGCGTTGCGTGCCAGCGGTTTATCCGGCTCAACAGTGTCGGCAGCGCATCGTTCCGCCAGGACCTGACGTGGCTGCGCGACATGCGTTACCCCGAGCGTTGCACCGGGGTATTCCTGCCCAAGGCCGAGGCTCCGCAAGCGTTGGCACGGGTGGTCGAGCAGTTGCTGGCGTGGCATCCCCAATTGCACATCGTCGCGATCATCGAGACGGCCAAAGGTTTGCAGCAAGTGGAGGCGATTGCCGCGATTCCCGGCCTGGCACGCCTGGCATTTGGCTCATTGGATTTTTCCCTGGATATCAATTGCGGCCAGGTGCCTGAGGCGTTTGTGTATGCACGCAACCGCATCGTGCTGGCCTCCCGCACGGCGGATTTACCGGCGCCGATCGACGGGGTGACCCCTGCGATCAACGACCTGGCGGTGGTCGCCCGGGACGCGCTATACGCGCGCTCCCTCGGGTTCGGGGCCAAGCTGTGCATCCATCCCGCGCAGTTGGCGACGGTGCAGCGCGCCTTCCTGCCCGATGCGCACCAATTGGCCTGGGCGGATCGGGTGATGAGTGCTGTGGCCGGCGGTAGCCACGCGGTGCAAGTTGACGGCGAAATGGTCGATCTGCCGCTGATCGAACAGGCGCAACGCCTGCTGGATATGGCCCACCGCTACGCAGCGGTCGCCAAGACCGGGGCCTGCTGAAAATGCCGCCAGGGCAGGGGGGAACCCTGGAACAGGCCTATCAGATTGCTCTGCGACCTGTGTGCGAAGTACTGCAATCGGAGCAGGTGGACCCGGCCAATGTGCAGTGGCTATGCGACTCGATCATCCGCACAGGGCATTGGCTGGCGCCAATCATCGTCGAGCGCTCGCAAGGCATTGTGATGGACGGTAACCATCGCCTGAACGCGGCGTTGCAATTGGGTTTGCATCGGGTGCCGTGCATCCAACTCGACTATGCGGACCCACGGGTGTGCGTAAGGCACTGGCAGACGGGGCAAGCGTTCGAGGTGGCGCGAATTTTCGCCACCATCGCACGTGGCGAGATCTTTGCGTACAAGACCACGCGGCATGTGTTTGACCCGGCGCTACCGGTCATCGCGATACCGTTGGAGCGCCTGTACGAATGAGCTGTGCAAAAAAAACATGTTGGCGGTGATACTTTTTCGCACGTCGACTGGCATTAGGAGTGATTCCCATTTTCTCTCGTTGAAAGGATCCTCTCGTCATGCCTGTTGCCAGCCGACCTTGCGGTGAGCGCGTGTTAGCACTCGCCATCCGGACCGCCCTGTTGAATTTTGTGATGGTCGCAGCAGGCGCCAATGCCTGGGCTGAGACGCAAACGCCTGGCGCCACGGACACCAGTACACCCAGCCTGATCCTGGACGCCACCACGGTTGACGGCCGCTACAACGGCCCGACGGCGCTGCCGGAGGTACTCTCCGGTGGGCAAGTGGCTCGCGGAGCGCGGCTGGGCATGATGGGCAACAAAGACGTGATGGACACGCCGTTCAACGTCACCAGCTACACCGCCAAAACCCTCGCCGACTTGCAAACCGTCACCGTTGCCGATGCCCTGGAGCGCGACCCGTCGGTGCGCTCGACCGGTCAGACGGGCGGTATCGTCGATTCATTTTTCATTCGCGGCTTTGCGATTGGCGAAGGCAACCTGGGTGAACTGGCCTACGACGGTGTGTATGGCGTAGCGCCCAATTACCGGGTCTTTACCGAGTACGCCGAGCGCGTCGAAGTGCTCAAGGGGCCGGGCGCGCTGATGTATGGCATCTCGCCCAACAGTGGCGTCGGCGGTGTCATCAACATCGTCCCCAAGCGGCCACTGGAGGAAGACTTGACCCGTTTCACCGGCAGCTACGCGTCGGACTCCCAAGCGGGCGGGCACCTGGATATCAGTCGGCGTTTTGGCGAGGAGAACCAGTTCGGCGTGCGCTTCAACGGCAGCCTGCAGGGCGGTGATACTGCCGTGAACGACCAGCATCGCGACGTGGGGATCGGTGCGATTGCCCTGGATTATCGCGGCGAGCGGTTGCGGCTGAACCTGGACTACATCAGCCAGAAAGAAAGCTTCGAAGGCGCCTCACGCCCGTTCACCATCGCGCCGGGCGTAGAGGTGCCATCCGCCCCCAATGGCCGCACCAGTCTGCCGCAAAAATGGGGCTGGTCGGACACCAAGGAGCAGTCCGCATTGCTCGGCGGTGAATATGACCTGAACGACAACCTCACCGTGTTCGCCCATGCGGGGGGTGGCAGGTCGGACGTAAAGCGCATGTCCGACCAGGTGCCGCGCATCCTCAATGACGCTGGCGACACCAGCAATACCCCAGGCTATTACAAGTTCAATGTTGATCGTTCTACCGCCGATGTGGGGGTTCGGGGGCAGTTCGCCACCGGCCCGGTGACTCATATCACCACGCTGATGGCCACCCGTTACCAGGATGAATTGTCTCGGGGTATCAATAACGGCACGGAGGTTCTCTCCAACATCTACCACCCGGTGGACACGCCCCAGCAATACATCAATGCCCCGAAGGTGCTGCGCATCTCCGAGTCGGAGCTGTCCGGCGTGGCGCTGACCGACACCCTGGGTTTTCTGGATGATCGTTTGCAACTGACCTTGGGCGTGCGCCGCCAGGACATCGAGTCGCGTAACTACAATGCGGCCGGTGCGGTCAGCTCCCGCTATAAAGACAACGCAACCACCCCTCTGGTGGGCGTGGTGGTCAAACCGTGGGACGACGTGTCTTTTTACTACAACTATGTGGAAGGTTTGAGCAAAGGCGATATCGCCCCGGACACGGCTGCCAACTCTGGGGAAACCTTCGCGCCCTACGAGTCCAAACAGCATGAGATCGGTGTGAAGTACGAACACGGAACGTTCATGACCACCCTGGCGCTGTTCCAGATAGAAAAGCCCAGTGGCGAGGTGGGCGCGAACAATCTGTTTTCGGTGCAGGCAGAACAGCGTAACCGTGGCGTCGAACTGAGCGTGTTCGGTGAGGTGGCGCCGGGCACGCGCTTGATGGGCGGTGTGACCTTCCTGGATGGCGAGCTGACGGACTCGGCCACTGCCGCCAACCGCGGCAATAAACCGGTGGGCGTGCCCGATATCCAGGCCAACCTGTGGGCAGAATACGACACCCCGTGGTTGGAAGGTTTTACCCTCACCGGCGGTGCAATCTATACCGACAGCCAGTACGTCAACCAGGCCAACACCCAAGAGCTGGACGCCTGGACCCGTATCGATGCAGGCGCGCGCTATGCCACCAAAATTGAAGGGCGGCCGACGACCTTCCGCGCCACGGTGCAGAACGTCTTCGACCGTGAGTATTGGTCGGGCGTGGCCTCCTATGGTGCATTTTCCCCGGGGTCTCCGCGCACCTTGCAACTGTCGGCAACTGTCGATTTTTGACCGGCGCCGGTATGCAGCAATCATGCACCCGCAACGAGCCTATCCGTGAACGGCTGAGGTGTTATGGCTTGCGCGGGTGATCCATGCGCTGCTGCTTGCGCAGCGCAATGGCCACACCTCGGCGCCCACGGCGTGCATAACTTTCTGCAAGCGCTCGACTGAGTTGCGCTTCACCCTTGTCGGGAAGACTTGCACGTTCCTGGCGGCCTACGTTGGGACGGTCGGCTCATTACGTTCGACTATTCAAACATTGAACAATACGGCAGCGCCTGGCGGTGGCGGTTTTGTTCGTCCATTCATCGTGAAGCGTCACATGAGTGCGGCACGCACCCATGATTGAGCCTGTCCAAACAAAAAGCCCCGCATCGGCGTAAGTTTTAGCTGCGGCTGATCCCCATACTGATCGCACTCGGTAAAGTTATTCAGGGTGTACATCAGGTTGATGTCTCTGATGGGCATTTAAGGGCTGCGTCTTTCGTCCAGCCATTTGCGGTATCGGCGATAGTTTTCGCCAACAGATCAATCAAGTGTTGATGGGCCAACACCAGGCTTTTCAATTCAACCCCTGCAGGTTGGCGAATCTGGGTGGCGCAGGTCAGTGTGCGACGTACCTGGCCATTACCGCGCAGCTCAAGGCTCCACACCACCTCCTCTAGCGCATATTGCCCCGGCAAAGAGTCAAAGCGGCGTACCTCGGCCTGAATCGACAGCACTGGGCGCTTAGCGTCTTTGCTCATCCCGGCGAGGTCGTGGGTGCCCAGTCGCGATTCAAGTCGATCGGTGAGCGCGTCATGGAACTCTTCTGCCAGCGGCGCGCCCCAGCGGTCGTTTTCCATGATGGCCAGACTGGTTTGGTTCAGGCGCACGACCAGTTGCGGTTGGTCGACCTGCACCGGTACGCGTATGGGGCGAATCTCGAGCTGGAAGGCCGGAGCCGCCACCGGGGTCTCTGACGGCGTGGTACTGCCTTGCAAGGTGTAGGAGTGCATGACCGGGGCGCTACAAGCCGTTAGGCAAACACTGGTGATCAGGATCAAGAGCGGGGTCTTCATGGTTGTATTTCCGGTTCGACGTCACGTGAAGAATGAATCGAGGCCTTGTAGCTGTCGGGTTTGCCCTGCGCTGTTCGGCCACGTATCAGTGCTTCTGGGTTGCGGCTGAGGAAGTCGCTCAACACTCGCACTGAGCGGGCTGTACGCTGAACTTCGTCCATGGCATTGCTGATTTGCAGGCGTGCGGGCGAGTCCTCGGCAAAGCTTGAATTGACGGTGTCCAGGGTCTTCTGTGTCTGTGCCAAGGCGCCGTGCATCTGCGGTAGTACCTCGCCGTTGACCTGCTTCAAGGTCTTCTGCATTTCGCTGAGGCTGCCGTTGAGGTTTTTGGCAATGTCTTCCAGCGGCAGTTTACTGATCTTGTCGACCAGGCCCTCTAGCTGCCCCTGCACTTTGTCTAAGCTGCCTGGCACCGTGGGGATCACCAATGGTCGCGCCGCGAGGTCGAACGGAGTCGGGGTTGCCTTGGGGATGAAGCTCAGGGAAATGTACAACTGGCCGGTCAGCAGGTTGGCGCTGCGAGCTTGAGCGCGCAGGCCGTGCTCGACGAAGGTGGCCATTAGGCGCGCCATGCTGTTTTCGTCTTCCGAGCCCTGATCCTTGAGGAGTGTTTCGTTGGCATGACCCAAGCGGTTTGGGTAGATCACCGCCCCGACCATACTGGGAAAGGTCATGGTTTTAGTGTCGTAGTCCAGATCTACGGACACCACATGACCAATGTTTACCCCCATGAACTCCACGGGCGCGTTCACCTCCAAGCCGCGTAGTGATTGATTGAAGTTCATGCGGATATAACGAGGCTCGCCATCGGGCTGCGCCAAGGCCGCCTCCTGGTCGCCGAACAGTTCGAAGCGAGCATGCTCGGTCGCAGGTTGGGTGGTGGGGCTGTACTTGGGTTCAACGAACGCGATACCGCCTGAAAGGATGGTCGAGAGCGATTGGGTGTTAACCTTCAGGCCGTTTGCCCCCACTGTCAGGTCAATGCCACTGGCATTCCAGAACCGCGTATCGGTGCTGACGAACCGGTCATTGGGCGAGCGCACGAAGATTTCTACGTCGACACCCTTACCGTCTTCCGAGAGCTGGTAGGACACCACCTGGCCGACCTGGATACGCCGATAGTAGATCGGCGAGCCGATGTCCAGGGAGCCGAGGTCGGTGGTGTGCAGGGTGAAGCGCTTGCCTTGTTCGCCGTAAGTGATCGGCGGCGGCGTTTCCTGACCGACGAAGTTTTTCCCGGTTTTCCCCGAGCTGCCCGCATCGGCCCCGATAAAGGCGCCGGACAACAGGGTATCGACCCCGGAAATCCCATTGGCACCGATGCGCGGACGGACAACCCAGAACATCGAGTTTTCGTCGGTGAAGGCACGCTCCGAAGCATCGAGATCGACTTTCGCGACCACGTGGCTGCGGTCGCTGCTCAAGGCAATGGCCGTGACTTTGCCGATCACCACGTTCTTGTATTTGACCTGAGTCTTGTTGGCCTCAAGACCTTCTGCGGTCTGGAAACTGATACTGATCTGCGGGCCCGCCGACAGTGCGTTGTTGATCAACATCGACGCGCCAACCAACGCCGCGACGATGGGCACAATCCACACGAGGGAAACGTTGAAGCGTCGCGTCTTGATTGAGGGTTTGGCTGCGGGCGAATCGGTGGAAACGTGATGATCAGACATCTTCAACCTCTGCATCCCAGATAAGCCGGGGATCGAAACTCATGGCGGCCAGCATGGTCAGCACCACCACCAGACCAAAAAAGACGATACCCAACATCGGGTCGATGGAACTCAGCGAGCGAAACTGCACCAGCGCGGCGACCAGTGCCACCACCAGCACGTCAAGCATGGACCAGTAGCCGATCAACTCGACCATGCGATACAGCCGGCTTCTTCCTCGCATGGCCCAGCGGCTCTTGCGCTGGCAGGTCACGAGCAGCAAGCCCAGAATCAGGAACTTCATACACGGCACCACGATGCTGGCGAAGAAGATCAGGGCGGCGATATCCCAGGACCCACTTTTCCAGAACTCGATGACCCCGCTCATGATGGTGTTGTCGCTGGCGTTGCCTAACATGTTGGTGCGCATGACCGGCAGCAGATTGGCCGGGATGTAGAGCATCAGCGCCGCCAGCAGCAATGCCCAGGTGCGGGCAATGCTGTTGTGTTTGCGCGCATGCACAGGGCCATTGCAGCGGGGGCAGCGGTGTTCATCCCGCCGGCAAATCTGTGCGCAGGTGTGGCAAGGCATCAGGTTCAGTTCGCGGGCGTAGGCTGGCTGGCTCATATAAGTTGGTCCGCCAGGTCGTCCCAAAGACGGTGAATGTCCTTGCCCGATATCAAAATGAGCAACACGGTGAGCATGCCGAGTGCCCACAGTCCCAAGCCCGGATGCACATTCAGCATGCCGGCCAGCTTGACGATCGCGACCAATATCCCGAGTAAACAGACCTCCAGCATGCTCCACGGACGTAAGTGCTCCAGTGTGCGCATACAGGCCCTGAAACCGGGAGCCGCGCGGCCAGCGTTGGCAAACGCCAATAACCAGCACAGCAGTGCAATCTGCAACATCGGCGCGAGGATTATGGTCAGTCCGGCCACCGCAGCCATCGGCGTAATCCGACCGTGAGCCAGTGCTTCTACGGATGCCCACAAGGTGGCTTCGTTGTTCAAGCCTTCCATGCTGATGCTGATGACCGGGAAGGCGTTGGCAAAGGCGAAGAGCAGGGCGGCGGTAATGGACAGCGCTAACAGCGTCTGCACGCTCATCCGCTGCCCGCGTTTGAGCACTGCGCCACAGCGTGTGCACTCAGCTTTCTGCCATCTGTTCAGCGACACCGACTCGAACAGTGAGTCGCAATGCTGACAGATGATCAAGTGAGAAAAAGTATTCATCGGATTGAGGGTTTTCATGACTTATCGCCTGGAAGAGTTCCTCCTTGGAGCGGTAGTGGCGATACAACGTTGACTTGGCGGCGGCCTGAAGAGTGGCGTCCCGTTTGATTTCGGTGAGTACACGCAAGAGGCGGTCTATTCGATACCAGCCTGTACAGTATTGCTTGGCACAAAAGGTCTGTCAAAATATATTTCGGTACGGATTGGTATCGTTATTTCAGTCGCCTGGAACGCTGAATGCCAGATCACCACAGAAAGCCCGCTGATTGAGTGGCTTTTTTTGGGCCTGGGAGTCGGCTCGGCAATCTCAAGATCAGGTCATCGCCGTTTATTGGATCTAGAAGAAATCAGCAATCACCAAGATTTTTTCCGTGGCGAAAAGTGACTCATATATCGCTTCATGTGGAACTTCACGCGCTAACCAAGCGCTTGCGTTGTAGACCCGCGCCTTGTTGAAAAACACTAGGTGCGTCTCGTCTCCACGCTCAAACAGTTTGAATTGTTGCTCCTCCATGTCGGCGCAAAGCTCGTCGAATAGCGTGGGGTCTCTTTTTGACAGCGCGACGACGATATCGGCCCTGTCCAGGCCGGCTTCGCTGGCCGCCCACAAGACGATACGCGTTGCCACCTCCATTTTTTCGCTCGGGGTGCCAGCGTTCAACGCGTGTTGGACATCGGGGTAGCTGGAGGCCAGGCGCGAAGCAATGGTCTTTTTTCTCGTGGCGCTCATGACTGACTCCCGATGACTTTTCTCGATGACTTCGCGTGCGTTCATCTACCCCGGCGATCTGTTTCCCTTTAGAAAGGGGCCGGTTCAGCGGCTGGCTTTCCGTCGACTGACTGGCCGGCAAGAACGCGTGCGGCGATATAACCGAAGGTCATGCCGGGACCGAGTGTGATGCCGCCGCTGGGGTAATGGCCGTGCATGATGCTGTTCATATCGTTGCCCACAGCGAACAGCCCCGGAATCGGCGTGCCGTGTTCGTCGAGTGCGCGGGCATAGGCGTCGGTGTTCAGGCCGGCGAAGGTGCCGAGGCTGCCGGGCACCAGCTTCACCGCATAGAAGGGGCCTTTGTGCAGGCTGCCGAGGGACGGGTTCGGCCCGTGTAGAGCGTCCCCCTGAGCTCTGTTGTACCGCGATTCACCGCGCTGCAAGAGTGGGTCGTGACCTTGTTCCGCACCCAGATTGAAGGCGCTGACAGTCACTTCCAACTGTTGCGCATCGATGCCGCATTTGCGTGCCAGTTCGATCAACGTCGGCGCCTTGAACAGGTAGCCCGCGCGCACGTACTTCGCTGTTGGAAACGGAAAGGGTTTGGACCAGCCCAGGCCATAGCGACGTTGGGCGCGGTGATCGCAGATCAGCCAGGATATCGGCGTTTCTCCGGGCCCCGTGGCGTTAAACAGTGCGCACATGTAGTCGTGGTAGGAGTCCGCTTCGTTGACGAAGCGTCGACCATCCTGGCGCACAGCAATGAAGCCGGGTTTGGCGCGTTCCATCAGGTGCGGAAAACCGCTGAAACCACCGTCTTCGCGCGGCACCCGGGACACGGGTGCCCATGCGGCCGCATGGACGAGGTCGGTCGCCACGCAGGCCCCGGCGCTTTCGCCCAGACGCAGGCCATCGCCGGTATTGCCCTTGGGCGCTGCGCTCAAATGTTCGGTGCCGTTGGGAGCATGCTTGAACATATCGGCGATGCGCTGCTGGTCGTGGGGGAATCCACCGCAAGCGAGCACCACACCACGTCGAGCGCGGATCTCGATCAGGCGCCCGGCAGATTCGACGCGAGCCCCGAGCACGCGCTCACCGTCACGCAGCAGTTCGCGCACAGGCGTGTCAGTCAGCAGGCGAACCTTGCGATCCAGCGCGCTTTTGAGCAGCCGGGCAACCAGGGCGTTGCCGTTCACCAAGTGCAGGCCTCGGCCATGAAGCAGCAGGTCGCGGGCGTGGCGCGCCAGGCGCTTGCCGGCGTAGAGCAATGAGGACGGCGACTGGCGGGCGTTGAGAAAATGATTGAGGTCGGCACCGCCGGCGATGCCCATTCCTGCCAGGCTGATCACGTCGAGCGGGCGTCGGAGTTGGTTGATCCAGGGGCCAAGGCGGCGACCGTCGAACGGTTGCGCACAGACCGAGCGGCCACCGTTTGCGTGGCCTTCGCTGGCGTGAAAATCAGGCATTTTGCTGCCGGAGAAAAACTGCACCTCGGTATGGCGTTGAAAAAAATCGACCATCTGCGGGCCTTGTGCGAGGAACATCTCCACGCGCGGGTCGAGCACTTTGCTGCGCAGTTCATGGCGCAGGTAAGTCCGCGACTGTTCCAGGTCTTCAACGATACCGTCGGCGACGGCCAATGGGTTGCGCGGAATCCACAGCCAACCGCCCGACCAGGCGCTGGTGCCGCCTAGCTGCGGCTCCTTTTCCACCACGATGACGTCGAGGTTCAGGTGCGCAGCGGTCACCGCCGTTGCCAGGCCGGAAGCGCCGGAGCCGACGACCAGAACATCACACAGTAGGGGGGCGCTGATGGACATAGGCATTACCGCGAGAAGAAATGAGGTTGGCCGCTCCCGATCAGAAGCGGCGCAACGCTGCGATGGGGTTATTTGAGCGGCGAAAAATCGGTCGGGCGCAGCAGTCGTGATTCCAGCGTCACCACGGCATCCAGCTCCTTGTTCTGCCGTGCGAAGTCCTGCCAGCGTGGATCGGCCGCCATGGCGTTGCGGCGGGTCATGCGCTCGTCAAGGCTGGCGTAGCCCCAGATGTGCACCACTTGATTGACTTCACCGATTTCGGTGGTGAAAAAACCGACCAGATTGCCCAAGTGTTCCTGCTGCACGGCTAAGGCGGCGCTTTTGTACAGGGCCAGCCAGTCGCCGAGCTTGGTGGGTTTAATCGTGTAGGTGCGCAGTTCGTAATACATGCTGTTCTCCAGTGTGGGATGGGTGTGCGCGGCTGTGGTCGAGCCGCTGAGCGATATCGTTGGCGGCGAGGTAACCGAACGTGATGCCTGGGCCGAGGGTGATACCGGGGCCGGGGTAAGTGCCGTCCATGATCGAATTCATTTCGTTGCCCGCCGCGTAGAGGCCGGGGATCGGTGCGCCGCTGCGATCCAGCACGTTGGCCTGGCCGTTGGTGACCAGGCCGCGTGCCGAACCGAGATCGCCGGTAAATAAACACACGGCGTAGAAGGGCGCCTTGCGCAGGGCTTTCAGGCAGGGATTGGGCTGATGCAGCGGGTCACCCATGTAGCGGTTGTAGGCCGTACTGCCCTTGCCGAATTGGTGGTCGACGCCTTGATCGGCATCCGCGTTGTACTGCGCCACGGTCTGCTCCAGCGTGTTCGCCTCCAGGCCGGCGATGAGTGCCAATTCGCCGAGGCTGTCGGCTCGCAGCAGATAACCGGCGTCGATCAGTGCGCTGTTGTCGACGGGGCGCGGACGCGCCAGGCCCATGCCGTAGCTGTTCATCGCTTCGCTGTCACAGATCAGCCAGCAGGGCGCATTGGCGCCGCCATTGGCGAACATGGCTTCGACGAAACAGTGATAGGAGTTGGATTCATTAACGAAGCGCTGCCCGGCCCGGTTGACCGCAATAACGCCGGGTTTGGCGCGGTCGGTGACCAGATGCGGAAAGCGTTCCACGCTGCCGTCGCTCTTGTGCAGCACCGAAACCGGGGCCCAGAAGAAATTCGACGCCAGGTTGTCGCCGATTGCCGCGTTGACCGAGGCCGCCAGGCGTTGCCCGTCACCGACGTTGGCCGGCGGCGACATGCTCCAGTGCTCCGAATCAGTCGATGGCCGCTGTTCGGCGGCGTGTGCGCTTGCGGCAAACCCCCCCATGGCCAGCACCACACCGCCACGCGCGAACACGGAATGAGTTGTTCCGCGCCTGGAAATCTGCACGCCCTTGACCGAACCCTGTTCAACGATCAAGGCCTCGGGGGTTGCTTGCAGCCACAGGTCGACACCCTTGGCCAGCGCAGTGGTGGCCAGGCGTGCGATCAAGGCGTTGCCCACGGTCAGGCGAGTGCCGCGTGGATGGTTGAGGCGGTCGACGGCGTAACGGCCTATCAGTTTAAGGCAGTGCCAGAGGGATTTGGGCGAGCGCTTGAAGCTGAGGAAGTGCTGGATATCGACACGATTGACCATCATGCCGCCGAAAAGCAGCATGCCGTCCGGCGGGCGTTTGAGGTCTTTGAAATGCTCACCGAGGTGGCGGCCGTCGTACTCGTCGATTTCCAGCGCGCGACCTGTTTGCGTGCCACCCGGCAAGTCCGGGTAGTAGTCGGGCGACAACGGTCGCAGGCTGTACTTGAGTTCGCTGTGGGTTTCCAGGTAGCGCAGGGCTTCACGGCCGTGTTCGATGAAGGCATCGATCAACTGCGGGTTGTAGCCGCTGCCGATCACCTCTTTCAGATAACGGCGCATCTGTTCGGCGGGCAGGCAATGCCCGGCGGCCCGGGCCTGGTCGGTGTCGTGCAGCCACACCGCACCACCGGAAATCGCCGACGTACCGCCGAAGGCCTCGGTCTTTTCCACCAACAACACCTTGAGGCCGCGGCAACTGGCAGTCACCGCTGCGGCGAATCCGGCCGCGCCGCTGCCCAGGACAATCACGTCATAGGCCAGCTCGGCATGGGCGGAGGGCAGGGAAGTCTTCGTGTTCATTATTGTTATCGCCTGTTAAGGACGCCCCCGGAGAGTCAGATCTCCAGCGGCGTCACGCCCATGAAGTGACCGAGGTTGCCCAACTGCGCCAACGCCATTTCCGGCCCGGTCTGGATCGGGCAGCCGAGGCGTCGGGCCATGGCGAGAAACGGTGTCACCGCCGGTGATGTCACGACATCCGCCACCAGGGTTTTGGCGTTCAGGGTTTCCATCAGCGCAGTTGGCAACGGCATCGGGCCGTTGTCATTGGTTGCACTCATGCCGACGGGCGAGGCGTTGACGACCAGGTCGAAGTGCTCGAGCGACGCCGGGCTGGCGCTGATCACAATCTGCGGGAAGGCACTGCGTAGAAGGTCGCCGAGCACCTCGACGCGCGCATGGCTGATGTCGCTGATGACCAAATGGCTGACCCCGGCCTGGCACAACGAATACGCGATCGCGCTGCCGACGCCGCCGGTACCGATCACCAGAACCTGTTGGTCCTTGGGGTTGAAACCGTGCTTGCGCGCAGCGTTGAGAAAACCTTCGCCGTCGACGATATCGCCCACCAGTCGACCGTCGGTCTCGCGGCGGATCACATTGACCGAGCACAGCGCCGCCGAGCGTTCACTGACGCCGTCCAGGCGGCTGGCCAGCAGTTGCTTGTAAGGAACGGTGACCACGCATCCGCGCAGGTTTTGCCAGCCGCGCAGGGTCTGGACGAAATCATCCAGGGCGCTCTGTGCAAGGTCGATGGCGAGCATGGCGACGTTCTGCTGGTGGTCGGCGAACCAGCGATTGAAGTTTTCCGGCGATTTCACCTGGGCTACAGGTGAGCCGACGATGGCGACCAGTTCAGTCGAACCCTGAATCATGGGAGGTACTCGCTTATTAGCTGTGTTGTGCCGCTGATACTGCAAGCGGTGAAGGCAGCGAACAATCGAGCTTGTGAGGGATTAGGTTGATAATCGCAGTGTCAGTGCGATAATCGCAGTCTATGCACGATAAAGAATCCGAGTGATGAAAAAACCCACCATCCACCCGCGCGATTTGATCGTCGGCCTGCAAAAAGGCCTGGCGCTGTTGCAGTTGTTTTCCCAGGAGCATCCGCGCCTGAGCGTGCCGCAAGTGGCGCGCATGGCCGATATGACCCAAAGCGCCGCGCGGCGTTTTTTGCTGACCTTGGTGCATGACGACTTTGCGCAGACCGATGGCCGCCATTACTGGCTGACCGCGAAGGCCTTGCGTATTGGCCAGGCTTATGTCGATTCCGCGCTACTGCCGCGCATGCTGCGGCCCATCGTCGAGCAGGTGGCGCGAACCACCCAGGAGCATGTGTCGGTGGGTGTTCGCGACGGTGATGACATTGTGCATGTGGTGCGCAGTCGCTATAGCCACATCACCTCGATGTCGATTCGTCCCGGTTCACGGGTGCCGATGTATTGCACCGGCAGCGGACGGCTGTGGTTGGCGAGTTTTTCGCAGGAGGCGCTGTGCGCTTACTTCCAACGCAACCCTCCTCGAGCCATCACGCCTTATACGCTCACCGACGAAGCACTGATCCGCCGCGAAATCGCCCTGGCGGGCGAGCGTGGTTACGTGATGGTGGATCAGGAATATGAAGTGGGCATGCGCGTGCTGAGCGTGCCGCTGCTGGATCGGGAAGGGCAATTGCAGGCAACGCTGACGCTGACGACTCACGCGTCGCGCATGACGGTTGAGGACATGCGCGAGCGGTATCTGTCGCCGCTGTACGAAGGGCAGGCGCTGCTGCGGCCGATCATGACACTTTGAATGTCAGAACAGGCTTCAGTTGAACGGCGTTACGCGACGTCCTGGGCGTTCGAACTCGCATCGGTTGAATGCTGCGCAGCGGCCGCATGAAGCCCGGCGATATAGCCGAACGTCATGGCCGGCCCGAGGTTGATCCCACCGGAAGGGTAGTAACCGCCCATGACGCTCGCCATGTCGGTGCCGACTGCGTAAAGACCGGTGATAGCGGCTCCACTGCGGTCCACTACCTGGGCATGGCCATTGGTCTTGAGGCCCGCGAATGTGCCGAAGCTGCCAGGGCGGACCTTCACGGCGTAGAACGGGCCGTGTTCGATCGGGGCCACGCAGGGGTTGCCTTCGGTAATAAGGGGATCGCCTTGTTTGCGGTTGTAAGGCGTGGAGCCCCGACCGAACGCTGGGTCCTGACCGTTGCGGGCGTGCTCGTTGAAGTTGCGTACCGTTTCAGACAACCCCGCCGGATCGATACCGCAGGCTTCGGCCAGCGCATGGATGGATGCGGCGCGTTGCAAATACCCGCTGCGTACCGACGGCCCCACCGGTAGCGGGAACGGCCGCGAATGACCCAGCCCGAAGCGGCGCTGGAAGCGGTGATCGCAGATCAGCCAGGACGCCACTTCTTCGCCTTCTGGCGCCGCGGTCATCATGGCAGCGGTGTAATCGTAGTAGCCGTCGGCTTCGTTGACGAAGCGCTTGCCGGTGGACAGCACGCCAATCAGGCCGGGTTTGGCGCGGTCGATGATGTGGGGGAAATGCCCCGTGCTGCCGTCCGCGTGCGGGACCAACGAAACCGGCGCCCATGCGGCGGGTGATGCAACGTCTACCTCCAGCACGCCGCCGGCAGATTCGCCCAGTGAAATGCCATCGCCCGAACAATCGACAGGGGGCAAGGCCAGGTGGTCGTTGTCTGTCGGCGTGCGCGGGAAAAGCGCCTTGCGCCGACGCATGTCGTTGGGGAAACCACCGGCTGCCAACACGACGCCCCGGGTGGCATAAATGTGCGTGGTGCCGTCTGGCGTGTCGACGATAGCCCCCAAGACCTTGCCTTGATCCAGGATCAATTGGCGAGCGGGGGCGGACTCGATCAGCGTCACACCGCGATCGACCGCCGATTTGGCCAGGCGTGCGACCAACGCCTGGCCGTTGACCAAGTGCATGGCCCGACCGTGGAAGGCCAGATCTCGCAGGTGGCGTAGAAAACGCTTGCTGACATGGATAAAGGATTTGAGCGATTGGGTCATACTCAAAAAGGCCGCCAGATCGGGGCCGGCCATGATCGGCATGCCGAGGAAAGACGTCTCTCTCATGGGTTTGCGCATGCGTCGGATCAACCGCCCCATGTTTCTCGCATCGTAGGGCGCCGCGATCACCTGATGGCCTTGAACGGCGGCGCCGGGAACATGCCCATGAATGTCGGGGATGCCGTTGCCATCGACCCATTTTAACGCGGTGTTTTCTTCAAAGAACGCCACCATCCGTGGCGCATTGTCCAGAAAAGCATCGACCCGTTCGGCGTTGTAGCGTGAACCCAGTTCATTCTTCAAATAGGTGCGCGGTTGCTGTGGATCTTCATCAATACCCGCGCGCTTGGCCAATGGGTTGCCCGGAACCCACAGCCATCCACCCGACCATGCCGTCGCGCCGCCGAATGTTGCATGCTTTTCCACCACGATGACCTTAAGGCCCTGGGACGCGGCGGTCACGGCGGCGGCAAGGCCGGAAGCGCCGGAGCCGATCACTAACAGATCACAATCGAGACGTCTTGACCTGGCGTTGTTCTGGGTGTTCACACTGAGTCACCTTGACTGATATTCATTGCGGTGAGCCCTGGACTCATCAGGGCGGGAGACCCCGGAATCAACTGCTGGATTTCTGCTACAGCAGCGATGAGTGACGGGGCGATTTGATGCAGCCGCGCTTCGGAAAGCCGGAAAACCGGGCCCGCAACACTGACCACCCCAATCACCTTGCGGCTGATTGGGTGAAACAGGGGGACAGCGATGGCTGACATCCAGTCGGCAAATGTCTGAATGGCCATCGCATAGCCGAGGGTCCGTGCCGATTCGATTCTTGGCAGCAATGCCTCAACGGTTTGCGGGGCAGAGGGACCATAGTCCTGGGCCAGACCGAAGCCCTGTCGGCCGACCAGTGCCAACGCCTGCTCGTTATCCAGGGTTGCCATCCAGGCATAGCCGCTCGCGGAGCATGAAAGCTTGGCCGCCATGCCCATGTCCGGGTCATAACGCAGCCCGGAGCGTGCGCCTTGCGCACGCGCAACCCAGGTCAGCCGATCCTCGTCCACCACGGACAACCGCACCAGCTCACCGACTTCTGCCGCCAGACGATTGAGCACCGGCTGCACCGCATCAACCGTCCCGTCCGCGCTCAGGTGGGTGAAGGCGAGGACCTGCAACTTGGAGGTCAGCACATACGTGCCACGTTCCTGCTCCTGGCGTGCATAGCCGGTTTCACACAAGGTGTTCAGCAGGCGATGGGTTGCGCTACGAGGGATGCGCAGCTGTTCCGCAATCGCGGTCAGCGGAATCCCTTCACCGCTGTTGGCCAGCATTTCCAGAATGGCCAGACCACGGTCAAAGCGCCCTACGTAACTGCTTTCGGTGTGACTCGCTGCACTTGGCATAACCTGGCTCCTCAGTGGTTTTGTGACGCCCGTCGTTTCGCTGGAATTGGCTTTCGATAATTCTGGAAAACTATTCCAGTTACGCCAGCAGTGTCAATTCGCCCGGTTACGCCGACAGGGCGCAAGTCCCGGATTACGGGGGCTTCGGGGGGGAGTCTTATTTAGTGTTCGGTTTTTAAGGAAGAATGATCAATCGGAAAATCAGGCTTTTGTGCGGTTATCGAACACAAACCAACCGCGCAAATTGCTTTCCTTTCTGCGTGTTTTTTCCACTTGATTTAAAACTGGAACTCAGTTCTAACTAAAAAAACACAGCGGCTCAGGTCGTCACTTTTCGTGACCGAAGCACGTCGCTTTTTTTGGAATTCGAGAACGAGAGTCGACCATGAGCGAACAGATATTTTCCCTGGCTGCCCTGACCGTGCTGGAGCTGTCGCCTCCGGACATGGTCGAGGTCGCTGCCCGCGCCGGATATAGCCATGTCGGCTTGCGGCTGGAACCGGCAACGCCGCAAGAACATCACTTCCCCTTGATGGCAGATGCCGAGTTGCGGCATCGAACGCGCCAGCGTCTGCGGGACACCGGGATCAAGGTGCTGGACATTGAGATCCTGCGATTGAAGCCGGAAACCCGCGTGCAGGATTTCCTTGGCCTTCTGGAAGTCGGTGCCGAGTTTGGCGCGACTGAATTGTTGATCGCCGGCAACGACCCGGACGAAGCCCGCCTGGGCGATAACTTCGCTGCGCTGTGCGATATGGCGGCACCGCTCGGCATCCATCCGCACCTGGAGTTCATGCCTTGGACAGACGCACGCGATCTTTCGCAGGCATGGCGCATCGTCGAGAGCGCTGCACGTCACAACGGTGGGGTGCTGATTGACGCGTTCCACTTCGATCGGTCTGGCTCATCGCTCACGGAACTGGCCGCCGTCACGGCCAAGGCGCCGCATCGTTTCCGCTACGCACAGCTGTGCGACGTGGCGGGACCGCGCCCCGACGATATGGATGAAATCCTGCGTCAGGCGCGCAATGAACGACGTTTTCCGGGTGACGGCGATTGTGACCTGCACGGCCTGTTGAGCGCGCTGCCCGCCGGTATCCCGCTGAGCCTGGAGACCCCCTCTCGGCAGTTGTTGGAGCAAGGCGTTAGCGCTTTCGACCGGGCGAAGATGGCGCTCGACAAGGCTCATCACGTATTGCAACGGCGCTGATTGGCAGCGTCGCCCGGACATCGGGCGTACACTTTCGCGGCACCGGACACCTCGAAGGCGGCTAAATACGTTGAATATCGACACCCGAATCAAATTCCGCCATCTGGTGTGCTTTCTCGAAGTGGCGCGCCAGGGCAGCCTGGCGCGCGCCTCGGAAAAACTGGCGATCAGCCAACCGGCGCTGTCCAAGACCCTCAAAGAACTCGAAACCCTGCTGACCGCCACTTTATTTGTGCGCAGTAAAAGTGGCGCGGCGTTGACTGAAGCCGGGGTGGCTTTCCTGCGTTATGCCGGGCCGAGCGTACAAGCGCTGCGTGAAGGGGTGAATAGCCTGCGTTCCGGCGAGCATGAGCCCTTCACCGCGCGGCTCGGCGTGTTGTCCACCGTGGAAAGTTTGCTGGTGCCCGAGGTCGTCTGTCGTTTGCATGCCCGGCATCCGGCGTTGGTCGTGAGCGTGGTGACCGGGCCAAGCGCGTACCTGTTGTCGCAATTGCGTGTGGGGGAGCTGGACCTGGTGGTCGGCCGCATGACCGATAGCCCGCAGATCCTGGGGCTGATGTTCGAACATCTGTACAGCGAGTCCATGACCCTGGTGGTGCGTAACGGCCATCCGCTATTGGCTGACCCACACGCGCATGAACACATCGAAAATTATCCGCTGGTGTTGCCGCTGGCGGGGACGACGATTCGCAAATTCGCCGACAGCCTGTTTGTGCAACACAGCATCAGCCCACCGCGCCAGCGTCTGGAAACCCTGTCGTTGATCTTGAGTCGGCGTTATGTGCAGTGCAGTCAGGCGATCTGGGTCGCGCCTTTTGACGCGGTCAGGCAGGACCTGAGTCGAGGTGACCTGGTTGAGTTGGAGTTGGGTATTCGCGAACCCGGTGGTTCTGTGGGGCTGTGCAGCAATCCTGCGTTGACGATGTCCATGGCGGCTCAATGGTGCGTGGAGGTGTTGCGCGAGGTGGGTGAGGAATATCGCGAGGGTTGTTATCCATAACCATTTGGATATGGATAGGCTCGGTTTTTTCAGTTTTGGATGGCGTCTTATCAAGGGAGACTAGGTTGTTGAGTGCTGTTTAGGCAGCGTTAACCGCTGATTTTTATCCATAACAAAAAAGGAAACCGACATGTCTGATGCGGACAACAGCCGTTTCGTCATTCGTGACCGTAATTGGCACCCCAAAGCCCTGACGCCTGACTACAAAACCTCAATCCTGCGTTCCCCGCGTCAGGCGTTGGTGAGCATCCCTCTATCCCAGTCGGAAACCAGCGGCCCGGACTTTTCCCACCTGAAGATGGGGCAGCACGATAACGATCTGCTGCTGAACTTCAATCACGGGGGTTTGCCCATCGGCGAGCGCATCATCGTCGCCGGTCGGGTCTGTGACCAGTACGGCAAGCCGATTCCCCATACCCTGGTGGAAATGTGGCAAGCCAATGCCGGTGGTCGCTATCGGCACAAGAAAGACAGCTATCTGGCCCCCATCGACCCTAACTTCGGTGGCGTCGGCCGTGCCTTGACCGACCGCGAGGGCAACTACAGTTTTCGCACGGTCAAGCCTGGCCCGTATCCGTGGCGCAATGGTCCCAACGACTGGCGCCCGGCGCATATTCACTTCTCCATCAGCGGCCCGTCGATTGCCACGCGATTGATCACCCAGCTGTATTTCGAAGGTGACCCACTCATCCCGATGTGCCCGATCGTCAAGTCGATCGCCAATCCGGATGCGGTGCAGAGCCTGATCGCAAAGCTTGATATGAGCATGGCCAATCCCATGGATTGCCTGGCTTATCGCTTTGATATCGTTCTGCGCGGTCAGCGCAAGACCCACTTCGAAAACCGTTGAGGAGGCACGCCCATGCCCGTTGAACTTCTGCCTGAAACCCCGTCGCAAACCGCCGGTCCCTACGTGCATATCGGCCTGGCGCTGGAGGCGGCGGGCAACCCGCCGCGCGAGCAGGAAATCTGGAACGAAATGGCCAAACCCGGTGCGCCGGGTGAGCACATCCTGTTGCTGGGCCATGTCTATGACGGCAACGGTCACCTGATCCGCGATGCGTTCCTGGAATGCTGGCAGGCTGACCACGAAGGCGTTTACGACAGCGACTACAACCTGGAAAAGCCCTTCAACAGTTTTGGCCGCACGGCGACCACGGAGACTGGCGAGTGGCAGATCCATACCGTCAAGCCGGGCACCCTGAAGAACGCTGCGGGTGTAGGGATGGCGCCGCACGTCAATGTTTCGCTGTTCGCGCGGGGTATCAATATTCACTTGCAGACCCGTGTGTACTTCGACGACGAAGCCCAGGCCAATGCGGTCGATCCGGTGCTGAATCTGATCGAGCAGCCGCAACGTCGGGAGACGCTGGTCGCCAAGCGTTGCACGGTTGATGGCAAGTTGGCTTATCGTTTTGATATCCGGATACAAGGCGAAGGAGAAACGGTGTTCTTCGACTTCTGACGGATCACTCCAAAAAGCCCGCTCATTGAGCGGGCTTTTTGCTGTCTGGGCTTTGGAAAACCCGGTGCGGGGTGGCCTGATAACGGGTCATCAGGTCCACCAGCCCACGCCGCCGCCAAGCGTCAGGTAAGCGTAATAGCGCCGCGTTTGGCCCAGAAGAACCCCGTTTTTACCGGGGCGCGCCGCTCATTGGAAAATATTCTAAATAAATTGCATTTAAATCAACACATTGCGGATTTTTCGTATATGATGCGGCCCACACCGAAAGTGAAGGGTGATTAGCTCAGCTGGGAGAGCATCTGCCTTACAAGCAGAGGGTCGGCGGTTCGATCCCGTCATCACCCACCATTCGCTTTATGTGTTACGCGCAGCGGTAGTTCAGTCGGTTAGAATACCGGCCTGTCACGCCGGGGGTCGCGGGTTCGAGTCCCGTCCGCTGCGCCATATTCGGTTACCTGGAACGCTGAACGCCAGGTCACCACAGGAAGCCCGCTCATTGAGCGGGCTTTTTTGTGCCTGGGATTCAGCTCGGCGATCCCATCGTTTATTGGCGGGACAAGCACTTGCGTATTTCCCTGGGCGCCTATCGCCGACGCGTGCCTCAAGTCGGCTAGTCGGCGCAGAGAGGCCGCTCAGTCGTCGTAAAACCAGGCACTACGATCACGCTACTCATACACCGACACCCGATTGCGCCCGGCCTTCTTCGACGCAAACAGCGCATGGTCCGCCCAGGCGATCAGGTCGGCATAGTTGATCGAGGGCTGGCTCAGGTCGGCCACCCCCAGGCTGATGGTGAAACGGATGCTCTGGCCGTTGTGCAGCACTTCCAGCCCTTCGACTGCCTTACGCAGACGCTCGGCGAACACCCATCCATTGGTTTTATCGGTGTCCGATAGCACCACGGCGAACTCTTCACCGCCATAACGCCCAGCCATATCGGTTTCGCGCGCATGTTCATGGATCAGCCTGGCGATTTCTTCGATGACCTTGTCGCCCGCCAGGTGACCATAGGTGTCGTTGATCCGCTTGAAATTGTCGATATCCAGCATCACCAGGCTGGTGGCATTGCCATAACGCTGGTGCCGCGCATAGGCGCCTTTCAGGCTTTCTTCCCAGTAACCGCGGTTGTACAAGCCCGTCAGCCGATCGGTCCTGGAGAGTTGCTGCAATTGCGCATTGGCGGCCTGGAGTTGATGCCGGTTGGTGGCGACGTCAGTGACGTCATAGATCACCAGGCAAATATGCTTGATTTTGCCGTCGGTGGAGCGCAGCGGTAACAACGTGGTGTTCTGGTACATGAACTCTTCCTGGCCGGTGATCGGCTGGTAGTTCTTGAACCGCACCAGATACGGGCGCTGCTCCCAGATAGTGAACGCGGGTGTGCCCAGGGTCGCGACGCTTTCCACCTTGCGGCTGAACCATTGCGGGTCGATTTCGGGAAACAGACTCAAGAAATTCTGATTTTGGGCGTCCTTGGGCTGCAACCCGGAGCGGTTCTCCATGAAGGTGTTCCAGACCTGCACGCAATAGTTGCGGTCGAGCACCACAACACCGACGTCGATGTTCTGGACGATTGCCAGCAACCAGTGAAACTCGTTCAGATCGAGAGAATCGTTCATGGCTTAGTTCGTCAAGTAGGCGAGTTTGTGGGTCAATCGTTCGATTGAGTCTTCTGTGAACAGCAACAACAGGTCGAAACGAATATCGTGCCCTTCCAGGCTGTAGCTGATTTCCACGGCCAGGGTCTTTTTCCAGCGCTTGCGGTTGACCTGGATCAGCTCATCGATGCTTGCGTGCTGGCCGAGGATCTGCGGGTGACCTTGAGAAAACACCACATCGATCTGTTCGGCAATGCTGCTCAGGCAGGCACCGATCAGAACGCTGGAGAGGTCTAGCAGCATTTCCATGTCCGAATAATCGCTGCTGTGGCGCTTCATCAATTGCGCTATGTCGGTGATTTCCGAGTCGTGAAACATCAGCAGGGCTTCGCCAGCGATGCCACTGCCGATAAAACCCTGGCAAATGGCTGTGAGTTCGTTGCAACTGCTGGCATCGGTCAGCGCCATGTGCAACTCGCCGACTTCGAGTATGTTCACGTTCGGTACTGGCAACTGCACAAAGACGCCCAACACCTTGGCTATCAGGGCGGCCGCCCGGCCGATGGCAACGTTGATCGTTTCGCGGAACACATCGTGAAAACTGATGGCCGTGTTCGCTATCCGACGATTCCCCGGCGACGCGTTGCCGGGTTCTGTCAGGAGCCCCAACTGACTGAGTGTCTGGCGCAGCTCGCTTTCGTCGAAAGGCTTTTTCAGGAACGCCAGCGCGCCCAGCTCAAGCACGCGGCGCACCGCTTCTTCCTGAATGTCGCCGGAGATCACGATGACTTGCGCCTTCAATCCTTCCGCGCGTAAGGCGCTCAATACCTGATAACCATCCATTTCCGGCATGGTCAGGTCGAGCAGCACCACCTGCCCCAAACCCCTGCGTATGGCATCCATGGCCTCGCGCCCATTCCCCGCCTCTGTGACCGAAACCGGCCAGTCCGCCGGTAGAGCCCGTAACACCTGCTTACGGGCCATGATGGAGTCGTCACATACTAGTAGGGGAATCACTGACAAAAGATTGGCACTCATCGGCGTTGAATATCAGGCAAAGCACTGCGGCCCATCATGCCCCATAAGCATGCCAATACCACCTTATTAAACAGGGCTTTATTGAGCGCGACAGCCGAGCCAGTCACTATCGGCCCGCCAACCCCGGCGCCTCACGAATGATGAAGTGATCCAAGTTTTCACCAGGGGCGCTGAACACCCCGAACGTCTGTTTGCATGTCCAGATGCTTCGATTACACCGGGCCATCGTGCGCACGGTTGAGTTTGATAATGTGAGGTTCCGATAGACGCTCGGGCATTGCATCAAGACGCTGCGGTGCGCACATTGCTGTCTGGGGTTTGATCGCTGTCAGCTCAAGGCGCAATCAGCCGGTAGCCCACCTGCAACTCGGTAATGAAGTACTGTGGCTGCGCCGGGTCCACCTCCAGTTTTTGCCGCAAATGCGCCATATGCACGCGTAGGTAGTGGGCGCGGTCGACGTAATCCAGGCCCCACACTTCCAGCAGCAGTTGCCGGTGAGTCAGTACCCGACTCTGGCCGCGAATCATCGCGCAGAGCAAGCGGTACTCGATGGGCGTCAGGTGTACCGGCTGGCCCGAGCGCGACACTTCATGGGTCGCCAGGTCGACTTCAATCTCGCCAAACGTCACCTTGCTGGTCGCCACCACGGTGCCGGTCTGCCCATGCCGGCGCAGTTGGGCGCGGATGCGTGCGAGCAGCTCGGGCACGCCGAACGGCTTGGTCAGGTAGTCATCGGCACCCGCGTCCAGGGCGGCGACTTTTTCTTCTTCGCGGTCACGTGCCGACAGCACCAGGATCGGCACCGCGAGCCAACCGCGCAGTTCGCTGATCAGTTGTTTGCCGTCGCCATCCGGCAGGCCGAGGTCGACGATCACCAGATCCGGCTGACGGCTGGCGGCGTGGATCAGCGCACGTTTGACGCTGTCGGCCTCGAACACCTGAAAGCCTTCATCTTGCAGGGCAATGCCGACAAAGCGGCGGATGTTGGCCTCGTCTTCAACAATCAGAATGCGTGCAGTGCTCATAGGAATTCCATGGACGGCGGGGTGCCCGCCGGTAGCGTGATGATGAAATGCATGCCGCACACGCGGCCGGGGTTGGCGTCGATGCGCCCGCCGTGGGCCTCGACGATGCGTTTGGCCAGCGCCAGGCCCAGGCCGATGCCGGCGACGGACGACTCCTGCTGGCCGCGCGTGAAGGGCTCGAACAGATTGGCCGGGGCGCTACCTGGGCCGGTGTCGCTGACCTCCAGCACAATGCTCTCGCCGACCTGGCTGGCGGCCACGCTGATGAGCGTGCCCGGCGGGGTGTACTTGGCGGCGTTGTCCAGCAGGTTGACCAGCACCCGTTCGATCAGCAGCGCGTCGACTTCCACCAACGGCAAGTGCGCGTCGAGCGTGGTGTTTACGCGGTGCTGCGCCAATGGCTCGCGCAATTGGCGCAGGGCGCTGCCGACGATTTCTTCCAGCGAGTGCCATTGGCGGTTCAGGCGCACGCCGCGCTCTTGCATGCGTGCCATGTCCAATAGGTTTTCGATCAGGCGCTGCATGGACGTGGCTTGTTCGTGAATGCCGTGCAGCAGTTCGGTCAGTGGCCCCGGCGGGGCGTGGGGCAGGGCGGTGTCGGCGGCGCCGATCAGCGTGGTCAGCGGTGTGCGCAGGTCGTGGGAAATTGCCGCGAGCAGGGTGTTGCGCATTTTTTCGCCTTCCATCTGCACCAACGTGCTTTGCGCCACTTCAACGAAATGCACGCGCTCCAGCGCAATCGCCAACTGGCTCATGCAGGCTTCCAGCAGGCGGCGTTCCTGCGGATCGTTCAAGCGTTCGCTCTGGGCCAGTTCCAGCACCAGCACACCGCGCACGCGCATCGGCGCTTTGAGCGGCAAATAGCAGCCCTTGGCCGCCGAAAGGGTGTCGGTGCCGTGGCCGGCGGGGTGGCCGTGGTCGTAGGTCCATTGGGCGATGCTGTCGTCGATCGGCAACCCGCCCGCGCTGACGCTGTGTACGCCATCGGCGGCGTCCGGCAAGGCCAGGCCGACCCGTGCTTCGAAGACGCCGCTGAAGGTGCGTAGCGCGACTTCGCTGATGTGCTCCACGGTCAGCGCGGCCGACAGGTCGCGGGCCAAGCGCGCCAGGGAGGTTGCGCGGCGTTCGCGCGCGGCGGCGGTGCGCGCTTCGTGGCGCAGGCGCGCGGTGAGTTGGCCGGTGATCAGGGCGATGCCGAGCATCAACGCAAAGGTGAAAAAATACTGGGTGTCGTTGACGGTGAATGAATAGCGCGGCTGTACGAAAAAGAAGTCAAAACACAGCACCGCGAGCATCGCGGCCCACACGCCGGGGCCGCGTCCATAGCGCAGCGCAACCAGCACGACCGTGAGCAAAAACAGCATGACCACGTTGGCCAGGTCGAACACCTGCAACAGCAGGGCGGCGACGGCGCTGGCGGCGAAACAGGCGAGGCTGGCCCAGACGTAGGCCAGTCGAGTGCCGGGCCGTGCCGTGGGTTTTTCGAGCGCGGCGGGCTTGCCCGGCAGCAGGCCGTGGGCGATCACGATCTGATCGATTTGCGGATGGTGGCGGCTGATCCGGTCGCTGACCGACTGATGCCAGAACTGCCACCTGCGGCGCGGATGATGGCCGAGTACCAGGCGATTGGCGTTGTGCTCGCGGGCGCAGGCAACCAGGGCTTCGGCGACGTCCATGCCCGGCAGTGTGGCCGTGTCGGCGCCGAATTCGCTGGCCAGGGCCAGGGTTTTCATTGCGTTCAGGTAGCGCTTGGCGCCGCGCCCTTGGGCCGAAGCGACGTGGACGACAATCCAGTCCGCTTCCAGTTTTTGCGCCAGGCGCGCCGCTTCACGCACCAGGCGTTCATCGCCGGCGTCACCGGCCACGCCGACCAGCAGCCGTTCGCGGGCCGGCCACAGGGTCTTGATCGATTGTTCGCGGCGGTACACGCGCATCTGCGCGTCGACCCGGTCGGCGGTGCGCCGCAGTGTCAGCTCGCGCAGCGCCAGCAGGTTGCCCTTGCGGAAAAAATTTTGCGACGCACGCGCGGCTGCCGGGCCCAGGTACACCTTGCCGTCCTTGAGGCGTTGCAGCAGATCGTCCGGCGGCAGGTCGATCACCACCACTTCGTGGGCGTTGTCGAACACATGGTCGGGCACGGTTTCCCGCACGCGGATGCCGATGATCCCACTGACCAGGTCATTCAGGCTTTCCAGGTGTTGGACGTTGAGGGTGGTCCAGACATCGATGCCGGCGCTGAGCAGTTCTTCCACGTCTTGCCAGCGTTTGGGGTGGCGCGAGCCGGGCACGTTGCTGTGGGCCAGTTCGTCCACCAGCACCACGGCGGGGTGGCGGCGCAGGGCGGCGTCGAGGTCGAATTCACTGAGTGCGAACTCGCGATGCTGCAGCGCGGCGCGGGGCAGTTGTTCCAGGCCATGCAGCAGCTCGGCGGTTTCTGTGCGGCCGTGGCTTTCCACCACCCCGGCCAGCAGGTCGCGGCCCAGGGCGACTTCGCGTTGCGCTGCAGCGAGCATGGCGCAGGTCTTGCCCACCCCGGCGTTGGAGCCGAAGTAGATACGCAATTTGCCGCGCAAGGCGGCCTGTTCTTTCTGTTGCACCCACGCCAGCAGGGCGTCGGGGTCGGGGCGTTCGTCGTTTAAGGCGGGCATGTCATTCCTCTGGTTGTCTGTAGGAGCGAGCTTGCTCGCGAAAAACCTGAGGGTGCCGCTGGGTGTCAGGTTTCCCGCGTTAGCGTTAACGCCCTTCGCGAGTAAGCTCGCTCCTACAGTGGTTGGCGCGTTATACGAGGCCCAACCCCGTCAGCAACAGGTCGATCAGCTTGATCCCGGCAAACGGCACCAGCACCCCGCCCAGGCCATAGATCAGCAGGTTGCGGTTGAGCAACGCCGCCGCGCCGATCGCGCGGTAAGTCACGCCGCGCAGGGCCAGTGGAATCAGCGCAACAATGATCAGCGCGTTAAAAATCACCGCACTGAGAATCGCCGAGTTGGGGCTGGTCAGGTGCATCACGTTCAATGCGCCGAGCTGTGGATAGGTCGCGACAAACGCCGCCGGGATGATTGCGAAGTACTTCGCCACGTCGTTCGCCACGCTGAAGGTGGTGAGGGCGCCGCGCGTCATCAGCATCTGTTTGCCGACCTCGACCACTTCGATCAGCTTGGTCGGGTTGCTGTCGAGGTCGACCATGTTGCCGGCCTCTTTGGCGGCCTGGGTGCCGCTGTTCATCGCCACCGCCACGTCGGCCTGGGCCAGCGCCGGTGCGTCGTTGGTGCCGTCGCCGGTCATGGCCACGAGCTTGCCCTGGGCCTGGTAGTCGCGGATCAATTGCAGCTTGTCTTCCGGGCGGGCCTCGGCGAGGAAGTCATCCACGCCGGCTTCCACCGCAATGGCGGCGGCGGTCAGGCGGTTGTCGCCGGTGATCATCACGGTCTTGATGCCCATGCGCCGCAACTCGGCGAAGCGCTCCTTGATGCCGCCCTTGACCACGTCCTTGAGTTCCACCACACCCAGCGCCTTGGCGCCGTCACTGACCACCAGCGGCGTGCTGCCGCGCCGCGCGACTTCATCGACCTTGGCCTGCAAGGCTGTCGGAAAACTGCCGCCCAAAGCCTCGATATGGTTGCGAATCGCGTCCGCCGCGCCCTTGCGAATCGCCCGGCCTTCGGGCAGGTCGACGCCGCTCATGCGGGTTTGCGCGGTGAAGTGGACAAAGCTGGCGCCGAGCTGGTTGATGTCCCGCGCGCGGATGTCGAACTTCTGTTTGGCCAGGACCACGATGCTGCGGCCTTCCGGGGTTTCATCGGCCAGGGACGCCAGTTGCGCGGCGTCTGCCAACTCGGCCTCTTTTATCCCCGGCGCCGGCAAAAAGCTGCTGGCCTGACGGTTGCCCAGGGTGATGGTGCCGGTCTTGTCCAGCAGCAACACGTCGACGTCGCCCGCCGCTTCGACCGCGCGCCCGGAGGTGGCGATGACATTGGCCGACATCATCCGGCTCATGCCCGCCACGCCGATGGCCGAGAGCAGGCCGCCGATGGTGGTGGGGATCAGGCACACCAGCAACGCCACCAGCACCGTGGCGCTGACCACGCTGCCGCTGCCGCTCATGGCCACGGCGAAGATCGAGTAAGGGCTCAGCGTGGCGATCACCAGCAGGAACAACAGGGTCAGGCCCACCAGCAGGATGTTCAGGGCCACTTCGTTCGGGGTCTTCTGGCGCTTGGCCGATTCGACCATCGAGATCATGCGGTCCAGAAACGACTCGCCGGGGTTGACGCTGATACGCACCACCAGCCAGTCCGACAGCACGCGTGTGCCGCCGGTGACCGAGGAAAAGTCGCCACCGGCCTCGCGAATCACCGGCGCCGATTCGCCGGTGATCGCGCTTTCGTCCACCGACGCCACGCCTTCAATCACCACGCCATCGAGCGGCACCAGGTCGCCGGCTTCGATCAGCACCACGCTGTCCTTGCGCAGCAGGCTGGCTTCGAGCGGTAACCAGGCGCTGCCATGCTGGGGTTGTTGCAGCAACTTGGCCAACGTCTGGCGCTTCATCCCACGCAGGCTGGCCGCCTGGGCCCGGCTGCGACCTTCGGCCAAGGCCTCGGCGAAGTTGGCGAACAGCACGGTGAACCACAGCCACAAGGTGATGCTGAGGATAAAACCGCTGGGCGCTTCACCCTGGCCACCCAGGGACTGGAACCACAGCAGGGTGGTGAGGATGCTGCCCAGGTAAACCACGAACATCACCGGGTTTTTCCATTGCGCCTGGGGCAGCAGTTTCTTCAGCGCATCCCCACACGCGGTGAGCACGATGGTGCGATCAAACAGAGGTAAACGAGCATTCTTCATGAGGGAAATCTCTTACTCACTGGCCGCAATAGGGGGCTGACGCGATGGCAGGCGGGCGTCTAGCGCAAGGTTGAGTTGCAGCACATTGACCCGTGGTTCGCCGAGCAGGCCGAAGGTGCGCGCACGGGTGTGTTGGTCGACCAGTTGCAGCAACTCGGCTTCGGGGATCTGCCGCAGGCGCGCCACCCGTGGCAGTTGCAGCCGCGCATTGGCCAGCGAGATATGTGGGTCGAGGCCTGAAGCGGAAGCGGTGACTGCGTCCACTGGCACCTGGGCGTCTGCGCCCAGGCCGTTGTCCTGGCGATAGGCGTGGACGCGTGCGGCGACCTGGTCCAGTAGTTTCTGGCTGGTCGGCCCCAGGTTGCTGGCGCCGCTGGAACCGGCGTTGTACGGCTGCGACACGCTTTTGCTCGGGTCTTGCGGGTCGGCGCCGAGGGTCATGCTCGGGCGGCCATGGAAGTACTCCGGCCGGGTGAAGTGTTGGCCGATCAGGGCCGAGCCCATGACCAGGCCGTCGCGTTCAATCAGCGAGCCACGGGCCTGGAACGGGAACATCAGTTGTGCGGTCACGGTGGTGAACGCCGGGTAGGCGAACCCCGTCAACAGCATGAAAAACACCGCCGAAACCAGCACCGGGCGCAACAGCCCTTTGAATATCGATTGAGTCGTCATCCACGTGTCCTCAGTTGTACGTCTGGCCGGACAGCAACTGCAGTTGCTCCACCAGCGGGCCGAGCGCGAGCGCCGGCAAAAAGGTCAGGCCGCCGACCACCAGCACCACGAACACCACCAGCAGCATGAACAGCGGGGTCGCGGTGGGAATGGTGCCGGCACCGGCAGGTACGGTTTTTTTCATTGCCAGGGAACCGGCCACGGCGAGCATCGGCAGCAGGGTGAAGAAGCGCCCGATCAACATCGCCAGGCCGATGGTGGTGTTGAAGAACGGCGTATTCGCGTTCAAGCCGGCGAAGGCCGAGCCGTTGTTGGCGGTGCCGGAGGTGTAGGCGTAGAGCACCTCGCTGAAACCGTGGGGGCCGAGGTTGTTCAGGCTGGCCAGGGTGTCGGGCCACAGGGCGGCGAGGGCGGTGAAACCGAGGATGCTGATGGGGTGCGCGAGCACCGAGAGCATCACCAGTTTCATCTCCCGTGCCTCGATTTTCTTGCCGAGGAACTCGGGGCTGCGGCCGATCATCATGCCCACCAGGAACACCGTCAGCAGGGCGTATTGGATCAGGTTGATAAAGCCCACGCCGTCGCCGCCGAACACGCAGTTGAGCATCATCTGCGCCAGGGGCACGAAACCGCCCATGGGGGTCAACGAGTCGTGCATGGTGTTGACCGAACCGGTGGTCGCCGCTGTGGTGGTGGCGATGAACAGGCTGCTGTCGGCGATGCCGAAGCGCAGTTCCTTGCCTTCCATGTTGCCGCCGCTTTGTTCCAGCGACAGGCTCTGGTTGGCGCCGGCCTGGGTCAGCAGCGGGTTGCCGTTTTGCTCGGCGCCGTAGACCAGTGCGAGGAAGCCGATGAACATCACCAGGAAGGTGCCGAAAAACACCCAGCCCTGGCGACGTTGCAACAGCATGCTGCCAAAGGTGTAGGTCAACGCCGAAGGGATCAGCAACATGCTGAGGATGTGCAGCGCGTTGGTCAGCGGCGTCGGGTTTTCGAACGGGTGCGCGGCGTTCATGCTGAAGAAACCGCCGCCGTTGGTGCCGATGTGCTTGATCGATTCAAAGCTGGCCACCGCGCCGACAATCAACTGTTGCTGCGCGCCTTCGAGCGTTGTGGCCAAGACCTGGGAGGCGAAGGTCTGCGGCATGCCCTGCCAGACATACACCAGCGCCATACCCACGCACAGCGGCAGCATCACGCGGTAGAGCGTGCGAGTGAAGTCGACCCAAAAGTTGCCGATATCGCCCGAGCTGGAGCGGCTCAAACCGCGAATGAAACCGGCTGCGGCGACCACCCCGGAGGTGGCGCCGACGCACATCAGAAAGGTGATGACCGCCATCTGGCTGAAGTTCGACAGGCTGCTCTCGCCCGAGTACGCCTGCCAGTTGGTGTTGGTAATAAAGGAAACGGTGGTGTTGAACGCCAGGTCCGGCGTTTGTGCGGCCAGCCCCAACGGGTTGATCGGCATCACCGCCTGCAGGCGCAGGACCCAATAGCCCAGCAGCATCATCGCCGCGTTCGACAACAACAGCGCCGAACCGTAGCGTGCCCAGCCCATGGTTTCCCGTGGGTCAATGCCCAGCAGGCGATAGGTATAACGTTCCGGCAAGGCATGGTGAGCCCCGGTGAACACCCGGGTCAGCCATTTGCCCATCAGTACTGCGAGTCCCGTCATTACCCCCAGGACCAGCGCAAATTCCAGCAGCGTGCTTAACATGTCGTGGCTCCGTTCAAATCTTGCCCATGGCGACAATGGCCATGGCAGTCGCAACAAAAAACACCAGGGAAAGGCCAATAAACATCAGGTCGTACATGGCGAACTCCCTAGAATTTTTCTGCGCGAATAAGGGCGTAGCCCAAGTAAGCGAACAGCCCCACGGCGCAGAGGCCGCTGGCGATATAAATGAACGTGAGTGTGAGCACGGTGTAACTCCCCTGAATGAATAAGCCGCAATGGCGGACGCGGGGAGGTTAATCGCTGGGGTATCAAGCCCAGGCACTGATTACAGGTGGCGGTATTAAGACGGTATATAGACGGCTTTATCCGGGGCGAACGAAAAAAAGGGATAGCCCGCCGCCCGGGTATCCCTTTGAAAACTGGGGTTCTGCTGATGTTGACGCGCCGCTTATTTGGCTTTCTTTTTCTTCTCGCTACGGGTAGAGAGGTGTTCGAAGCAAAACGCGGCGGTGCCGAAGAGCGCAATCATTGACAGGACGAGCATGCCTAAAGTTGAACTTTCCACGATGACTTCCTACGGGTGTTTGGGGGTAGGAAGTGACGGTAAAGTGTTCGGGCTTAGTGACTCAATAGAGGCAACGTAATCGTTATGGCGAATCGGCAAACTATACGAACTCTTTACGAAAAGCAGAACAACAGAGCATCCGCCTGATGTAATGAAATCTAAATGTGGGAGGGGGCAAGCCCCCTTCCACATAGCCCCAAATATTACAAGTTGCGGCTATGCCGATAGTCGCTGACGGCTTCGTACACCGCTTTGCGCAACCGGTTGATCCCGCCGATGGGACGGTGCGCTTCCAGCCCGAACCACGGGTTGAACGACTGGTTGTCGCATGCCAGGTTCAACGCCGGCGTATCGAAATCCTGAGCGGGGATCTTCACCCTGGCCACGGTTTCATAGGGCGCATCGCTTTCTTTCCATTCGATGCTGGTGTCTTCGATCGGCATGAACTTCTGCGGGTTCTGTCGCTGGATCTGCAGCACGAAGCACGCCGGCACGCGGTCGGTGGACAGTTGCTGGTTCAGGGCGCTGCGCAGGAAGTTCGGCAGGTCCTGATTCTGTTTGGGCAGCACATAGTCCGGGCAGTTCTGCGGGTCGGGCGCGACGCGGAACTTGGCGTTGGCTGCGCCGAACTTGTAGGGCGAGACGGAAAAGTACGTGGTCTGGGTCGGGCTGGCCGGTGCGGGGGCCAGGGTCGCCAGGACGATGAACAGGTGGCGCACCTGCCAACTGCGGGGGTCGAGCTTGGGGAAAAACGCCAGGACTTTCTTGCCGTCCGCCTGGGCGCCGATGTTCTGCGCGTACTCGGCCACGTTGCTGACAAAGAAGTTCGGGTGGCTGAACATCACAAAGTCCTGCTCGGCCCGTGCTTGCTGGTCGGCGAGCAACTGTGTGCCCGGCACGTCGAGCAGCTTGATGGCCATGCCGCGCGCATCGCGGATGCTGTCGAATTGCGGGTAGGCGTTGCCGTTGGACAGCCGCATCATGGCTTGCCAGGTCTTGCCCGGTTCGGCAAAGACACCCTGGCGCAGTGCGGGGTCGAGGTCGGCCAGCACCTTGACTTCGGCCTTCACGCAACCGTGGGCCTTGGCATGGGCATCGCGTAGGTAACGCGTGCCTTCGCGGTGTTGGTCAACGATACGCACTGCCGTCTGGATAATGCCCTGGGTCATTGCCGCTTCACCGGACGGGATCTGCTCGTCCGGCGACACCGGGCCGCTGTGCTGCCAGGCGTACCAAGCGGTGGCCGCCAGCCAGCCGAGCAGGCCAAGGGCCGCCAGCCATAGCAGGGTTTTGCCGAGCACGGCGCCGAGGCGCAGCCACAGGCGAGCGAGCATGGAAGGTTGCGGGTTGTGCGAGTGGATAATCATGGCAGTTGTTGCTCCAGCGGGCCGCCGAGGACTTTGAGGTATTCCAGCAGTGCCCAGCGTTCCTGCGGCAACAAGCCGCGGCCGATGACGCCGTTGCCCCGTTGGCCCGCGCGGAATTCATGGCCGCTGTTGTGGTTGCCGGTGATGCGCGTATCGAACAGGAAGGCATTGTTGAACGCGCCGGTCTGAAAGCCCAGGTGGCGCGGGTCGTAGTTGAAGGTGCCTTTATAGAAGGTGGTGTTGCGTTCGTCCTGGGGCGAGAGCAACTGGTAAATCGTCGGCACCGAGCCGTTGTGCAAAAACGGCGGGGTGGCCCACACGCCGGCCAGCGGCCGCGCCTTGTAGGCGCGCAACTCGCGCACGCCGATGGGCAGGCCGTAACCGTCCAGGCGCGGGCGCTCGGCCGGGGTGACGCCGGCGGCGCGGTAGGCGTGGTCCTCAACGAAGGCGGTGACGTAGGCCAGCCCCTTGGCCACGGAGATTTTTTTCAGGTCCAGCGGTTCGGTGGGCGTGGGGTGCAACTCGACGTTCAACTGGGCCAATTCTGCCGGGTCCCACTTCAAGGCGCTGAGGTCATAGCGCTGGTCGGCGATATTGCTAGCGGCGCTGGGGTCGGTGCCGATGTAGTCCACCGGGAGCATTTTCAGTTGCTGCACCGGGCGGCCATTTTGCTGGGTGACGGCCGGCACATGGCAGCCGGCGCAGTTTTCGGCGAACAGCACGCGGCCCTGGGCGGCGAGGGGCTTGTCGAGGGCGCCGAACAGGTCTTCCGGCCAGGTCGGCGGCTTGAGGCGCTGCAGGGTTTCTTCGATCAGGTTCAGGTCGCGCACCCGCACGCTCGACGGGTAGCGTGCGTCGCCCTGAAGCGGCTGGCCGGCGCTGTCGAAGAAGCCTAGGGTTGCCCCCACGCCGAGGGCTTCGCCGATATTGCGCGCCATCGGTTGTTGCGCCGAACCGTTCCATTGCACCCAGTCGAACGTCCAGATATCCCACAACTGCGGGTAGTCCACGGGCGCGTTGGCAACTCGGTAATTCTCCGGGGAAATTGCGTCGCCAAAGCTGGCGTTGGCGATGCGGCCGAAGGCATCGGTGCGCCCCGGGCCTTCTTCGGTAGGGTAGAGGCCACGGTGGGTATCGTTCCAGGCGACTTTGATGAACTGGTTCAGCGACTGTTTGAAGTCTTGGCGCAGCAACTGTTCATTGTGGTCATCGTAATCGTAGCCCAGCACCTTGCGGGCGAAGCGTTCGAATTTCCACGGGTTGTAATACGTCGCGGCGAGGCTGGCCACCAGGGCCTGGCCGAAACTGCCGCCGCGCAAAGTCGGCACGCTGGAGGGCAGCACGTGCTGGGCCGAACCGCCGTCGATGCGCAGGGCCTGGCCGTTGAAATGCAATTCGCCGGTGTGGCAGGCGGCGCAGGTGATGTCCAGGTATTCGGTGTTGCTGCCGGCGTTCTTGTGCCGGGCGAAGCCGACCGGGAGGTTGCCGGGGTTTTGTGGGCTGGGCCCTTGCTTGGGATCGACCAGGAAACCGAAGCGTGCCAGGTACTCCGGCGTGGCGAAGCGCTGTTCGGAAAACGGCAGTTCCAGCGCGGTGAACCACTCGTAATGCAGGCCTTTTACCTGGGTGCCCTGAGGCGTGAAGTAGTAGGTCTGGCGGTCGGCGGCACTCCATTGATCCTGGTAATGCACCTGTTCCACGGGGACGTAGTCCGGCAGCCTGGGGTTGGCGGTGTAATAGAGCACCACTGCCAGGATCAGGCCCAGCAGGGCGAGGATCAGCAGTAAAACACGGGAAAAAATGCGCAAGATAACTATCCTTGTCGAGTGATTGCGTTGTTATGCCACTACGCCACAGGTGCGGCAAGTGGCCATGATCCTGCGGACAGGCAGTCCCGCGATCCGTCGCGGGCGTCCATCATGAATGAAAATGCTTTTAAACACGTGAACTTATCAGAAGTTTCCTGCTCAGATGCCGGTAGCCATTGGTCGTGGCCGCCTGATAAGCTCGCGACTTTATTCGATTGCCCTTTTGGCGCATGAACAAGGAAATAGCATGAAACAGCATCGGTTGGCGGCGGCGGTGGCCCTGGTTAGCCTGGTACTTGCGGGTTGTGATTCGCAGACCAGCGTAGAGCTGAAAACCCCGGCGCAGAAAGCTTCCTACGGTATCGGCCTGAACATGGGCAAAAGCCTTGCCCAAGAAGGCATGGACGATCTGGACTCCAAAGCGGTAGCCCAGGGCATTGAAGATGCCGTCGGTAAGAAAGAGCAGAAGCTGAAAGACGACGAACTGGTTGAAGCGTTTGCCGCACTGCAGAAGCGTGCTGAAGAACGCATGACCAAAATGAGCGAAGAGTCGGCATCCGCCGGCAAGAAATTCCTCGAAGACAACGCCAAGAAAGACGGCGTAGTCACCACGGCTTCCGGCCTGCAGTACAAGATCACCAAGAAAGCCGATGGCCCTCAGCCTAAGCCGACCGACGTGGTCACTGTGCACTACACCGGCAAGCTCACCAACGGCACTACCTTTGACAGCTCCGTGGATCGCGGCAGCCCGATTGACCTGCCGGTCAGCGGCGTGATTCCGGGTTGGGTCGAAGGCCTGCAACTGATGCACGTCGGCGAAAAGGTCGAGTTGTACATCCCATCCGACCTGGCCTACGGTGCCCAGAGCCCGAGCCCGGCGATCCCGGCCAACTCCGTGCTGGTATTCGACCTGGAACTGCTGGCCATCAAGGACCCAGCCAAGGCTGAAGCCCCTGACGCACCAGCCGCCAAGAAGTAATCGGCGCCTGAACACCCAACGCCCCGTCTCGACGGGGCGTTGTTGTTTGTGCAGGGTGCTTCCACACTCAGCCTGTGCAAATCCAAACGAACAACCGCCACTTGCAACAGTCTGATAAAAGACTCGAGTGCGGGTAGCCGGACGCAAGCGCCAAGTCAATGAATTCTTGGGTTTTTTTGATGTGCGCAAAAAACGCCCGATCTGACTACGAGCCTTGTAAACCGTGGCTTTCAGCCATGAAAACAGGCTCTGTTCACAAGGTTATCCACAATTTGTGTGGATAACCTTCTCTGACCCATGGAACTGGAGTGCCGAATGAAACCACCCTTCAATTTCGCCCGTTTCCTGCCCATGGCCGCGCGCCTGCTGGGGCGCGGGCGCTTGCCGACGTTGTTGTTCGCCGTGGCGGCCAAGGGCGCAAGCCAGGGCAACCGCCTCGGCAAGCTCAAGGATGACCTCAAGTTGCTCCAGGCCCTATGCCTGGCCTACTGGCGGGGCGAGTACCGGGCGATCAGCCCGAAGGCGCTGGTGTCGGTCGTGGCAGGACTGATGTATTTCCTCAGCCCGATCGACGCGATACCGGACTTTATCCCGGTATTCGGCATGCTCGACGACATCGCCGTGCTGGCCTGGGTCATGAAGAGCCTGAGCGCCGAACTGAGCGCCTTTCGCGCCTGGCGTGAGGCACAGCGTCCGGAAAAGCTCGCCGTGGTTGAGCGCCTGCCGGCGACGCCCGCGCTGCTGGCCCAGGAAAACCCGCAAAAAGCCTCATGACACGGATATCCCCCTGCGACCTTTGTGGCTGTTAGGATTACACTCCTAAGAAAGTGCTTACTTAGTAAGTGTTGTTATCCTACGGGGCTGTTATGGATATTCAGATAATTTCACGGAATGGCGAGCCCGAGTACGCGGTGTTGCCATGGGATCAGTACCAGGCGCTGCTAAAAGCCGCCGGTCAGCAGCAACCCGTGCCAGTACCTTCTTCTACTGCCCAAGCCGCACCTCCTCAGGACCTGCACCCGCTCGCAGACCTGCGCGGCTTGCGCGAAGCCAAGGGCTTGGCCATCGAAACCCTAGCCCGCACCGTGGGGATCAGCCCCTCGTACCTCGGATTGATCGAAAGGGGTGAACGCCAGCCGGATGCCGCGATCCGTCGCAGCCTGGCCTGGGAATTGGGCGTGGCAGGTTGGAGGGATGAATCTTGAGCCTACGTATCAGCCGTCAACACTGGGATGGGTTACTCAACGAACTGGACCAGGCGCGCCGCCAGCGCCACTTACTGACCTACCGTGCGCTGTTGGAACGCCTGCAATTTCCCACGCCGGCGATGCAGACACTCACTGCGGCCCTGGAACACCTGGCGGCGCTGGACGCCAAAGCCGAGCAGCCATTGCGCAGTTCCCTGGTGATCAGCCAAGGCGCCAGCCGCCTGCCGCGTACCGGTTTCTTTGAATGCGTGGAGCGCCTGGGGCGCTTTTGCGGGCCTTCCGATGGCGTGGCCGCCGCGTCCTGGCACGCTTCGGAAGTGGTGCGCGTGTTCGAGTACGAGTATCCGGAATCCGCCGAGGCTTAAACCGGCAGGGGCAGCATGTCCAGGCTGTCGATTACATGGATGCTGTAACCGGCCACATTCTTTGCATGGTGTTTGGCCTGGGATGCCAGCTCCGCCAACTGGCTGGCATCGAGTTGTCCACAGGCCTGTGGATACAAATGCACCACGCCGATGGACAGCGACAGCAGTGCGTATTCCTGGCGCACACCCTGGCGGTTCGAGGCCACAAAACAGCCGGCGTCCAGATGTTCTGCGCGGTAGAAGCGTCGGCATTGGGTGTGGAAATCATCCAGCAGTTGATTGAGCCGTTTGCGCCAATCCTGCGGCCCGAGCACCAGCAAAAAATCATCGCCGCCGATATGCCCGACAAAGTCGCGGCTGGGGTCGACCCGGTCGTTCAGGCATTGCGCCAGGCACAGCAACACTTCGTCGCCACGCCCGTAGCCATAGATGTCATTGAAGGGCTTGAAGCTGTCGATATCCACGTAGCAAATCACCGACTCGCGTTGCTGTTGCAACAGCCGCGTCAGGCATTGCTGGATCGGCACGTTGCCGGGTAGCAGGGTCAGCGGGTTGGCGTAGCGCGCCTGCTGGATCTTCAGCTCGGTGATCAGCTTGAGCACATCGATCACCCGGCCCAGGCCGAGGTAATCGCCGTTCAGCGTGATGATGAAGTCTTCTTCGATGCGTTGCCGGGCGCGACTGGTCAGCAGCCGGCTGACCTATTGCAGGGACTGGCTCAACTCCACCGCGAGAAAATCATCGCTCATCAAGCGGCTGATCGGCTTGCGCGCAAACAGGTCGGTGGCGAACGGCTTGAGCAGGGCGTCGGACAACGAATGGCGATGCACAATGCCGACCGGCCGGCCGTGTCTATCCAGCACTGCCAGGGAGTTGAGGTTGGCCTGGCGGCGGAAGGACTCCAGCACCAGGGCGGTGGCGGTGTCCTGATCCACTGCCGGCTGCTCGTTGAGCAGGGCACTGAGGTCACTGCCTTCTTCGCTGAGGGCAATGTTGGCGTTGTCGGGTTTGGGTAGCATCAGGCGCGCTTCCTGCGACGGGTGTTCTTGGGGACGACAGAGCAAGTAACCCTGGACCAGATCGACGCCCATCTCGGTCAACACCGCCAACTCTTCCGGTAGCTCGATGCCTTCGGCAATCACCTGGGCGCGCGACGCCCGAGCGATCTGCAGGATAGAACCGACAAATTCGCGCTTGAGCGCGTCCTGGTGGATGCCGTCGATAAAGTGCCGATCGATCTTCACGTAGTCCGGACGCAGTTCCGACCACAAGCGCAGGCTGGAATACCCCGCGCCCAAGTCGTCGAGCGCGATGGCGAAACCCATGTCGCGGTAGTGATGCAGGGCGGTTTGCAGCAGGTCGAAATCGTCGGTGGGCGTCTGCTCGGTGAGTTCGATCACCACCTGGCTCGGTGGGATGCCGAAGTCCCGCAGCAGTTGCAGGGTGCGGCCGGGTTGGTGCGCGGTTTCCATCAGGGATTCCGGCGAGATGTTGAGAAACAGCTTGCCCGGCAACTTCTGCGCGCTGAACCGCCGACACGCGCTTTCGCGACAGGCTATTTCCAGTTCGCTGAGGCGCCCGGCATGCCTGGCCACGGCAAACAAGGCGACGGGGGAGTGCAGTGGGCTGTTGGACGGGCCACGGCTCAGGGCCTCGTAGCCGAGGATGCGCCGTTCGGACAGGCTGATGATCGGTTGGAACAGGCTGTGCAAACTGCCTTGAGCCAGGATAGAGCCCAATGCATTCAGCTGTTCGGTCATGGTCATGGCGATCTCGATCTCGATCGAAAAAAAAGGACCGCAGGCGGTGAGCCAGCGGTCCTATATTTCACGACAGAATGATGTCTATATGATGACACTCCGCAGAGAGGTCACATTAAATCGCCATCATTTACTGCTTGGCCACCTGTTTTGTCACTTTCAGGTAGTCCAGCAGAATCCGGCCTGTCTCGGCCAGGTAGGCGTCGTCTTCCGGCTTGGTTTTGTCCTCCTCGGTCGGCAGCGCGTCTTCATCTTCTTTCTTCAGTTCCTTGAGTGGGTCTTCGCCCTTGGCCTTGCGGCGGACGTTCTCCAGTACAAGCTGCTGATTCTCGATGTCGGTGTGCTGCTTGCGGCGATCGATTTCGTTGAGGCTGACGGTTTTTTCTTCCATCAACTTCTTCGCCAGGGCCAGCTTGTCGCGGATAAACACGAACTCGGCATCCTTGGCGGAGCGGGTGTCGTGGTCAGCCTTCAACTGCGCCAGGAACGGTTTGAACGGGTCCGACGCCGGCTTGATCGCAGGACGAATGGTGTCCCACGGCATGGCTTCGGGCAGGGCGCTCTCGCCGATTTCCTTGGTGTCGATGATCGACGGGAAGTCGATGTCCGGCAGTACGCCCTGATGCTGGGTGCTCTGCCCGGAAACCCGGTAGAACTTGGCCAGCGTCAGTTTCAGTTCGCCATGGTTCAGCGGCTGAATGGTCTGCACGGTGCCTTTGCCGAAGGTCTGGCCACCGACGATCAATGCGCGGTGATAATCCTGCATGGCGCCGGCGAAAATCTCCGAAGCCGAGGCCGAAAGGCGGTTGACCAGCAATGCCATCGGGCCTTTGTAGAAGGCACCTGGGTTCTCGTCTTCGAGCACGTCGACACGGCCGTCAGCGTTGCGTACCAACACGGTCGGACCCTTGTCGATAAACAGACTGGTCAGCTCGGTGGCCTCCTGCAGGGAGCCGCCGCCGTTGTTGCGCAGGTCGATGACCACGCCGTCGACTTTTTCTTTCTGCAGCTCGGTCAGGATTTTCTTAACGTCGCGCGTGGTGCTCTTGTAGTCCGGATCGCCAGCACGGAAGGCCTTGAAGTCCAGGTAGAAGGCCGGGATTTCAATCACGCCCAACTTATAGTCCTTGCCATCCTGCTTGAGGTTGAGGACTTTCTTCTGCACGGCCTGGTCTTCGAGCTTCACCGCTTCACGGGTGATGGACACGATTTTGCTGGTCTGGTCGTTCGGTGCATTGGTGTGCGGAATCACTTCCAGGCGCACCACGCTGCCTTTCGGCCCACGGATCAGCTTGACCACTTCGTCCAGGCGCCAGCCGACCACATCGACCATCTCTTTGTCGGCCTGGGCCACGCCGATGATCTTGTCGGCAGGTGCAACCTGCTTGGTCTTGTCCGCCGGGCCTGCCGGAACCAGACGCACGATCTTCACTTGGTCGTTGTCGCTTTGCAGGACGGCACCGATGCCTTCCAGCGACAGACTCATATTGATATCGAAATTTTCCGCGTTATCCGGCGACAGATAATTGGTGTGCGGATCGTAGGACATCGCGAAAGTGTTGATGTAGGCCTGGAAGATATCTTCGGCACGGGTCTGGTCCAGACGTGCCAACTGATTCTTGTAGCGCTTGGTCAACAGCTCTTGAATGGCCTTCGGCTCTTTACCGGCGATCTTCAGGCGCAGCACTTCGTCCTTGACGCGTTTGCGCCACAGGTCATCCAGGGCGGCGGTGCTGGTCAGCCAAGGGGCGTCCTTGCGATCCACCAGAAGGCTTTCCTTCTCGGTGAAGTCGAACTTGTCGACACCTTTGTCCAACTCACCCAAGGCGAAGTCCAGACGCGCTTTGACGCGGTCCAGGTAGCGCTTGTAGATGGTGAAGCCGGGCTGCAGGTCGCCGCTCTTGAGGAAGTCGTCGAACTGGGTCTTCCACTTGTTGAACTCAGCGATATCGCTGGCCAGGAAGTAGCTGCGCGACGGGTCCAGCAGCTTGAGGTAGCTGTCATAGATGATCACCGAGCGAGCGTCGTCCAGCGGCGGCTTGCTGTAGTGATGGCGCTTGAGCAACTCGACGACGTTAAGGCTCGCAATCACCTCGTCGCGATCAGGCTGAAGATTGTCCCAGCTGTTGGCTGCGAACGTATTGGTCGACATCGACGACAAGCCGAGACCAATGAAAAGAGCTAGGGCGGTGCTTGGGAACAAATGCTTCATGCTGATTCGACGCGGGGGCAATTGATAACGCATATTAGGCCGTCTTTGAAGTCGCCGGTTCCATATGGGCCGGTCGCATAATGCAAAAAGCCCGGCGATACAGCTACGGGCTCAGTCCAGACTCACTATGGAGGCACTGTGAAAGCATTGCAAGGCGTTGAAGGTCATGTGGAGTGGTTGGATGAGCCAAGTCCTACATGCGATGTAGGTCAGGTTCGCATTCGTGTGGCGGCTGCGGGGCTCAATCGTGCCGATTTACTGCAGCGTGCGGGGCTTTATCCGCCACCGCCGGGCGTCAGCAAGGTGTTGGGCCTGGAGTGTTCCGGGGTGATCAGCGAGGTCGGCGCGGGCTCGTCCTGGCAGGTCGGCGACCGCGTCTGCGCGCTGCTGGCCGGGGGCGGCATGGCCGAGGAAGTGGTGGTGGACGCCCGCCATGTGCTGCCGGTGCCGGAAGGCCTGTCGTTGACCGAAGCGGCGGCCTTGCCCGAGGTATATAGCACCGCGTGGTTGAATCTGTTCCAACTGGCGGGCCTCAGGCCCGGTGAAAAGGTGTTGCTGCATGCCGGCGCCAGTGGCGTGGGCTCGGCGGCGATCCAACTGTGCAAGGCCTTTGGCAGCCCGTGCTGGGTCAGTGTCGGCTCGGCGGAGCGGCTCGCCTACTGCCAAGCGCTCGGCGCCCAGGGCGGTGTGGTGCGCACGGACGGTATTGAAGGGCTGCGCGATTTCGGGCCGTTCGATGTCATCCTCGACCCGGTCGGCGCCAGCTACGCGGCGCTGGACCTCAAGCTGCTGGCCCTGGACGGTCGTTGGGTGTTGATCGGCCTGATGGGCGGGCGCGAGGCGCAGTTGGACCTGGCGCAAGTACTGGGCAAGCGTGTGCAACTGCTCGGCTCGACCCTGCGCAGCCGCGACGATCAGTTCAAGGCCGACCTGTTCAGTGATCTGAGCCAGCATGTCTGGCCGTTGTTTGCCGAAGGCCGCTTGAGCCCGCAACTGGCCAAGACCTTCCCGATCAAGGATGCCGAGGCGGCGTTTGCTGAGCTTGCGACCAACCAGATTTCCGGGAAATTGGTGTTGGTGATCGACGCCAGCCTGACCTGACCTCGAATTGGAATAAGGTCAATGTGGGAGGGGGCTTGCCCCCGATGGAGGTGTGTCAGATGAAGAATTCTTCACTGATCCACCGCCATCGGGGGCAAGCCCCCTCCCACATTTGGATCTCGGTTGAGTCAGACCCAGTGGTGGACCGGCCAGCCTGCCTGTTCGGCGTGCTCACGCAATACCGGGTCGGGGTTCACCACCTGCGGATGATCCACCTTCAGCAGCAACGGCAAATCATTGCGCGAATCTGAATAGAAGTACGCGCCTTCCAGGGTTTCACCTTCCTGTTCCAGCCATTCGAGCAAGCGCGTGATCTTGCCTTCGCGGTAGGTCAGGACGCCGACGGTACGGCCGCTGTACACGCCGTGGCTGACATCCAGTTCAATGCCCAATACTTCATCGATACCGATACGCGCCGCTATCGGTGTGACCAAGTGGGTGCCCGACGCGGAAATCACCAGAACCCGGTCGCCGTTCGCGCGGTGGCGGGCGATGGTGCGGGTGGCGTCGCTGTAGATCAGCGGTTCGATGACGTCCTCCACCCAGGGCTCCACCAGATGCTCGATTTCCTCCGGCGTGCGGCCGATCATCGGCTCCAGGCTGAAGTCCATGAACGCTTCCATGGCCAGCTTGCCCTGGCTGTAGGCGTCCATTAGTTCGTTGTTCTTGCGCATGAACGATTCGGGGTCGACCCAGGCCAGGCGGCCCATCTGCTCGCTCCACAGGGTGGCGCAGTCGCCGTGGATCAGGGTGTCGTCCAAATCAAAAATTACCAATGCCATCCGTTACGCTCTCTCATTAATGCAATGCCGCTCAGGCTACTTCACACAGTGCGCTTGGGTCGATGGAAAGTGCCAGGCGCTGGCCGTCAGGGTGCAGATCGTCCGCCGAGCGGTTGAGCACGTCCACCACCAATTCCACGCCGCGCGCTTCGATGCGGTAGCGAATCACGTTGCCCAGCAGGCTGTGGCTGCGCACCAGGGCGTCGAGTTCGCCGCTGCGGCTCAGTTCGATGGCTTCCGGGCGAATCGCGATGCGCCCGCTGATCGGCCGTTGCAGCAGTTGGCTGGCCTTGTCCGCGTCGAGCAGGTTGTAGTTGCCGATAAACCCGGCGGCAAACACATCCACCGGCGCGGTGTAGAGGGTTTCGGCGTCGCCGCTCTGGACGATCTTGCCCTGGTTCATCAGGAAGATCCGGTCGGACATGGTCAGCGCTTCTTCCTGGTCATGGGTCACGAAGATCGTCGTCAGGCCCAGTTCGCGCTGGATCTGGCGGATCTGCTCGCGCAGGTGCTTGCGAATGCGCGCATCCAGCGCCGACAGCGGTTCATCCAGCAGCAACAGGCGCGGGCGGGTGACCAGGGAGCGGGCGAGGGCCACGCGCTGGCACTGGCCGCCGGACATCTGGTGCGGGTAGCGCCCGGCCAGGTCCTTGAGTTCCACCAGTTGCAACACGTCCTGCACGCGTTTGTGGCTGTCGTCGGCGTTGACCTTTTGCATGCGCAGGCCGAAGGCGACGTTCTGTTCCACGGTCATGTTGGGGAACAGCGCATAGCTCTGGAACACCATGCCGATCTGTCGTTTCTGCGGGCTCAGGGGCACGATGTCCTGGCCGTCGAGGAGGATCTGGCCACTGTCCACCGAGGTCAGGCCGGCGATGCAGCGCAGCAAGGTCGATTTGCCGCAGCCGGACGGGCCGAGCAGGGTGACGAATTCGCCCTTGGCGATCTCGCAATTGATGTCACTGAACACCGGGGTGCCGGCGTAGCCTTTTTGCAGGTGTTGGACGCTGACGAAGCTCATTGGCTTTTGTCCTTGTTCAAGATGTTGGCGGCCCAGGTCAGCACCAGCACAAAGAAGAAATAGGAAATGACCACGGCACTGGTGAAGTGGCCGCTGCTGTTGCGCATGTTGTTCAGGTACACCTGCAGGGTTTCGTAGCGGGTGCCCACGAGGATGTTGGCGAACACGAACTCACCGAACAGGAACGAAAACGACAGCAGCAACGCCACCATCAGGCCCTTGCGCAGGTTCGGCAGCACCACCAGGATCGCCGCCTGCCAGGTGCTGGCGCCGAGCAGTTGCGCGGCGTCCATCAGGTCGCGCAGGTTGATGGCTTGCAGGTTGTTGGTGATCGCGCGGTACATGAACGGCAGCGCCACGGTGAAGTAGCAGCCGATCAGAATCCACGGCGTCCCCACCATCGCCAGCGGCCCGGAGCCATAGAGTTGCAGCAGGCCCACCGACGACACCACCGGCGGCACCGCAAAGGGCAGCAGGATCAGAATGTTCATCAGCGCGTCGAGCTTGGGGAAGTGGTAATGCACCACGAACAGCAGCGGCAGGATCAGCACCACCGACAAAATCAACGCGCCGACGCAGACCAACAGGGATTGGCCGAAAGCCATCAGAAAGCGCGGGTCACTCCATAGCTGCACGTACCATTTCACGGTGAAGCCGGCCGGCAGGATGGTTGCCGACCAACTGCTGGCAATGGAGTAGACAAAGGTGCCGATCAGCGGCAGCACCAGGATCGCGAACAACAGGTACACCACGACCCGGTGGTAGAGGGAGGCCGGGCCGGCTTCAGCGCGAGACATGGTAGCTCCTCTTGAGCAGCAGTTGATGGACCACGGTGACCACGGTCATCAGCGCCACCAGCACAACGGCCAGGGCGCTGGCCATGTTCGGGTCCAGGGAGATGTCGCCGGAGACCATCGCCGCGATCCGGATCGGCAATACGTTGAAGTTGCCGGTGGTCAGCGCGTAAACCGTGGCGTAGGCGCCGAGGGCGTTGGCCAGCAGGATCACGAAGGTGCCGAGCAGCGCCGGGGTCAGCACCGGCAGGCCGATGTGGCGCCAGAACTGCCAGCCGTTGGCACCCAGCAGGGCGGCGGACTCGCGCCAGTCTTCGCGCACCGCATCGAAGGCAGGGTAGAGCAGCAACACGCCCAGCGGGATCTGGAAGTAGGTGTAGAGAATGATCAGGCCGGTCTTGGAATACAGGTTGAAGTCCTGAATGATCCCGGCTTGCTTGAGCATGAGGGTGATGCTGCCGTTGAAACCGAGCAGGATGATGAAAGCAAAGGCCAGGGGCACACCGGCGAAGTTGCTGGTCATGTTGGCGAAGGCGGTGACGAAGTTGCGCAGCGGCGAATCCACGCGGCGCAGCGAATAGCTGCCGAGCACCGAAATGATGATGCCGAACACGCTGGAGTAGAAGCTGATCTCCAGGCTGTACTGGATCGCCTGCAGGTAGAACTTCGAACTGAAGATCTTGCTGAAGTTGGCCAGGCCCCAGCCGAACTCTTCCGACTGCAGGCTGTTGATCATCACCCACACCAGCGGGGCAATTTCAAACACGATAAAGAACAGCGCGAAGGGCACCAGGCACAGGATCGCGAGCCATTTGCTGCGGGTCATGGCACTCACTTCAACAGCTCCCGGCAGACAGGTTTGTCGTGGGGCACGCCCAGCAACGCGCAGACGGTGCCGCACAGCTCGGTTTGCTTGGGCGTGGCGTTGGCATCGAAGGTGAAGGCCGAACCCAGCACGAACAGCGGCACCTCGCGTTCTTCCGGCAGCAGGCCGTTGTGGGAGCGGTCATTGTTCATGCCGTGGTCGGCGGTCACCAGCACTTGATAGCCGGCGTCGAGCCAACCTTGCAGGTAGTCGGCGAGGAGGATGTCGGCCGAGCGTGCGCTGTTGCGGTATTGCGCGCTGTCGAGGCCGTGCTTGTGGCCGGCGTCGTCGATGTTCATCGGGTGGACCACCAGCAGGTTCGGTGCGTGTCTGCAGCGCAGGCTTTCGGCGTCGGCGAACAGGTGCGAATCCGGGTAGTGGTCCTGCCAGTAGAAGTGCCCGTGCTGGATCGCCAGCGTCTTGTCGTCGGTATGACGGTCGCGGGCGGCGATAAAGGGTGTGCGGTTATACAACTCGCTGACCCAGTGATAGGCCGCCGCCGCCGTGGTGAGACCGGCGTCGCGGGCGTAATGGAACAGGCTGCGCTGGTTGGACAGGCGCGAGACATGGTTGTGGACGATGCCGCTGTCGATCGGCGGCACGCCGGTGAAGATGCATTCGTAGAGCGGCCGGGAGAGTGACGGCAGTTCACATTCGAGTTTGTACAGTGCTGCGCGTCCTGCGCCGACGTAGGCTTGCAGATGCCCCATGGCGTGACGGGCAACCTCGAAGTTCAGTCCGTCGAGCACCACAAGGATGACGTTGTGCTTCATAGGGGGAGACGCTCCGCAACAGATGGGTTTGGATCGGGTTTGCGGTTGGAACCGGAACACATGTGGGAGCAGGCAAGCCTGCTCCCACACTGACCGCATCTACAGCTCAGGCATTACTGCATATTGATGATGACTTCTTCCTGCCACTTCTGCGGCAGTGCCTTGGAACTCTTCTCCCAAGCATCGGCATCCTTGATCGGGGTGACGCGCTTGTATTGCTCGTTCGGCAGCAGCTTGTCCTGTACTTCCTTTGGCAGCGTCAGGTGTTCGGCGCGAATCGGCCGTGCATTGCCCTTGGCCAGGTTGATCTGGCCGGCGTCGCTGAAGATGTATTCGCGGGCCAGTTTGGCGGCGTTCGGGTGCTTGGCGTATTTGTTGATGATGGTGGTGTAGCCGGAAATCACCGAACCGTCCGATGGGATCAGCACCACGTAGTCATCCGGGTTGGCCATCTTGGCTTTGTAGCTCAGGCCGTTGAAATCCCAGACCACGCCGACTTCCACTTCGCCTTTTTCCATGGTGGCGATGGTTGGGTTGGCGAGGGACAGGCGACCTTGCTTGGCGATGTCGGCGAACATCAGCAGGGCGGGTTGCAGGTTTTTCTCGTCGCCCTTGTTGGCGATGGCGGCGGCCAAGACACCGTTGGCGGCTTGGGCGGCGGTGCTCACGTCACCGATGGAGACCTTGTATTTGCCGGTCTTCAAGTCAGCCCAACTGGTTGGCACGTCCGAGCCGTGCAGCAGTTTTTTGTTGACGATAAAGGCGATGGTGCCGGTGTAGGCCAGCGCCCAGTTGCCGTCTTTATCTTTCGCCCAATCCGGGACCTGGGCCCAGGTGCTTGGCTTGTAAGGCTGAACCACGCCCTGTTTCACCGCGATCGGGCCGAAGGCGGCGCCGACGTCGCCGATATCGGCACTGGCGTTGTCTTTCTCGGCGGCGAACTTGGCGATTTCCTGGGCCGAGCTCATGTCGGTATCGATGTGCTTGAGGCCGTAGGTCTTGGCCAGGTCGTCCCAGGTGCCTTTCCAGTTGGCCCAGTCATCGGGCATGCCGACGCTGTTGACGGCGCCTTCCGCTTTCGCGGCGGCTTCGAGCGTTTTTAGATCGGTATCAGCGGCCATGGCGGCGGTGCACATGGCAATGGTCGAGCCTAACAGTGATGCCAGGAAAAGCTGTTTCATCCGAAGCTCCTTTGGGCGTTTTCAACGCGGCGTTTTATACGAACGTTAGCGGTGGTGTTGGTCTAGGTCAGCAATACCTGAGCCAATCTAGGCGGGATGGATGACAGTTTCGTGTCGATGTCGTTTTTAGCGCGCCGATGTCGCTCAGCGCAGGTTTAGCGTAGACCATGCCAAAGCGCCCGCAGGCCTTGGACTTGGCCGATGGATTGCAGGGTTCGTCGCAAGGCTCGACAGGGGCTGTCATCTGTCGGTCATCTGCAATGCCTAGGCTGGCACGCAGAAGCACAAGCCCAAATGTCGAGCGATTTATGCACCTGAACGGTGCTGGTCTAGTCCAGGTAGGTAACGTTGATGCGTGATGAGGCAATCAAGGCGGTGACATCCATCGGCCTGGCGCTGCAAGAGCAGATCGATCACGGCCTGTTGCCGCCATCCAGCAAACTGCCCGCCGAGCGCAAGCTCAGCGAGTTGTTTGGTACCACCCGGATTACGGTGCGGGAAGCCTTGTTACAACTGGAGGCCCAAGGGCAAATCTATCGCGAGGAGCGCCGTGGCTGGTTTGTCTCACCGCCGCGCCTGGCCTACAACCTGATGCAGCGCAGCCACTTTCACGCAATGGTCAGTGACCAGGGTCGCGTGGCGTCGACCGAGGTGATCAGCGCACGGCTGCAACCGGCGTCGGCGGCGGTGTGCGCGTGGCTGCAATTGCCGGCGCTGTCCAGCGTGATCCAGATTTGCCGCCGGCGCAGGATCGATGGGCGTCTGGTGTTGTATGTGGAGCACTACCTGAACCCGCAGTATTTTCCGGGGATTCTGGCCTGCGACCTGAACCAGTCGATGACCGAGCTGTACGCCCGCAAGTACGACTTGCACTACGGGCGGGTACGTTTCGAGATTGTGCCGACCTCACTGCCGGTGGAAGCCGCCGCCGCGTTGCGCGTGTCGGTGGGCAGCCCGGGTTTGCGCATCGCCCGGGTCAACTATGACCAGCATCAGCGCTTGATCGACTGCGACCTGGAGTTCTGGCGGCATGATGCCATCCACGTAGGGGTAGACGTGGTTTAACCCTGTGGCGAGGGAGCTTGCTCCCGCTGGGTCGCGAAGCGGCCCTAAAACCTGCCATGGAGTTGCATCTGGAAAAACACGCTGACTCTACTGGGGCTGCTCGCAGCCCAGCGGGAGCAAGCTCCCTCGCCACAAACCGATATCAGCGCGTGAGGGTTGTGATCAGTTGATCCACATTGGTTTCCAGCGCCGTCACCGGGTCGGCGCCGTCGATGTTCAACACCAGCAGTTGCGCGCCGCCGGCCGTCACTGCGGTTTTCACCGCCGCGCTCGGCGGGCGATGGTGCAGCACCACGGCCACCTCGTTGTCCTTCAATCGGGTGCTCAATTGCTGTAAGGCCTCGGGCGTCCAATCGGCATCTGGGCGTGTGTCGGTGTCGAGCACTTCCAGGTTCAAGCTGCTGAGCAGATATGCAAAGTGATCGCTCAAGCTGACCACGCTCAGGTTATCCGCCTGGGCCAGCCGCGCTTCGCTGTCGGCGTTGAGCTTGAGCAGGCGCTGCTTGAGGGCCGCCAGGTTGGCGTCGATGTGTGCCTTCGCGCCCGGTGCCAGGCGGCTCAGGTCGGCGGCCATCACATCGGCCATGCGCCCCATATTGTTGCTCGATTGCCACGGCTGGCTGTTCAAGCCATCGCTGACGCCCGGTTGCACGGCGATCCCCGGCAAGCCACCGTCCACCGGGCGCGCGGCGTCCACTTCGACGATGCGGATATTGCTGCGCCGCGCCACCGGGTATAGCGGGTCATCGGCCCACAGCGAGCGCAGGCCGATGACGGCATCGGCGTCCAACGCCAACTTGCTCAGCGCCGGGGCGCCACGGCCGGTGAAGTAGGACACCTGCCGCGAACCGGGCAGGTTGGCCGGTGCGGCGCGTTCGAGCTGCACATCGCTACCTTTAAGCAGCAGGTCTGCCAGCCCATGGGTGATGGGCAACGAGGCCAGGACCTTCAGCGGTTTTTTCGCTTTGGTCAGGGCCGCATGGCCCAGCCCCAGGTTGACTTTGAAGTCCTTGGGATCAAACCCGTCGACGGCCAGCGCCGAGGTGCTGATCAAGCAAGCGAGGGCCAGGGCCAGTGGGCGAAAGACGGTGCGCATTATCCAAGATTTCCTTTGAGGCTGGGCACGGTGCCGCGCGCGATGGCGGCGAGGGCGAAGGCGATACCGGCGACCAGGATGATTGCGGCGCCGGAGGGGATGGGCAGGTCGAAGATGATCGGCAGCAGGATGCCGCACAACGTGCTGACGCTGGCGATCCCTACGGAGATCCAGAAGAAGCCCTTGAGCGACTGGCTCAGCAGGCGTGCCGCCGCTGCCGGAATCACCAACAGCGCGCCCACCAGGATCGCGCCGATGACCTTGACCGCCGCAACGGTGATCAACGTCACCAGGATCACGAACAGGTAATCCAGGGTCTTCACCGCCACCCCGCGCACCGCCGCCAATTGCGGGTTGAAGCTGGCGAGCATGATGCGGTTGTACAGCGGCAGGGCGAGGGCCATCACCAGGGCGCCGACAATCGCCAGCACCAGCAGGTCGTTGCCATTGACCGTCAACACCGAGCCGAACAGCACGTTTTCCAGGATGTGTACGTTGATCTTGCCCGCCAGAATCAACAGCAGGCTCGCGCCCAGCGCCAGGGACACCGAAAGGAACACGCCGATCAAGGTGTCCGGCGCCAGGCCGGTGCGGTTGCGCAGGTAATTGAGCAGGATGCCGAACAGCAGGCAGTAGCCGAACAGCGCGCCATAGGGCCCGGTGTAGGGTTCGCCGAGCAAAATGCCCACGGCCACGCCGGTCAGTGCGGCATGGCCGACCGCTTCGGAGAAAAACGCAAAGCGCTTGACCACCACCAGCGTCCCCAGGCCGCCGAGCACCGGGCCGATCAGCAGGCCGGCGAGCAGGGCGTTGACCACAAAACCATAGGCCAGCGCCTCCGGCAGGTAACCGGAAGAGGCCCAGCCCTGGACCATCAAGCGAAACGCTTCATAACTCATGGCGCCGGGCTCCGCGGGTGGGTGGAGAACAGGCTCAGCAGGCGGTCCGGGGTCAGCGCCTCCTTGGGCGTGGCGTCGAACAGCACGCGGCGGTTCAGCCCGGTGACGCGGTCGGCCAGGCGGCCCACGGCTTCCAGGTCATGCTCGATCCACAGCACGGTGATCCCGGCGCGGCGCCAGTCATTGAGCAGCCGTTCGAACACCTGGATACCGGCTTCATCGAGGGCCGACATCGGCTCATCCAGCACCAGCAATTGCGGGGCCGGGATCAGCCCCTGGGCGAGCAGCACGCGCTGGCGTTCACCGCCCGACAACGCGCCCATGCGGCGCTTGCGTTTGTCCTGCAGGCCGACCCGTTCCAGGGCCTCGCCGATGGCGCCGGCGTAATGCCTGGACAGCCCGAGAAACGCCGGGCGCCGCTGACACATGGCCGCCATGAAGTCATCCACGGTCATCGGCAGGCCCCGGTCAAACTCCAGCGCCTGGGGCACATAACCGATGGTGCCGGGCGTGCTCGGCCACACCAGGCGCAGTTGCCCCTGGTGCGGCGTTTGCCCCAGCAGCGTTTTGATCAGCGAGCTTTTCCCGCCGCCATTCGGGCCCACCAGCGCGTGGATACTGCCCGGCTGCACCTGGAAGCTCACGCCATCGAGGATCACGGTGCGGCCCAGGGTCAGCGCCACCGTGTCGAACTCAATCGTCGGGCCGATGCTGACCACGCTCAAGCGTTGCGCGGCCGTCATACCCCCGACTCCTGAATTGCCCGCACCACGGTGTTGAGGTTGCCGGTCATTTCCACTTGGTACTTTTCAGCGCTGTATTCACCGTAGGAAATATGCGACAGCGGGTAGAGCTTGACCCCGGATTCACGCTGGATGGTCTCGACGTAGGTGGATGGGAAATCCATCTCCGAGAAGATCACTTTCACATCCAGGGCGCGCAATTCATCGATGGTTTTCTTCAACTGGCTCGGGCTGGGTTCGATGCCATGGGCCGGCTCGACCACGGCGGTGACTTCCAGGCCGAACTCGCGCAGCAGGTAGTCATAGGCCGCGTGGACCGTGGCGACGCGCAGGTCCGGGTTGGGCGCGCTGGTCAACTTGGCCAGGGCATCGGCGCGCATCTTGCGCAAGCGCTTGCCGTAGGCGCGTGCGTTCTGGGTGTAGGCCTTGGCGTTGTCCGGGTCGAGCTTGCCGAGCTCGCGGGCGATGTTGTTGACCTGGGCAATCGACGCACTGATCGACAGGAAGGTGTGCGGGTTGACCACCTTTCCCGCGCCGCGTGCGGCATTACCGGTGGCGGCCAGCAGCGGCACGTTGGCGTTGGCTTCGATCACCGGGATGTCCGGGCGCTCGCTGGTGGCGATCATGCGGTCGGCGAAGTCGTCGTGGCCGACCCCGTTGAGCACGATCACATCCAGGGTGCCGATGCGCTTGATGTCATCGGCGCGTGGCTCGTAGGCGTGGGGGTTGAAGCCGGCCGGAATCAGCGGCACCACCTCGGCCTTGTCGCCGACGATGTTGGCGACGTAGCTGTAATAAGGGTGCAGGGTGATGCCGACCCGCAGGCGCTTTGCCGTCTCGGCATTCGCCAGCGGGGCGAGCAGCAGGCTGATCAGGCTGACCAGCAGCAGGCGTACAAGGGGCGATGAAATAGACATGGGCACTCGGTCTTCTCGGTCAGTGACGGTGCTGGCGGGTCACGCCGGCATCGAATTGCGCGACCACCTGCTGCCAGCCGGCCGCGATCAGCGCCTGGTCAGTGAGGTCGGAGGGGGCGGCAAGGCCCTGGCGGCGGTTGAGCCAGATGTCCGGCTCGGCGCCTTGCACCCGCATCAGCAGCGAGCCGCTGCTGGCCGGCGTCTGGCTCACGCCCAGGTAGGCCGACGGCGCCAGCAACTGCCAGCGATGATCGCCACGGCTGAGCGAGCTGGCGTCCTGGGCAAACGGCGCAAAGCCTTCTTCGGCCAGTCGTGCGGGCGTCGGCAGGGCGCTGTGTTCCTGCTGCAGCAGGTGGATTTCGTCGAGGGTCACGCGCAGGTCGGCGTAGATGCCTTGCTCGGCGGCGCTGAGGTCGCGGCGAGCGTCCAACTGGTGGCTGGGCACGGCGACCACGGTCTGGGTTTCACCGTGCAGGGCCACCACCGTACCGGCCACTGCCAGGATGATCAGGCACAGCAGCAGCACATAGAGGGTTTCGTGGCCGGCACCGGCGGGGCGTACAACCTGTGTCGTGCTCATTGAGGCTGGATATCCGCTTGGTCGATTTCAACGACGTGACCGGGGCCTGCATCGAACAGCACATAGAACTCAGCGGACGGCTTCTTGAAGGTCAGCGTCGAATCCGCGCCGAGTTTTCCGGGCACCAGGATGGTTTCGTCGTAGCCGATCACATCCAGGGTCACGCCGGGGGCGCCGCTGCCGTCGGAAAAACCGCCGGTACATTGGATCTGTTCGCCGGGGATTTCCTTGCATTCGCACATCGGGTTGTGGGCCAGGGCGGTGGGACAGAAACCGGCGCACAGCAACAGCGCGATGCAGGCGCGGTTCAGGCGTATCAACGTCATGGTTTGACTCCTTGCTTGTTCAGCCAGGCAATGGTGGCAGGCGAGGCCTGGCTCAGCGAAATGGAACCCTGGTGCATCGTGCCGTCCCAGCCTTCCATGGTGACCCACAGTTCGGCGTTGGCCGGCGTGCGTTCGGGCACCGGCAGCAGCGCGCCCATGCGGTATGGCGTGCCGAAGAAGATCACCCCGGCGGCGCGCAGGCTGCGGGGTTTGCCGATACGCAGGTAGGTCGCCTTGACCTGGTCGGCGCAGGCGGCGCACAGGGCTGCGTTGAAGAATTTCATCGGGCCGGCCGGGTCCGGGCGCGGGCCTTCGTTGCGGAACTCGGCGAGGGTCAGGCTCCAGGGGCCTACCTGCACCTCGCCGGCCACCCGCTCGCCGATGCCGCTGTCACCGCGAAACAGCGCGGCGTCGGCAAAGTACTTGGGCATGAAACCCAGGGGCACCAGCAACAGCAGGACGTTTATGTGGAACCGCCATTTCAGCCAAACGGCCCGCAGCGGCGAAGGCGTTGCAGCAGCGAGCTTGCTCATCGGTTGCCCTCCGAAGTTTCAGCCTGCATGGCCGGGATGGATGCCGCTTGGCGTGGCGCCTTGTGGCTGCGCTTGAAGGCGTGGAGGGTGGCCAGGGCTGTGCGCTTGGTCCAGATCAGCAGGCCGCTCAAGACCATCATGCTCAGTACCAGGCCGAAGAATGCCCAGATCAGCTTGATCCACAGCCCGCCAAAGTCGCCGGTGTGCAGCGGGCGCATGGACTCGGTGACGAACTCGAGTGTCGAGCGGTTGGACAGCAGGTGCGAAACCGCCACTTCGCCGGTGTAGGGGTTGATCTGTGCGGTCTGGTACATCAACGGGTACCAGCCTCGCCCGCCGATCTGCAGATGGCTGTAGGCGTTGAGTGGCAGGAACACAAAACTGGTCTCCAGCCCCGGAATCCGTTGGCTGGCGATTTCGATCGCGTCGTCCAGGGCAATCATCGGCGCCGGCACGCCGGGGGCGGACATTGGCACGTTCTCCCGGGCAATCACCGGCACGATGGGTTCGCTGGAGATGGAAATCTGGTTATCCCCCAGGATCGCTTGAATCAGGAACCAGGTGCCGGTGATGGAAATGACCGCGATAAACCAGATCGACCAGATACCGCTCAGGCGGTGGAAGTCGCCCCAGAAGATTCGCGCGCCATGGCGGACGCGCAGGGTCGGGCGCAAAAAGCCCTTCCAGAAGCGTTTGTACACCACCAGCCCGGTGATCAACGACGCCAGTAACGGCAGGCCGAGCGCGGAGACCAGGTACCAGCCCCAACTGAACCCATTGCTGAACGGCACCAGCCACCAACCATGCAGGGCGCGGGTGAATTGTTTGAAGTCGAACGCCGGGCTGATGCCCTGGATCGCCCCGGTGTACGGGTTGACGTAGACCTCCACCGAGCGCCCGTCGGGGTAGCTGAGGTCGACACTCAGGGCGAAGTGCGACTCGTCCGGGCGGACGATGGATTGCACGATGACCTGGGGCTCGGCGCGTTTGATGGCGCTGATCACCTGGTCATAGCTCAGCGGCTCGGCATCATCCGACGGCTTGCTTGCGCGAATTTCCGGGTTGGCCAGCCAGACGATTTCCTGGCTGACCACCGCCAGGGTGCCGGTGACACAGACAATCAGTACAAAGAACCAGATGGGTAATGCCAGCCAGCCGTGTACGAGGAACCAGAGTTTTGAGCGTGACTTCTTCGACATGTGAATGGGGGTCTTGATCGGAGGGGGCAATGAGGGCCCGAAAAAGGCCGGTCGTAGCTTTTGCTGACGCGACGGGCTGTATCTAAGTTAAGACGGATGAGAATGAGAAATCCCTAACCCATATATGAAAGTAAATGTTTCAGGTTCACATTCAGGCGGGACGATGGTCGGGGGGATGGGGATGACCGCCCGTTTGTTCGGTATCCCTTTTTTCCGCGCGCTGTCGGACGTGGCACCTTGGCGGGGCGGACTTTGGTCGAGGCTGTTGCTTGCGCGGATACCGACGCATCAAGTGAGCATGTGGCCTTTCATTGCAGTCGGTATTGGCTGGTGGGTTTATGCGTCGGTCAGAGCCTATTGGCGCGTGGTGGGTTCGAGCAATTGAGCCCCTGGCCCACGCTCGCCAAGCTGATCATCCTGATTGCGCAACGGGCATGCCTCCAGCGACAAACACCCACAACCGATACAGCCATTGAGCTTGTCCCGCAGGAGCATCAGCTTGTTGATGCGCTCGTCCAAATCCTGCCGCCACGATGCCGACAAACGCTGCCAATCTTTAGCGGTAGGCGTGCGTCCATCCGGCAAGGTCTGCAATGCTTCACCAATCGTCGCCAGCGGAATTCCCAGGCGCTGGGCGATTTTGATCACCACCACCCGGCGCAGGACGTCGCGGGGGTAGCGCCGTTGATTGCCGGCATTGCGATTGCTTTTAATCAGCCCCTTGGTTTCGTAAAAATGCAGCGCCGTGACCGCCACGCCGCTGCGGGCCGACAGTTGGCCGACAGTGAGCTCCTTGGTAACCATGAAAAACTCCAGATAGACGCTTGACCTTGACTTAACTAGAGGTTTTACCCTGCGTGGCATCGAATCGCAAGATTCTGCCTACGTAGAAAGGGGAGTGTTCATGCAGGTATCAGAGAAGAATCTCAGTTTCACTCAATTGATCGAGTTTCAGGTCGAGCCCCAACAACAGCTCGCCCTGGTCGCGGCGTTATCCACCCAGAGTGAGCGCCTGGCGCAGGGGCACGGCGGCTTTCTCAACGCGAGTGTGCAGGTCAGCGATGACGGGCGGCGGGTACTCAATTACCTGCAATGGCGCTCGCGCGAGGACGGCGAGGCGGCCTTCCAGCGTTTTGAGCACGGCGAGGAAGATTTCTGGGCACTGATACGCGCCCACCAGGCCACGGCCGTGACCTTCGGTTCGTTCCAGGTGCTGCGCAGTTTCGAGCGCAGCCATGACAATGCGTTGCACTGCCGTCTAAATGGATAGGTGCAGCATACGCTCACCCTGTACGTTTTCCCCCGGACGGCGCTTGTTCACCGCCAGCTCGCCGATCTTGATCAGGCGCGTGCGCGTGACGTTGCGGCTCAGGCCCAGCAGGTTGGCGGTGTGGACCTGGTTGTAGTGGCTGAAGCGGTAGGCGGCACGCAGCAATGCGTCCTCGACTTTTTCATGCAGGGCGCCGGCCTGTTCCTCGAACAGCTTTTGAAAGGCCCGTTCAAGCAAGGCTTCGGCACTGTTATCGGTGCTGTGCTGGCTGTCGTCCTGACGCTCTATGCGCAGGTTCGACAGGCGCAAATCGTCGCGTTCGATCAGGCCATTACGGCAGATCAGCAAGGTGTGGTGAATCACGTTTTCCAGCTCACGGATATTGCCCGGCCAGCTGTAGCTTTTTAGCTTGTGTTCGGCCTCGCGGCTGAGGGTGATCGGGCCGTAGCCCAGGCGCTGGCTGTAGGCTTGGATGAAGTGTCGGGTCAGCGGCAGGATGTCGCCGGGACGCTCGCGCAACGGGCTGAGCTCCAGGCTGACCACGTCGAGGCGGTAGTAGAGGTCTTCGCGGAAATGCCCGGCGTTGATGGCTTTTTCCAGCTGCACGTTGGTCGCCGCCAGCACGCGCACATCGATGGGAATGCTCTTGCGCGAGCCCAGGCGCACCACTTCCCGCTCTTGCAGCACGCGCAACAATTTGACTTGGATCGCCATCGGCAAATCGCCGATCTCATCAAGGAACAAGGTGCCGCCGTCGGCCTCTTCGAACCAGCCGGCCTTGGCGCTGAGGGCGCCGGTGAAGGCGCCTTTTTCATGGCCGAACAGTTCGGCCTCCACCAGGGATTCGGAAAACGCGCCGCAGTTCACCGCCACAAAGGGCCGGTTACGCCGTGCGCTGAGGTTATGAATGTGGCGCGCCACCAGCTCTTTACCGGTCCCGGTTTCGCCGATGATCAACACGCTGGCTTCGCTGGGCGCCACTTGCTGGATATGGTCGAGCAGCGCCTGGGATTTCGGGTCTTCGAAGACCTGGGCCGTGGCGCGGATCGAGGTGGCGAGGGCGGGCGAGGGCGGTAAGGTTAAAAGCTGCATGGGCACCTCTTTATGAATAGAACGTGGGAGTCGGCAGGGACTGGTTCAACGCCCAGTCCCCCAGTTCGTGGAGTTTGTAGTCCACCGGATCGTGCAGGCTTTGCGTGCGCAGGTTGCGCCAATGGCGGTCCAGGCGCAGTGACGCATGGGTGGAGCGCGCGCCAGTGACTTCAAATAGACGGCTGCACAACTCCAGACCCTGGCGGCTGGCGGCGACCTTGGCGGTGGCGATGGCGATGGCCAGTTGGCCGCGTTCGTTTTCGCTGAGGTTCGGCCCCTTGGCCCAGGCTTGATCAAGCAGCGTGGCGGCGCGTTCCACCAGTAGGCGCACACCTTGCAAGGCCACCCAGAATTCGCCGTAGTGGTGCAGTACGTAGGGGTCCTGGCGCACATCCTCGGCGGTGGATTTGTGCCACGCGCGGGTTTCGGTGAGGGTGTAGTTGCGCGCTTCGTCAAAGGCACCTTCGGCAATGCCGAGGAACATGTGCGTGAAGGTCAACTGTGCGATCAGTGGGCGTAGGCCGGCGAAGGGTGTGCTCAGTGGACCCGGGTCGAGCAGCAACTCCGATTCCTCGACACGTACCCGTTCGAAACTGGCGCTGCCGCTGTCGGTCTGGCGCTGACCGATATTGTTCCAGTCGTTGTGCAAAGTGATGCCGCTGCGTCCACTGGGGATGGCGGCGATCAGCAACTTGCCGCCGGCGCTCTCATCCACCGCCGAGGCGATCAGCATTTCCGAATCGCTGGCGCCGGAGCAGAAACTCTTCTTGCCGGAGAACTCACGCCAGCCGCCAAAATCCTTGACCAGCGTGCGCGTGTCCAGCGGGTTGAGAGCGTTGCCCCAGAACCAGTTTTTGCGCGCGGTCTGTTCGAACCAGGGTTGCCATTGGTCCGGGCGCGAAAACAGACGGACCGTGGCGAGCATCAGGTGATGAAAACCGAAAACGTGGGCGATGGAGCTGTCGACCTTGGCGAATTCACGCACGATGCTCAAGGTGTCGCTCCAGCGCCCACCGAGGCCGCCGTATTGAGCGGGAATGCTCAGCGCCAGCAGACCGCTTTGGCGCAGGGCATCCCGTTCGGTTTTTGGCGTGCCACCGCGCTCGTCGCGTTCGACGGCGGTGAGCGCGAATTCGGCGGCGAGCTGTCTGGCGGTCTGCAAAGGTGAGGGCAGGACGCTGTGGGGTTTGGCTGTCACGCGGTATTCCTCATAGGGCTCTAATGCCGTGTGCTATCTATTGGGCAATGAAGATCAAAGGTGGGAGCGGGCTTGTGCGCTCCCACCTAAGCCGGATCTCAGCGTTCTCAGGCCTTGGCTGGCAGCACATCGTTGGCAATCATTTCGCCAAACGGCCCCGTCAGATTGGTGATGCCGCGTCCGGCCAGGCTGGCGTAGGGTTCCGGCAATAGCGGGAACACCAACTCGGCGAAGCGATAGGCTTCTTCGAGGTGCGGGTAGCCGGAGAAGATGAAACTCTCGATGCCCAAGTCCGCGTATTCCTTGATCCGCTCAGCCACTTGTTGCGGGTTGCCCACCAGCGCCGTACCGGCGCCGCCACGTACCAGGCCGACACCGGCCCAGAGGTTGGGGGCGATTTCCAGGTTGTCGCGGCGCCCATCGTGCAAGGCGGCCATGCGGCGCTGGCCTTCGGAGTCAAAGCGCGAGAAGGATTTTTGCGCGGCGGCGATGGTCTCGTCGCTGATGTGTTCGATCAGTTTGTCGGCGGCTTTCCAGGCGTCTTCTTCGGTCTCGCGCACGATCACATGCAGGCGGATACCGAATTTCACGGTCCGCCCGTGGCGCGCGGCACGTTCACGCACATCCGCGAGCTTTTCGGCGACGGCGGCAGGTGGTTCGCCCCAGGTCAGGTACACATCCACCTGTTCGGCGGCGAGGTCGTGGGCAGCGTCGGAAGAACCGCCGAAGTACAGTGGCGGATAAGGCTTCTGCACCGGAGGGTAAAGCGCTTTGGCATTCTGTACGCGCAGGTGTTTGCCTTCGAAGTCCACCGATTCGCCCTGCAACACGCGGCGCCAGATCCTGAGGAATTCGTCGGAGACTTCATAGCGTTCGCTGTGGTCGAGGAAGCTGCCGTCGCCTCGGTTTTCGTCGGGGTCACCGCCGGTCACGACGTTGATCAGCAGGCGGCCGTTCGACAGGCGATCCAAGGTCGCCGCCATGCGCGCCGACACCGTGGGCGAGATGATGCCTGGGCGAATTGCAACCAGATAGCGCAAACGCTCCGTCAGCGGCACCAGCGCCGAGGCGATCACCCAGGAGTCTTCGCACGAGCGCCCGGTAGGAATCAGCACGCCGTAGTAACCAAGGCTGTCAGCAGCCTGGGCGACTTGCTTCAGATAATTGAGGGTGACCGGGCGAGCACCTTGGGTGGTGCCCAGGTAATGACCGTCGCCATGAGTGGGCAGAAACCAGAAAACATCCATGACGAATCCTTAAGCGATTTTCAGCAGAGAGGGGGAGTGCGCGGCGAACAAAGGTGCTGCGCGTTCTGCCGCAAGGCGAATACGGCCCTTCAAGGCTTCGCTGGTGATTTGGTAATCGGTGAAATCGGCTTCGGTGGCATACACGCCGATCGGCAGGGTCAGGGCCTGGAAGAAGCTGAACAGCGGGCGTAACTGGTGATCGAGTACCAGCGCGTGACGTTCACTGCCGCCGGTGGCGGCCAGCAGCACCGGGGTGTCGATCAACGAATTTAGGCCAACCAGGTCGAACAGATGTTTGAGCAGGCCTGGATAAGAACCGCGATAGACCGGTGCGGCGACGATAAGCAGGTCGGCCTGTTCGATGGCCAACAGTTGGGATTCGACCTCGGCCGGCAACTCATCGCGCGACAGTGCGCCGCCCAGTGGCCGGGCGATATCGCCGAGTTCGATAAGCGTGGTCTGGATCGGCAATACAGTTGCCAGTTCGGCCAGCACGGCCTGCGTCAACACCAGGGTACGGGACGGGCGCCAGGTTCCGCCGGAGAGGGCAACGACATTCAGGGGACGGGTCATGAACAGTTCCTTTTTCAACAGTGGTTCATCGCAGGAGAAGTGAGTCGGTCTGAGCAAGAGCTGTACCAACGGCTGCAGGCCTTGAATCGCTTGGGCTGCGGGCTCACTGCTGAAAACGTTGCTGTTGTCTGCCTGGTGTTTTGTTGAATGGCTGTTGCCTGGACAACAGTTGCGTGGCGAACAGTGTTGAGCTCGCGTGCAGCCATTTATAGAGGGTTACGTTTATTCCGTAAATGAGCGTATTTCTATATTTATAGATCTTATAGGAATATGCGTGCTGCCCTATCGAGGGTGCGACCTCGGTTGATAGCGACTATCACGGATGATGATTTTTCACCGTTCAAGGTCGGGAGTAGCCTGTGTTCATTGACTTGAGACCTCCTTCGCAGAGCCACCGCCATGAACCGATTTCTTGCTGTTTGCGTATTACTTGTCACTTCTGTCGTTGCCGGTTGTGCGACCCATCCTTCGCCTGAATTGCGCCCTTACACGGCACAAGAAACCCGGGAACTGGCGCTGGAGGCGTTGAGCCGTCGCGGGTTGTCGTTTGACGAGTATCAACAGCAGCGGGCTGCCCTGACCCAGGCACAGAAGCCTTTCGGCTTTGATCGCCAGGGCGAAATGAACGCCGAACGTAATGTGACCCTGCATGGTCGTCCCAGTTGAGCCGTTGCTCAGTGCCAAAAAGCCCGAGGTTTCTCAAGAACCCTCGGGCTTTTTGTTTGCCATGGCGCTACTTCAGCCTGTTAAGCTGAATTTCAGGAGCGTTCCTACGCACATTTACGTCAAGTGGTCCTTTTTTAATGGCATTCGATCGGGTAAACCTGACGACCTCTGTTCCGGTCGATGCCCCTGAGACGTTGCTCTCGGGAACCAGCTCTGCGAGTCCCCAAGGTTATGAATAAACGTCCGTTGTATTTCGACTATGCCGCCACCACCCCGGTGGATGAGCGAGTCATCCAGGTGATGGTCGAGTGTCTGGGCTTCCATGCCAATTTCGGTAACCCTGCGTCCAGTTCCCACGCATTCGGCCAAGCGGCCCGGCAAACGGTTGAGCGGGCGCGTCGCCAGGTGGCCGAGTTGGTCGGTGCCGAGCCGGAGCAGATCGTCTGGACGTCCGGCGCGACTGAATCCAACAACCTCGCGATCAAGGGTGTAACTCAAGCACGGGGCGTGGCGGGGGGGCATATCATCACCAGCCAGATCGAGCACAAGGCCACGCTGGACACCGCGCGGCAGATGCAGGAAGCCGGTGTAGCCGTGACCTACCTGGTGCCGGACGCCGATGGGTTGATCAGTGCCGAGGCGGTGAGTGAAGCACTGCGTGAAGACACCTTCCTGGTCTCGCTGATGCTGGTGAACAACGAGTTGGGCACGCTCAACGACATCCCCGCCATCGGCGCGCGGGTGCGTGAACACGGCGCGTTGTTGCATGTGGACGCGGCACAGGGCGCGGGCAAGGTGGCAATCGACCTGGCGCAATGGCCGGTGGACTTGATGTCGTTTTCCGCACACAAGGTGTATGGCCCCAAGGGGATCGGCGCGTTGTATGTCGGGCCGCGGGCGCAGCAGAAGGTGATGGCGCAGATTCACGGCGGTGGCCACGAGGGCGGCTTGCGCTCAGGCACCCTGGCGACTCACCAGATCGCGGGCATGGGCGCGGCGTTCGCCCTGGCGGCGCAGGCTTTCAGCGAGGAGCAGGCGGCGATCGTGGCCTTGCGCCGGCGTTTGCTGGATCAACTGACGACGGTTGCCGGTGTGCGTCTCAATGGCAGCGCCACCCAGCGCATTCCTCACACCCTCAGCCTCACGTTCGGTGAAGGCGAGTTCGACGCTGCGGCCTTAAGCGTGGGCATGGCTTTTTCCGCGACCTCGGCCTGCAATTCGGCAAGCAATGCGCCTTCCCACGTGCTGCTGGCGCTCGGGCATGACGCCCGCAGCGCCGGTCGTACCGTTCGCTTGAGCCTGGGGCGGTTCACCACCGAACAGGACATCGACCAGGCCGTGCAATTGATCAAGGCCGCCCTTGCCAGTGCGCCGGCGTTCTGGGCGGTTTGATTCCTCATTCGTAACCCATAACAATTATTAGTGGTTAGCAGGAGACACAATGAGTACGCAGCTTTTGACCCATGGAACGGTTCCCCAGCGCCTGGCGCATACCCGTGAACTGATGCGCCGCGAGGGCATTCACGCCTTGCTGGTGCCGTCGGCTGACCCGCACTTGTCCGAATACTTGCCGGGCTACTGGCAGGGGCGTCAATGGTTGTCGGGGTTCCACGGGTCAGTGGGGACGCTGATCGTCAGCGCGGATTTCGCCGGTGTCTGGGCCGACAGCCGCTACTGGGAACAAGCGACCAAGGAGCTCAAGGGCAGCGGTATCGAACTGGTGAAACTGCAGCCGGGTCAACCTGGTCCGCTGGAATGGCTGGCCGAGCAGACGCCGCATGGCGGTGTGGTGGCGGTTGATGGTGCGGTAATGGCCGTGGCTTCGGCGCGTACTTTGGGCGGCAAGCTGGCAGAGCGCGGCGCACGCCTGCGTACCGATATCGACCTGTTGAATGAAGTCTGGAAAGATCGCCCGACGTTGCCGAATCAGCCTATCTACCAGCATCTGCCACCGCAGGCCACCGTCAGCCGTGGGGAAAAACTCGCGGCGCTGCGCGCCAGTTTGAAAGAAAAGGGCGCCGACTGGCATTTCATCGCGACCCTGGATGACATCGCCTGGTTGTTTAACCTGCGCGGTGCCGATGTATCGTTCAACCCGGTGTTTGTGTCCTTCGCCCTGATCAGTGCACAACAGGCCACTTTGTTTGTGGCGCTGAGCAAAGTCGATGCCGAGCTGCGCGCTGTGCTTGAGCAGGATGGCGTGACCTTGCGCGATTACAGCGAAGTCGCCGGTGCGCTACGGGCGGTGCCGTCGGGCGCGAGTGTGCAGGTTGATCCGGCACGCGTGACCGCGGGCTTGTTGGAACACCTGGATGCCAGCGTCAAGCTGCTGGAAGGGATGAATCCGACTACGCTTGCCAAATCCCGCAAGAGCCTGGCCGACGCGGAACATATCCGCCAGGCCATGGAACAGGATGGCGCGGCCCTGTGCGAATTTTTCGCCTGGCTGGAGAGTGCGCTGGGCCGTGAACGCATCACCGAACTGACCATCGACGAACACCTGACGGCTGCACGTACCCGCCGGCCCGGTTATGTGTCGCTGAGTTTCAACACCATTGCCGCGTTCAACGCCAATGGCGCGATGCCGCATTATCACGCCACCGAAGAAGAGCATGCGCTGATCGAAGGTGACGGCCTGCTGTTGATCGACTCGGGCGGCCAGTACTTGGGTGGTACCACCGATATCACGCGGATGGTGCCTATCGGTTCGCCGAGTGATGAGCAGAAACGTGATTGCACCCGCGTGCTCAAGGGGGTGATTGCGCTGTCCCGTGCTCACTTTCCCAAGGGCATTATGTCGCCATTGCTGGATGCCATCGCGCGAGCGCCGATCTGGGCCGAAGGTGTCGACTATGGGCACGGCACAGGTCACGGCGTAGGTTATTTCCTCAATGTGCATGAAGGTCCGCAGGTGATCGCCTACCAGGCGGCCACTGCGCCGCAAACTGCGATGCAGCCGGGCATGATCACTTCCATTGAGCCGGGTACGTACCGCCCGGGGCGTTGGGGCGTGCGTATCGAGAACCTGGTGTTGAATCGCGAAGCAGGCAAGACCGAGTTTGGCGAGTTCCTCAAGTTTGAAACCCTGACCTTGTGCCCGATCGACACCCGTTGCCTGGAGCCGTCGTTGCTGACGGCCGAGGAGTGCCAGTGGTTCAATGCGTACCATGCAGAGGTGCGTCAGCGTTTGAGCCCATTGCTCAGTGGCGCCGCGTTGGAGTGGTTGCAGGTGCGGACTGCGGCTATTTGATCGGTCGCTGCTCGGCAGGTGCCGCTTGCGATCTACGCGCAGGCGGTTAGCCGCAGCGTCGCGAAGGGCTGCGTCGGTTCGAGGCGTTCAAGGTGGGCGGTGCGGAGCAGTCGGAAGTGGACTGCTCGGGCCGTCATTTACAGATGACGATCATGCTCCGGCTGGTGTAGCCGGCAGGGTTGATACCGAAGGGATAGTCCCCAGGCTCCTCGGAGTTGTCACCGGACTTGGCGATAACCCGGTAGCCCTTGGCACCGCATGAATTGACGGCACTGGTGTAGCACTGGTCCCAGGAGGAGGACAGGCCGGAACAGTTGATATGCAGCCCTTTTTTGCCCCGTTTCACTTCTGTCTTGGTGGTCGCGGCACAGCCAGCAATGGCCACGACCATTAACAGTATCAAAATTCGCTTCATTCCCATCCTTAATAGCGGCTTCGAAAAAATGCATGAAGCCAGCTTTACTCGCTCTCGATTGTAGCGTTCGCGCTGTCCTTGTCGAAACTCTCCATGAATGACATCTGTTTGCGGCCTAAACATGGCCTAAATGAGCGGCAAATACCAGAGCTACCGTCAAAGATGATTAATCGGCTGGTACCAGAGGTTTAGCCTCGTTTCGCATGGTCAATGTGGCGCCAACGGAGGCCAGGATAATGCAGGCGATGGCCATCCACTGTGCAAGCGACAAATGCTCCTGCAGGAAGAACAGGCCCGAGAGCGCGCCGAATGCGGGTTCGATGCTCATCAACGTGCCAAAAGTACGGGCGGGTAGGCGAGTCAGCGCGACCATCTCCAGGGTGTAGGGCAGCGCGGTGGACAGGATGGCGACGCCGATGGCGACCGGAATCAGCGAGGGCGTCAGCAGCGCCACACCCGCATGGACGATGCCGATGGGGGCGACGAACAAGGCAGCGATCATGACGCCCAGGGCGGCCGTTTGTACGCCGTTATCATTCCCCGCCTTTTGGCCGAACAGAATGTAGAGCGCCCAGCAAACACCTGCGCCTAATGCATAAGCCGCCCCGACTACGTCAATGCTAGTGCTGGCTTCTCCCATGGGAATTAACAGTAGGAGACCGACGACTGCGAGGGCAATCCACAGAAAGTCCACCGCCCGGCGCGATGCGTAGAGGGCGACGGCGAGCGGCCCGGTGAATTCCAGGGCTACCGCAATACCAAGGGGAACTGTGCGCAGCGACATATAGAAGAGGAAGTTCATGCCGCCCAGGGCCATTCCGTAGACGATCACGGTGCGCAGGGATTTGGTCGTCAGCGTGGCGCGCCACGGGCGCAATATAAGCAACATGATGACGCTGGCGAAAATCAGGCGCAGCGTGGTGGTGCCTTGGGCGCCGACAATAGGGAACATACTCTTGGCTAGCGAGGCGCCGGACTGGATGGAAGCCATGGCGATCAACAGCAGGCCGACGGGAAACAGTGCCGAGGTCAGGCTGCGGGGGGAGGTGGTCATTGGGGGTGTTCGTCCGAGGTCATATTTGAGTAGCAGAAGCCCTATGATGCTTAACTGTGCAATATTGAGCAATATATTGCTCAATTATCAATCGACGGCCCTCTATATAGAGGGGATTTTGAGATTTTCGGCTGTTTGATAGAAAAACCAAATTAAGGGTTGACGGCAAATCCTGTACGTCTATAATTCGCCCCACTTCCGGCGCAGTCGAAACGGAAAACTCCTTGGTAAACAAAGAGTTATGCGAGATTCGACAGCGGCTTTCTTCAGTTCATCGAAGCCTGGAGGGAGTTGGTAGAGCAGTTTTGTTTGGCTCTATTAACGTTTCGATCTTCTCGGTCGAAAGCGGAGAAAAAGAGGTGTTGACAGCAGCGTGTAACGCTGTAGAATTCGCCTCCCGCTAACGAGAGATCGGAAGCGCAAGTGGTTGAAGTTACAAAGGAAACTTTGAAAACTTCTGAAAATAATCACTTGACAGCAAATGAGGCTGCTGTAGAATGCGCGCCTCGGTTGAGACGAAAGATCTTAACCAACCGCTCTTTAACAACTGAATCAAGCAATTCGTGTGGGTGCTTGTGGAGTCAGACTGATAGTCAACAAGATTATCAGCATCACAAGTTACTCCGCGAGAAATCAAAGATGTAACCAACGATTGCTGAGCCAAGTTTAGGGTTTCTTAAAAACCCAAAGATGTTTGAA